>NZ_CP184985.1:3320000-4234671 GCF_049393815.1 Cupriavidus sp. H19C3
CATGGTTGGGGGGTCTATTGCTGATTACCCCGCCATAGCAAACTCCGAATACCGAAGAGTGCAATCACGGGAGACAGACATCGGGTGCTAACGTCCGGTGTCAAGAGGGAAACAACCCAGACCGCCAGCTAAGGTCCCCAAGATTGGCTAAGTGGGAAACGAAGTGGGAAGGCTAAAACAGTCAGGAGGTTGGCTTAGAAGCAGCCACCCTTTAAAGAAAGCGTAATAGCTCACTGATCGAGTCGTCCTGCGCGGAAGATGTAACGGGGCTAAGCCAGTCACCGAAGCTGCGGACGCAAGCAATTGCGTGGTAGGAGAGCGTTCTGTAAGCCTGTGAAGGTGTCTTGTAAAGGATGCTGGAGGTATCAGAAGTGCGAATGCTGACATGAGTAGCGATAAAGGGGGTGAAAGGCCCCCTCGCCGTAAGCCCAAGGTTTCCTACGCAACGTTCATCGGCGTAGGGTGAGTCGGCCCCTAAGGCGAGGCAGAGATGCGTAGCTGATGGGAAGCAGGTTAATATTCCTGCACCGTCGTATGATGCGATGGGGGGACGGATCGCGGAAGGTTGTCCGGGTGTTGGAAGTCCCGGTCCCTGCATTGGAGAAGGCGCTCAGGCAAATCCGGGCGCGGAATTCAAGGATGTGGGGCGAGCGGCTTTATGCTGCGAAGCAATCGGAAGTGGTTCCAAGAAAAGCCTCTAAGCTTCAGTCATACGAGACCGTACCGCAAACCGACACAGGTGGGCGAGATGAGTATTCTAAGGCGCTTGAGAGAACTCGGGAGAAGGAACTCGGCAAATTGGTACCGTAACTTCGGGATAAGGTACGCCCTGGTAGCTTGACTGGCCTGCGCCAGAAGGGTGAAGGGGTTGCAATAAAATGGTGGCTGCGACTGTTTAATAAAAACACAGCACTCTGCAAACACGAAAGTGGACGTATAGGGTGTGACGCCTGCCCGGTGCCGGAAGATTAAATGATGGGGTGCAAGCTCTTGATTGAAGTCCCGGTAAACGGCGGCCGTAACTATAACGGTCCTAAGGTAGCGAAATTCCTTGTCGGGTAAGTTCCGACCTGCACGAATGGCGTAACGATGGCCACACTGTCTCCTCCCGAGACTCAGCGAAGTTGAAGTGTTTGTGATGATGCAATCTCCCCGCGGCTAGACGGAAAGACCCCATGAACCTTTACTGTAGCTTTGCATTGGACTTTGAACCGGTCTGTGTAGGATAGGTGGGAGGCTTTGAAGCGAGGACGCTAGTTCTCGTGGAGCCGTCCTTGAAATACCACCCTGGTTTGTTTGAGGTTCTAACCTTGGCCCGTGAATCCGGGTCGGGGACAGTGCATGGTAGGCAGTTTGACTGGGGCGGTCTCCTCCCAAAGTGTAACGGAGGAGTTCGAAGGTACGCTTGGTACGGTCGGACATCGTACCTAAAGTGCAATGGCAAAAGCGTGCTTAACTGCGAGACCGACAAGTCGAGCAGGTGCGAAAGCAGGACATAGTGATCCGGTGGTTCTGAATGGAAGGGCCATCGCTCAACGGATAAAAGGTACTCTGGGGATAACAGGCTGATACCGCCCAAGAGTTCATATCGACGGCGGTGTTTGGCACCTCGATGTCGGCTCATCTCATCCTGGGGCTGTAGCCGGTCCCAAGGGTATGGCTGTTCGCCATTTAAAGAGGTACGTGAGCTGGGTTTAAAACGTCGTGAGACAGTTTGGTCCCTATCTGCCGTGGGCGTTGGAATCTTGACGGGGGCTGCTCCTAGTACGAGAGGACCGGAGTGGACGTACCGCTGGTGTACCTGTTGTCTCGCCAGAGGCATCGCAGGGTAGCTATGTACGGAAGAGATAACCGCTGAAAGCATCTAAGCGGGAAACTCGCCTGAAGATGAGGATTCCCTGGAGGCTTGACCTCCTTGAAGGGTCGTTCGAGACCAGGACGTTGATAGGCTGGGTGTGGAAGCGCAGTAATGCGTTAAGCTAACCAGTACTAATTGCCCGTAAGGCTTGATCCTATAACTGGTGTGTCTTGCCCAGTGACGAGTTCAGCTGTGCCGCCTTGGCCAGTACAAGCACAACCCCAATACACAAGCAGTACCCAACCTTTACTACACCCCGATTCGCCGCGCTGACCGCCTTCGCGTCAGCCCGGCAACCCCTCATGCCTGGTGACCATAGCGAGTTGGAACCACCCCTTCCCATCCCGAACAGGACCGTGAAACAACTCCGCGCCGATGATAGTGCGGACTACCCGTGTGAAAGTAGGTCATCGCCAGGCTCTTATCCTCAGAACCCCCCAGCTTTACCGCTGGGGGGTTTTGTCTTTTTGCGGCAACGATCAGCTCGAAGCGATCGTTGCGCATCAAGAGCGCGAAAAGGCGCGACCCCTATAGGTGAGAGCGTGATGTTTATCGCGCCGATTGTGGGCCGCTACCGCGCCGCTGGACAGTTCGGATCCAGTTCGGTGGCAAGCTCCCGGGGCCAGCCGCAAAGCCAATTCCCGCAAGGGAAAGCGCTTGACAGCCCTGACGAGCTCCACCATAATCGCAAGTTCTCTGCGGAGAGGTGCCCGAGTGGCTAAAGGGGGCAGACTGTAAATCTGTTGGCTTACGCCTACGCTGGTTCGAATCCAGCCCTCTCCACCAGAATGCAAGACAGCAACCCGGCAATGCCGGTGAAGCAGGAAGTAACCCGGGCGGGTGTAGCTCAATGGTAGAGCAGAAGCCTTCCAAGCTTACGACGAGGGTTCGATTCCCTTCACCCGCTCCAGTGTCGCGGTTGCCGTCAAGTAGTAGTCAAGTTTCGCCCATGTGGCTCAGTGGTAGAGCACTCCCTTGGTAAGGGAGAGGTCGGCAGTTCGATCCTGCCCATGGGCACCAAATACCCGCACTGGCAATTGCTACCGAGACAGGAGTCGCGAAATGGCAAAGGAAAAGTTCGAGCGGACCAAGCCGCACGTGAACGTTGGTACGATTGGTCACGTTGACCATGGCAAGACGACGCTGACGGCGGCGATCGCCACGGTGCTGGCTTCGAAGTTCGGCGGCTCGGCCAAGAAGTACGACGAAATCGACGCGGCGCCGGAAGAGAAGGCACGTGGTATCACGATCAACACGGCGCACGTGGAATACGAGACGGCGAACCGTCACTACGCGCACGTTGACTGCCCGGGCCACGCTGACTATGTGAAGAACATGATCACGGGTGCGGCGCAGATGGACGGCGCGATCCTGGTGTGCTCGGCCGCTGACGGCCCGATGCCGCAGACGCGTGAGCACATTCTGCTGGCGCGCCAGGTTGGTGTGCCGTACATCATCGTGTTCCTGAACAAGTGCGACATGGTGGACGACGCCGAGCTGCTCGAGCTGGTGGAAATGGAAGTGCGCGAGCTGCTGTCGAAGTACGAGTTCCCGGGCGACGACACGCCGATCATCAAGGGTTCGGCCAAGCTGGCGCTGGAAGGCGACAAGGGCGACCTGGGCGAAGAGGCGATCATGCGCCTGGCCGACGCGCTGGACACGTACATCCCGACGCCGGAGCGCGCGGTTGACGGTACGTTCCTGATGCCGGTGGAAGACGTGTTCTCGATCTCGGGCCGTGGCACGGTGGTGACGGGTCGTATCGAGCGTGGCGTGATCAAGGTCGGTGAGGAAATCGAAATCGTGGGTATCCGCCCGACGGTGAAGACGACCTGCACGGGCGTTGAAATGTTCCGCAAGCTGCTGGACCAGGGTCAGGCCGGTGACAACGTTGGCCTGCTGCTGCGCGGCACGAAGCGTGAAGACGTGGAGCGTGGTCAGGTTCTGTGCAAGCCGGGCTCGATCAAGCCGCACACGCACTTCACGGGCGAGGTGTACATTCTGTCGAAGGACGAAGGTGGCCGTCATACGCCGTTCTTCAACAACTACCGCCCGCAGTTCTATTTCCGTACGACCGACGTGACCGGCTCGATCGAGCTGCCGAAGGACAAGGAAATGGTGATGCCGGGTGACAACGTGTCGATCACGGTCAAGCTGATCGCCCCGATCGCCATGGAAGAAGGTCTGCGCTTCGCTATCCGCGAAGGCGGCCGTACCGTCGGCGCCGGCGTCGTGGCCAAGATCCTCGACTAAGCAGTAGCACTGGCGAGCGCGATACCAACCGGTCGCGTTCGTTTGCCAGAAGGGGTTGGCGGCAGCGCCGACCCCAAAGTTGTTTTAGGGGTATAGCTCAACTGGCAGAGCGTCGGTCTCCAAAACCGAAGGTTGGGGGTTCGATTCCCTCTGCCCCTGCCAAATCAATCAGCCGCGTCGCGAAGAGTAATCGTGACGCGGCTTAGTCTCGTTTGCGAAACATGGCCAATCCCAATGTCGAAACCGTAGGTGCCTCGAGCGGCAAGTGGCTGCTCGCGGTGGCGGTGCTCCTGGTGGTTGCCGGGGTCATCGGTTTCTACGTGCTGGCGCAGCAGCCTGCATACGTGCGCGGCGCAGCCCTGTTTGCCGGCCTGGCGGCCGGCGTCGTGGTGGCGCTGGTGTCCGCGCCCGGCAAGGACTTTGTCGGATTTGCCAAGGAATCGTATCGGGAAGTTCGCAAGGTCGTTTGGCCGACGCGCAAGGAAGCCGGACAGATGACGGGCCTCGTCTTTGCCTTTGTCGTCATCATGGCGCTGTTCCTGTGGTCGGCTGACAAGCTCATCGAGTGGGTCATCTTCTCGCTCGTACTGGGCTGGAAATAAGAGGTAGGACATGACGGATAACGCTCAGCAGGAAAACACCACCGCCGAATCGCCTTCGTCGAAGAAGCGCTGGTATGTCGTGCACGCTTATTCCGGCATGGAAAAGAGTGTGCAGCGCGCGCTGCAGGAGCGCATCGAACGCGCCGAGATGCAGGACAAGTTTGGCCGCATCCTGGTGCCTTCGGAAGAAGTCGTCGAGATCAAGGGCGGTCACAAGTCGGTAACCGAGCGTCGTTTCTTCCCGGGCTACGTGCTGGTGGAAATGGAAATGACCGACGAAACGTGGCACCTGGTGAAGAACACCAGCAAGGTGACCGGTTTCGTGGGCGGTGCGCGTAACCGACCAAGCCCGATTTCCCAGCGGGAAGTCGACAAGATCATGACCCAGATGCAGGAAGGGGTCGAGAAGCCGCGTCCCAAGACGCTGTTCGAAGTGGGCGAAATGGTGCGGGTCAAGGACGGCCCGTTCACCGACTTCAACGGCAACGTCGAGGAAGTGAACTACGAGAAGTCGCGCCTGCGCGTCTCGGTCACGATCTTCGGGCGCGCGACACCGGTCGAGCTTGAGTTCGGCCAGGTCGAGAAGGTGTAAGGAGCTTTGCCCGGCGCCTCCGCAAGGCGGGCGACGGGACGATCCGGACGATGATCCGGATCCAAAGAGGAGCGTGAGGTCACGCATGGCGTGGCGACAGCGCGTTACGACTCAACAGGATCTACCCCGAATCGGGAGATCCGTATGGAGTAAAGATGGCCAAGAAGATCGTTGGCTTTATCAAGCTGCAAATTCCGGCTGGTAAGGCAAATCCCTCCCCGCCCGTTGGTCCCGCACTGGGTCAGCGTGGTCTGAACATCATGGAGTTCTGCAAGGCGTTCAACGCCCAGACCCAGGGTATGGAACCCGGTCTGCCGGTGCCGGTGGTGATTACCGCCTTCGCCGACAAGAGCTTCACGTTCGTGATGAAGTCGCCCCCCGCGACCGTGCTGATCAAGAAGGCAGCCGGCGTGACCAAGGGCTCGCCGAAGCCGCACACCGACAAGGTGGGCAAGATCACCCGCGCCCAGGCTGAAGAAATCGCCAAGGCCAAGAATGCCGACCTGACCGCAGCCGACCTCGACGCCGCCGTGCGTACGATCGCCGGTTCGGCACGTTCGATGGGCATTACCGTGGAGGGTCTGTAAATGGCTAACGTTTCCAAGCGCGTCGCCGCCAACAAGGCGAAGATCGAGCGTACCAAGTTCTACCCGATCGACGAGGCCCTGGGCCTGGTGAAGGGTGCCGCCACTGCCAAGTTCGACGAATCGATCGACGTGGCCGTGCAGCTGGGCATCGACGCCAAGAAGTCGGACCAGGTGGTGCGTGGTTCCGTGGTGCTGCCGGCAGGTACCGGCAAGTCTGTGCGCGTGGCCGTGTTCGCCCAGGGCGACAAGGCTCAGGCGGCCAAGGACGCTGGCGCGGACGTGGTCGGCATGGAAGACCTGGCTGAACAGGTCAAGGCCGGCAACCTGAATTTCGACGTCGTGATCGCTTCGCCGGACACGATGCGTATCGTCGGTACGCTGGGCCAGATCCTCGGTCCGCGTGGCCTGATGCCGAACCCGAAGGTCGGTACCGTGACCCCCGATGTGGCCCAGGCCGTGAAGAACGCCAAGGCCGGTCAGGTTCAGTTCCGTGTCGACAAGGCCGGTATCATCCACGCCACTATCGGCCGCCGTTCGTTTGAGGACGCCGCGCTGAAGAGCAACCTGTCGGCACTGCTGGACGCGCTGGTCAAGGCCAAGCCGGCCTCGAGCAAGGGCGTGTACCTGCGCAAGATCGCCGTGTCGTCCACGATGGGCGTTGGTGTGCGCGTCGACCAGACTTCGCTGGCTGCCTGATCTTCGATCAGGCCTGACGGCTACAGGCTGACCGGATCCCGATAACACCGGTCGGACAGGAATTGATGGTCCCGCTTCAGGCGGGACCGGCTCCGGACCCACAGGGAAAGGAGTCAAGGCTTTGGGCAGTGGTGCTATTCGCCGATGCGATCGCGTCGGGGTGGCACCGCTGGTTATCAAAGACCGCTGGTGTCCGCGGGCGCAGTTGGCCACGCGGGCTTAATCGGAAGGTTGCGTACGGTGCGGTTCTGCCGACGTCGACCGCCCCGCCAGCGCAGATGGCGAACCCGAAGGGATTGAAGCATCCGGGTGACTGGGTGATTCGGGCCAATCGGACGCCGTTCGTTTGGACTGATGCCAGTGGCCGGCCTGATGGCCTGCCACCTGCATCGTTTTGGAGCTTAACCGTGCCACTCAATATTGAAGATAAGAAGGCCGTCGTTGCTGAGGTTTCGGCGCAAGTCGCCAACGCCCAGACCATCGTCGTCGCCGAATATCGCGGCATCACGGTTGGCGATCTGACCAAGCTGCGTTCCTCCGCTCGCCAGCAAGGCGTCTACCTGCGCGTTCTCAAGAACACGCTGGCCCGCCGCGCCGTCGAAGGTACGCCGTTTGCAGGCCTCGCGGAGCAAATGACCGGCCCGCTGATCTACGGTATTTCCGAAGATGCAGTGGCGGCGGCCAAGGTTCTGAACGACTTTGCCAAGACCAACGACAAGCTGGTCCTGCGCGCAGGGTCGTATGACGGCAAGGTGCTCGACGTCAACGCCGTCAAGGCGCTGGCAACGATCCCGAGCCGCGACGAACTGATTGCTCAGCTGCTTGGTGTCATGCAAGCGCCGGTGTCGGGCTTTGCCCGCCTGCTGGCCGCGCTGGCTGCCAAGAAGGAAGAAGGCGCTCCCGCGGAAGCGGCCTGAGCCTCGCGTCGTCTCGCATAGACAGATCGCATTACCGAATACCGAATCACATCTAGGAGTATTTCCATGGCAATCACCAAAGACGACATCCTCGAAGCCGTTGGCGCGATGTCCGTGATGGAGCTGAACGACCTGGTCAAGGCGTTCGAAGAGAAGTTTGGCGTGTCCGCCGCTGCGATGGCTGTTGCCGCCGCTCCGGGCGCTGGTGGTGGCGCTGCCGCTGCTGAAGAAAAGACCGAGTTCAACGTGATCCTGGCCGAAGTTGGCGCCAACAAGGTTGGCGTGATCAAGGCCGTGCGCGAAATCACCGGTCTGGGCCTGAAGGAAGCCAAGGACCTGGTCGATGGCGCACCGAAGCCCGTCAAGGAAGGCGTGGACAAGGCTGCTGCCGACGAAGCCAAGAAGAAGCTGGAAGACGCCGGCGCGAAGGTCGAAGTCAAGTAAGCTGTACGCGCGTGCCTCCGGGCACGCGAATGGGGCTGGCAAAGGGAAATTCCCGGCGCCAGCCTTTTTGCGCTTCTGTGGGGTGTGTTTGATGCGGCACCCGCATGGCTGTGGCGGCGATCGCTTCAGGCGGGTAGATCGCTTCAGGCGGGCAGAGCGAGAAAGTGGAGTTCAGTCGACGCGACGTCGGGTCGAATCGACTCAAAAGTGATGTAACGGATACTGCGCGGTGCCCGAATTGCGGCTGCCGCAGCAGAAGCCAAACATCAGTGGCACACTACATGGTTGCTGCTGATGTTTGTCTTCTGAACCGACTGCAGAAGACAAGTTTGGTCGGGTGTTCCCCGGGCGAGTACAGGCGTTGCGCCGCGCAACGACCACACCGCCCGCAGCGTGCGGACACCGTCAGCCAGAGGTTGGTAGCGGCCAACCGCCAAATCCCCTCCCAGTCGCTGAACACCTCAGGGTGGGACAGGTCCAGCCTGCCCTGCGATGATTCGGAGATCCCATGGCGTACAGCTTCACCGAAAAGAAGCGCATTCGCAAATCGTTTGCGAAGCGCGCGACGGTTCATCAGGTTCCATTCCTGCTTGCCACCCAGATTGAATCCTACACCCAGTTCCTGCAAGCGGATACGCCTGCCGCGCGCCGCAAGAGCGAAGGGTTGCAGGCCGCTTTCAACGCGATCTTCCCCATTTCCTCCCATAACGGGCTCGCCCGTATGGAGTTTGTGTCGTATCACCTGTCGAACCCGCCGTTCGACGTCAAGGAATGTCAGCAGCGTGGCCTGACGTTCCACTCGGCCCTGCGCGCCAAGGTTCGCCTGATCATCAACGATCGCGAGAACCCGGGCAAGGTCAAGGAAGTGAAGGAGCAGGAAGTGTACATGGGCGAGATTCCGCTCATGACCTCGACCGGCTCGTTCGTGATCAATGGCACCGAGCGTGTCATCGTGTCCCAGCTGCACCGTTCGCCTGGCGTGTTCTTCGAGCACGACAAGGGCAAGACGCACAGCTCGGGCAAGCTGCTGTTCTCGGCCCGGATCATTCCGTACCGTGGCTCGTGGCTCGACTTCGAGTTCGACCCGAAGGACATCCTCTACTTCCGCGTCGACCGCCGCCGCAAGATGCCGGTGACGATCCTGCTGAAGTCGATCGGCCTCACGCCGGAACAGATCCTCGCGCACTTCTTCGTGTTCGATAACTTCACGCTGCAGGCCGAAGGCGCGCAGCTGGAGTTCGTGCCCGAGCGTCTGCGCGGTGAAGTCGCGCGCTTCGACATCGTCGACAAGAACGGTCGCGTCGTCGTGGAGAAGGACAAGCGTATCAACGCGAAGCATATTCGCGACCTGGACTCGGCTGGCACCAAGCTGATCAGCGTGCCGGAAGACTACCTGCTCGGCCGCGTGCTGGCGAAGAACATCATCGACCCGGACACGGGCGAAGTGATCGCCAACGCCAACGACGAGCTGACCGAGTCGCTGCTCGAGAACCTGCGCGAAGCCGGCGTCAAGGAAATCCAGACGCTGTACACCAACGACCTCGACCAGGGCCCGTACATGTCGCAGACGCTGCGCGTGGACGAGACCGCCGACCAGACCGCCGCGCGTATCGCGATCTATCGCATGATGCGCCCGGGCGAACCGCCGACCGAGGAAGCCGTGGAAGCGCTGTTCCAGCGCCTGTTCTACAGCGAGGAATCGTACGACCTGTCGCGCGTTGGCCGCATGAAGGTCAACAGCCGCCTGTCGCGCCCGAGCGGCGAAGGCAGCATGGTGCTGCAGGACGAGGACATCCTCGAGACCATCAAGATCCTGGTCAACCTGCGTAACGGCAAGGGCGAAGTCGACGATATCGACCACCTCGGCAATCGTCGCGTGCGTTGCGTCGGCGAACTGGCGGAAAACCAGTTCCGCGCCGGCCTGTCGCGCGTGGAGCGCGCCGTCAAGGAACGTCTGGGCCAGGCCGAGACGGAAAACCTGATGCCGCACGACCTGATCAACTCGAAGCCGATCTCGTCGGCGATTCGCGAGTTCTTCGGCTCGTCGCAGCTGTCGCAGTTCATGGACCAGACCAACCCGCTGTCGGAAATCACGCACAAGCGTCGTGTTTCGGCACTGGGCCCGGGCGGTCTGACGCGTGAGCGCGCGGGCTTTGAAGTCCGTGACGTGCACCCGACCCACTATGGCCGCGTGTGCCCGATCGAAACGCCGGAAGGTCCGAACATCGGCCTGATCAACTCGCTGGCACTGTATGCCCGCCTGAACGAATACGGCTTCCTCGAGACGCCGTACCGCAAGGTCGTGGACAGCAAGCTGACCGACCAGGTGGACTACCTGTCGGCCATCGAGGAAGGCAAGTACGTGGTGGCCCAGGCCAACGCGACGGTCGACGCCGACGGCAACCTGATCGACGAACTGGTCTCCGCCCGCGAAGGCTCCGAGCGTGAGACCCGTATGGTCACGCCGGACCGCGTGCAGTACATCGACGTGGCGCCGTCGCAGATCGTGTCGGCCGCCGCCTCGCTCGTGCCGTTCCTCGAGCACGATGACGCAAACCGCGCACTGATGGGCGCGAACATGCAGCGTCAGGCCGTGCCTTGCCTGCGTCCGGACAAGCCGCTGGTGGGCACCGGCATCGAGCGTACCGTTGCGGTCGACTCGGGCACCGCCGTGCAAGCCATGCGTGGCGGCCTGGTGGACTACGTCGATGCGATGCGTATCGTGATCCGGGTGAACGACGACGAAGCCGTGGCCGGCGAAGTCGGCGTGGATATCTACAACCTGATCAAGTACACGCGCTCGAACCAGAACACCAACATCAACCAGCGTCCGATGGTCAAGGTGGGCGACACCGTGGCCCGCGGCGACGTGATTGCCGATGGCGCCTCGACCGACCTCGGCGAACTGGCGCTCGGCCAGAACATGCTGGTGGCGTTCATGCCGTGGAACGGCTACAACTTCGAAGACTCGATCCTGATCTCCGAACGCGTGGTGGCCGAAGACCGCTACACCTCGATCCACATCGAGGAACTGTCGGTCGTTGCCCGCGACACGAAGCTGGGACCCGAGGAAATCACGCGCGACATCTCGAACCTCGCCGAAGCGCAACTCGCGCGCCTGGACGAGTCGGGCATCACGTACATCGGCGCTGAGGTGGAAGCCGGCGACGTGCTGGTGGGCAAGGTCACGCCGAAGGGCGAAACCCAGCTCACGCCGGAAGAGAAGCTGCTGCGCGCGATCTTCGGCGAAAAGGCATCGGACGTGAAGGACACCTCGCTGCGCGTGCCGTCGGGCATGAGCGGCATCGTGATCGACGTCCAGGTCTTCACCCGCGAAGGCGTGACGCGCGACAAGCGTGCCCAGTCGATCATCGATGACGAACTGAAGCGCTACCGCCTGGACCTGAACGACCAGCTGCGTATCGTGGAAGGCGACGCGTTCCAGCGTCTGGAACGCCTGCTGCTCGACAAGACCGTCAACGGTGGTCCGAAGAAGCTGGCCAAGGGCGCCAAGCTGACGCGCGAGTACCTGGCCGACCTCGACAAGTATCACTGGTTCGACATCCGTCCGGCCGACGAGGAAGTTGCTGCCCAACTGGAAGCCGTCAAGGAAGCCATCGAGCAGAAGCGTCACGAGTTCGATCTGGCCTTCGAGGAAAAGCGCAAGAAGCTCACGCAGGGCGACGAACTGCCGCCGGGCGTGATCAAGATGGTCAAGGTGTACCTGGCCGTGAAGCGCCGCCTGCAGCCTGGCGACAAGATGGCCGGCCGTCACGGTAACAAGGGTGTGGTGTCGAAGATCGTGCCGATCGAAGACATGCCGTACATGGCGGACGGTACGCCGGCCGACATCGTGCTGAACCCGCTGGGCGTGCCGTCGCGGATGAACGTGGGCCAGATTCTGGAAACCCACCTGGGTTGGGCCGCACGCGGCCTGGGCCAGCGCATCGGCGACATGCTGCGCGCGCAGGCCAAGGCGCAGGAACTCCGCGCGCTGCTCGCGCAGATCTACAACGAGAGCGGCAAGCCGGAAGACCTGGAAAGCCTGTCCGATGCCGAAGTGCTGGAGCTGGCCACGAACCTGAAGAAGGGCGTGCCGTTCGCGACGCCGGTGTTCGACGGGGCGCATGAGGCCGAAATCCGCCGCATGCTGGATCTGGCGTACCCGGACGACATCGCGCGCGAGAAGGGCCTGACCGCTTCCAAGCAACAGGTCACGCTGTACGACGGCCGCACCGGTGAAGCGTTCGAGCGTCCGGTCACGCTGGGTGTGATGCACATGCTGAAGCTGCACCACCTGGTGGACGACAAGATGCACGCGCGTTCGACCGGTCCGTACTCGCTGGTGACGCAGCAACCGCTGGGCGGCAAGACGCAGTTCGGTGGTCAGCGTTTCGGTGAGATGGAAGTGTGGGCACTGGAAGCATACGGCGCGTCCTACGTGCTGCAGGAAATGCTGACGGTCAAGTCCGATGACGTGAACGGCCGTACCAAGGTGTACGAAAACATCGTCAAGGGCGAGCACTCGATCGATGCCGGCATGCCGGAATCGTTCAACGTGCTGGTGAAGGAAATCCGCTCGCTGGGTATCGATATCGATCTCGATCGCTACTGATCGCTGATCGCAAGTCGCGATACCCGGCCAGGCAGAATTTCCCACAGGATGAATGCCACCCCTCCGGACAGACTCCGGGCGGGTGGCGAAACAAGGAGTTGCAATGAAAGCATTGCTCGATCTCTTTAAGCAGGTTCAGCAGGAAGAGCAGTTCGACGCGATCAAGATCGGTCTCGCCTCGCCCGAGAAGATCCGTTCGTGGTCGTACGGTGAAGTCAAGAAGCCCGAGACGATCAACTACCGTACGTTCAAGCCCGAGCGCGACGGTCTGTTCTGCGCCAAGATCTTCGGCCCGATCAAGGACTACGAGTGCCTGTGCGGCAAGTACAAGCGCCTCAAGCATCGTGGCGTGATCTGCGAGAAGTGCGGCGTGGAAGTGACGCTGGCCAAGGTGCGCCGCGAGCGCATGGGCCACATCGAACTGGCTGCGCCGACCGCGCACATCTGGTTCCTGAAGTCGCTGCCGTCGCGTCTGGGCATGGTGCTCGACATGACGCTGCGCGACATCGAACGCGTGCTGTACTTCGAGGCGTTCGTGGTGCTCGAGCCGGGCATGACGCCGCTCAAGAAGAGCCAGATCATGTCCGAGGACGACTACATCGCCAAGTGCGACGAGTACGGCGAGGGCGAGTTCGTGGCCATGATGGGTGCCGAGGGCATCCGTGAACTGCTGCGCGGCATCGATATCGAGAAGCAGATCGAACAGATCCGCGCCGAGCTGCAGGCCACGGGTTCCGAAGCCAAGATCAAGAAGTTTGCCAAGCGCCTGAAGGTGCTGGAGGCCTTCCAGCGTTCGGGCATCAAGCCCGAGTGGATGATCCTCGAGGTGCTGCCGGTGCTGCCGCCCGAGTTGCGCCCGCTGGTGCCGCTCGACGGTGGCCGCTTCGCGACCTCGGACCTGAACGACCTCTATCGTCGCGTCATCAACCGTAACAACCGTCTGAAGCGCCTGCTGGAGCTGAAGGCGCCCGAGATCATCGTGCGCAACGAAAAGCGCATGCTGCAGGAGGCCGTGGACTCGCTGCTGGACAACGGCCGTCGCGGCAAGGCGATGACCGGCGCCAACAAGCGTCCGCTGAAGTCGCTCGCGGAAATGATCAAGGGCAAGGGCGGTCGTTTCCGTCAGAACCTGCTGGGCAAGCGCGTCGACTACTCGGGCCGTTCGGTCATCGTGGTGGGCCCGACGCTCAAGCTGCACCAGTGCGGCCTGCCCAAGCTGATGGCGCTGGAGCTGTTCAAGCCCTTCATCTTCCACAAGCTGGAAACGATGGGCATCGCCACCACCATCAAGGCGGCGAAGAAGGAAGTGGAAAGCCAGACGCCGGTGGTGTGGGACATCCTCGAAGAGGTGATCCGCGAGCATCCGGTCATGCTGAACCGCGCGCCGACGCTGCACCGCCTGGGCATCCAGGCGTTCGAGCCGGTGCTGATCGAAGGCAAGGCCATCCAGCTGCACCCGCTCGTCTGCGCGGCGTTCAACGCCGACTTCGACGGTGACCAGATGGCCGTTCACGTGCCGCTGTCGCTGGAAGCGCAGATGGAAGCCCGCACCCTGATGCTGGCGTCCAACAACGTGCTGTTCCCGGCCAACGGCGATCCGTCGATCGTGCCGTCGCAGGACGTGGTGCTGGGTCTGTACTACACGACCCGCGACAAGATCAACGGCCGCGGCGAGGGCATGACCTTTGCCGACATCAGCGAAGTGATCCGCGCCTACGAGAACAAGGAGGTCGAACTGGCTTCCCGCGTGAACGTGCGTATCACCGAGTATGAGCTGGTGGACAAGGACGCCGAGGGCGACGCGCGCTTTGCGCCGAAGATCACGCTGCAGGCCACCACGGTCGGCCGCGCGATCCTGTCCGAGATCCTGCCGAAGGGCCTGCCGTTCTCGGTGCTGAACAAGCCGCTGAAGAAGAAGGAAATCTCGCGCCTGATCAACACGGCGTTCCGCAAGTGCGGCCTGCGCGAGACCGTGATCTTTGCCGACAAGCTGCTGCAGTCGGGCTTCCGCCTGGCCACGCGCGCCGGTATCTCGATCGCGATCGACGACATGCTGGTGCCGCCGCAGAAGGAGAAGATCATCTCCGAAGCGGCTGCCAAGGTGAAGGAATACGACAAGCAGTACATGTCGGGTCTGGTGACGGACCAGGAGCGTTACAACAACGTCGTGGACATCTGGGGCGCCGCCGGCGACCAGGTGGGCAAGGCGATGATGGAGCAGCTCCAGCACGAGGACGTGGTTGACCGCGAGGGCAAGACCGTCAAGCAGGAATCGTTCAACTCGATCTACATGATGGCCGACTCGGGTGCGCGTGGCTCCGCCGCGCAGATCCGTCAGCTGGCTGGCATGCGGGGCCTGATGGCCAAGCCGGATGGCTCGATCATCGAGACGCCGATTACGGCGAACTTCCGCGAAGGCCTGAACGTTCTGCAGTACTTCATCTCGACCCACGGTGCCCGTAAGGGCCTGGCCGATACGGCACTGAAGACCGCGAACTCGGGTTACCTGACCCGTCGTCTGGTCGACGTGACGCAGGATCTGGTCGTGGTCGAAGACGATTGCGGCACCACCAACGGCGTGGCCATGAAGGCCCTGGTCGAAGGCGGTGAAGTGATCGAAGCCCTGCGCGACCGTATCCTCGGCCGTGTGACCGTGGCCGACGTGGTGAATCCGGAAACGCAGGAAACCGCGATCGAGACCGGCACGTTGCTCGACGAAGACCTCGTGGACCTGATCGACAGCCTCGGCGTGGACGAAGTCAAGGTCCGCACCCCGCTGTCGTGCGATACGCGCTACGGCCTGTGCGCCAAGTGCTACGGCCGTGACCTCGGCCGCGGCGTGCTGGTGAACTCGGGTGAAGCGGTGGGCGTGATCGCCGCACAGTCGATCGGCGAGCCGGGTACCCAGCTGACCATGCGTACGTTCCACATCGGTGGTGCGGCATCGCGTGCGGCAGTGGCCTCGAGCGTGGAAGCCAAGGCGACCGGTACGGTCCGCTTCACGGCGACCATGCGTTACGTGACCAACGCCAAGGGCGAACTGATCGTGATCTCGCGTTCGGGCGAGACGCTGATCACGGACGACCACGGCCGCGAGCGCGAGCGCCACAAGATCCCGTACGGCGCCACGCTGCTGGTGCAGGACGGCCAGGCGATCAAGGCCGGCACGC
The DNA here is from genome assembly GCF_049393815.1 of Cupriavidus sp. H19C3. Taxonomy (NCBI): domain Bacteria; kingdom Pseudomonadati; phylum Pseudomonadota; class Betaproteobacteria; order Burkholderiales; family Burkholderiaceae; genus Cupriavidus; species Cupriavidus sp. H19C3. The sequence goes on from NZ_CP184985.1 coordinate 3,335,735, forward strand.
AGTTGGCCACGTGGGATGCGCTGACGCGTCCGATCGTCTCGGAATACTCGGGCACCATCAAGTTCGAGAACGTCGAGGAAGGCGTGACCGTCGCCAAGCAGATGGACGAAGTGACGGGCCTGTCGACGCTGGTGGTCATCGATGCCAAGCGCCGTACCGCCGCCACCAAGGGTCTGCGCCCGCAGGTGAAGCTGCTCGACGGCAACGGCCAGGAAGTCAAGATTCCGGGCACGGATCACTCCGTGACCATCGGCTTCCAGGTCGGCGCGCTGATCACGGTGAAGGACGGCCAGCAGGTGCACGTGGGTGAAGTGCTTGCGCGTATCCCGACCGAGTCGCAGAAGACCCGCGACATTACCGGTGGTCTGCCGCGGGTGGCCGAGCTGTTCGAAGCGCGTTCGCCGAAGGACGCCGCCGTGCTGGCGGAAGTCACCGGTACCACGTCGTTCGGCAAGGACACCAAGGGCAAGCAGCGCCTGGTCATCACGGATCTCGACGGCAACGCCCACGAGTTCCTGATCGCCAAGGAAAAGCAGGTGCTGGTGCACGATGGCCAGGTGGTGAACAAGGGCGAAATGATCGTCGAGGGTCCGGCGGATCCGCACGACATCCTGCGCCTGAAGGGCATCGAGGAACTCGCGCACTACATCGTCGACGAAGTGCAGGACGTGTACCGTCTGCAGGGCGTGAAGATCAACGACAAGCATATCGAAGTGATCGTGCGTCAGATGCTGCGTCGTGTGCAGATCGTCGATGTGGGCGACACCAAGTTCATCCCGGGTGAACAGGTGGAGCGTTCGGAGCTGCTCGACGAGAACGATCGCGTGATCGCCGAAGGCAAGCGTCCGGCCACGTACGAGAACCTGCTGCTCGGTATCACCAAGGCGTCGCTGTCGACCGACAGCTTCATCTCGGCGGCATCGTTCCAGGAAACCACGCGCGTGCTGACGGAAGCCGCGATCATGGGCAAGACCGACGACCTGCGTGGTCTGAAGGAAAACGTGATCGTCGGCCGTCTGATCCCGGCCGGTACCGGCCTGGCCTACCACCGTGCCCGCAAGGCACGCGAGGCTGCGGAGCGCGAACGCGCCCAGGCGATCTCGGACGAAGAGCAATCGCTCTTCATCGAGCCGCCGGTGGTGCAGGCGACCGAGGGCGACGGCGACAACGTCTGATCCTGCGCGGTTCTCACCGATTGGTGAACGAAAGCCCGGCTACCCAGCCGGGCTTTTTTTCGTCTGTACGGCGCGTCGGTCGCGCATGGATTTAGGAGAATTGCGATTTCTGTAATGCATTGCCGCGAGGAAGCTAGAGGGCTTTGATGTCCTGTTGGAGCAGTCATGTTCATCGCAGCGTCGCGGCCGGTGAGGGGGCGTTACCTCCTTGCCCGGTACGTCATTCCTCTGATTTGCCTTCTGTTCTCGGCGGGTGCTGCCCCGATGGGCGATCAGGCTTCCGTTTCCGGGCCACATGGCGTGGAAGCCAGGCCTTGGCTGGACCTTTCCGGCAGCGCGCCAAGCCCGGATCTGGCCGATCCGAGCGCGCGCGACGCGGTCGCGCACGATTGCGCGAGTGGCAAGGCGGCGCGGCCGCGCGACTGCGACCAGCTCGATGCGTGGCGGCGGCGCGCGGCCGCACCCGGCGCCCCTGACCGGCCGACGCCGATGACATGGGGCACGCAAACGCCGTGGCCGAGCGACACCGGATTTCCGCCGGCCGGTGGCCCCGGCCCGGGCATGCCGATGCCGTGTAATTCAAGCCAGCGCGCTTGCCCACCGTAAGCGCGCACGGGGACGGCTCGGCTTAGTGGTATGGTTACGGCTTTTCCGGCTTCCGCAATTCTGCTGTCTATGTCGCGCGCGTTGGCGATTCTCAAGGATGTATTCGGCTACCACGCCTTTCGCGGCCGGCAGGCGGAGATCATCGAACATGTGGCGGACGGCGGCGATTGCCTGGTGCTGATGCCAACGGGTGGTGGCAAGTCGTTGTGCTACCAGATACCCGCTCTGTTGCGCCAGCGCGCGGGCGAGGGCACCGGCATCGTGGTGTCACCGCTGATCGCGCTGATGCAGGACCAGGTGGCCGCGCTGACCGAGGCTGGCGTGCGCGCCGCGGTGCTGAACTCGACGTTGAGCAGCAGCGAGGCTTCCGCGGTGGAGCGCGACCTGCTGGCCGGCCGGCTCGAGATCCTGTACGTGGCGCCCGAGCGCCTGATGACGCCGCGCTTCCTCGACCTGCTGGAGCGCACGCGCGTCGGTGTCTTTGCGATCGACGAAGCGCACTGCGTCTCGCAATGGGGCCACGATTTCCGGCCCGAGTACATCCAGCTGTCGGTATTGCACGAGCGCTTTCCGCGCGTGCCGCGCATTGCGCTGACGGCGACGGCCGATGCGGTCACGCGCGACGAGATCGTAGAGCGGCTGGCGCTGGACGACGCGCGCGTGTTCGTCTCCAGCTTCGACCGGCCCAACATCCGCTACCGCATCGTCGAGAAGGACAACGCGCGCCAGCAACTGCTGGCGTTTATCAAGGCCGAGCATATGACCGGCGCCGGCACGCACGACAGCGGGATCGTCTACTGCCTGTCGCGCAAGAAGGTCGAGGAAACCGCGAGCTGGCTGTCTGGCCACGGTATCAACGCGCTTGCCTACCACGCGGGCATGGATGCCGAGATTCGCCAGCACCACCAGGCCCGCTTCCGCGAGGAAGAAGGCATCGTGATGGTGGCGACGATCGCGTTCGGCATGGGCATCGACAAGCCCGACGTCCGCTTTGTCGCACACCTGGATCTGCCCAAGAGCATGGAAGGCTATTACCAGGAAACCGGGCGCGCCGGGCGTGACGGCTTGCCTGCCAATGCGTGGATGGCATACGGGCTTGGCGACGTGGTACAGCAGAAACGGATGATCGACGAGTCCGAGGCTGACGACGCGCACAAGCGCGTGTCCTCGGCCAAGCTCGATGCGCTGCTTGGATTGTGCGAGACGCCGGGCTGCCGTCGCGTGCGCATCCTGGCGTATTTCGACGAGGCCGCCGAGCCCTGCGGCAACTGCGATACCTGCCTGGAGCCACCCGCCACGTGGGATGGTACGCGCGAGGCGCAGATGGCGTTGTCGTGCGTCTACCGCACCGCGCAGGCGAGCCGCGTGCATTTTGGCGCCACGCATCTGATCGACGTGTTGCGCGGCAATGCTTCCGAGAAGGTGCGGCAGTGGGGACATGACAAGGTGTCTACCTTCGGCATCGGCGCGGACCGCTCGGTGGCCGAGTGGCACGCGATCTTCCGCCAGCTGATCGCCCATGGCCTGCTCGTGATCGATCACGGTGGGCACGGCGCGCTGCTGCTGGGCGAGTCGGCACGCGCGGTGCTCAAGGGGGAGCGCACCATCACGCTACGCAGGCAGGTGAGCAAACCGGGGCGCGCGGCTGGCGGGAGCGGGGGCGGCGCCCGCGGCAGCCGGACCGATCCGACCGCCGGCATGGACGCCGACGCGTTGGCCAACTGGGAGGCGCTGCGCCGCTGGCGGACCGAGACCGCGCGCGAACACGGGGTGCCGGCCTACGTGATCTTCCACGATGCCACGCTCGCCGAACTGGCGCGCAGTGCGCCGGACTCGCTCGCCGACCTGGCTGAGGTGCCGGGCATCGGCGCGTCCAAGCTGGAACGCTACGGCGACGCCCTGCTCAAGACGCTGCGCGCGCTGGGCTGAAGCCGCCCCGGCCGGGCGACGTGGACACACACGGTGGCATCGGTCGAGGCAGGTATACCTCCAAGGCGCTTGACCATTGTCAGGGCCGCGGCTATGATGCCAGATTCGAGTTTTTGGCTTTGGATTTCGCTCGCCCTTCGGAAGTGTGAACAGCCGTTCGCGTCCGGGGTGGGGTCAGCGGGATCCTGGCGGGCTCTCGCTCTTTGGCAAGTCTGTCTGCACAGGTCGCTGATCGATACCTTGCAGCCCTTCCCGTAGAGCGTTCTGCTCGCCCTTCCCGTCCAAAATTCGTAGTGCCCCTCCGACCGATGATCCGGCCGAGGGGTGTTTTTGTAAAACCAAGCTGGATTGAACAATGCCAACTATCAACCAACTGGTTCGCAAGCCGCGCGTCTCGGAAATCACCAAGAGCAAGAGCCCCGCGCTTGAGAACTGCCCGCAGCGTCGCGGCGTGTGCACCCGCGTGTACACCACGACGCCTAAGAAGCCGAACTCGGCACTGCGTAAGGTCGCCAAGGTGCGCCTGACCAACGGTTTCGAGGTCATCTCGTACATCGGCGGTGAAGGCCACAACCTGCAGGAACACTCGGTCGTGCTGATCCGCGGCGGCCGTGTGAAGGATCTGCCGGGTGTGCGTTACCACATCGTCCGTGGCTCGCTCGACCTGCAAGGCGTGAAGGACCGCAAGCAGGCGCGTTCGAAGTACGGCGCGAAGCGTCCGAAGGCAGCCTAAGCGGCAGCCTGGGCATAACGCCCGAAGCAACAGCCGATGGCCTGTGGCGTATGCGTCATGGTGCTGTCACCAGGCGGCGGTACAACGGAGCGTTTTTTTGCGCCGTGCCGTCGAGTAAGTGGTCACCCGGCGAATTTGCTGCGAATTTAACGGGTTGCAAGCTAGTTGGTGACCGGAGAGCGGATATCTCAGACCGCGCTCTCAACTGAATCTAGAGGAAAGAAGATGCCACGTCGTCGTGAAGTCCCCAAGCGGGAAATCCTGCCGGATCCGAAGTTCGGTAACGTTGAAGTTGCCAAGTTCATGAACGTGCTGATGCTGGACGGCAAGAAGTCGGTCGCCGAACGTATCGTGTACGGCGCGTTCGACCAGATCGAGAAGAAGGCAGGCAAGGCCCCCATCGAAGTGTTCTCCGTTGCGATCAACAACGTGAAGCCGGTGGTGGAAGTGAAGAGCCGTCGCGTGGGCGGCGCCAACTATCAGGTTCCGGTCGAAGTCCGTCCGTCGCGTCGTTTGGCATTGGCGATGCGTTGGCTGCGCGAGGCCGCGAAAAAACGCAGCGAGAAGTCGATGGCGCTGCGCCTGGCAGGTGAACTGCTCGAAGCAGCCGAAGGCCGTGGCGGCGCGATGAAGAAGCGCGACGAAGTGCACCGCATGGCCGAAGCCAACAAGGCGTTCTCGCATTTCCGCTTCTAAAGCACGCGAAAACACTGTTGGTTGCCGGGCGGGCTGTGTCATGACACATCTCGCCCGTTTGTGTTAAGGGCGCAGGCAAAGAGATGCCCGCGCCTCATGGACGAATAGAGGATTAAAGTGGCTCGTAAGACTCCCATTGAGCGCTACCGCAATATCGGTATCTCGGCTCACATTGACGCGGGTAAAACCACCACGACCGAGCGGATCCTGTTCTACACCGGTGTGAACCACAAGATCGGTGAAGTGCACGACGGCGCGGCCACCATGGACTGGATGGAGCAGGAGCAGGAACGCGGCATCACCATCACGTCCGCTGCTACCACCGCCTTCTGGAAGGGCATGGGCGGCAACTACCCCGAGCACCGTTTCAACATCATCGACACCCCGGGCCACGTGGACTTCACCATCGAGGTGGAGCGTTCCATGCGCGTGCTGGATGGCGCCTGCATGGTGTACTGCGCCGTGGGTGGCGTGCAGCCGCAGTCGGAAACCGTATGGCGTCAGGCCAACAAGTACGGCGTGCCGCGTCTGGCGTTCGTCAACAAGATGGACCGTACCGGCGCGAACTTCTTCAAGGTCTACGACCAGCTGAAGACTCGCCTGAAGGCCAACCCGGTGCCCGTGGTGGTGCCGATCGGCGCTGAAGACGGCTTCCAGGGCGTCGTCGATCTGCTGGAAATGAAGGCGATCATCTGGGACGAAGCCAGCCAGGGCGTGAAGTTCGAGTACCAGGACATCCCGGCCGAACTGCAGGCGACCGCTGACGAATGGCGCGAAAAGATGGTCGAATCGGCCGCCGAAGCCAGCGAAGAGCTGATGGAAAAGTATCTGGGCGGCGAAGAGCTGACCCGCGCCGAGATCGTCAAGGCGTTACGTGACCGTACCATCGCCTGCGAAATCCAGCCGATGCTGTGCGGCACCGCGTTCAAGAACAAGGGCGTGCAGCGTATGCTCGACGCCGTGATCGACTTTCTGCCGTCGCCGGTCGACATTCCGCCGGTCAAGGGCGTGGACGAAAGCGATGACGAGAAGAAGCTCGAGCGCAAGGCCGACGACAACGAGAAGTTCTCGGCGCTGGCATTCAAGATCATGACCGACCCGTTCGTCGGCCAGCTGATCTTCTTCCGTGTGTACTCGGGCAAGATCAATTCGGGCGACACCGTGTACAACCCGGTGAAGCAGAAGAAGGAGCGTCTGGGCCGCATTCTGCAGATGCACGCCAACCAGCGCGAAGAAATCAAGGAAGTGCTGGCCGGCGACATCGCCGCCGCGGTGGGCCTGAAGGACGCGACCACGGGCGACACGCTGTGCGACCCGAGCGCCCCGATCGTGCTCGAGCGCATGGTGTTCCCGGAGCCGGTGATTTCGCAGGCTGTGGAGCCGAAGACCAAGGCCGACCAGGAAAAGATGGGTATCGCCCTGAACCGCCTGGCCGCTGAAGATCCGTCGTTCCGCGTGCGTACCGATGAAGAATCGGGCCAGACCATCATTTCGGGCATGGGCGAGCTCCACCTCGAAATTCTGGTCGACCGCATGAAGCGCGAGTTCGGCGTGGAAGCCAACATCGGCGCGCCGCAAGTGGCCTACCGCGAAACCATTCGCAAGAAGGCCGAGGACGTCGAAGGCAAGTTCGTCAAGCAGTCGGGCGGCCGCGGCCAGTATGGTCACGCCGTGATCACGCTGGAGCCGCAGGAGCAAGGCAAGGGCTTCGAGTTCATCGACGCCATCAAGGGCGGTGTGATTCCTCGCGAATACATCCCGGCGGTGGAAAAGGGTATCGTCGACACGCTGCAGTCCGGTATTCTGGCGGGCTTCCCGGTGGTGGACGTGAAGGTCACGCTGACGTTCGGTTCGTACCACGATGTGGACTCGAACGAAAACGCGTTCCGCATGGCCGGCTCGATGGCTTTCAAGGAAGCCATGCGCAAGGCCAGCCCGGTACTGCTCGAGCCGATGATGGCCGTGGAAGTGGAAACGCCGGAAGACTACACGGGTACCGTGATGGGCGACTTGTCGTCCCGCCGCGGCATCGTGCAGGGCATGGACGACATGGTTGGCGGCGGCAAGATCATCAAGGCCGAGGTCCCGCTGTCGGAAATGTTCGGCTATTCCACCGCGCTGCGCTCGGCCACGCAAGGCCGCGCGACGTACACGATGGAATTCAAGCACTACGCCGAGGCACCGAAGAACATCGCCGAAGCCGTGATGACGGCCAAGGGCAAGCAATAAAAACGCTTTGCCGCCACGCGCGATCCGCGTGGCGGCGCTATGAATCGAATCAGACTGTATTCCATCAGGAGCTGAAAAATGGCAAAGGAAAAGTTCGAGCGGACCAAGCCGCACGTGAACGTTGGTACGATTGGTCACGTTGACCATGGCAAGACGACGCTGACGGCGGCGATCGCCACGGTGCTGGCTTCGAAGTTCGGCGGCTCGGCCAAGAAGTACGACGAAATCGACGCGGCGCCGGAAGAGAAGGCACGTGGTATCACGATCAACACGGCGCACGTGGAATACGAGACGGCGAACCGTCACTACGCGCACGTTGACTGCCCGGGCCACGCTGACTATGTGAAGAACATGATCACGGGTGCGGCGCAGATGGACGGCGCGATCCTGGTGTGCTCGGCCGCTGACGGCCCGATGCCGCAGACGCGTGAGCACATTCTGCTGGCGCGCCAGGTTGGTGTGCCGTACATCATCGTGTTCCTGAACAAGTGCGACATGGTGGACGACGCCGAGCTGCTTGAGCTGGTGGAAATGGAAGTGCGCGAGCTGCTGTCGAAGTACGAGTTCCCGGGCGACGACACGCCGATCATCAAGGGTTCGGCCAAGCTGGCGCTGGAAGGCGACAAGGGCGACCTGGGCGAAGAGGCGATCATGCGCCTGGCCGACGCGCTGGACACGTACATCCCGACGCCGGAGCGCGCGGTTGACGGTACGTTCCTGATGCCGGTGGAAGACGTGTTCTCGATCTCGGGCCGTGGCACGGTGGTGACGGGTCGTATCGAGCGTGGCGTGATCAAGGTCGGTGAGGAAATCGAAATCGTGGGTATCCGCCCGACGGTGAAGACGACCTGCACGGGCGTTGAAATGTTCCGCAAGCTGCTGGACCAGGGTCAGGCCGGTGACAACGTTGGCCTGCTGCTGCGCGGCACGAAGCGTGAAGACGTGGAGCGTGGTCAGGTTCTGTGCAAGCCGGGCTCGATCAAGCCGCACACGCACTTCACGGGCGAGGTGTACATTCTGTCGAAGGACGAAGGTGGCCGTCATACGCCGTTCTTCAACAACTACCGCCCGCAGTTCTATTTCCGTACGACCGACGTGACCGGCTCGATCGAGCTGCCGAAGGACAAGGAAATGGTGATGCCGGGTGACAACGTGTCGATCACGGTCAAGCTGATCGCCCCGATCGCCATGGAAGAAGGTCTGCGCTTCGCTATCCGCGAAGGCGGCCGTACCGTCGGCGCCGGCGTCGTGGCCAAGATCCTCGACTAAGCATCCTGCCGGGGCATGCCTGCGGGCATGACCCCTTTATCCCGGGCCACGGGCCCATCGCTCTTTAAGGAACAATCATGCAGAACCAGAAGATCCGTATCCGCCTGAAGGCTTTCGACTATCGCCTGATCGACCAGTCGGCTGCCGAAATCGTGGATACCGCCAAGCGTACCGGCGCCATCGTCAAGGGTCCCGTGCCCCTGCCGACCCGCATCCAGCGCTTCGACATCCTGCGTTCGCCGCACGTCAACAAGACCAGCCGCGATCAGTTCGAGATTCGCACGCACCAGCGTCTGATGGACATCGTCGATCCGACCGACAAGACCGTGGACGCGCTGATGAAGCTCGACCTGCCGGCCGGCGTGGACGTCGAAATCAAGGTGTAAGCTCGCTTGCCCCGCAAAAACGGCGAACTCCGGTTCGCCGTTTTTGTTTTCCAGGACCGCGAAGTATCCCTTGCGCCGCAATGGCGCAACCACCTCTCGCCCATCACGGTAAAAAGTCGATGATGGTTGTTGTTCTTTCCAAACTACTGCGATATAGTGTACGGCTACCCGTTTCTTCGGGTAGTGGGCGACCATTCTGGTCACGCGCAATCTTGTTCGCGCAGCCCGCTCGCACAGTTTTCGTGTATCAATCAGCCCCGGCCAATCGTAGCTGGGAATGGAGCAAACCATGAGCCTTGGCCTTGTAGGTCGCAAGGTTGGCATGACCCGTATTTTCACGGATGACGGTGATTCGATTCCCGTGACCGTGGTAGAGGTCGGCGACAACCGCGTGACGCAAATCAAGACGGACGAGACCGACGGTTACACCGCGGTTCAAGTCACCTTCGGCAGCCGACGCGCCAGCCGTGTCACCAAGCCGCTGGCGGGTCACCTCGCCAAAGCCGGCGTAGAAGCCGGCGAAGTCATCAAAGAGTTCCGTATCGATGCCGCAAAGGCTGCCGAGCTGCAAGCCGGCGCCGCGCTGTCGGTCGAGCTGTTCCAGGTCGGTCAGAAGATCGACGTCCAGGGCGTGACCATCGGTAAGGGCTACGCCGGTACCATCAAGCGCTACCACTTCGCGTCGGGTCGTGCCACCCACGGTAACTCGCGTTCGCACAACGTGCCGGGTTCCATCGGTATGGCGCAGGATCCGGGCCGTGTGTTCCCCGGCAAGCGCATGACGGGCCATCTGGGTGACGTCACCCGCACCGTTCAAAACCTCGAGATCGCCAAGATCGACGCGGAGCGCAAGCTGCTGCTGGTCAAGGGTGCCATCCCGGGTTCGAAGGGCGGCAAGGTCATCGTTACCCCGGCCGTCAAGGCCAAAGCTTAAGGAGCGCATCAATGGAACTCAAGCTCCTCCAGGACAATGGCCAGATCGGCGCCGGCGTTGCCGCGTCGCCCGAAGTGTTCGGCCGTGACTACAACGAAGCCCTCGTTCACCAGATCGTCGTCGCTTACCAGGCCAACGCGCGTAGCGGTAACCGTAAGCAGAAGGATCGTGAAGAGGTCAAGCACACGACCAAGAAGCCGTGGCGCCAGAAGGGTACGGGCCGTGCTCGTGCCGGTATGTCCTCGTCGCCGCTGTGGCGCGGGGGTGGCCGTATCTTCCCGAATTCGCCGGAAGAGAACTTCAGCCAGAAGGTCAACAAGAAGATGTTCCGTGCCGGCATGCGCTCGATTTACTCGCAGCTCGCACGTGAAGGTCGTATCAACGTGGTGGACGGTTTCACCGTCGAGGCGCCCAAGACCAAGCTCTTGGCCGACAAGTTCAAGGCCATGGGCCTGGACTCCGTGCTGATCATCACCGACAGCCTCGATGAAAACCTCTACCTGGCTTCGCGCAACCTGCCGCACGTGGCAGTTGTCGAGCCGCGCCAGGCGGATCCGCTGTCGCTCGTGCACTACAAGAAGGTGCTCGTGACCAAGGCGGCTGTCGCGCAGATCGAGGAGTTGCTCAAATGACGCAAGTAGCCAAGAACGATCATCGTTTGATGCAGGTGCTGCTCGCGCCGGTGGTTTCCGAAAAGGCAACCCTGGTCGCCGACAAGAATGAGCAGGTCGTGTTCGAAGTGGCCCGCGATGCCAACAAGCTCGAGGTCAAGGCCGCCGTCGAACTGCTGTTCAAGGTCGAGGTGCAGTCCGTTCAGATCCTGAACCAGAAGGGCAAGCAAAAGCGTTTCGGTCGCTTCATGGGTCGTCGTAACCACGTGAAGAAGGCCTACGTTTCGCTGAAGCCGGGTCAGGAAATCAATTTTGAAGCGGAGGCCAAGTAATCATGGCACTCGTCAAGACCAAGCCGACGTCCCCGGGTCGTCGCTCGATGGTGAAGGTGGTCAACAAGGACCTTCACAAGGGCGCCCCGCACGCTCCGCTGCTGGAAAAGCAATTCCAGAAGTCGGGTCGTAACAACAATGGTCATATCACCACCCGTCACAAGGGCGGTGGTCACAAGCACCATTACCGCGTGGTCGATTTCAAGCGCAACGACAAGGACGGCATCCCCGCCAAGGTCGAGCGCCTGGAATACGATCCCAACCGTAGCGCCAACATCGCGCTGATCCTGTTCGCCGATGGCGAGCGCCGCTACATCATCGCCACCAAGGGCATGGTTGCCGGTCAGGCGCTGATGAACGGCTCGGAAGCGCCGATCAAGGCCGGTAACAACCTGCCGATCCGCAACATCCCGGTCGGTACCACGATCAACAACGTGGAAATGCTGCCTGGCAAGGGCGCGCAGATCGCGCGCGCTGCTGGTGGTTCCGCAGTGCTGCTGGCCCGCGAAGGCCTGTACGCTCAAGTGCGTCTGCGCTCCGGTGAAGTGCGTCGCGTGCATATCGAATGCCGCGCCACCATCGGTGAAGTCGGCAACGAAGAGCACAGCCTGCGCGTCATCGGCAAGGCCGGTGCGACCCGCTGGCGCGGTATCCGCCCGACGGTCCGCGGCGTGGTGATGAACCCGATCGACCACCCGCACGGTGGTGGTGAAGGTCGTACCGCTGCTGGTCGCGATCCGGTATCGCCGTGGGGTACCCCGACTAAGGGCTACCGCACCCGCAGCAACAAGCGCACTGCCAGCATGATCGTGCAGCGCCGCCACAAGCGTTAATCGGTAGGTAGGAGCTAAAGATATGACTCGTTCCGCTAAAAAGGGTCCGTTCTGCGACGCCCACCTGCTGAAGAAGGTGGAAGCTGCAGTTGGCGGCAAGGACAAGAAGCCCATCAAGACCTGGTCGCGCCGCTCGACCATCATGCCGGAGTTCATCGGCCTGACGATCGCCGTGCACAACGGCCGTCAACACGTGCCGGTGTACGTGACGGAAAACATGGTTGGCCACAAGCTCGGCGAATTTGCGCTCACGCGCACGTTCAAGGGCCACGCGGCTGACAAGAAAGCGAAGAGGTAAGGTGCCATCATGGAAGTGAAAGCGATTCATCGCGGTGCCCGCATCTCCGCCCAGAAGACGCGTCTGGTCGCCGACCAGATCCGTGGTCTGCCGATCGAGCGCGCGCTCAACATCCTGGCGTTCAGCCCGAAGAAGGCCGCCGGGATCGTGAAGAAGGTGGTCGAATCGGCCATCGCCAACGCCGAGCACAACGAAGGCGCCGATATCGACGAACTGAAGGTCAAATCGATCTACGTCGACAAGGCAACCTCGCTCAAGCGCTTCACGGCACGGGCGAAGGGCCGCGGCAACCGCATCGAGAAACAAACCTGTCACATCACTGTGACGCTCGGCAACTAAGGAGTCACGATGGGACAGAAGATTCATCCGACTGGCTTCCGTCTGGCCGTCAGCCGTAACTGGGCTTCGCGTTGGTACGCCAACAACACGAAGTTCGCCGGCATGCTGAAAGAAGACATCGAAGTTCGCGACTTCCTGAAGAAGAAGCTCAAGAACGCATCGGTTGGCCGCGTCGTGATCGAGCGCCCCGCCCGCAATGCCCGTCTTACCATTTACAGCTCGCGTCCGGGCGTGGTGATCGGCAAGAAGGGTGAGGACATCGAACTGCTCAAGGCCGAGCTGCAGCGTCGCATGGGCGTGCCCGTGCACGTGAACATCGAGGAAATCCGCAAGCCGGAAACCGATGCGCAGCTGATCGCCGACTCGATCACCCAGCAGCTCGAGCGCCGCATCATGTTCCGTCGCGCCATGAAGCGCGCGATGCAGAACGCGATGCGCCTGGGCGCCCAGGGTATCAAGATCATGAGCTCGGGTCGTCTGAACGGTATCGAAATCGCCCGTACCGAGTGGTACCGCGAAGGCCGTGTGCCCCTGCATACCCTGCGCGCTGACATCGACTACGGCTTCTCCGAAGCAGAAACCACCTACGGCATCATCGGTGTCAAGGTGTGGGTCTACAAGGGGGATCACCTCGGCCGCAACGAAGCGCCCGTGGTGGAAGAACCGCAAGACGAACGTCGTCGTCGTCCGGCACGTCCGGAAGGCCGTCGTCGTGATGGCGAAGGTGGCCGTCCGGCGGGCAACCGTCGCGGTGGCGCCGGTGCCGGTCGCCGCGCTGCGCCTGGCGCAGATGCGAAGAGTGGAGAATAACGATGCTGCAACCGAAGCGCAGAAAATATCGCAAGGAGCAGAAAGGCCGCAACACGGGTAAGGCTACCCGTGGCAACGCCGTGTCTTTCGGCGAATTCGGCCTGAAGGCGATGGGCCGTGGCCGCCTGACGGCCCGCCAGATCGAGTCGGCCCGTCGTGCCATGACCCGCCACATCAAGCGTGGCGGCCGCATCTGGATCCGGATTTTCCCGGACAAGCCGATTTCGAAGAAGCCCGCTGAAGTCCGTATGGGTAACGGTAAGGGCAATCCGGAGTACTACGTGGCTGAGATTCAGCCGGGCAAGATGCTGTACGAAATGGATGGCGTGAGCGAAGAGCTGGCGCGTGAGGCGTTCCGCCTCGCCGCGGCCAAGCTGCCGATCGCCACGAACTTCGTGGTGCGTCAGGTCGGGACGTAAGGAGAGCAGGGATGAAAGCATCCGAACTTCGCGGCAAGGACGCCGCCGGGCTGAACCAGGAGCTCTCCGAGCTGCTGAAGGCCCAATTTAGCCTGCGCATGCAAAAGGCCACCCAACAGCTGCAGAACACCAGCCAGCTGAAGAAGGTGCGCAAGGACATCGCGCGGGTGCAAACCGTGCTGAAGGAAAAGGCGAGCTCGAAATGACTGAAACTGCAAAAACGGAATCGTCGCTTCGCCGCACGCTGGTTGGCCGGGTCGTGAGCGACAAGATGGACAAGACCGTAACGGTCCTGATCGAAAACCGCGTCAAGCACCCGCTGTATGGCAAGTACGTGCTGCGTTCCAAGAAGTATCACGCACACGACGAAGCCAACCAGTACAAGGAAGGCGACAAGGTTGAAATCCAGGAAACGCGCCCGCTCTCGCGGACCAAGTCCTGGGTGGTTTCCCGGCTGGTAGAAGCTGCACGCGTCATCTGAGAACAACGTTCTTAGACTGACTTGCAAGGTCCAGGGTTATGTTGCTATAATCCTGGACTTCCGCTTTATTGCGTTCGCCTTTGTTGTACCACCCGGGCGGGCCTTTGGGGCGAGCCAAGCCCAGATGAATTGCCGCATGTCGTCGTAAGCATGCGCGGTGCGTCTGGTGACTACCGACTTCAAAGTTGATCAACCCAAACGGTACTGGCGCAAAGCCGGGGCCGACGGGACCAAGACTGACCGACAGGCGTCCGCCTGACGGATTAAGTTGGGAAGATAACACCATGATTCAGACAGAAAGCCGGCTCGAAGTGGCCGATAACACTGGTGCGCGCGAAGTGCTGTGCATCAAAGTGCTGGGTGGGTCCAAGCGCCGCTACGCGAGCGTGGGCGACATCATCAAGGTGACCGTCAAGGACGCAGCGCCGCGCGGTCGCGTGAAGAAGGGCGACATCTACAACGCCGTCGTCGTGCGTACCGCCAAGGGCGTGCGCCGCGCGGACGGTTCGCTCGTCAAGTTCGACGGCAATGCCGCCGTCCTGCTGAACAACAAGCTCGAGCCGATCGGCACCCGTATCTTCGGGCCGGTGACTCGTGAACTCCGTACCGAGCGCTTCATGAAGATCGTGTCGCTCGCGCCGGAAGTGCTGTAAGGAGCCGCCATGAACAAGATTCGCAAAGGCGATGAAGTCATCGTTCTGACCGGCAAGGACAAGGGCAAGCGCGGTGTCGTGCAGGCTGTGCTTGGCGACAAGGTAGCCGTGGAAGGCGTGAACGTCGCGAAGAAGCACGCTCGCCCGAACCCGATGCTGGGCACCACCGGTGGTGTGGTCGACAAGGTCATGCCCCTGCATATTTCCAACGTTGCGCTCGTGGATGCCAATGGCAAGCCGTCGCGCGTCGGCATCAAGGTGGAAGACGGCAAGCGCGTGCGCTTCCTGAAGACCACCGGCGCCGTCGTCGCCGCCGCTTGATTCTGGGCACGGATAGGAGTTGAGCATGGCAGCCCGTCTGCAAGAGTTTTACAAAGAAAAGGTTGTGCCGAAGCTGATCGAGCAGTTCGGCTACAAGTCGATCATGGAAGTGCCGCGCATCACCAAGATCACCCTGAACATGGGTCTTGGCGAAGCGATCAATGACAAGAAGGTCATTGAACTGGCCGTTGGCGACCTGACGAAGATCGCCGGTCAGAAGCCGGTCGTGACGAAGGCCAAGAAGGCTATCGCCGGCTTCAAGATCCGCCAGGGCTATCCCATCGGTGCGATGGTGACCCTGCGCGGCGAGCGCATGTTCGAATTTCTCGATCGTTTCGTGACCGTGGCGCTGCCGCGTGTGCGTGACTTCCGTGGTGTGTCGGGCCGTTCGTTCGATGGTCGTGGCAACTACAACATCGGTGTGAAAGAGCAGATCATTTTCCCCGAAATCGAGTACGACAAGATCGACGCACTGCGTGGTCTGAACATCAGCATCACGACGACGGCGAAGAACGACGAGGAAGCGAAGGCGCTCCTCGGTGCGTTCAAGTTCCCGTTCCGTAATTAAGGGGTAACCGTGGCTAAACTGGCTCTGATTGAACGTGAGAAGAAGCGCGCCAAGCTCGTGGCGAAGTACGCCCCGAAGCGCGCTGCCCTCAAGGCCATTATCGACGACCAAGAAAAGTCGGAAGAAGAGCGTTATCTGGCGCGTCTCGAGCTGCAACAGCTCCCGCGCAACGCGAACCCGACCCGCCAGCGTAACCGCTGCGCGATCACCGGTCGTCCCCGCGGCACCTTCCGTAAGTTTGGCCTGGCGCGTAACAAGATCCGCGAAATCGCCTTCAAGGGCGAAATCCCGGGTCTGACGAAAGCCAGCTGGTAATTACGCACAGGCTACAGGAGAAACAGTATGAGCATGAGCGATCCTATCGCCGATATGCTGACGCGCATCCGCAACGCCCAAGGCGTGCAGAAGGCGTCCGTTGTCATGCCCTCGTCGAAGCTGAAAGCAGCAATCGCCAAGGTCCTGAAGGACGAAGGCTATATCGACGACTTCGCCGTCAAGGAAGATGGCGGCAAGGCACAACTGACCATCGGTCTGAAGTACTACGCGGGCCGTCCGGTCATCGAACGCATCGAACGCGTGTCGAAGCCTGGCCTGCGCGTCTACAAGGGCCGTGCAGAGATTCCGCAGGTGATGAACGGCCTCGGCGTGGCGATCATCTCGACCCCCAAGGGTCTGATGACCGACCGCAAGGCACGTGCCACCGGCGTGGGCGGCGAAGTTCTTTGCTACGTCGCGTAAGGAGTAACCATGTCCCGTGTAGGTAAGGCTCCCATCGCGCTGCCGAAAGGCGCCGAAGTGAACGTGGCAGGCGGCGTGCTCTCCGTGAAGGGCCCGCTCGGTACGCTGTCGCAACCGATTCACAGCCTGGTGAAGGCCAATGTCGAAAACGACACGCTGACCTTCGCACCGGCTGACGAATCGCGTGAAGCAAACGCCCTGCAAGGCACCATGCGCGCCCTGGCGGCGAACATGGTCAAGGGCGTGACCACCGGTTTCGAGCGCAAGCTCACCTTGGTTGGCGTGGGCTACCGTGCCCAGCTGCAGGGTACTGCGCTGAAGCTCCAGCTTGGTTTCTCGCACGACGTGATCCATGAGATGCCGGCCGGCGTGAAGGCGGAAACGCCGACGCAGACCGAGATCATCATCAAGGGTGCGGACAAGCAGAAAGTCGGTCAGGTTGCCGCGGAAGTCCGCGCGTACCGTCCGCCCGAGCCCTATAAGGGCAAGGGTGTTCGCTACGCCGACGAGCGCGTCATCCTGAAAGAAACCAAGAAGAAGTAAGGGGTGCAATGATGAACAAGAAAGACGCTCGTTTGCGCCGTGCACGTCAGACCCGCGCCAAGATCGCGGAACTGAAGGTGAATCGTCTGACCGTGTTCCGCACGAATTCGCATATCTACGCTCAGGTCTACTCGCCGTGCGGCACCCAGGTGGTGGCGTCGGCTTCGACGGCCGAGGCGGAAGTACGCAAGGAACTGACCGGCAGTGGCGCCACCGTCGCCGCCGCCACCGTGGTTGGCAAGCGCGTCGCCGAGAAGGCGAAGGCTGCCGGCGTGGAAATCGTCGCGTTCGATCGCGCCGGCTTCCGTTTCCACGGCCGCGTGAAGGCCCTGGCTGACGCTGCGCGCGAAGCCGGCCTGAAGTTCTAAGCGAGAGAGAGATACGTCATGGCAAAGATGCAAGCAAAAGTCCAGCAGGACGAACGCGACGACGGCCTCCGCGAGAAGATGATCTCGGTCAACCGCGTCACCAAGGTGGTGAAGGGCGGCCGGATCCTCGGTTTCGCCGCGCTGACCGTGGTTGGTGATGGCGATGGCCGCATCGGCATGGGCAAGGGCAAGGCGAAGGAAGTGCCCGTCGCCGTGCAGAAGGCAATGGACGAAGCCCGTCGCAAGATGGTGAAGGTTTCGCTCAAGAACGGCACGCTGCAACACGAAGTCGTGGGCAAGCACGGCGCCGCCAAGGTGCTGATGATGCCGGCCAAGGAAGGTACCGGCGTGATCGCCGGCGGCCCGATGCGCGCGATCTTCGAAGTGATGGGCGTGACGAACGTGGTGACCAAGTCGCACGGTTCGACCAATCCCTACAACATGGTTCGCGCCACCCTCGACGGCCTGCAGAAGATGAGCACGCCGAGCGAAATCGCTGCGAAGCGTGGCAAGTCGGTCGAAGACATCCTCGGCTAAGGTGAACGAAATGTCGCAGAAAACCGTAAAAGTGCAACTCGTGCGCAGCCTGATCGGCACGCGCGAGGATCATCGCGCCACCGTTCGTGGCCTGGGCCTGCGCCGCCTGAACTCGGTGTCGGAACTGCAGGACACGCCCGCTGTGCGCGGCATGATCAACAAGGTCTCGTACCTGGTCAAGGTTCTGGCCTGATACCGGGAACTCGGAGAGCAACATGCAACTGAACAACCTGAAACCGGCCGCCGGTTCGAAGCACGCCAAGCGTCGCGTCGGCCGCGGTATCGGCTCCGGCCTGGGCAAGACCGCCGGTCGTGGTCACAAGGGTCAGAAGTCGCGTTCGGGCGGCTTCCACAAGGTGGGCTTCGAAGGCGGTCAAATGCCGCTGTATCGTCGTCTGCCGAAGCGTGGTTTCACCTCGCTGACCAAGGCGTTCACCGCCGAGGTGACCCTGCGTGACATCGAGCGCCTGGAAGCTGCTGAAGTGGACCTCCTGGTCCTGAAGCAGGCTGGCCTCGTGGGCGAGCTGGTCAAGAGCGCCAAGGTCATCAAGGCCGGCGAACTGACCCGCAAGGTGACGATCAAGGGTCTGGGCGCCACCGCTGGTGCCAAGGCCGCGATCGAAGCCGCTGGCGGCCAGATTGCCGAGTAATCACGCAGCTAGCCATCGCAGCACAGGCGAGTCATAGTCGGAGCATCGTTTGGCCACGGCGAAACCTAACGCAAGCACGCAAGCCAGGAATACGGCGAAGTACGGCGACCTCAAGCGCCGGCTGATGTTCCTGGTGCTGGCCCTGATCGTCTACCGCATCGGCGCGCATATTCCGGTGCCGGGGATCGATCCGGATCAGCTCGCGAAGCTTTTCCAGAGTCAGTCGGGTGGCATCCTCGGGATGTTCAACCTGTTCTCGGGCGGTGCGCTGTCGCGCTTTACCGTCTTCGCGCTCGGCATCATGCCGTACATCTCGGCCTCGATCATCATGCAATTGCTGACGATCGTGCTGCCGCAGCTGGAGTCGCTGAAGAAGGAAGGGCAGGCAGGGCAACGGAAGATCACGCAGTACACGCGCTACGGCACGGTGGTCCTGGCCACGTTCCAGGCGCTGTCGATCGCGGTCGCACTCGAGTCCCAGCCTGGGCTGGTGCTCGATCCGGGCCTGATGTTCCGGGCTACGGCAGTGATCACGCTGGTGACCGGCACGATGTTCCTGATGTGGCTCGGTGAACAGATCACGGAGCGTGGTCTGGGCAACGGCATCTCGATCATCATCTTCGGCGGTATCGCGGCGGGCCTGCCCAACGCGATCGGCGGACTGTTCGAACTGGTCCGCACGGGTTCCATGAGCATCATCGCGGCGATCCTGATCGTGGCGATCGTTGCCGGTGTGACCTTTGCCGTGGTGTTCATCGAGCGTGGCCAGCGCAAGATCCTGGTGAACTATGCCAAGCGTCAGGTCGGCAACAAGGTGTACGGCGGTCAGTCGTCGCACCTGCCGCTGAAGCTGAACATGGCTGGGGTGATTCCGCCGATCTTTGCATCGTCGATCATCCTGTTCCCGGCAACGATCGCGGGCTGGTTCACGTCTGATTCGACGGGTGCGGTCGGCCGGTTCATCAAGGACCTCGCCGCCACGCTGTCGCCGGGTCAGCCGGTGTACATCCTGCTGTATGCGGCTGCGATCATTTTCTTCTGCTTCTTCTATACGGCCCTGGTGTACAACAGCCGAGAAGTTGCAGATAACCTGAAGAAAAGCGGTGCCTTCATTCCGGGTATTCGTCCGGGCGAGCAGACGACGCGCTATATCGACAAGATCCTGGTGCGACTGACGCTAGCTGGCGCGATCTACATCACGCTGGTCTGCCTGCTGCCTGAATTCCTGGTGCTGCGCTGGAACGTTCCGTTCTATTTCGGCGGAACCTCTCTGCTGATCATCGTGGTGGTCACGATGGACTTCATGGCGCAAGTGCAGTCGTACGTCATGTCGCAGCAGTATGAGTCGCTGCTGAAGAAGGCGAATTTCAAGGGTAACCTGACTCTGCGCTGATGCTGGGTCGGTACAGGCTCTAGGTATGGCAAAAGACGACGTCATCCAGATGCAGGGGGAGGTCCTGGAAAACCTTCCCAACGCGACATTCCGCGTCAAGCTCGAAAATGGCCATGTAGTGCTGGGCCATATCTCCGGCAAGATGAGAATGAACTACATCCGGATCCTTCCGGGTGACAAGGTGACCGTTGAATTGACGCCATATGATCTGTCACGCGCGCGCATCGTCTTCCGGACGAAGTGAAGCGAACAGGAATTGAAGGAAGAGGAAAATCATGAAAGTGCTGGCTTCTGTGAAGCGCATTTGCCGCAACTGCAAAATCATCAAGCGCAACGGTGTGGTGCGCGTGATCTGCTCGTCGGATCCCCGCCACAAGCAACGCCAAGGCTAATCGGAAAGAGGATTGACGAATGGCACGTATCGCAGGGGTTAACATCCCCAACCACAAGCATACCGAGATCGGCCTGACGGCCATTTACGGTATCGGCCGCTCGCGCGCCCGCAAGATTTGCGAGGCCACCGGTGTTCCGTTTGACAAGAAGGTCAAGGACCTGACCGACGCCGACCTGGAAAAGCTTCGTGACGAAGTGGGCAAGGTTACGGTTGAGGGTGACCTGCGCCGCGAGACCACGATGAACATCAAGCGTCTCATGGACCTTGGTTGCTATCGTGGCGTCCGCCACCGCAAGGGCCTGCCGATGCGCGGCCAGCGTACCCGCACCAACGCCCGTACCCGCAAGGGTCCGCGTAAGGCCGGCGTGGCTCTGAAGAAGTAAAGCCGAAGGCATAGGAACAGACACATGGCAAAAGGTCCGAATAACGCCGCCCAGCGCGCGCGTAAGAAGGTCAAGAAGAACGTCGCCGACGGCATTGCGCACGTCCACGCCTCGTTCAACAACACCATCATCACGATCACCGACCGTCAGGGCAATGCCCTGTCGTGGGCGACCGCCGGTGGCCAGGGCTTCAAGGGTTCGCGTAAGTCGACCCCGTTCGCTGCCCAGGTTGCTGCCGAGAACGCCGGCCGCGTGGCGCAAGACCAGGGCATCAAGAACCTGGAAGTGCGCATCAAGGGCCCGGGCCCTGGCCGCGAATCGGCTGTGCGTGCCCTGAACGCGCTCGGCATCAAGATCGCCGTGATCGAAGACGTGACGCCGGTGCCGCACAACGGCTGCCGTCCGCCGAAGCGTCGTCGTATCTAAGCGCTTGCTGCGCGTGGGGCGCCATGCCGGTGCCCTGCCGATGTGGTAGTATCGCGCGTTGACCTGCTGCAACTTGTTGCGGCAGGTTTTCGTTTTGCGCGTCGACGCGCTTTCTGAGAGCGGTTCTGCCGGCCGCGGGAAGCGTGGCGTTTCAGTTGTCTATCGTTTCTGCTTTTGCGTCAGTTCGTGATCGGCTCTTGAACCCTGGGTTCGCGCCGGCATGGATGCTCCATAAGCCCACCGTCCGTCACATCTGGTGACGGACTCGCGGCGTGTCCCGGCATGAACGGGCGCGGCGCCGCGATCGATCAAAGGAAGATAAAGTGGCACGTTATACCGGCCCGAAGGCCAAACTTTCCCGCCGTGAAGGCACCGACCTGTTCCTGAAGAGCGCCCGTCGCTCGCTCGCCGACAAGTGCAAGCTGGACAGCAAGCCGGGCCAGCACGGCCGCACCTCGGGTGCCCGTACCTCCGACTATGGCAACCAGCTGCGTGAAAAGCAGAAGGTCAAGCGCATCTACGGCGTGCTCGAGCGTCAGTTCCGCCGCTACTTCGCGGAAGCCGATCGCCGCAAGGGCAACACCGGCGAAAACCTGCTGCAACTGCTGGAATCGCGCCTGGACAACGTGGTCTACCGCATGGGCTTCGGCTCGACCCGCGCCGAAGCGCGCCAGCTGGTATCGCACAAGGCCATCCTGGTGAACGGCCAGGCCATGAACGTGCCGTCGGCCCAGATCAAGTCGGGCGACGTGGTGGCCGTGCGCGAGCAGTCGCGCAAGCAGGTCCGTATCGCTGAGGCGCTGTCGCTGGCCGAACAAAGCGGCTTCCCGACCTGGGTCGCGGTTGACGCCAAGAAGTTCGAAGGCACCTTCAAGCAAGCCCCGGATCGCGCCGATATCTCCGGCGATATCAACGAGAGCCTGATCGTCGAATTGTATTCGCGTTAATCGCCGGATCGATCTACGAACGACTCCGCGCTTGCCTTCCCCGCAAGGCTTCGTTTCAGCCCGACGCGCGCCACGCGCGGTCGGGCTTATTGCCCATCGCATGATGGGTTTTTCAGGTTCCAAACGTCAGCCTTATCGGTGTAACGAGCCGAGGGTATTGAAAAGGACAACCTAATGCAAACAGCACTCCTCAAGCCAAAAATCATCGCCGTCGAACCGCTTGGCGATCATCACGCCAAGGTCGTGATGGAGCCGTTCGAGCGCGGCTACGGCCATACGCTCGGTAACGCCCTGCGTCGCGTGCTGCTGTCGTCGATGGTCGGCTACGCGCCGACCGAGGTCACGATCGCTGGGGTGGTGCACGAGTATTCCACCATTGATGGCGTCCAGGAAGACGTCGTCAACCTGCTCCTCAACCTGAAGGGCGTGGTGTTCAAGCTGCACAACCGCGACGAAGTCACGGTATCCCTCCGCAAGGACGGCGAAGGCGTCGTCACGGCGGCCGATATCGAACTGCCGCACGACGTCGAGATCATCAACCCGAACCACGTCATCGCCCATCTGTCGGCCGGCGGCAAGCTGGACATGCAGATCAAGGTCGAGCAAGGCCGTGGCTATGTGCCGGGCAACGTGCGCAAGTTCGGTGACGAGGCTGGCAAGGTCATCGGCCGCATCGTGCTGGACGCTTCCTTCTCGCCGGTACGCCGCGTGTCGTACGCCGTCGAGTCGGCGCGTGTGGAACAGCGTACCGACCTGGACAAGCTGGTGATGAACATCGAAACCGACGGCGTGATCTCGCCGGAGGAAGCGATTCGCCAGTCGGCCCGTATCCTGGTGGACCAGCTGTCGGTGTTTGCTGCCCTGGAAGGCACCGAGTCCGCCGCCGAGGCTGCCTCGAGCCGTACGCCGCAGATCGACCCGATCCTGCTGCGCCCGGTCGACGACCTCGAGCTGACCGTACGTTCGGCCAACTGCCTGAAGGCCGAAAACATCTACTACATCGGCGACCTGATCCAGCGTACCGAGAACGAACTGCTCAAGACTCCGAACCTGGGTCGCAAGTCGCTCAACGAGATCAAGGAAGTCCTCGCCTCGCGTGGCCTGACTCTCGGCATGAAGCTCGAGAACTGGCCGCCTGCTGGCCTGGAGAAGTAATCGGCGGGCGGGGCCGCGGCAACGCGGTCCGGCCTGTTGCCTCGCCGCCGGCAATGTCGCCGGCGGTATGAAAAGCCTACCGGCCCGCGCCATGGCCTTCGTGCTATGGCGATAGAAGAGCTGGTCAAACACTGTTATCGAAAGGAATCATCATGCGTCACCGTCATGGTTTGCGGAAACTGAACCGCACCTCGTCGCACCGTCTCGCGATGCTGCGCAACATGTCCAACTCGCTGTTCCAGCACGAGCTGATCAAGACCACGCTGCCGAAGGCCAAGGAACTGCGCAAGGTCGTCGAGCCGCTCATCACGCTGGCCAAGAAGGACACCGTTGCCAATCGCCGTCTGGCATTTGCCCGTCTGCGCGACCGCGACATGGTCACCAAGCTGTTCACGGAACTGGGCCCGCGTTACAACGCCCGTCCGGGTGGCTACACCCGTATCCTGAAGTTCGGTTTCCGTCAGGGCGACAACGCGCCGATGGCGCTGGTCGAACTGGTCGACCGTCCGGAAATCACCGAAGCGCCGGCTGAGGAAGCCGCCGAATAAGGTGCCGGACCCGGCAGCCTGTTTCATCGACAGGCCTGCACGTACCGCTACAATCGAGCCAGGCTGTTGCCTGGCTCTTTTGTTTTAAGGAATCGATCGTGACGACAGTGCCGGAAACCGAAGACACGGTCCTCGTGGCCATCACCACGTTGCCCGACGAGGCCACCGCGGCACGTGTGGCGCGCGCCCTGCTGACGGCGCGTGTGGCCGCCTGTGTGAATCGGCTGGCGCCGTGCGAGTCGGAGTACTGGTGGCAGGGCCAGCTCGAACAGGCGCAGGAATGGCCGCTGCTGATCAAGACCACGCAAGGCCGCTACGCGGCGCTGGAGGCGACGCTGCGAGCGGTTCACCCCTATGATGTGCCGGAGCTCGTGGCATGGCCGGTGGCGGCCGGACTGCCGTCGTACCTGCAGTGGGTGCGGGCGGAGGCGCGCGGGGCGGCGGATGTGTAACCGCGGCGCGCTGCCGGGCGATACAAGACAGGACAGATTTCAGGAATGAGGGGTATGGGGATGCACTGGGAGACCGCGCAGGCGGTCGGCAACGGGCTTCGTTGGATGCGGCGGATTGCCGCAGGGCTGCTGCTGACATTGGCCTGTGCGCTGCTGTATCAGGGCATGGCCCGTGCCGCCAGCGAGGATGACTTCCTGCCGCCCGAGCAGGCCTTCCGCTTTGCCGCGCGCCAGCTCGACGACCGCACGGTGGAAGTGCGCTTTGATGTGGCGGACGGTTACTACCTTTATCGCGAGCGCTTTGCCTTTGCCGCGCAGCCCGCAACGGTGCGCCTGGGGACGCCCGAGTTTCCGCATGGCAAGGTGAAATTCGACGAGACCTTCAACAAGGAGATGGAGACCTACCGTGGCACCGTGACCCTGCGTGTGCCGGTGGAGGCCGCGCCCGCCGATGGGCGCTGGACGCTGACCGTGACGTCGCAGGGGTTGCGCCGACAAGGGGCTGTGCTACCCCCCGCAGGCGCATGTATTTCGCGTCGGCGGCTCACCGCTGTCCAACCTGTTTGGCGACCGCGCCGCGC
Organism: Cupriavidus sp. H19C3; assembly: GCF_049393815.1. Lineage (NCBI taxonomy): Bacteria > Pseudomonadati > Pseudomonadota > Betaproteobacteria > Burkholderiales > Burkholderiaceae > Cupriavidus > Cupriavidus sp. H19C3. Next base: position 3,360,472 of record NZ_CP184985.1, read on the forward strand.
CGGTGTCATCCGCGCAGTCGAAGGCGGAAGCGAATGCCGCCGCGCCGGACCAGTCGGTCGCACCGTCCGCCCAGGCCACGGGCCCGTCCGCCGCAGCCGCGGCGCAGCCTGGCGCCGCCACGGAAAGCGACCGGATCGCCCGTACGCTGGCCAGCCGCAACCTTGGCCTGATCGGGGCGCTGTTCTTCGGGCTCGGCTTGCTGCTGACGTTCACGCCATGCGTGCTGCCGATGGTCCCCATCCTGTCCTCGATCGTGGTGGGCGAGCATGTGACGCGCGGACGGGCATTGATGGTGTCGATCGCTTACGTGCTGGGCATGGCGGTGGTCTACACCGCGATTGGTGTGGCCGCCGGGCTGATCGGCGAAGGGCTGGCCGCCGCGCTGCAGACGCCGTGGGTGCTCGGTGCCTTTGCCGTGTTGATGGTGGCGCTGGCGCTCTCCATGTTCGGACTCTACGAATTGCAGTTGCCGCAGCGCTGGCAGACGCGGCTGACGGAGTCGTCGAACCGGCGCCCGGGCGGCCAGATGGCGGGCGCGGCGGCCATGGGAGCGATTTCCGCGCTGATCGTGGGGCCCTGCGTGACGGCACCGCTGGCCGGTGCGCTGGCCTATATCGCGCAGACCGGCGATGCCGTCACGGGCGGCAGCGCGTTGTTTGCGATGGCGCTCGGCATGGGCGTGCCGCTGGTGCTGGTGGGCGTCGGGGCGGGCAATCTGCTGCCGCGCGCGGGGCGCTGGATGGAAGCGACCAAGCGTTTCTTCGGCTTTCTGCTGCTGGGTGTGGCGGTGTGGATGGTGGCGCCGGTGTTGCCGGCCTGGCTGGTGATGCTCGCGTGGGCGGCGTTGCTGCTGGTGGGAGCGGTATTCCTGGGCGCCTTCGATGCACTGGGTCCGGACCCGCGCAGCCTGGCGCGCCTGGGCAAGGGGCTCGGTATCCTCGCCGCGCTGGCCGGGGCGATCGTGCTGGTGGGGGTCGCGTCGGGCGGGCGCGATCCACTGCAGCCGCTGTCGCATCTGAGCTTGGGCGGGCCCGCCAGTGCGGGCGAGACGCGCGAGTCGGGGGCGCGCTTCGAGCGCGTTCGCAGCGTGGCCGAACTCGATGCGCGTGTGGCGCAGGCGGCCGCCGCGGGTCGTCCGGTAATGCTCGATTTCTATGCCGACTGGTGCGTCAGCTGCAAGGAGATGGAGAAATTCACGTTCTCGGATCCGAAGGTAGCCGCGCGCATGGGGCAGATCGTGCTCCTGCAGGCCGACGTGACCGCCAATAACGCGGATGATCGGGCGCTGCTCAAGCGCTTCGGGCTGTTCGGCCCGCCGGGCATCATCCTGTTTGGGGCCGATGGCAAGGAGCGGCCGGTGCGGGTGATCGGCTATCAATCGGCACCCCAGTTCCTCGATAGCCTTGAGCGGGCATTTGGCGCCACGGCTGGCGCGATATCCGGCTCGACTGCCCGTGCGCCTGCTGACGCCACTGCCGACTCAACTGCCGACGCCACGGCCGACGCCACTGCCAGCGCGGCCGCCTAGACCGCCGCGCAAATCCGGGTCCGTCGCCATCATGCGCGGCCCGGCCGCCGCACGCTAACGATCGAGCCAGCGTCCCAGCCCCCAGAGCGCACCGATGGCGGCCACCACGCCGCCCATCAGCCCGATCGACCACCAGAAACCCTGCGGCTCGCGCAGCCATGGCATGCGCTCGAAGTTCATGCCGAAGATGCCGGTGATCAGCGTGAGCGGCATGAACAGCGCGGTCAGTACCGTCAGCGTGCGCATGGTGCGGTTGGTGCGATGCGCGACCGCGGAGAAGTGGATCTGCACCGCGGACTCGATCGAGTCCTCGAGCCGTCGTGCATGCGCGAGCACGCGATGGATATGCTCCATCAGATCGGTCAACCGCACCAGCAGCACTTCGTCGCGCGCCGCCGCTTGCTGTGGCGCGCCGCCGTGGAGCGGATGCGAGGTGCCGTCGCCGCGCGCCAGCAGGCCGCCGGTACTTCGTACACCGGGCTGGTCGGCGCTGCGGGGGGCGCTGCCTTCCTCGCTGTACCGGTTGTCCAGCAGGCTGTCGCGGAATTCCTGCAGTGCGTCGCGCTGCTCCTCGCTCAGGTGTTCCAGCCGGCGCAACTGGATACGCGCATCGAGCAACCCTTCCCAGCTTGAGAACCCGCGCCGCGGATTGAGCAGCGCGCGCTGCCAGCGGTCCAGCTGGCGCGTCAGCGGCGCGCGCAGCTCCAGATAGCGGTCGACCATCGCGTTGAGCAGCCGCAGCATCAGGTCCTCGGGGCGCGTGGGCGGCCGCACGCCATGCAGCAGCGAGGCCTGACCATTGCCTTGCACGCGTGGTGCCTGGCACAGATCGAGCAGCCGCTGGCGGACCTGGTCGATGGTGCGCGACGGTCCGGGGCGCACCGTGACGAGTACCGTATCGAACACGAAGAACGTGACCGGCTGCGTATCGATGCGCGCGAGCGCGGGCAGGAAACCCGCGGGATGCTTGCGCGGCGCCTTCTGCGCCGCCGCCTGGGCGGGCGCAGCGGGCGCAGCAGGCGATGAGGCCGAGGGCGCTGACGGTGACGTCGCCAGCGCGGGCGCCGGCGACGATGGGGACAATGATGGTGATGTTGGCGAAGCCGGCTGCGCCCCGTCGGCTTCCGCGAACTGCCGGCTCGTCTCGAGCGTGAGCTTGCGGAAGATCACCATGTCGTACGCATTGGTCGTATCGAAGAACGACGGGTGCGACGGGTTGGTGGCGTCGATCAGATGCAGGTCCAGGATCGGCGCCCCGGTCAGCGCGACAAGATTGTCGCGCCAGGCGGCGGGCGCGGGCGCGACCTCGTCGGTGCTGCAGTCGGCCCAGACGAAACGCGCGGCCGCGTTGCCGGCCAGGAACACCTGTGCCGCCTCGAGCGTGGCAAGCGGATGGACCTGGCTTGCCGAGAAGCCGAGCAGTTGCATCGGGGGCGTATCAGTCCCGCAGCAGGCGGGCGGCGTCGCGCGCGAAGTAGGTCAGGATGCCGTCCGCGCCGGCGCGGCGGAACGCGAGCAGCGATTCCAGCATCACCTTGTCATGATCGAGCCAGCCGTTCTGGGCGGCCGCCTTGAGCATCGCGTACTCGCCGCTGACCTGATAGACGTAGGTCGGGAAGCGGAACTCGTCCTTTACGCGGCGCACGATATCGAGGTACGGCATGCCGGGCTTGACCATGACCATATCCGCGCCTTCCATGATGTCCTGCGCAACTTCGCGCAGGGCTTCGTCGGTATTGGCCGGATCCATCTGGTATGTCATCTTGTTGCCCTTGCCGAGATTGGCGGCAGAGCCGACCGCATCGCGGAAGGGGCCATAGAACGCCGACGCATACTTGGCCGAGTAGGCCATGATGCGCGTGTGGATGTGCTGGTTCTCTTCGAGCGCGGCACGGACCGCGCCGATGCGGCCGTCCATCATGTCGGACGGCGCCACGATGTCGACGCCAGCCTCGGCTTGCGTGAGGGCCTGCCGTACGAGGATATCGACGGTGATGTCGTTGATCACGTAGCCGTTGTCGTCGAGCACGCCGTCCTGGCCGTGGCTCGTGTACGGATCGAGTGCGACGTCGGTCAGGATGCCGAGTTCGGGAAAGCGGTCCTTGAGCGCGCGCACCGCGCGCGGCACCAAGCCTTCGGCGCGCGTGGCTTCGATGCCGTCGGGCGTCTTCAAACCGGGGTCGATGACCGGGAACAGGGCCATCACCGGGATGCCCAGCTTGACGCAGTCTTCCGCAATCGGCAGCAGCAGGTCTACCGATACACGCTCGACGCCGGGCATCGATGCCACCGACTGACGCTGGTTCTGGCCTTCGAGGATAAAGACGGGATAGATCAGGTTGTCGGCGGAGAGCCGATTCTCGCGCATCATGCGGCGCGAGAAGTCGTCGCGGCGCATGCGACGGGGACGATATTCGGGGAACGTGGACATGGATTTTCCGGAGAGCCGTCGCGATCCCAGGCGCGTCGCACGCCACCGCGTTGCAGCGCGTCAGATCACGTTGAAAGAAAAACTAAACTTTTGTGTGTGCCCGCTATCATACTCGCGGACACTCTGTGCTGCGCTCCGCGTGGCACGGTGTCCCCCGCTACTCCTCCCTGAGCGGGTACCCGCCCCAAACGGCGGGAAAGTTCGTCCCCGTTGCTTGCCAACGGGGTTTTTTTTGACGCTTTTGCGTCATGCCGACGGCGCGCTGCCCGCGCCGGCATCAGCCGGCTGGGCTTCGGGCAAGCCGAGCCAGCCAGCGATGACGCGCTGCGCTTCCTCGATGCCGCGACGCTTGATGCTCGAGAACAGTTGCGCGGTCAGCGGCACCGGCGTCTCCATCTGCTCGGCATAGCCAGCCAGCATCTGGCGCGTCTCGCGCAGGGCCTTGGCATTCTCGCTGTTGGTCAGCTTGTCCGCCTTGGTCAGCAGCACGTGCACCGGCCGGCCGGTCGGCAGAAACCACTCGACCATCTGGCAATCGAGATCGGTAAAGGGCCGGCGCGCGTCCATCATCAGGATCAGCCCGGCAAGTTGCGGCCGCGTCTGCACATAGTCGCTCAGCAAGCCTTGCCAGTGAAACTTGGCTGAGCCCGATACCTCCGCATAACCATAGCCGGGCAGGTCGACCAGGAAGCCGAGCGGATCCGTGGCCTTGGCCGGCGCCACCGTGAAGTAGTTGATGTGCTGCGTGCGTCCGGGCGTGCGCGACGAGAAGGCGAGGCGCTTCTGGTTGCACAGGATGTTGATTGCCGTGGACTTGCCGGCGTTGGAGCGGCCGGCAAACGCCACCTCCGGCACGGCGGTCGCGGGGAGGTCGCGCAGGTGGTTGACGGTGGTAAAGAAGCGGGCCTGATGTAGAAGGGACATGCGAGAGGGGAGAAGGGGCGGCTGGCGGCACTTGTGGTATCTCGTCACAGTGACGAGCAGCCGTCAATCCGGAAAGCGATTTATTGTACAATACGCCGGTTTACGGTCTCCTGAGCGGGTGACGTGTGACATCCTTCCGCGCTGCTGTTGGGGCGCTGCTGTTGGGGCGCTTCTGTTGAGGCGTAGTACAGGCGTAATACAGGCGCTGCTGTGCAAGCCCGTGGCACAAGCTGCCGGGCAAGCCCCGGGGCAGACAGAGGATCGCACGGAACGTTACAGGACGCATGTCGCGGCGGTGCGCCGTCGTGACGACCCAGTGGGCCCAGTGCCAACGGCGTTTCCCACCGCCGCGCACCGGGTCGGCCGGCCTTGCATTCGGTATTCATAACAATTCTGACAAGGTGTGCGAATGAACCGCATTGCGAATTTTCTGGCTGTCGTGGCACTCGCTGTTCCGGGGCTGACCATGACGGGACTGGCTTCCGCCGCAGAGCAGGCTCCCGCCAAGGGGGATCCCGCCAAAGGCGAAACGCTCTACTCGCAAGGCGCGCCCGATCGCAATGTTCCTGCCTGTCTGAGCTGCCATGGCGCGGCCGGCAACAGCGGCGCCGCCGCCAACCCCAAGCTGGCGGGACAACAGGCCGAATACGTGCACAAGCAGCTGGCCGACTTCAAGGCCAAGACGCGCAATAACGCCATCATGACGCCGTATGCATCGGTGCTGACCGATCAGGAAATGCGGGATGTCGGCGCTTACCTCGCCAAGCAGCAGCTCAAGCCCGCCACGGCGAAGAACAAGGACACCATCGAAGCCGGCCAGAAGATCTACCGCGCCGGCATCGCGGCCAAGGGCGTCCCGGCCTGTGCCGGCTGCCACGGACCGACGGGTGCCGGCATTCCGGCGCAATATCCGCGTATCGGCGGCCAGTATTCCGAATATACCGAGTCCCAACTGGTAGCATTCCGCCAGGGTACCCGCAAGAACAACGCCGTGATGGCTACGATCACCGCCCGCATGTCGGATGCGGAGATCAAGGCCGTGGCGGATTACGTCGCTGGCGTGCGCTGACGTTTTGCCGTGCCGGACGCCGGTCGATGAAACCCGGCGTCATGCCAACAATCGAAGAGGGTGGCCTGCTTGCGAGCAAGTCCACCCTTTTGTTTTTTTAACCGTCCATCCCCATCAGCGGCCGGCCGAGCGTCACTGACGAGCGCAACCGAATAGCGCAACTGACGAGCCTTGCGAGCCCCTGACGAGACGCTGACGAGCCTTCTACGCGTTACCGCAACATGTCGACCGCTTCCACTTCGGGCCTGCACCTGAAGACCTCCCACCGCGTGCTGCGCGACGCCGTCGAGCTGCTGTCCTCGATGCGCTTTGCGATCACCCTGCTCACGGTGATCGCCATCGCCAGCGTGATCGGGACCGTGCTCAAGCAGAACGAGCCGTATCCGAACTATGTGAACCAGTTCGGGCCGTTCTGGGCGGACCTGTTCCATGCGCTTTCGCTGCAGAAGGTCTACAGCTCGTGGTGGTTCCTGCTGATCCTGGCCTTCCTGGTGGTGTCCACTTCGTTGTGCATCGCGCGCAATGGGCCGCGCATGATCGCCGACATGCGTTCGTGGAAAGACCACGTGCGCGAGCGCAGCCTGCGCGCATTCCATCATCGCGGCGAATTCGAGGCCACGCGCACGCGTGCGGACGCCATCGCGCATCTGACCGCGCTGTTGCGCAACCGCGGCTACCGCGTCAAGCCGGTGGAGCATGAGGGCGCCACGCTGCTCGCGGCCAAGGCCGGTGCCGCCAACAAGCTTGGCTATATCCTCGCGCACACCGCGATCGTGGTGATCTGCATCGGCGGGCTGCTCGACGGCGACATGCTGATCCGCGCGCAGATGTGGTTCGGTGGCAAGACGCCGATCCGGGGCAACGCGGTCATCAACGACATTCCGCCCGAGCATCGGCTGTCGGCGGGCAATCCCGGTTTCCGCGGCAATGCGTTCGTACCCGAGGGTGCCACGGTGTCGACGGCGATTCTCAATATCGCCGATGGCGCGCTGGTGCAGGACCTGCCCTTTACCCTGACGCTCAAGAAGTTCACGGTGGACTTCTACTCCACCGGCATGCCCAAGCTGTTCGCCTCGGACGTGGTGGTGACGGATCGTGCCACGGGCAAGCAGACCGCGGCCACCATCAAGGTCAACGAGCCGCTGATCGTCGACGGTATCGCGATCTACCAGTCGAGCTTCGAGGATGGCGGCTCGCGCCTGAAGTTTGTCGGTTATCCGATGTCCGGGCCGTCCGGCCAGACCTTTCCGTTCACGGGCACGGTGGGCAACAGCGTGACGCTGTCCGGCACCGGCACCAGCGCCGATACCGACAGCATTACGGTCGAGTTCAGCGACTTCCGGCTGATGAACGTCGAGAACGTGACGGACGCATCGGGCAAGAATGACGCGCGCGGCGTCGCGCGCAAGTCGGCCGGCGACACGCTGGCGGCGCACCTGGGTGCGGCGGCCAACACCGAACGCCAGAAGGAGCTGCGCAACGTCGGCCCGTCGGTCCAGTACAAGTTGCGCGACCGCAACGGACAGGCGCGCGAGTTCAACAACTACATGGTGCCGGTGCAACTCGATGGGCAATCGGTGTTCCTGGCTGGCATGCGCGAGTCGCCGGACGAGCCGTTCCGCTATCTGCGTATCCCCGCCGACGACCAGGGTTCGGTCGCGGACTGGATGCGGTTGCGCGCGGCGCTGCAGGATCGCGGCATGCGTGGCGAGGCGGCGCGACGCTTTGCCGAAAGCTCGATGCCGGGCAAGGAAAAGGAAACCCTGCGCGGACAGCTGGCGGAAAGCGCCTTGCGCGCCATGGACCTGTTTGCCGGCGCCACCCGCACGCAGGCCGATGCGCCGCCGGGTGGGTTTGCGGCGATCGCCTCGTTCCTGGAACGTACCGTGCCGGCCGGAGAGCAGCAGAAGGCGGCCGACGTGCTGTTGCGCATCCTGAACGGCAGCATGTGGGAACTGTGGCAGCTCGCGCGCGAAAAGGACGGGCAGCCGGCGGTGGCCAACGACGTCAAGAGCAGTGCCTTTCTGCAACAAGCCGTCAATTCCCTGTCGGACAGTTTCTTCTACGCCGCACCGGTTTTCCTGCAGCTCGACGACTTCGAGCAGGTGCGCGCGAGCGTGTTCCAGATGACCCGTGCGCCCGGTAAGAACATCGTGTATCTTGGGTGCCTGCTGCTGGTACTTGGCGTATTTGCGATGTTCTACATCCGCGAGCGCCGGGTATGGATCTGGGTCAAGGATCGGTACGAGGGTCGCGGCAGCGAGGTATTGATGGCGATGTCGACGCAACGCCGGACGCTCGATTTCGAGCGGGAGTTCGCGGCACTGCGCGACGACGTCGGCCGTGCCGCCGGCGCTGCCGGAGCCGCGGGCGCCGCGGGTACCGGGAGCGCGCAGGAACCGTCCGAGCCCGGCCCGCCGTCTGCGCGGTGACCGCACCCCCGAAGACGGGTATGCGCAATATCGAGGCGGCGTGATGTGGGCGCGCCATCGTTATCGTAAAAAGGCTCCGCGATTGGCCAATACGCGGATTGCGGAGCGCTAACGAACCACAAGAGCAGGAATGCCATGTCCTCCAATGTGAATCACGCCAGCCATGGGCTGCGTCCGGCGGCATCGTCGGCGCGGCCGGGCACTCCCCGGCCGCCACCGAGGCCTATCTCGAACCCTCGTTCCTGCGCCGCCTGTCGTGGGTGGACTGGGTGTATGCGGTGCTGCTCGTCATCGGCGCCGGGTTTGCGCTGTCGCGCTACGGTCAGTGGATGAACATCTACGACAAGGCCGTGCTGATCGGCGCCGTGCCCACCTTCGCGCTGCTGGGCTGGCACTGGAAGGCGGTGCGGCCGCTGATGGCGACGCTGGCCGTGCTCGCGATCGGTGCGGTGCAGATCTACCAGGGCGACCTCGCGCGCGCCGAGCAGGCGTTCTTCCTCAAGTATTTCCTGTCGAGCCAGTCGGCCATCCTGTGGATGAGCGCGCTGGTGTTCCTGTCGACGCTGTTCTACTGGGTGGGCCTGACCACGCGTTCGGGCACGGGCTACAGCATCGGCAGCAAGCTGTGCTGGGGCGCGGTGGTGCTCGGCTTTACCGGGCTGCTGGTGCGCTGGTACGAGTCGTACCTGATCGGCCCGGATATCGGGCACATCCCGATTTCGAACCTGTACGAAGTATTCGTGCTGTTCACACTGATCACGTCGCTGTTCTATCTCTACTACGAGCGCCGCTACGCCACGCGTCCGCTCGGCCCGTTCGTAATGCTGGTGGTATCGGCGGCGGTGGGTTTTCTGCTCTGGTACACGGTCAGCCGCAATGCCCAGGAGATCCAGCCGCTGGTGCCCGCGCTGCAAAGCTGGTGGATGAAGATCCATGTGCCGGCCAACTTTATCGGCTACGGTACCTTCTCGCTGGCGGCCATGGTGGCGGTGGCGTACCTGCTGAAGCAGCGCGGCATCCTGGCCGAGCGCCTGCCGTCGCTGGAGCTGCTCGACGACGTCATGTACAAGGCGATCGCGGTCGGCTTTGCGTTCTTTACCATCGCCACCATCCTGGGGGCGCTGTGGGCGGCCGAAGCCTGGGGCGGCTACTGGAGCTGGGACCCGAAGGAGACCTGGGCGCTGATCGTGTGGCTCAACTACGCGGCCTGGCTGCATATGCGCCTGATGAAGGGGCTGCGCGGCACCATGGCGGCCTGGTGGGCGCTGGTCGGATTGCTGGTGACGACCTTTGCGTTCCTCGGCGTGAACATGTTCCTGTCGGGTCTGCATAGCTACGGCGAACTGTGACGTCGGCGCGGTCACGCGCACCGACCCACACGCCGGTCAAAGAACCTGTCGCATGGCGGCAGGTTTTTTTTCGACCGTTCCCTGCATTAATGTGACGCGTTTGCCGCATGCGCGGCACGAAGTCGTCACATCTGGCAAAAAAGCGGAAACCTGGCGGAATAAAGGCATCACATTGGGTGTTTACTGAAGGGAGCGGCGCCGACTGTCGGTGCCGGAACCGAGAAGGAGGATTCACCATGGCTTTCCACCGTCGTACCGCGGTATCCCTGCTCCGTCCCGCCGGCCTCGTGCTGGCATCCGCTTCCGTACTGCTGGCCGCCTGTGCCGGTTATGGCGGCGCGAGCGGCGGCAACATGCCGCCGACCGTCAAGGTAAGCAATGGCGCGCTGACCGATCCCCAGGGCCTGACGCTGTACACGTTTGACCGCGATACCGCCAACAGCGGCAAGAGCGTCTGCAATGCCACCTGCGCGACCAACTGGCCGCCGCTGCTGGCCAGCCCGGGCACCAGCGCCACCGGCGACTACACGATCATCACGCGTGATGACGGCACGCGCCAGTGGGCCTACAAGGGCCACCCGCTGTACCGCTTTGCGAAGGATGCCAAGGCCGGGGATCGGACCGGTGACAACGTGCTGGGCGTCTGGCACGTGGCCAAGCCCTGATCGGCGGTCAGTCGGCCAGGCAGGCGGCCTTCCGGCATGGACGGTTTCGACAGCCAGCTGGTCGCGCTGGCGCCGCGCTTGCGGCGCCACGCGCGCGGCCTGACCGGCGATGCCGCGCTGGCCGACGACCTCGTACAGGACACGCTGGAGCGGGCGTTGCGCTATCGCTGGCGCTTTCGCCTGCGCCACGGCGCCTTGTGGGGCGACGGCGCGGATGGATTGCTGCCGTGGTTGCTGACCCTGATGCACCGGATTCGCCTGAATGCGATCAGAAGGAAGGACCTCGTGACCGTGACCGATACGCTGCCCGATATCGCGTCGCCCGCGCCCGATCCGGGCCTGCGCCGCGACCTGCTGCGGGCACTCGGACACCTGCCGGAGGCGCAGCGTGCGGTGCTGCTGCTGGTGAGCCTGGAACAGTTTTCCTATGCGGAGGCGGCCGAGGTGCTGGAGGTGCCGGTGGGCACCGTGATGTCGCGGCTGGCGCGTGCACGCGAGCATATGCGCCGGCTGCTCGAGGGAGAGGGCGCCGCCGATGGCGTGCCGGGCGCCGCCACGGCCTTGCAGCGAGTCAAATGATGGCTGCCGTCAGCGAAGCCGAACTCCATGCCTATGCCGACGGCCACTTGACCGGGCCGCGTCGCGCGGCCGTGGAGGCCCATCTGGCGGCCGACGCCGAAGCCGCGCGCAAGGTGGCGGCGTGGCGCGCGCAGGCGCAGGGCCTGCATGCGGCGCTCGACAATGTTCTGAATGAAGCGGTGCCGCTGGCGGCGTTGCCACCGGCATTGCGTAACGATGGTGCCGAGCGCGGCTCCTTTGGTCAGGCCGGCAGGCGCAGGCGCGGGCCCGCGCTGGCATGGCCGCTGGCGTTGGCGGCGAGCGTGGCATCGCTCGCGCTCGGCGGCGCCGGCGGCTGGCTGGTGCGCGACCGGCTCGATGCGGGCAGCCTTGACGTGGCGGCGCTGCCGCCGGGCGAGCGCTTTGCGCGCGAGGCGCTGGCCAGCCACGTGGTCTACGCACCGGAAGTGCGGCACGTGGTGGAGGTGGCGGCGCAGGATGAAGCCCATCTGGTGGCCTGGCTGTCCAAGCGGCTCGGCACGCCGTTGCAGGTGCCCGACCTGCGCGCGCACGGCTTTCACCTCATCGGCGGCCGGCTGGGCGTTGCCGAAGGCGGGCCGAGCGCGATGCTGATGTATGAGGCGGACGACGGCACGCGTCTGTCGCTGCAACTGCGCCGCATGGCGGCGGGAACGCCGGATACCGCGTTCCGGCTCGAACGGATGCGGCAAGGGCCGGGCGGCCAGCCGACGCCCGCCGGCGGTGCGATGGCGTTTTACTGGGTCGACCGCGATGTCGGCTTTGCGCTGGCCGGACCGCTGGAGCGCACGCGCCTGCTGGCGCTGGCGCAGACGGTCTACCAGCAGTACCAGCGCGGCTAAAGGTCGCATGCGGGCGCCGTCAGGGACTGCCTGAGGCCTGGCCCGGGTGTCACCAGGGCCGCACCGGGGGCCGGAAGGCTCATAGGAAGCCCCATAGGAAGCCCCATGGGGAGCCGCATAGGAAGCCGCATAGGAAGCCGCATGGGAAGCCTCATTGGAAGGCCACTGGCGGACCACGCGCGCCACCCGCCGACATGGCGAAAAAATAGCTGTCAGGATTTGCCGCACCAACCGACTAAGCCGTAAGTCCAACGATGCAATACGGCCAAACGATGTGGCGGGCATGGCATCCATGTCCGTCTGGTCTCTAACGAGGTTTACCGATGCTGATCCCTTCCCCCAAATGGCTCCGTGGCGACGACATCTCCGCCGCGGAAATCACGCCCCGCAATGTCTTTGAAGCCCGCCGGCGGCTGCTTACGCTGGCCGCGGCCGGGGTGGCGGGCGGTACGCTCGCGCCCTGGTTTGCGCGTCAGGCCCATGCACAGGGACATGGCGCCAAACTCGCCGCCACGCCGAACAGCGCCTACGCCATCGCGGAAAAGCGCACGTCCTACGAGGACGTGACGACGTATAACAACTTCTACGAGTTCGGCACCGACAAGTCGGACCCTGCCCGCTACGCCGGCACGCTGCGCCCGCGCCCGTGGCAGGTGGCCGTGGAAGGGCTGGTCAAGCAGCCCAAGGTCTACGACCTCGACGAGCTGCTCAAGCTGGCGCCGATGGAAGAGCGCGTGTATCGCCTGCGCTGCGTCGAGGGCTGGTCCATGGTGATCCCATGGATCGGCTATCCGCTGGCGGAGCTGATCAAGCGCGTGGAACCGCAACCTGGCGCCAAGTTCGTGCAGTTCATCACGCTGGCCGACAAGAAGCAGATGCCCGGTGTCTCGCGTTCGGTGCTGGAATGGCCGTACAGCGAAGGCTTGCGCATGGACGAGGCGATGCATCCGCTCGCGCTGTTGACGTTTGGCCTTTATGGCGAGGTGCTGCCGAACCAGAACGGCGCGCCGGTACGCATGGTGGTGCCATGGAAGTATGGCTTCAAGAGCGCCAAGTCGATCGTGAAGATCCGCTTTGTCGACAAGCAGCCGCCCACGAGCTGGAATATCGCGGCGCCGAACGAATACGGGTTCTATTCGAACGTGAACCCGGCGGTCGACCATCCGCGCTGGAGCCAGGCCACCGAGCGGCGTATCGGCGAGGACAACGGCGCGGGCGGGTTTGCCGCGCTGTTTGCGCCCAAGCGCAAGACGTTACCGTTCAACGGCTACGGGCAGCAGGTGGCCTCGCTGTACGCGGGCATGGACCTCAAGAAGTTCTTCTGATGCGGGAGCCGGACATGAGCGCTGAAAGCACGGCAACGCCGCCGGGCGTATCAAGGGCGGCATCGCGGGCGGTATCGAGGGCGTCCCCGCGCAGCCCGGCTGCGGCGGGCGGCCTCGCCATGCTGTCGCCGGCGCGCCTGCGCGCGGTCAAGGTGGTGGTGTGGCTACTGGCACTGCTGCCGTTCCTGCGCCTGGTGTACCTTGGCGCGACCGCGCAGTTCGGCGCCAATCCGCTCGAATTCGTGACGCGCTCGACCGGCACGTGGACGCTCGTGATGCTGTGTGTGACGCTGGCCATCACGCCGTTGCGGCGATTGAGCGGCTGGAACTGGGTGGTGCGGCTGCGTCGCATGCTGGGCCTGTTTGCCTTTTTCTACGGCCTGCAGCACTTCCTGCTCTGGCTTGCCGTCGATCGCGGCTTCGACCTCGCGTACATGCTCAAGGACGTGATCGAGCGCCCGTTCATCACGGTAGGATTCGCCGCGTTCGCGCTCATGGTGCCGCTCGCGCTGACCTCGACCAACGGCATGGTGAAGCGCCTTGGCGGCAAGCGCTGGCAGGTGCTGCACAAGGCGGTGTACGGGATTGTCGTGCTGGCTATTTTGCACTACTGGTGGCACAAGGCTGGCAAGCACGACTTCAGCGAAGTCTCGATCTACGCGGCCGTGGTGTTCGTGCTGCTGGCGGCGCGGGCCTGGTGGTGGGCGCGCAAGCCGCGCGCGGCCGCCTGAGAGTGGCGCCGCGCATGGCCGGGCGGGGATGACCTCCGGTCCGATCCCGCCCGTTGCCGGTTTCAGTCCTGCAGCAGCCGCTCGTTGCGGAACAGGTCCTCGGGGCGCTCGCGCTCGCGTACCAGATGCACGGCCTCGCCGTCGACGAGCACTTCCGCGGCGCGTCCGCGCGAGTTGTAGTTGGAGCTCATGACAAAGCCGTACGCGCCCGCGGACATCACCGCGAGCAGGTCGCCCGGTTGCACCGCCAGCGCGCGGTCGCGGCCGAGCCAGTCGCCCGACTCGCATACCGGACCGACCACGTCGTAGACCACCGGCGTGTCGGCGCGCGGCGTCACCGCGTCGATACGGTGGAACGCTTCGTACATCGCCGGCCGCGCGAGATCGTTCATGGCCGCATCGACGATGCAGAAATTCTTGGCCGCGCCGGGCTTGAGGAACTCCACGCGGGTCAGCAGGGCGCCGGCATTGCCGACCAGCGAGCGGCCCGGCTCGAACAGGACTTCGCGATGGCCATGGCCGCGCGCCGTCACGCGCTCCAGCAGCGTGGTGGCGAAGCCGGTGATATCGGGCGGCGTTTCGTCGTCGTACGTAATGCCGAGGCCGCCGCCCACATCGATATGCTCGAGGTCGATTCCTTCGCGCGCAAGCGCTTCCACCACGTCGAGCACCTTGTCGAGCGCTTCCAGGTACGGTGCCACCTCGGTGATCTGCGAGCCGATATGACAGTCGATGCCGGTCACATCGAGGTGCGGCAGCGCCGCCGCGGCACGATAGGTCGGCAGGACATCGTCGAACGCCACGCCGAACTTGTTGCCCTTGAGGCCGGTGGAGATGTACGGGTGCGTCCTGGCATCGACATCCGGGTTGATGCGCAGAGAGACACGCGCGCGCTTGCCGACGCGGCCCGCCACCGCGTTGAGGCGGTCCAGTTCCGGAATCGATTCCACATTGAAGCCGCGCACGTCGTGCGCGAGCGCGAGTTCCATCTCGGCCTCGCTCTTGCCGACGCCCGAGAACACCACCTTGCGCGGATCGCCACCGGCGGCCAGCACGCGCAACAGTTCGCCCCCGGAGACGATGTCGAAGCCCGCGCCGAGCCTGGCAAAGACCTGCAGCACGGCCAGGTTGGAGTTGGCCTTCATCGCGTATTGCACGTGGGCACGGTAGCCCTTGCAGGCGGCCGCATAGGCCTGGTACGCGGCGGTCAGCGCGGCGCGCGAGTAGACGTAGGTCGGTGTGCCGAAGGCCTCGGCGATGCGGGCCAGCGGTACCTGCTCGACGGCGAGGGCGCCGTCGCGGCGGTGAAAAAATGCGTTCATGTTCAACGGGCGGTGGGGACGGGGGCGCCGGGGCGGGCGTCGGGGGCGCGGTCGGCCGGCATCGCGGATGCACCTTCGGCGCCACCGCGGGTCGGACTGGCGGCCGCGCCATCGGGGGCTGCCCCGGGAGCGGACTCAGGCGCGCGCGGCGGCACCGTCGTCAGCGGGAGATTCGGGTTGCCGAGGCCGGGGTCGGGCACGTTCGGCGCGGTCGGTGCCGGCGGCACCCGCGGCATCGTGAGCGGCCCGCGAATGCCGCATCCGGCAAGGGGCATCGCGAGGCCGGCGGCAAACGCCGATACAATCGCGGCACGGCGCAGCATCGGGAAGTCCTTCATGGTCTGGATGGCTAGGAAGTCAATGATCAGCGGGATAACCGGCGGATGCGGTGCCAGCAGCCATCGACGAAACGAATCAACCGGCCGGGCCGGCCGCAACGCCTATCCACGTCACGGTATGCGTGCGGACGGCGGCCATGGAGTTTAGCATGCCCCCCATGAGTGAAACCGAGTTCCTGACGCTGGCCAGCGAGGCCCTGGACCGGCTCGAAGCCGCCGTGGAAGCGGCCGCCGATGCGGCCGATGCCGATATCGAGATCAATCGTACCGGCAACGTGCTGGAGTTCGAGTTCGAGGACGGTTCCAAGATCATCGTCAACAGCCAGGCGCCGATGCAGGAACTGTGGGTGGCCGCCAAGGCCGGCGGCTTCCACTTCCGCCACGACGGTGGCCAGTGGATGGATACGCGCGGTGGCGGGGAGCTGTACGGCGCGCTGTCGGCCTACATGAGCCAGCAGGCTGGCACGACCATCCAGCTGTAACGGAGTCGGGGCGGGCCATGGCGACAGGGGTGTCGTCAGGGCCGCGCCGCGGGCGCATCACGCGCCGCCGAACATCTCCAGGATCTTCTTCTTTTCCGACTCGGTATCCGGAGTGGGCGCATGCGGCGTCTCCTCCGGCTTGCCCGGCCACGGGTCGCCCAGGCCCACCGAGGCCACGCCTGCACCGCCGGCGTTCTCCTCGAAGGCCCAGTCGCCCGCCACCATTACCACGCCCTCGGGCGGCTGGCGCTCCGGCGATTCCGGCACGCCCTTGAGCACCTTGCCCATGTAGCTGGCCCAGATCGGCAGCGCCAGGCCGCCACCGGTTTCGCGCGCGCCCAGGCTCTTGGGCTGGTCGTACCCCATCCAGGCGATGCCTACGAGCTTGGGCGTATAGCCGGCAAACCAGGCATCGACGGAATCGTTGGTGGTGCCGGTCTTGCCGGCAAGGTCGTTGCGGCCAAGGCGCTGCTTGGCCGGATTGGCGGTACCCGAGCGCACCACCTCGCGCAGCATGCTGTCGGCGATAAACGCCGTGCGCGCGTCGAGCACGCGCACGGCGTCCTGGCCGGCGCGTTGCGGCTGCGTTTCCGACAGCACCTTGCCGCGCGAATCGACTACCCGCTGGATCAGGTACGGATTGACGCGATAGCCGCCGTTGGCGAATACCGCGTAGGCCCCGGCCATCTGCAGCGGCGTGACGGTGCCGGCACCGAGCGCCATCGGCAGGTAGGCGGGATGCTTGTCGGCTTCAAAGCCGAAGCGCGTGATGTAATCCTGCGCGTACTGGGTGCCGATGGCGCGCAGGATGCGCACCGAAACCAGGTTTTTCGACTTGGCCAGCGCGCGGCGCATGGTCATCGGGCCTTCGAACTTGCCATCGTAGTTCTTGGGCTCCCACACCTGGCCGCCGGTGTCCGGGCCGATGGTGAGGGGCGCGTCGTTGATCACGGTGGCAGGCGAGAAGCCCTTCTCGAGCGCGGCCGAATAGATAAACGGCTTGAAGCTCGAGCCCGGCTGGCGCCATGCCTGTGTCACGTGGTTGAACTTGTTGCGGTTGAAGTCGAAGCCGCCGACCATCGCGCGGATCTCGCCGTCCTCCGGGTTCATCGAGACGAACGCGGCGGCCACCTCGGGCAGCTGCGTGACCGACCACGTATTGTCCTTGCCGTCCTGCGTGACGCGGATGATCGCGCCAGGCCGGATGCGTACCTTCGGCTGCGCGTTGCTGGCCAGCGAAGGCGCGATAAAGCGCAGCGCCTGGCCCTCGATGGTGGCAACCTCGCCCGACAGCAGCGTGGCCTTGACCTGCTTGGGCGAGACACTGGTGACAACGGCCGAGCGCAGGTCGTCGCTGCCCGGGTGCTCGACCAGCGCGTCGTCGATGGCCTGCTCGCGCTCGGCCGGATCGGACGGCAGCTCGATAAACGCCTCGGGACCACGATAGCCGTGGCGGCGCTCGTAATTCATGATGTTGGCGCGCACGGCGTCGTACGCGGCATCCTGGTCCGGCTTGAGCAGCGTGGTGTAGACGGTGAGCCCGCGCGTGTAGGTTTCTTCGCGGTATTGCGCGTACATCAGCTGGCGCACAATCTCGGCCACGTACTCGGCATGAGTCGAGAACTCGTTGCCCTCGCTGCGCACATGCAGTTCCTCGCGCACGGCCTGGTCGTACTGCTCGGGCGTGAGGTAGCCCAGATCGCGCATGCGCTGCAGGATATATTCCTGGCGCACCTTCGCGCGGCGCGGGTTGACCACGGGGTTGTAGGCGGACGGCGCCTTGGGCAGGCCGGCCAGCATCGCCGCCTCTGCGGGGGTGACATCCCTGATCGACTTGCCGAAGTACACGCGCGCCGCGCTGGCAAAGCCGTAGGCGCGCTGACCCAGGTAGATCTGGTTCATGTACAGCTCGAGGATCTGGTCCTTGGTCAGGTTGCGCTCGATCTTGTACGCCAGCAGCATCTCGTAGATCTTGCGCGTATAGGTCTTCTCGCTCGAGAGGAAGAAATTGCGCGCGACCTGCATCGTGATGGTCGACGCGCCCTGCGACAGGCCGCCACGCAGGTTGGCGAGGCCGGCGCGCAGCACGCCGACAAAGTCCACGCCGCCGTGCTCGTAGAAGCGATCGTCCTCGATCGCCAGCACGGCTTTCTTCATGACATCGGGAATCTCGCCGATGGGCACGAAGTTGCGGCGCTCCTCGCCGAACTCGCCGATCAGCACGTTGTCGGCCGTGTAGATGCGCAGCGGAATCTTGGGCCGGTAGTCGGTGATGGTGTCCAGCGACGGCAGGTTCGGGTTCGCCACCAGCAGCGCGTAGCCCACCAGCAGTGCGACCGCGACGACACCCGCGACGAACAGTCCGACCACCCAGAACATGGCGCGCACCCAGAGCGGGCGGCGAACGGGAAGGGACGGCTTCTGTTGTGCTGTGGCCATAAAGGTTTACCTGATCAGAATGCCCCGGATTATATCGTCGGGCATGGCCCGATCCAGGCACGTGGTGAGGCAAGAGGCGCTATCACGCTGTTACAAGATGTAATGCTGTTGAGATCTGCCTTTAACGCAGCCTTAGACGCAGGGGAGACGACGTGGCGGCGAGGGGGGAGCGCCGACCCGCGCTGCGGGCGGACTGCGAATCCATGAATCCGCGAATCCGCGAATCCGCGAATCCGGCGGGGATTCGATAGTGCGATGTCTCGTACGGCGCGGGGTGTTGGCGATGGCGCGAGCCTCGGACGCGGCGCCGAGCGTCGGATTTTGGCAACGCTTTCAGGGACGACCTCACAAAAAGAAAGCGTGTTGAAACAGCCACATTGCCACGGTCCCGGCTTTTTGTGAGAATCCTCCAACAATAAAAGAGCAAACGTTTCATCCAAGAAACTGAATCGCACCATTAGAGCAGTCATGCCGTGTGCGAGTTCAAATGTCAGGGGGTCACCTTGCGACGGGGCATCTTGTCGGGTCTTCTGCGCCGGACTACGGTCGGCGTGGATATTGGGTCGTCTAGCGTCAAGGTTGTCGAGCTGTCCGTTGGGGCGGGCAGGCACGATTACCGGCTGGAGAAGTGTGCCAGCGAACTGCTGGACCGGAATGCCGTTGCCGATGGCAACGTCATCAACATCGAGGCCGTGGGCATCGCGCTGAAGCGCGCGCTCGGCAAGGCCGGCATTCGCACCAAGGATGTGGTGCTGGGGGTGCCGTCCATGCTGACCGAGTCCCAGACGGTCAGTCTGCCGGACAACCTGTCCGAGGACGAACTCTATTCCCAGGTCGAATCCGAGGCGCATCGCCTCTATCCGCCTTCGCAGGCGGTCAACTTCGATTTCGCGGTCATCGGACCGAACGAGACCGAGGGCGGGATCGGCGTGCGGGTGACTGCGGCCAACAGCGACCGCGTGCAGGAGCGCGTGACCGCGGCGGAAATGGCCGGGCTCAAGCCCCAGGTCATGGACGTCGAGGAGTACGCCGTGCAGCGTTCCATCGTGCAGATGCTCGGCGTGCCCGAGGGCCTGACCGAGGCGGACGCCAAGGACCTGCCGGTGATGGCGGTGATCCACCTCGGTGGCAGCCGCTCCAAGGCGATCTTCTACCAGGGCTGGAAGGAGCTGTACGAGCAGCCGCTCAACAGCTACGGCGACCAGCTCACGCAAAGCGCGGCGCGCATGTTTACGCTCGACGCGCTCAAGGCGGAAATCAAGAAGCGCAAGAACACGCTGCCGGAAGCCTGGCGCGCCCAGTTGCTCAAGCCCTCGCTGGAGGCGCTGGCAATGGAGGTGCAGGGCGCCATCGGCAACTTCATTGCGAGCTCGAGTCTTGGCCGGGTCGACGAGATCCTGCTCTCGGGCGGCCACGCCTCGTTACTCGGCGTGCAGGCCGCCATTCAGCAGCAGACGCAGATCACCACCACGCTGGCCAATCCTTTCGCCAACATGACGACCGCGGGCAAGGTCAATGAGCGCTATCTCCAGCGCGACCTGCCGGCCTATATCGTCAGCGCGGGACTGGCATTGCGCGGGCTGCAATAACCCAAACCGGGGGGAGAAGCATGTCCACGAACACGATCCCGTCGGTCAACCTGCTGCCGTATCACGAGGCGCGCAAGGCAGCCCGGCGCAAGAAGGTCTACACCATGCTCGGCGGCGCCGCTGGCGCCGGCGCGCTGGTGGTGCTGGCGGGCGGGTTCTATATCGATCACCGCATCGATGCCGAGGTGGCCCGCAACGCGCAGCTCAAGGCGGCGAATGCGCAGATGGATGCGCAGATCCGCGAGGTCAACACGCTCAAGAAGGATATCGAGGCGCTGCTCGAACGGCAGCGCGCGATCGAGGGCCTGCAGGCGCAGCGCAACCTGCCCGTGCAGTTGCTCGAGGAACTGGTGCGGCAGGTGCCCGAGGGGGTCTACCTGACGGGGCTCACGCAGACCGGCGACGCGTTCGTCATCAAGGGCGTGGCGCAATCGAACGAGCGTATCTCCGAACTGCTGCGCAACCTCAGCCTGGTGAGCTGGCTCGACAAGGCCGAGCTCAACGAGTCGAAGGCGGTCACCATGACCAACAACCTGCGCGAGCAGCGCCGGTTGTTCGATTTCTCGATGCGCTTTGCCTATCGCGCGCCCGAAGGAGCCGACAAGAAGAAGACCGGCGCCAGTGGCGTGCAGGCGGCGGGCACCCAGGGCGGGAAGGTCTGATCATGGCACTCGATACCAATCTCTCGCTGACGGATCTCACCGCGCAGTTCCGCGGCCTCAACCTCAACGAACCGGAAAGCTGGCCGGCCGCGCCGCGCTTGCTGTTCTCGGTGCTGGCGGCCGTGCTGGTACTTGCGCTCGGCTGGCAGTTCTACTGGAGCGACAAGACCGACGAGCTGGAGCGCAAGCAGGCCGAGCAGCAGCAGTTGCGCCAGGCGTACCAGAGCAAGGTTGCGCAGGTGGCCAACCTGGACGCATTGCGCGCGCAGAAGGTCGAGGTGGAAAAGCGCGTCGCGCTCGCCGAGCGCCAGTTGCCCAACAAGACCGAGATGGATGCGCTGCTGGCGGACGTCAACCATGCCGGCGTGGCACGCGGGCTGCAGTTCGAGCTGTTCAAGCCGGCTGCTGCGACGGTACGCCAGTACTACGCCGAGATTCCGGTCGACCTCAAGGTCACGGGCCGCTACCACGACATCGCGCAATTCAACGCGGACGTTGCCGCGCTCTCGCGCATCGTGTCGATCCGCGGCCTGAACCTGGCCACGGGCAAGGACGGCGTGCTGTCGATGGGCGCGATCGCGATGGCCTATCGCGCGCTCGATCCCGACGAGCAGGCCGCACAGCGGCGTGCCGCCGCGGATGCCGCCGCCAAGAAGACCGGAGGTGCCAAATGAGCCGCGCCCACGCTCCCCGGGTCTGCCTCACCGTCGCCGTGATGGCGCTGGCCACGAGCCTGCTCGCCGCGTGTGGCGGCGGCGAAGACGAGAACCTGCAGCAATGGATGGCATCCACGCGCGCGGCCCGGGTGCCGCCGCCTGAACCGCTGCCCGACGTCAAGCCGTATGTGCCGCGCGAATACGCGGGCCGCGGCGCGCCGGAACCGTTCGCCCAGACCAAGATCGGCGAACTGAACAAGGCAATGTCTGAGTCGCCGGAGGCCGGACGGCGACACGAGCCGCTCGAGGATTTTCCGCTGGAAAACTTCAAGATGCTCGGCATGATGAGGAAAAACGGCGAGACCTACGGTGTGGTACGCGTAGATAACAAGATCCACCACGTCAAAGTGGGTCAGTATCTCGGCCAGAACTATGGCCGGGTGGTCCGCATCAGCGATCAAGAGATCGTGTTGCGCGAATTGGTTCGGGAAGGGGTCACAGATTGGAAAGAGAAAATGACCAGCCTGAAGCTGGAGGGGTCCGCATGATCACGGCACGTTGGTACCGGGCGCTTGCGGGCGCTGCAGCGATGGCGCTGGTGCTGGCCGCACCAGTCGCCCAGGCGCAGACAAACCAGGTAAAGCAGGTGGACGCCAACGTGATTGGCGAGCAGACCGTATTCACGGTCGACCTGCAATCGGCGCCGGCGGAGAAGCCGGTGGACTTCACCACGCAGACGCCGGCCCGGATCGCGATCGACTTTATCGACACGGGTTTTGCCGCAGGCCGCGCGCAGTACGATTACGCGGGCAAGCTGCTCAAGGGCGCCAACGTGATGCAGATCGGCAACCGCACGCGCGTGGTGCTGGACCTGACGCGCTCGGCGCCGTATCGCACGGAGGTGCGTGGCAACCAGTTCGTCGTGCTGCTGGAGAACGCCGCCCAGGCCACGCGGCCGAGCGCGCCGACCTTTGCGCCAGGCCCGGCCGCTGCCGCCGCGGTGGCCGCCAACCGGCCCTCGGTGCGCAATATCGACTTCCGCCGCGGCGCCGATAACGCCGGCCGGGTGGTGGTGGACCTGTCCTCGCGCGACTCGGGCATCAATATCGCGCAGCAAGGGCAGAATCTCGTGGTCGATTTCATCGGCACCACGCTGCCCGCGGATCTGCGCCGGCGCTTCGATGTCAGCGACTTCGGCTCGCCCGTGCAGGCGATGCGTGCCAGCGATACCACCGGCAATGCGCGCCTGACCATCGAGCCGCGCGGTAACTGGGAGTACAGCTCGTACCAGACCGACACGCAGTTCGTGGTGGAGGTGCGTCCGGTCAAGGAAGATCCCAACAAGCTGATCGCGGGCTCGGGCTATCGTGGCGAACGGATGTCGCTGAACTTCCAGAACATCGATATCCGCTCGCTGCTGCAGGTATTTGCCGACTTCACCGGCCTCAACATCATCACGAGCGATACCGTGCAGGGCAACCTGACGCTGCGACTGAAGGATGTGCCGTGGGACCAGGCGCTGCAGATCGTGATGGACTCCAAGGGCCTCGCGTCGCGCCGCAATGGCAACGTGCTGTGGGTCGCGCCGAAGAACGAGCTGGCCGAGAAGGAGAAAGCCGAGCTCGAGGCGCGCGCGCAGATCGTGGAACTGGAGCCGATGCGCAGCCAGGTGTTCCAGCTCAACTACCAGCGCGCCGACGACGTGCGCCGCATGCTGCTCGGTATCGCCACCGGCGGCGCCGCGGGCGGCGCGGTGGCCCCGGTCGGTGGCGTGGGTGGCGCGTCGGCCGGACGTATCCTGTCCAAGCGTGGCTCGCTGACGGCGGATCCGCGTACCAACCAGCTGTTCGTGTCGGACATCGGCAGCAAGCTCGAGGAAGTGCAGTCGTTCCTGCAGAAGATCGACATCCCGGTGCGCCAGGTCATCATCGAGGCACGCATCGTCGAGGCCACCGATACCTTCAGCCGCAATCTCGGCGTCAAGCTCGGTTTCGCCTCGCAGCGTAGCGGCGCGGGCTACGGCAACTCGTACACCAACGTGACCAGCCCGTTCACGCAGAATGCCACCTGGGACAACAGCCCGGCGCTGAGCCTGCCGGCCGCGGCGATCGGCGCGGCCAACCCGGCCTCGGTGGCGGTGAGCCTGTTCAACGCCGGTGCCGGCCGCTTCCTGGCGCTGGAGCTGTCGGCGCTGGAGGCCGATGGCAAGGGCAAGGTCATTTCGAGCCCGCGTGTGGTGACGGCGAACAACATCAAGGCGCTGATCGAGCAGGGCACGGAACTACCGTACCAGCAGTCGACGTCGAGCGGCGCCACCTCGATCGCGTTCAAGAAGGCCAACCTGAAGCTGGAAGTCACGCCGCAGATCACGCCGGAAGGCAACGTGATGCTCGATGTGGACGTCAACAAGGACACCCCGGGCGATCCGACGCCGGGCGGTCTGGCCATCAATACCAAGCACGTGCAGACCCAGGTGCTGGTGGAGAACGGCGGCACCGTGGTGATTGGCGGTATCTACCAGCAGACGCTGAAGGACAACTCGAACAAGGTGCCCTGGCTCGGCGACGTGCCAGTGCTCGGCTACCTGTTCCGGGACAACTCCAAGCAGGACGATCGCACCGAGCTGCTGGTGTTCCTGACGCCGCGTATTCTCAACGACAGCGTTTCGCTGAAATAACGGCGGCGGGTCGTCCAGACCTTCCGGATGCAGTAGACTGGCAGGCCGCGTCACATCGACGCGGCCTTTTTGTTTGTCGCACCGTTTGCCATCCGGCTGGCATCGCGATGTGATGCTTTAAGCGTCACATTCCGCTGACGGGACGATGCCAACCGATGCCAACCGATGCCAACCGATGCCAACCGGTGCCAATCGATGCCAACCGATGGCAATCGGTGCTACCCGGTGCCAGCCGGTGCCGACACCACAGAGTAAATCGCAGCAGTGACCGCAGCCACTCGTCCGAATCTTCCCCCCAACCTGTTCTTCGTCGGTCTGATGGGGGCCGGCAAGACGACGGTTGGCCGTACCGTGGCCAAGCGCCTCGACTACCCGTTCTTCGATTCCGATCATGAACTCGAGGCCCGTTGCGGCGTGCGTATTCCGGTAATCTTCGAGCACGAGGGCGAGGCCGGCTTCCGCGATCGCGAGACGCAGGTGATCGCCGAACTGACCGGGCGGCGCGGCATCGTGCTGGCGACGGGCGGCGGTGCGGTATTGCGTGAGGCCAACCGGGCCGCGCTCAAGGCTAACGGCACGGTGGTGTACCTGCGCGCCAGCCCGCACGATCTCTGGCTACGCACGCGTCACGACCGCAACCGGCCGCTGCTGCAGACCGAAAATCCGAAGGCTCGCCTCGAAGCGCTCTACGCCGAGCGCGACCCGCTCTATCGTGAGGTGGCGGACTTCATTATCGAAACCGGCAAGCCATCGGTGGCACAGCTTGCTAATATGGTTCTCATGCAACTCGAAATGGCCGGTGTGGTGTTTCCGTCCGGGCAGTCGTCGGCACCGCCTGGGATGGTGCCCGTGATGGCGCCCGTGAAGGTGCCCGTGAAGGTGCCAGCGGTGGCGCCCTCGGTGGCGCCCGGCGCGGATGCCGACGCGGAAGCCAACGCGGATGCCGGGCCAGTGCAGGATTCTCACTCATGATTACGCTCCAAGTCGATCTGGGCGCGCGCAGCTACCCGATCCATATCGGCGGTGGCCTGCTTGGCCGCGCCGACCTGCTGGCTCCGCACGTGCGTGGCCAGCATGCCGTCATTGTCACCAACGAGACCGTGGGTCCGCTCTATGCGGCGCGCGTCGAGGCCGCGCTCGCATCGCTCGGCAAGACCGTGCGCGTGGTGACGTTGCCCGACGGCGAGCGTTTCAAGCAGTGGGAAACGCTGAACCTGATCTTCGACGCGTTGCTGCGGGCGGGTGCCGACCGCAAGACCACGCTGATCGCACTCGGCGGCGGCGTGGTGGGCGATATGACGGGGTTTGCCGCGGCCTGCTACATGCGCGGCGTGCCGTTTGTGCAGATGCCGACCACCTTGCTCGCGCAGGTCGATTCGTCGGTGGGCGGCAAGACTGGCATCAACCATCCGCTCGGCAAGAACATGATCGGCGCGTTCCACCAGCCCAACGCGGTGATCGCCGATATCGACGCGCTGCGCACGCTGCCGCCGCGCGAGCTGGCGGCGGGGCTGGCCGAAGTCATCAAGCACGGCGCCATTGCCGATGCAGGATACTTTGGCTGGATCGAAACCCATATCGGCGCGCTGAACGCGTGCGATGCCGAGCTGATGGCCGAGGCGGTGCGGCGCTCGTGCGAAATCAAGGCCGCCGTGGTGGCGCAGGACGAGCGCGAGGGCGGGCTGCGCGCCATCCTCAATTTTGGCCATACCTTCGGCCACGCGATCGAAGCCGGCATGGGCTACGGCGAATGGCTGCACGGCGAGGCGGTGGGCTGCGGCATGGTGATGGCGGCCGACCTGTCCCACCGGCTCGGCTTTATCGATACGGAGGCGCGCGCACGCATCCGTACCCTGACGCAGGCGGCCATGCTGCCGGTGGTGGCGCCGGACCTTGGGGCCGACCGCTATATCGAACTGATGAAGGTGGACAAGAAGGCCGAGGCCGGGAGCATCAAGTTCATCCTGTTACGGCGCCTCGGGGAAGCGTTCATTACCACCGTGCCGGACGCGGACCTGCGCGAGACGCTGCGCCACGCGATCCTGAAACCCCCCACCGAGGCACCGGTCGCCTGACCGATCGGCCATGCCTCGCAACCCCGAACCCAACGCCAACTTCCCCTGGTACGTTGCAATGTTGGCTCCACGGATTGCCGCATGACCGATCTCGAAACCCATCTCGCTCCCTACGCCGCACGCTCCGCGCAGTCGCGCGGGCGCGTGCATGCCGAGCCGGCGTCGTCGTCGCGCAGCGAATTCCAGCGCGACCGCGACCGCGTGATCCACAGCACCGCATTCCGGCGGCTCGAGTACAAGACCCAGGTCTTCGTCAACCACGAGGGCGACCTGTTCCGTACCCGGCTCACGCACAGCCTGGAAGTCGCGCAGATCGCACGCTCGATTGCGCGTAACCTGCGCCTCAACGAGGACCTCGTCGAGGCCATCTCGCTCGCGCACGACCTCGGCCACACGCCGTTCGGCCACGCGGGGCAGGATGCGCTGAACACCTGCATGAAGAACCATGGCGGCTTCGAGCACAACCTGCAAAGCCTGCTGGTGGTCGACGAGCTGGAGGAGCGCTACGGTGGCTTCAATGGCCTGAACCTGACCTTCGAGACGCGCGAAGGCATTCTCAAGCATTGCTCGCGCGTCAACGCGGCCGCGCTCGGTGAACTCGGGCGGCGCTTTCTGGAAGGTTCGCAGCCATCGCTGGAAGCGCAGCTGGCCAACCTCGCCGACGAGATCGCGTACAACAATCACGATATCGACGACGGCCTGCGCTCGGGCCTGCTGACGCTGGAACAACTGGACGAGGTGCCGATGTGGGCCCGCCATCGTGCCGAAGTATCGACGGCGTTCCCGGGCATCAACGGCCGTCGGGCCATCAACGAGACCGTCCGGCGCATGATCAATACGTTGATCGTCGACCTGATCGATACCACCACGCAGAACATCGCGGCCGCTGGCGTGAAGTCGATCGATGCGGTGCGCGCGGCCCGGCCGCTGGTGGCATTCAGCCCCAAGGTGCATGAAGAGGCGGCCGCGCTCAAGCGCTTCCTGTTCCGGCATCTGTACCGGCATTACCTGGTCATGCGCATGTCGGCCAAGGCGCAGCGCATCGTCTCGGACCTGTTCGGCGCGTTCATGGCCGACTGCCGCCTGTTGCCGCCCCAGTACCAGGCCGGCCATGGCGGCGACCAGCCGCGCCTGATCGCGCATTACATCGCCGGCATGACCGACCGCTATGCGATTCGCGAGCACCGGCGCATCTTCGCGGTCAGCGAAAGCAACTGACCCGCCCAGGGGCGAAAAAATAGGGACGGATTGGCCTCCGCGCCGGCATCGCCGGGAAGCACCGGAGCTATCATGTCGGCATCGCTGATGCCGGCTCGCCCCGAACCCCCTTCCGCATGGCCCGTCTTCCCCGTTTTTCTCCCGCCGGTCTGCCGGCGCTCGTGTTGCAGCGTGGCAACAACCGCCAGCCAGTGTTCCTCGGCCCCGACGACTACGCGTACTACCTCGACTGCCTGCGCATGGCCGCGCGCGAGCACGACCTGGCCGTGCATGCCTATGCGCTGCGGCCAAACCACATCCACCTGGTGGCCACGCCCAAAGGGCCGGACTCGCTGAGCCTGGTCATGCAGGCGGTGGGCCGTCGCTATGCGCGGCATTTCAACCGCGTGGCGGCGCGCACCGGCACCCTCTGGGAAGGCCGCTTCCGCTCCGCCGTGATCGAGCCCGAGGCGTGGGTGTTGCCGGCCATGCTGTACGTCGAAGGCAACGCCGTGCGGGCGGGCGACATCACGGCGCCCGAACTCGATCCTTGGAGCAGCTACCGGCATCACGCCGGCATCGAAGCCAGTCCATTTGTGAGCGATCACTCCTGCTATTGGGCACTGGGCAACACGCCCTTCGAGCGGCAATCCAACTATCGGCTACTGATGGCCGAGGGGCTCTCGGGCCAGACGCTGGCGACCTTGCGGCGCCACGCCCATAGCGGCTGGCCGTTGGGCAACGATGCGTTCCTGGCGCAACTCGAGCGCCAGGCGACGCGGCGGGTGCAGCCGCTGCCGAAGGGGCGACCGAAGGGTGAGTCGAAGGGTGAGTCGAAGGGAGCCCGAGCCGTCGAGCTCACACCCTAGACCTCTACCGGAGTAATCTGTCCCCACATAATGACCCTGTTCAAAATGGTGCGACCATAAATATGTTCTGACCCCATTTAATATTTTTGCGAGTCATTCCTGATTCTCATATAGTTGCTCCACCCACATTCATTGTGCGGCGCGTCACGCCCGTGTACGCCGCTGCGGTCCCCGTTGCCAGCCACCGGCCCTTGAGAGCCAGGTGCGGCAGCGACGCCCTCCGGTCTGCCCGTGCTGGCTGCGCAGCCTTCACCGGAATTCTGCCCGTGGACCACTCGCAACACTCTTCCGACCTGCCTGCTCACGTCACCGTGGGCCCCATCGTGGACACCACCGTGGGCGTCACCGAGGCAGCCGCCGGGCGCCCGCAGGCGCAGGGCCTCTATGACCCGACCAACGAACATGACGCGTGCGGCGTCGGCATGGTCGCGCATATCAAGGGCAAGAAGTCCCACGAAATCATCTCCCAGGGCCTGAAGATCCTGGAGAACCTCGACCACCGGGGCGCGGTCGGCGCGGATGCGCTGATGGGCGACGGGGCCGGCATCCTGATCCAGATCCCCGACCAGTTCTACCGCGAGGAAATGGCGCGCCAGGGCGTGACGCTGCCGCCGGCCGGCGAGTACGGCGTCGGCATGATCTTCCTGCCCAAGGAACATGCATCGCGCCTCGCCTGCGAACAGGAACTCGAACGCACCGTGCGCCTGGAAGGCCAGGTCGTGCTCGGCTGGCGCGACGTGCCGGTGGACTGCAACATGCCGATGTCGCCGACGGTCCGCAAGACCGAGCCGGTCATCCGCCAGATCTTCATCGGCCGCGGCCGCGACATCATGACCACGGACGCGCTGGAGCGTAAGCTCTACGTGATCCGCAAGACCGCCAGCCACGCGATCCAGGCACTCAAGCTCAAGCACGGCAAGGAGTATTTCGTGCCGTCGATGTCGGCGCGCACGGTGGTCTACAAGGGCCTGCTGCTGGCCAACCAGGTCGGCGAGTACTACCTCGACCTGCAGGACTCGCGCACCGTCTCGGCGCTCGCACTGGTGCACCAGCGCTTCTCCACCAATACCTTCCCGGCCTGGGAACTGGCCCACCCGTACCGCATGGTCGCCCACAACGGCGAAATCAATACGGTCAAGGGCAACGTGAACTGGGTCAACGCGCGTACCGGCGCGATCTCGTCGCCGGTGCTCGGCGACGACCTGCCCAAGCTGTGGCCGCTGATCTATCCGGGCCAGTCCGATACCGCGTCGTTCGACAACTGCCTCGAGCTGCTGACGATGGCCGGCTATCCGCTCGTGCACGCGATGATGATGATGATCCCGGAAGCGTGGGAGCAGCACACGCTGATGGACGACAACCGTCGCGCATTCTACGAATACCACGCCGCCATGATGGAGCCGTGGGACGGCCCCGCCGCGATCTGCTTCACCGATGGCCGCCAGATCGGCGCCACGCTCGACCGTAACGGCCTGCGTCCGGCACGTTTCTACGTGACCGAGGACGATTTCGTGGTGCTCGCCTCGGAAGCCGGCGTGCTGCCGTTCCCCGAGTCGCGCATCGTGCAGAAGTGGCGTCTGCAGCCCGGCAAGATGTTCCTGATCGACATGGAGCAGGGCCGCATCATTGACGACAAGGAACTCAAGGACAACCTCGCCAACGCCAAGCCTTACAAGAGCTGGATCGATGCCGTGCGCATCAAGCTCGACGAGCTCGACGCCAAGGCCGAGGACGTGGCCGCCGAGAAGAAGCCGGTGGCGCGCCTGCTCGACCGCCAGCAGGCGTTCGGCTACACCCAGGAGGACGTCAAGTTCCTGATGGCGCCGATGGCGCTCGCGGGCGAGGAAGCCACGGGCTCGATGGGCAACGACTCGCCGCTGGCCGTGCTGTCGTCCAAGAACAAGACGCTGTACCACTACTTCAAGCAGCTGTTCGCGCAGGTAACCAACCCGCCGATCGACCCGATCCGCGAGAACATGGTGATGTCGCTGGTGTCGTTCATCGGCCCCAAGCCGAACCTGCTCGAGCTGAACAACATCAACCCGCCGATGCGCCTGGAAGTGTCCCAGCCCGTGCTGGACTTCAAGGACATCGCCAAGATCCGCAACATCGAGCACTACACGGGCGGCAAGTTCCGTTCGTACGAGCTCAACATCTGCTATCCGACCGCGTGGGGCAAGGAAGGCATCGAGGCGCGCCTGGCGTCGCTGTGCGCCGAGGCGGTGGACGCGGTGCGTTCGGGCTACAACATCCTGATCATCTCCGACCGCCGCGTCGATGACGATCACGTTGCCATCCCGGCGCTGCTGGCCACCTCGGCCGTGCATCACCACCTGGTGGAGAAGGGCCTGCGTACCTCGACCGGCCTCGTGGTGGAAACCGGCTCCGCGCGCGAGGTGCACCACTTTGCGCTGCTGGCCGGCTACGGCGCCGAAGCCGTGCACCCGTACCTGGCGATGGAAACCCTGGCCGACATGGCCACGGGCCTGTCCGGCGACCTCTCGCCCGACAAGGCCGTGAAGAACTTCGTCAAGGCGATCGGCAAGGGCCTGTTCAAGGTGATGTCCAAGATGGGCATCTCGACGTACATGTCGTACACCGGCGCGCAGATCTTCGAGGCCATCGGCCTGTCGCGCGAGCTCGTGCAGAAGTACTTCCACGGTACGCCGTCGAACGTCGAGGGCATCGGCATCTTCGAGGTTGCCGAGGAAGCGCTGCGTCTGCATCGCGACGCGTTCGGCGACAGCCCCGTGCTCGAGAACATGCTCGATACCGGCGGCGAATATGCGTACCGCGTCCGCGGTGAAGAGCATATGTGGACACCGGACTCGGTGGCCAAGCTGCAGCACTCGGTGCGCGCGGACGACGGCAAGGGCGCCTACCAGACGTACAAGGAATACGCCAACATCATCAACGACCAGAGCCGCCGCCACATGACGCTGCGCGGCCTGTTCGAGTTCAAGGTCGACCCGGCGCGCGCCATTCCGCTCGACGAAGTGGAACCGGCCAAGGCGATCGTCAAGCGCTTTGCCACCGGTGCCATGTCGCTCGGCTCGATCTCGACCGAGGCCCACACGACGCTGGCGGTGGCGATGAACCGCATCGGCGGCAAGTCGAACACCGGCGAAGGCGGCGAGGACGAGAAGCGCTACCGCAACGAACTGCGCGGCATTCCCATCAAGCAGGGCGATACGCTCAAGGGCGTGCTGGGCGATCACGTGATCGAACGCGACCTGCCGCTGCAGGCCGGCGATTCGCTGCGCTCGAAGATCAAGCAGGTGGCATCGGGCCGGTTTGGCGTGACCGCCGAATACCTGGCGTCGGCCGACCAGATCCAGATCAAGATGGCGCAGGGCGCCAAGCCCGGCGAGGGTGGCCAACTGCCCGGCCACAAGGTGTCCGACTACATCGGCAAGCTGCGTTATTCGGTGCCCGGTGTGGGCCTGATCTCGCCGCCGCCGCACCACGACATCTACTCGATCGAGGATCTGGCCCAGCTGATCCATGACCTGAAGAACGTGAACCCGGCCTCCGATATCTCGGTGAAGCTGGTGTCGGAAGTTGGCGTGGGCACCGTGGCCGCGGGTGTGGCCAAGGCCAAGGCCGATCACGTGGTGATTGCCGGTCACGATGGCGGCACCGGCGCTTCGCCGTGGTCGTCGATCAAGCACGCCGGCACGCCGTGGGAACTGGGCCTGGCCGAGACCCAGCAGACGCTGATGCTCAACGGCCTGCGCAACCGCATCCGCGTGCAGGCCGACGGCCAGATGAAGACCGGCCGTGACGTCGTCATCGGCGCGCTGCTCGGCGCCGACGAATTCGGCTTTGCCACCGCGCCGCTGGTAGCCGAGGGTTGCATCATGATGCGCAAGTGCCATCTGAACACCTGCCCGGTCGGCGTGGCCACGCAGGATCCGGCGCTGCGCAAGAAGTTCCAGGGCAAGCCGGAGCACGTCGTCAACTTCTTCTTCTTCGTGGCCGAGGAAGCGCGCGAGATCATGGCGCAACTGGGCATCCGCACGTTCGACGAGCTGATCGGCCGCGCCGACCTGCTGGATACGCGCGCCGGCATCGAGCACTGGAAGGCGCGCGGCCTGGACTTCAGCCGCATCTTCTACCAGGCCCCGTTCCCGGCGGAGCTGCCGCGCTTCCACACCGACGTGCAGGATCACGGCCTCGCGCCGGAAGCCGGCAAGGCGCTCGACCATGTGCTGATCGCCAAGGCACGGCCGGCCATCGACAAGGGCGAGCGCGTGTCGTTCATCCAGCCGGTCAAGAACGTCAACCGCACGGTCGGCGCGATGCTGTCGGGCGTGGTGGCCAAGCAGTACGGCCACGAGGGGCTGCCCGACGACACCATCCATATCCAGCTGCAAGGCACGGCCGGCCAGTCGTTCGGCGCGTTCCTCGCGCACGGCATCACGCTGGACCTGGTGGGCGACGGCAACGACTACGTCGGCAAGGGCCTGTCGGGCGGCCGCGTGATTGTGCGCACGCCGCACGAGTTCCGTGGCGATCCGACCCGCAACATCATCGTCGGCAACACGGTGCTGTACGGCGCCATCGCGGGCGAGGCGTTCTTCAACGGCGTCGCCGGCGAACGCTTTGCGGTGCGCAACTCCGGCGCCACCGCGGTGGTGGAAGGCACCGGCGACCATGGCTGCGAGTACATGACCGGCGGTACGGTGGTCGTGCTCGGCGGGACCGGCCGTAACTTTGCCGCGGGCATGTCGGGCGGCGTGGCCTACGTCTATGACGAGGACGGCCTGTTCGACAAGCGCTGCAATACGTCGATGGTGGCACTGGAAGCCGTGCTCGCCGCGGCCGACCAGGAGAAGGGCCAGCCGCAGGCGCAATGGCACAAGCTCAACGGCAAGCGCGAGCTGGACGAAGCGATCCTGCGCGGCCTGATCGAGCAGCACTTCCGCTACACCGGTTCCGAGCGCGCCAAGGCGCTGCTGGCGGACTGGACCACGGCGCGCCGCAAGTTCGTCAAGGTCTTCCCGACCGAGTACAAGCGCGCCCTGGGCGAGATGTACGCGAAGGAGCAGGCCGCACGCGACAGCGACCGCGAGGCGATTGCCGCCTGAGCAGCCTCGGCGGGCCCTCGTGCCACGAACGGCGCCGCGCACCGCGCGGCGTCCACAAGACTATGACCTCACAGCGGGGCTGGCAGCATCGTGCCGGCTCCGCCCAGCAAGACCAAGGACGCAACATGGGTAAGGCGACTGGCTTTCTCGAATTTCCGCGCCAGAACGAAGGCTATGAACCGGTAGTCAAGCGCGTGAAGCATTACAAGGAATTCGTGTTCGCGCTCTCCGACAGCGAAGCGAAGCTCCAGGGTGCGCGCTGCATGGACTGCGGGATTCCGTTCTGCAACAACGGCTGCCCGGTCAACAACATCATTCCGGACTTCAACGACCTCGTGTATCGCCAGGACTGGAAGTCGGCGATCGAGGTGCTGCACCAGACCAACAACTTCCCCGAGTTCACGGGCCGCATCTGCCCGGCACCGTGCGAGGCCGCCTGCACGCTTGGCATCAACGAGCTGCCGGTGGGCATCAAGTCGATCGAGCACGCCATCATCGACAAGGCGTGGGAAGAAGACTGGGTGGCGCCGCAGGTGCCCCGGCACAAGACCGGCAAGACCGTGGCCGTGGTCGGCTCGGGCCCGGCGGGCCTGGCCGCCGCGCAGCAGCTCGCGCGTGTCGGCCACGACGTGACCGTGTTCGAGAAGAACGACCGCATCGGCGGCCTGCTGCGCTACGGTATTCCTGACTTCAAGATGGAGAAGTCGCTGATCGACCGCCGGATCGAGCAGATGCAGGCCGAAGGCGTGACGTTCCGCCCCGGCGTGATGGTGACCGACGGGGCGCTGCCGGCCGGCATCAAGAACTATGCGCGCGAAACCATCAGCGCCCAGGCGCTGATGGACCAGTTCGACGCCGTGGTGCTGGCGGGCGGGTCCGAAGTCCCGCGCGACCTGCCGGTGCCGGGCCGCGAGCTGGCTGGCGTGCACTACGCGCTGGAATTCCTGATTCCGCAGAACAAGGAAGTGGCCGGCGACGGCGAGAACGACATTCGCGCCGAAGGCAAGCACGTGATCGTGATCGGCGGTGGCGATACGGGTTCGGACTGCGTCGGTACCTCGAACCGTCATGGCGCCGCCTCGGTGACCCAGTTCGAACTGCTGCCGCAACCGCCGGAAGAAGAGAACAAGCCGCTGGTGTGGCCGTACTGGCCGATCAAGCTGCGCACGTCGTCCTCGCACGAGGAAGGCTGCTCGCGCGACTGGTCGGTGGCGACCAAGGAATTCATCGGCGAGAACGGCAAGCTCACGGCGCTCAAGGCGTGCCGCGTCGAATGGCGGGACGGCCGCATGCAGGAAGTGCCCGACAGCGAGTTCGTGCTGCCGGCGGATCTGGTGCTGCTGGCCATGGGCTTTACCAACCCGGTGGGTTCGGTGCTCGAGGCATTTGGTGTGGACACCGATGCGCGCAAGAACGCCAAGGCCTCGACCGAAGGCGAGCGCGCGTACTACACCAACGTACCGAAGGTGTTTGCCGCCGGTGACGTGCGCCGTGGCCAGTCGCTGGTCGTATGGGCCATCCGCGAAGGCCGCCAGGCCGCCCGTTCGGTGGATGCGTTCCTGATGGGCCACAGCGAACTGCCGCGCTGAGTCGCCGCCGGCGTCGTTGCCACACGGCGCGGGCCGGCTGCGGCCGGCCCCGGTGCGGGTCTGTGTTCGCGCCTTTGCCCTCGCGCTGCCGCTGGCCTGGCGCGAGGGGGCGTGCGAAGGGGAGTGCAAAGCGGCGGGCAACCGGGGCCTGCCAACCGGCCACGCCCGACCGGACGTGCCAACCGGACGTGCCCAACGGAGGCGACCAACGGACGCGCCCAACCGGACGCGCCGATCGCGCATGCTAATCCTGCCGCCGATCGCGCCCGTCCGCCAGGCACCGTTCCATCATCACGGCTGCCTCTCCATACGCCGCCAGCTTGGCCGCGTACTGCGCCTGCGCCACGACCGGCGCGTACCCAAGCCTGCACCACCATGGCGCCGCCGCCTGCACGGCGATCAGGCGCGACCGCGTCAGCGCCAGCTTCCGGGCCGCCGCGTGCGCGGCCGCATAGAGCCGTGCCGCCACGCCGGTGCCACGCCCCGCGGGCGCGACCGCGAGGTCGTGGATAAACCAGACCAGCGGTTCATCCGCGCCCCAGTCGCGCACGAGCCGGCCGTCGAGTGCGGGCAGGCCGGCCGCCGGCCACGCGTGGGTCAGCAGGTAGGCCATTGGCACGCCGTCGGCGCGCGTGGCGAACCAGCAGGTATCGGGGGAGAGCGTGAGCCGGCTTTCGAGCGCGGCGACGGACTCGAGCAGGGCGTCGCCATAGCACTGTGCCTGCACGGCGAGCACGCCGGGCAAGTCGGCGCCGGTCATGTGCCGGAGAATGAATTCGGACATGGCGCGATTATAAGGACCGCCCCCGCCCCTTTTCGTCTCGCGTGCCGCCATGGGGTTCACCCGGCTATGGTTTACGTGGTCTGTGCCGGCCCGGAGCGAGTTCGTACAATGCCCCGAACGAGACCAGACGAGTCCCGGGAAGAGACTGCCTCGCTATCCCTTTCAGCCGATCATGAGCCATGGCAATGCCGCGGCCCGGAGGAAATTGATGCCCGAAGTACGCATTTGGACGCGGCTTTGGCGAGGTCAAGCGCAGTTGCCTGCGCTCGCTGCCATCATCCTGTCCCTGGCCTGCTGGGCTGTGCCGGCGCTCGCGCAGGCACAAGCAGGCACGACCGCCGCCGCCATCCCGCCGACCACCAATCCGGTCCGGCCAGGAGCGTTTCCTGCCGGCACGATCCGCCTGATCGTGCCATTTCCGGCCGGTAGCGTGGCCGACGCCGTCGCCCGTCTGCTGGCGGAGCGGCTGGCGGCGCGCTTCGGCGTGCCGGTGGAAGTCGACAACCGGCCGGGCGCGGCTGGCACCATGGCCGGCGACGTGGTGGCCAAGGCCAGTTCCGACGGCCAGACGCTGCTGTTCCACCAGGCCAACATGCTGATCCAGTCCGGGCTGGAACCGGTGCCCTACGACGTGGTGCGCGACTTCACGCCGGTCGCGCGCGTGGCCGCGATGCCGCTGTTTCTGGTTATCGACGGCCGCTTGCCGATGCAGACCACGCAGCAGTGGAGCACCGCGGTGCGTGCCAACCCGGCGTCGTACAGCTACGGCTACGGCCAGCCCGGCAGCCCCGCCCACCTGTATGCCGAATACGCGGTACGCGGCGTTCCCAACGGGGCGGTGCCGCTGATTGCGGCCAAGGGCGAGAACGCGGTGGTGCAGGAGATGCTGGCCGGGCGCATCAGCGCCTGTTTCTGTTCCTATGCGGCGGTGCAGACCCATTTGCGCAGTGGCGCGCTGCGCATGCTTGGCGTTACCGGCGTGGCCCGCTCCGCGTTGGCGCCGCAGGTGCCGACGCTGCAGGAATCCGGCCTCGAGGGGTACGCGGCGGGGGCCTGGTATGGCGTGATGGCGCCGGCCAAGACGCCGCGCGCGATCGTGGCCCGCCTGGCCGCCGAGCTCGACAACGTGGTGGCCGAGCGCGAGGTCCGGGCGCGCCTGCTGGCGGCCGGGCTGACGCCCGAGCGCGATTCCCCCGAAGCCTTTGCGGTGGCGATCCGCAGCGAATCGATCCAGTGGCAGGTCATCCTGCGCCAGACCGCGCAGGGGCGCGAACCCTGAGGCAGATCCCGCCGATGGGACGGTCATCGCTAATTGGCGAATTTGCCATTAGTGATGACTGCGCGTGTAAATGTAACGCGACCCACACAGCATCCGGCACGTCTAGGTGGTAGCCCTTATAATGGCCGCCTGTCCAATCCGGTGCCAATGTGACCGCTTCCACTCCCGACCTTTCCGGCCGACCGCTTCCCGCCCCCGGGGCCGGCACTGACGCGCGTCCCGATATCGTCGTGCTGCATGACGTGGATTTTGCGTACGCGGACGGCGACAAGCCGATTCTTTCCGGACTGAGCATGCGCTTTCCGCGCGGCAAGGTGGTCGCCGTCATGGGCGGGTCCGGCTGCGGCAAGACTACCGTCCTGCGCCTGATCGGCGGGCAGGTCCGCGCGCGTCGCGGGCAGGTCTCGTTCAACGGCGACGATATCGACCGGCTTGACCAGCACGGCCTGTACGCGGCACGCCGCCAGATGGGCATGCTGTTCCAGTTTGGCGCGCTGTTCACGGACTTGTCGGTCTTCGACAATGTCGCCTTTCCGCTGCGCGAGCACACCGACCTGCCCGAGTCCATGATCCGCGACCTGGTGCTGATGAAGCTCAACGCGGTGGGCCTGCGCGGCGCGCGTGACCTGATGCCGGCGCAGATTTCCGGCGGCATGGCCCGGCGTGTGGCGCTGGCGCGCGCCATCGCGCTCGATCCGACGCTGCTGATGTACGACGAACCGTTTGCCGGCCTCGATCCGATCTCGCTCGGCCTGACCGCGCGCCTGATCCGCAGCCTCAACGACGCGCTCGGCGCCAGCACGATCATCGTGTCGCACGACGTGCACGAGACCTTTCTGATCGCCGACTACGTCTACTTCATCGCCAATGGCCGTATTGCCGCCGAAGGCGAGCCGGACGCCCTGCGCGCCTCGTCGGACCCATTCGTGCACCAGTTCGTCCACGCCGAGGCTGACGGGCCGGTGCCGTTTCACTATAACGGCCCCACCCTGGCCGACGATTTCCTTGCCGGAGGGCGCCGATGAACGCGGTGGCGTCGTTCTTCAGCGCCATTGGCGCATTCGTGCGCGAGGGCGTGACCGGCGCCGGTCATGGCGCGCGCATGTTCCTGTCGATGCTGGCGCTCTCACCGGCGCTGCTGCGTCGGCCGCGGCTGATCAGCGACCAGGTTTTCTTCGTCGGTAACCTGTCGCTGGTGATCATCGCCGTCTCGGGCCTGTTTGTCGGCTTCGTGCTCGGGCTGCAAGGCTACTACACGCTCAATCGCTATGGTTCCGAGCAGGCGCTGGGCCTGCTGGTCGCGCTCTCGCTGGTGCGCGAGCTCGGGCCGGTGGTGTCGGCGCTGCTGTTCGCGGGCCGCGCCGGTACCTCGCTGACGGCCGAGATCGGCCTGATGAAGGCCGGCGAGCAGCTCACCGCGATGGAAATGATGGCCGTCAATCCGCTGCAGCGCGTGGTGGCGCCGCGCTTCTGGGCCGGCGTGATTGCCATGCCGGTCCTGGCCGCGATCTTCAGCGCGGTCGGCATCCTCGGCGGTTATCTGGTGGGCGTGCAACTGATCGGCGTGGACGCCGGCGCGTTCTGGTCGCAGATGCAGGGCGGAGTCGACGTGCGGGCCGATGTGCTCAACGGGGTGATCAAGAGCTTTATTTTCGGGGTCGCGGTGACGTTCATCGCGTTGTACCAGGGCTTCGAGGCACGGCCCACGCCGGAAGGCGTCTCGCGCGCCACCACGCGCACCGTGGTGCTGGCCTCGCTGGCCGTGCTCGGGCTGGACTTCCTGCTGACCGCGCTGATGTTCAGCTGAGTCGGCAGCAACAGAATGGACAAGAGAATCGCATGAAGAAAAATTCCCTCGATTTCTGGGTGGGGCTGTTTGTGGTGGCCGGGTTTGCCGCGCTGCTGTTCCTCGCGCTCAAGGCCGGCAACATGAGCTCGTTCTCGTTCGAGGACACCTATCGCGTGCAGGCCCAGTTCGACAATATCGGCGGCCTCAAGGCACGCGCCCCGGTCAAGAGCGCAGGCGTGGTGGTGGGCCGCGTGGCGGACATCCGCTTCGACGACAAGACCTACCTCGCGACGGTGGAGCTGAACCTCGAAAAGCGTTACCAGTTTCCGAAAGATACTTCGGCCAAGATCCTGACGTCGGGTCTGCTGGGCGAGCAGTACATCGGCCTGGAGGCGGGTGGCGATACCGCCATGCTGGCCGACGGCGGCAAGATCACGATGACGCAGTCGGCGGTGGTGCTCGAGAACTTGATCGGCCAGTTCCTGTACAACAAGGCGGCCGATGCGGGCGCTGGCGGCGGTGGCGGCGGTAATGGTGGTGGCGGCGGCGGTGCGGCCCCGGCCAGCGGCGGCGCTTCGCTGCCGGCCGCGCCGGGCATGGGCGGGAGCGGCAAATGATGCGCTCGCAAGCAATGTACCGCCTGCGCGCGGGCCTGGCGGTGGCCTCGTTCGTTGCCATGGCAGGCTGCGCGACCGGTCCCGACGCGAATCCGCGCGATCCGCTGGAGCCGTTCAACCGCGGGGTTTCGCGCGTCAACGACGAAATCGACAAGTACGCGCTCAAGCCGGCCGCGCAGGTCTATAGCGACTATGTGCCGTCGCCGATGCGCACCGCGGTGGGTAACTTCTTCTCCAACGTCAGCGACGTCTACTCGGCGGTGAACAATCTGCTGCAGGGCAAGCCGAGCCGCGCGCTGGAAGACACCATGCGGGTCGCCATCAACTCGACCCTCGGCATCGGCGGCCTGATCGATATCGCCACGCCGGGCGGGCTGCCCAAGTACAAGGAAGACTTCGGCCAGACCCTGGGCGTATGGGGCGTGCCGTCCGGCCCGTACCTGGTATTGCCGCTGTTCGGGCCGAGCAACGTGCGCGATACCGGCGGCATGCTGGTCGACCGCCTGATGGACCCCACCTCGTATATCTACCCGGTGTGGGCGCGCTTTGCCGTCTCGGGCGTGCGCGTGGTGGATGGCCGCTCGCAACTGCTGGCCGCCACCAGCCTGATCGATGCCGCGGCGCTGGATCGCTACACCTTCCTGCGCGATTCCTACATGCAACGCCGCGAATATCTGATCTATGACGGCAACCCGCCGGGCCGCGACGACGGCGCGCCGGAGGGCTCGTCCGACGGTGCCCCCGACGGTTCCGGCAACCGCGCGCCGGCCGGTGGCGGCGCGAGCCAGGCGCCGGAGCAGCAGTCGCTGCCAGTGTCGCCGGCCCAGCGCTTGATTCCAGGCAGCGGTATCCGCATTCGCTGAGCGCTCGCCCGGGCGGGGTGACCGGTGCCTGGAATCCACTGTGAAAGTGCTGTGATCCCTGAAACAAAGTGTTTGGAAGTGGCGCTCAAGGCTCGCGACGTGCGCGCAGCGGCCGGGCGCCTGTGTTTCAATGGGCCCGGTAGCCGGTCGCGCCGATGCGGCCTGGCGACAGCCGGGGTCGAAGGGCGGCTCCGGCGGCAACGCTCCAGACACGCTCTAGATAGAAAGGAAATACGCTCATGTTGAAGCGACTGTTGGTTCCCCTCCTCACCGTTCTCGCCTTCGCGGGTACCGCGCAGGCTCAGTCGGCGGACACCTCGTCGCCCGATGGCCTGGTCAAGTCCGTGGTGACGGACGTGATGAACACCGTCAAGAGCGACAAGGACATGCAGGCCGGCAATATCGGCAAGATCACCGAGCTGGTCGAGCAGAAGATCTTCCCGCATGCCAACTTCCAGAAGACCACGCAGATCGCGATGGGGCGCAACTGGTCCAAGGCCACGCCGGAACAGCAGAAGATCATCACCGACGAGTTCAAGATGCTGCTGATCCGCACCTACGCCGGCGCCATCGCGCAGATCCGCGACCAGACCGTGCAATACCGTCCGTATCGCGGCACCGCGGGCGACACCGACGCGACCATCCGTACCCAGGTGATCAACAAGGGCGAGCCGATCCAGATGGACTATCGCCTCGAGAAGACTCCCGAGGGCTGGAAGGTCTACGACATCAACGTGCTCGGCGCCTGGCTGACGGAAGCCTACAAGGGCAGCTTCAACACGATCGTGTCGCAACAGGGCGTCGATGGCGTGATCAAGACGCTGCAAGACCGCAACAAGCAG
Source organism: Cupriavidus sp. H19C3 (assembly GCF_049393815.1). Classification (NCBI taxonomy): domain Bacteria; kingdom Pseudomonadati; phylum Pseudomonadota; class Betaproteobacteria; order Burkholderiales; family Burkholderiaceae; genus Cupriavidus; species Cupriavidus sp. H19C3. The sequence continues at coordinate 3,401,525 of NZ_CP184985.1, forward strand.
CTCGCCAACGCCAGGAACTGAACGCCGGGCGCGCGGCCGGCGCTGGCGCGCGCCGAACTGGCGTACAATGCCTCTCAGCGCCCGCGGCTTGCGCCGCGGGCGTCTCGTTTGGGGCGATTGCTGCCAGCCCGCAGCACCGCCGCGCCGAAACTTGTCTCGATACCTGTCCCGATACCTGTCTCGATACTCACCTCGACTCTCACCTCGATAGCCCCTTCGATGCCTTCGCTCGGAACCTCGCTCACCAACCGCAACGCCGCCGCCGTGCTGCGCGACGGGCTCGCGCGCGTAGCCCAGGGCGATGTCGCGGTCGATTGCAGCGGGCTGGCCCAGGTCGACTCCTCCGCGGTGGCCGTGTTGCTCGGCTGGCAGCGTGCCGCCACGGGTCGAGGCCAGGCGTTATCGATCGTCAATGTGCCGCCGCAGCTTGGCGAGCTGGCCGCGCTCTACGGCGTGGCGGAGCTGCTTGGCCTGCCTGCCGCCGCCGGCCATTCTCCGGTCCACCATCGACATTGAACCGGCATCCTCGGTAGCCTGGCCCGATATCGGGCCGGGGCCCACCGAAGCGATGCCCGGTGGCGGGTCCCCCAGCGGGACCTACCCCTGATCCCCTATAATTCCGGGTTGTTTGGCCCATATGCGCCCCCATATGCGCCCCTGTATGTCCCGTAAGTGCGAATTGGTGTGAGCGGCGTGAAGCCAGTGGGCCGCAACGTGGCAGCGATGGATGGCCAGCGATGTGCGGCCTGAGATGCCCTCACACCAGCCCCGCCGGGTGCAGCGCAACATATCCGGGTACCCCCATGCCATGCCAGGCCGGGCCTTCAGGCCAGGTCAATCTGACAAGCGGACCCCGCTACAAGACATTCGGCCATGAAAGCCATTGAAATCACCGACGTTCGCAAGCGCTACCGCAGTCTGCAGGCGCTCAAGGGCGTCAGTTTCACCGTCGAACGCGGCGAGTTCTTCGGCCTGCTCGGGCCCAACGGCGCGGGCAAGACCACGCTGATCTCGATCCTCGCCGGCCTCAACCGTGCCGATTCCGGCAGCATCCGCGTGCTCGGCCACGACGTGGTGGACGACTACCGCATGGCCCGACGCATGCTCGGCGTGGTCCCGCAGGAGCTGGTATTCGACCCTTTTTTCACGGTACGCGAGACGCTGCGCCTGCAGTCGGGCTACTTCGGCCTGCGCCGCAACGACGACTGGATCGACGAGATCATGGCCAACCTCGATCTCACCAGCAAGGCCGATAGCAACATGCGCCAACTCTCGGGCGGCATGAAGCGTCGCGTGCTGGTGGCGCAGGCGCTGGTTCACCGGCCGCCGGTCATCGTGCTCGACGAACCGACCGCGGGCGTCGACGTGGAACTGCGCCAGACCTTGTGGAAATTCATCTCGCGGCTGAATCGCGAGGGCCACACGATCATCCTCACCACGCACTACCTCGAGGAAGCCGAGAATCTCTGCGATCGCATCGCCATGCTCAAGTTCGGCGAGGTGGTCGCGCTCGACCGCACCAGCAACCTGCTGACGCAGTTTGCCGGATTGCAGTTGGTGCTCACCCTCGCGCATGGCGTTCTGCCGCCCGCCCTGGAGGCGCTGCGCATGCCGGCCAATCCGGGCGAGCGCGCGCATCGGCTGCGACTGTCCGGCTACGAGGCCGTGGAACCGATCCTGGCCGCGCTGCGCGAGGCCGGCTGCGAAGTGGAAGATATGGAAATCAGCAAGGCCGACCTCGAGGACGTGTTTGTCCAGATCATGCGCCGCGAGGGACACATGCCCGGCGCGGTGCCGGCTGCCGCCATGGAGGCAGCGGCATGAAGCGTCCGGTCGAGATCGAGGTATCCGAACGGGCCGGCGACAGCGCGCCCGAGGCCCTGTCCGAGCACGCGCGCCTGGCCGCCATGTCGGTCGGCGGTTTGGTGGGTTTCCGCACGCTGCTCTACAAGGAAGTGTTGCGCTTCTGGAAGGTCGCCTTTCAGACTGTGGCTGCGCCGGTGCTGACTGCGGTGCTGTACCTGCTGATCTTCGGGCACGTGCTCGAAGGCCGCGTGCAGGTGTACGACCAGGTCACGTACACCTCCTTCCTGGTGCCGGGCCTGGTCATGATGAGCGTGCTGCAGAATGCGTTCGCGAACAGTTCGTCGTCGCTGATCCAGTCCAAGATCACGGGCAACCTCGTCTTCATCATGTTGCCGCCGTTGTCGCACTGGGAGATGTTCGGGGCGTACGTGGCGGCGTCCGTCATCCGCGGCATCTGCGTGGGGCTGGGCGTGCTGATCGTGACGGCGCTGCTGGTGCCGCTGCACCTGGCCAATATCGGCTGGGTGCTGGTATTCGCGGTGCTCGGCGCCGGCATTCTCGGCACCCTCGGCCTGATCGCGGGGATCTGGGCCGAGAAGTTCGACCAGCTGGCGGCATTTCAGAATTTCCTGATCATGCCGGCGACGTTCCTGGCCGGCGTCTTCTACTCGATTCACTCGCTGCCGCCGGTCTGGCAGGTGGTATCCCATGCCAACCCGTTCTTCTACATGATCGACGGGTTCCGCTACGGATTCTTCGGCGTGTCCGACGTATCGCCGCTGTACAGCCTCGCGGTGGTCGGCATTGCCTTCGTGGTACTCGCGGCGCTCGCGCTGCGACTGCTGAGGTCGGGTTACAAGCTGCGGCACTGACGACGCGCCTGCCGCACATACGGATTTCACAAGAGACAGACATGCTGCCAACACCGGAACAAGTCAGGGACTACATTGCCCAAGGATTGCCCTGCGAACATCTGGAGGTCGAAGGCGACGGCCAGCACTTCTTTGCGACCATCGTCAGCGCCGAGTTCGACGGCAAACGCCTGATCCAGCGTCACCAGCGCGTGTATGCGGTGCTGGGCGATCGCATGCGTGCGGAGATCCACGCGCTGTCGATGAAGACCCTCACGCCTGCCGAGTGGCAGGCCGACGCGGGACGCAACTGATACGACATGGACAAATTCCAGATCCAGGGCAACGGCCCGCTCTCCGGCGAGATCCGCATCTCGGGCGCCAAGAACGCGGCCCTGCCGATCCTGTGCGCGGGCCTGCTGACGGCTGACGACGTGGTCATCCGCAACGTGCCCGACCTGCAGGACGTGCGCACCATGCTCAAGCTGCTGCGCGAGATGGGCGTGCGCGCCGAGCGCGACGGCGCCACCGTGACGCTCAACGGCGCCGGCATCGACCGCCCGGAAGCCTCGTACGAGCTGGTCAAGACCATGCGCGCGTCGATCCTCGTGCTGGGCCCGCTGGTGGCGCGCTTCGGCGAGGCCCGGGTGTCGTTGCCGGGAGGCTGCGGCATCGGCGCGCGCCCGGTGGACCAGCACATCAGGGGCCTGCAGGCGATGGGCGCCGAGATCGCGATCGAGCACGGCTTTATCCATGCCCGCGCGCGCCGCCTGAAGGGCGCGCGCGTGGTCACGGACATGATCACCGTGACCGGGACCGAGAACCTGCTGATGGCGGCGGTGCTGGCCGAGGGCGAGACCATCCTGGAGAACGCCGCGCGCGAACCCGAGGTGACCGACCTGGCGCAGTTGCTGGTCAAGATGGGCGCGCAGATCGAAGGCATCGGTACCGACCGCCTGGTGATCCAGGGCGTGGAGCGGCTCCATGGCGCCGAGCACACGGTGATCGCCGACCGCATCGAGGCCGGCACCTTCCTGTGCGCGGCCGCGGCGACGCTCGGCAGCGTGGTGCTGCGCAATGTGCCGCCGCTGATCCTCGATGCCGTGCTGGCCAAGCTGGCCGAAGCGGGTGCGACGCTGGAGACCGGCGACGACTGGATTCGCCTGGCCATGCCGCGCCGCCCGCAGGCGGTCAGCTTCCGCACTTCCGAATATCCGGCATTCCCGACCGACATGCAGGCACAGTTCATGGCGCTCAACGCGGTGGCGGAAGGCTCGGCGCGCATCACGGAAACGATCTTCGAGAACCGTTTCATGCACGTGCAGGAGCTCAACCGACTCGGCGCCAACATCACGGCCGAGGGCAATACCGCGGTGGTGACCGGCGTGCCGCGCCTGTCCGGCGCGCACGTCATGGCGACCGACCTGCGGGCCTCGGCGAGCCTGGTCATTGCCGGACTCGTGGCCGACGGCGAGACGGTGATCGACCGCATCTACCACCTGGATCGTGGCTACGACCGCATGGAAGACAAGCTGTCCGCGGTGGGCGCCCGCATCCGGCGCATCGCCTGAGCCATCGACCATCGATCCGCGACCCCAGCGACCGCCCCCAGGCCATAGCTAGCCGCCCCCGAACATTTACGAGAACATTCCATGAGTCCCGCCTTCCATGCCTCCCCCGGTCAGCTCACGCTGGCGCTGTCCAAGGGCCGCATCTTCACCGAAACCCTGCCGCTGCTCGAAGCCGCCGGGATTCACGTGACCGAGGACCCGGAAACCTCGCGCAAGCTGATCCTGCCGACGTCGGATCCGGCCGTGCGCGTGATCATCGTGCGCGCCTCGGATGTGCCGACCTACGTGCAGTACGGCGCCGCCGACTTCGGCGTGGCCGGCAAGGACGTGCTGCTGGAGCATGGCATGACCGGCCTGTATGCGCCGATCGACCTCAATATCGCCCGTTGCCGCATGTCGGTGGCGGTGCCGGCCGGATTCGACTACGCCAACGCGGTGCGCCAGGGGGCGCGGCTCGCGGTGGCCACCAAGTATGTGCAGACCGCGCGCGAGCACTTTGCCAAGAAGGGCGTGCACGTGGATCTGATCAAGCTGTATGGCTCGATGGAACTGGGCCCGCTGGTGGGCCTGTCCGATGCCATCGTCGACCTCGTCAGCACCGGCGGCACGCTGCGTGCCAACAACCTGGTCGAAGTCGAGGAAATCATGCAGATCTCGTCGCGGCTGGTGGTCAACCAGGCCGCGCTGAAACTGAAACGCGAACGTCTTGCGCCGATTCTCGAGGCATTCGAGGCCGCCTCGGCGGCGCTCGCCTGAGAACGCGAGGAAGGATGTCATGAACGAAACCGATATGGAAAACCTGTCGATCCGCCGGCTCGACTCCGCCGAGCCCGGGTTTGCCGCGGCGCTGCGCCAGGTGCTGGCCTTCGAGGCTGGCGAGGACGAGGCGATCGATCGCGCGGCGGCGCAGATCCTGGCCGACGTGCGCGCGCGCGGCGATGACGCCGTGCTGGAATATACGAAGCGCTTCGACCGCGTGGAGGCCGCCTCGCTGTCCGCGCTGGAACTGACGCAGGCCGAACTCGAGGCCGCGCTCGAGGAACTGGAGCCCAAGCGCCGCGCGGCGCTGGAGGCCGCCGCCGCGCGCGTGCGCGCATACCACGAGAAGCAGAAGATCGAATGCGGCAGCCATAGCTGGGAATACACCGAGTCCGATGGCACCATGCTGGGCCAGAAGGTGACCCCGCTCGACCGCGTGGGCCTGTACGTGCCCGGCGGCAAGGCCGCCTACCCGTCGTCGGTGCTGATGAACGCGATCCCCGCGCGCGTGGCCGGCGTCAAGGAAGTCATCATGGTGGTGCCCACGCCGGGCGGCGTGCGCAACGAGCTGGTGCTGGCCGCCGCCCAGATCGCCGGCGTGGACCGTGTGTTCACGATCGGCGGCGCGCAGGCCGTGGGCGCGCTCGCCTATGGCACCGCCACCATGCCGCAGGTCGACAAGATCGTCGGCCCGGGCAATGCCTATGTGGCGGCCGCCAAGCGCCGCGTGTTCGGCACCGTCGGCATCGACATGATCGCCGGCCCGTCCGAAATCCTGGTGATCTGCGACGGCACCACCGACCCCGACTGGGTGGCGATGGACCTGTTCTCGCAGGCCGAGCACGACGAGCTCGCGCAGTCGATCCTGCTGTGCCCCGATGCGGCGTACCTCGATGCGGTCGAGGCCAGCATCCAGCGCCAGATCGGCACCATGCCGCGGCGCCAGGTCATCGGCGCCTCGTTGTCCGGCCGCGGCGCGCTGATCAAGGTGCGCGACATGGAGGAAGCGTGCGACATCGCCAACGCGATCGCGCCCGAGCACCTTGAGATCTCCGCGGAAAACCCGCGCCAGTGGAGCGAGAAGATCCGCCACGCCGGCGCCATCTTCCTGGGTCGCTTCACCAGCGAATCGCTCGGCGACTACTGCGCCGGACCCAACCACGTGCTGCCGACCTCGCGCACCGCACGCTTTTCGTCGCCGCTCGGCGTGTACGACTTCCAGAAGCGCTCGAGCCTGATCGAGGTGAGCGAGGGAGGGGCGCAGATGCTGGGACAGATCGCCGCGGAACTCGCCTATGGCGAGGGTCTGCAGGCGCACGCGCGCAGTGCCGAGTACCGCTTCAAACGTTCCTGATCGTTGACCGTTTTTCTACCGTAGAGGATTTTTCATGTCAGTCGTAGCGCCTTCCCTGATCGAACGCATTATCCGTGACGACGTACGCGCCATGGGCGCCTATCACGTGGCGGACTCGCATGGTCTGGTGAAGCTCGATGCCATGGAAAATCCGTACCGGCTGCCGCCGGCCCTGCGCGAGCAGCTCGGCAAGCGCCTGTCCGAGGTGGCGCTCAACCGCTACCCGGTGCCCACCAGCGAGGCGCTGCGTGCCAGGCTGAAGACGGTCATGGAGGTGCCGGCCGGCATGGACATCCTGCTCGGCAACGGCTCCGACGAAATCATCAGCATGCTGGCGATGGCCGCGGCCAGGCCGGGCGCCAAGGTGCTGGCGCCGGTGCCGGGCTTCGTCATGTACGCCATCTCGGCGCAGTTTGCCGGCCTGGAGTTCGTGGGCGTACCGCTGCGCGCCGATTTCACGCTCGACCGCGCCGCGATGCTGGCGGCCATGGCCACGCACCAGCCTGCCATCATCTACCTGGCCTATCCCAACAATCCGACCGGCAACCTGTTCGATGCCGCCGACATGGCGGCCATCGTGCGCGCCGCCAACGGCGAGGTCTGCCAGAGCCTTGTGGTGGTCGACGAAGCCTACCAGCCGTTTGCGCAGGACAGCTGGATGCCGCGCCTGGCGGACTTCGGCAACCTGCTCGTCATGCGTACCGTGTCCAAGCTCGGCCTGGCCGGTATCCGGCTCGGCTACATGGCCGGCGCGCCGGCGTGGCTGGAGCAGCTCGACAAGGTCCGCCCGCCGTACAACATCAATGTGCTGACCGAAGCCACCGCGCTGTTCGCGCTGGAGCACATCGATGTGCTGGACGAACAGGCCGCGCAGTTGCGCGACGAGCGCGCGCGCCTCGCCGCCGCGCTGGGCGCGTTGCCGGGCGTGACGGTGTTCCCGAGCGACGCCAATTTCCTGCTGCTGCGCGTGCCGGATGCCGCACAGACGTTCGATCGCCTGCTCGCGCGGAAGGTATTGATCAAGAACGTGAGTAAAATGCACGCATTGCTGGCCAACTGTCTGCGCGTGACGGTCAGCACCCCCGAAGAAAACGCGCAGTTTCTGGAAGCCTTTGTCGCTTCGTTGCAGGATTAACCCCACCATGCGTGTTGCAGAGGTCACCCGCAATACCTCCGAAACGCAGATCCGCGTTTCGCTGAATCTCGACGGCACCGGTCGCCAGAAGCTGGCTTCCGGGGTGCCGTTCCTCGACCACATGCTGGACCAGATTGCCCGCCACGGCATGATCGACCTCGAGGTCGAAGCCACCGGCGACACCCATATCGACGATCATCACACGGTCGAAGATGTCGGCATTACGCTCGGCCAGGCGGTCGCGCGCGCGATTGGCGACAAGAAGGGCATCACGCGCTACGGCCACAGCTATGTGCCGCTCGACGAATGCCTGTCGCGCGTGGTGATCGACTTCTCCGGCCGTCCCGGCCTGGAGTTCCACGTGCCGTTCACGCGCGCCCGCGTGGGCAGCTTCGACGTGGACCTGACCATCGAGTTCTTCCGTGGCTTCGTCAACCATGCCGGTGTGACGCTCCATATCGACAACCTGCGCGGCATCAATGCGCACCATCAATGCGAAACCGTGTTCAAGGCGTTTGGCCGGGCGTTGCGCATGGCGGTGGAGCTGGATCCGCGCGCGGCCAACACGATTCCTTCGACCAAGGGCACGCTCTGACCTAGCGCTTCAGGCAATTCCCATCAGGCGAGCCGGCTGGTTGCGGCGGCCAGATTGTCAGCGATCGACCGCAACCCATGGATACGCTCAAATCGTTCATTTCGCTGCTGGCGCTGATCAATCCGATCGGGGCGATCCCGTTCTTTATCAGCCTGACCAGTCAGCAGACCGAAGCGGAAAAGCTGCGAACCATCAAGACGGCGTCGATCTCGGTGGCAATCGTGGTGGCAGTGTCGGCATTGCTGGGCCAGCAGATCATTGAGTTCTTCAATATCTCGGTGGCCTCGCTGCAAGTGGGCGGCGGCCTGATCATGATCATGATGGCGATGAACATGATCAACGCACAGGCGGGCCGCACGCGCGCCACGCCCGAGGAAGAGGACGAGGCCGAGATCAAGTCGAGCATTGCGGTGGTGCCGCTGGCGCTGCCGCTGCTGACGGGACCGGGTTCGATCAGTACGGTGATCGTGTATGCCGGCAAGACGCAGCACTGGTATCAGCACCTGGTGCTGGTCGGGATTGGCGTGGTGCTGGGGGCGGTGGTGTACCTGACTTTCCGCGCCGCCGATCCGATCGCCCGCGTGATTGGCCGGACGGGCATCAATATTGGCACGCGCCTGATGGGACTGATCCTGTCGGCGCTGGCCGTGGAATTCATTGTGGACGGGCTCAGGACCCTTTTGCCTGTTTTGAAATCATGACTACCATAGCAATTGTGGATTACGGCATGGGCAACCTGCGCTCGGTGGCGCAGGCACTGCGCGCCGCGGCGCCGGAGGCCGATGTTGAGGTGGTGGACCGCCCTGAAGCCATCCGCGCGGCGGACCGCGTGGTGTTGCCGGGGCAGGGCGCGATGCCGGACTGCATGCGAGCGCTGGGCGAGTCGGGCCTGCAGCAGGCCGTCATGGAAGCGGCGGCGAGCAAGCCGATGCTCGGTGTGTGCGTTGGCGAACAAATGCTGTTTGGCCACAGCACCGAAAGTCGTTCCGATGCCGTCACGCCGTGTCTCGGACTGATGCCGGGAGAAGTCATCCGCTTCGAGCTGGAAGGCCGCACGCAGCCGGACGGCTCGCGTTACAAGGTGCCGCAGATGGGCTGGAACCGCGTGCGGCAGGCGCGCGGGCACGCGCTGTGGCAGGGCATTCCGGACGACAGCTGGTTTTACTTCGTGCACAGTTACTATGTGCACGCGCAGGACCCGGCGCATATTGCCGGAGAGACCGAATACGGCGTCGTGTTTACCAGTGCGGTGGCACGCGATAATATTTTCGCCACGCAGTTCCACCCCGAGAAGAGCGCAGCAATGGGTTTGCAGCTATACCGGAACTTCGTGCACTGGAATCCCTGAGATCCTGAGAGCTGACCGACCCTTAGTGCCAGACCCGCAGCGCCCCGATCATCCGTCGTGCCTGGACCTGTAAATCCGCGCCGGTCCGGTTTATCTTTTTCCTTTTTACACAACCACGCTCGTCACGCATATGTTGCTCATTCCGGCCATCGACCTGAAGGACGGTCAATGTGTACGCCTCAAACAAGGCGACATGGACCAGGCCACCGTCTTTTCCGAAGATCCCGCCGCCATGGCACGTCACTGGGTGGACCAGGGCGCGCGCCGTCTCCATCTGGTCGACCTCAATGGTGCGTTCGTGGGCAAGCCCCGCAACGAAGCCGCGATCAAGTCGATCATCGCCGAAGTCGGCGACGAGATTCCCGTGCAGCTCGGCGGTGGCATCCGTGACCTCAACACGATCGAGCGCTGGCTCGATGACGGGCTGTCGTACGTCATTATCGGCACCGCCGCGGTCAAGAATCCCGGTTTCCTCAAGGACGCCTGCTCGGCGTTCGGCGGCCATATCATCGTTGGCCTGGACGCCAGGGATGGCAAGGTGGCGACCGACGGCTGGAGCAAGCTGACCGGGCACGAAGTGGTCGACCTCGCGCGCAAGTACGAGGACTACGGCGTGGAGGCGATCATCTATACCGATATCGGCCGGGACGGCATGCTGCAGGGCATCAACATCGACGCGACGGTCAAGCTGGCGCAATCGATGTCGATTCCGGTCATCGCCAGCGGCGGACTGTCCAATCTCAGCGATATCGAACGCCTGTGCGAGGTGGAGCGCGAGGGCGTGGAAGGTGTCATCTGCGGCCGCGCCATCTATTCGGGCGACCTCAATTTTGCCGACGCGCAGGCGCGCGCCGATGTGCTGGGCGCCGAGTAATTTTTATACACACCCGGCGCCGGGTCGCCGCCACACGGAAGAACGACGCAACGCCGGTGGCGGCGTCGAAGGATCCTCATGCTAGCCAAACGTATCATCCCCTGCCTGGACGTCACCAATGGGCGGGTGGTCAAGGGCGTCAACTTCGTCGAGCTGCGCGACGCGGGAGACCCTGTCGAAATCGCGCGCCGCTACGACGAGCAGGGCGCTGACGAGATCACATTTCTCGATATCACCGCCACCAGCGATGGCCGCGACCTGATCCTCCATATCATCGAGGCGGTTGCCTCGCAGGTATTCATTCCGCTCACGGTGGGTGGCGGCGTGCGCGCGGTGGAAGACGTGCGGCGCCTGCTCAACGCGGGCGCGGACAAGATCAGCGTCAACTCGTCGGCGATCGCCAATCCGCAACTGGTGTCGGATGCCACCGGAAAGTACGGCTCGCAGTGCATCGTGGTGGCCATCGACGCCAAGCGCTGCTCGGCAGCGGGCGAGCCGCCGCGCTGGGAAGTCTTTACCCATGGCGGCCGCAAGGCCACCGGGCTGGACGTCGTGTCGTGGGCCCGCGAGATGGCCGCGCGCGGCGCCGGCGAGCTGCTGCTGACCAGCATGGATCGCGACGGCACCCGGAGCGGCTTTGACCTGGAGCTGACGCGCGCTGTCAGCGACGCGGTGTCCGTTCCCGTTATTGCATCGGGTGGGGTCGGCGGCCTGCAGGATCTGGCCGACGGCATTACGCTCGGCCATGCCGACGCGGTGCTGGCCGCCAGCATCTTCCACTATGGCCAGCACACCGTTGGCGAGGCGAAGGCGTTCATGGCCCGGCAGGGCATCGCGATGCGGATCTGAATCATGGCAAAAAAGTGGCTCAATAAAGTGAAGTGGGACGATAACGGCTTGGTGCCGGTAATCGTCCAGGAAGTCGGCTCCAACGATGTGCTGATGTTTGCGTTCATGAATCGCGACGCGCTGCAGCGGACCGTGGAGATCGGCGAGGCCGTATTCTGGTCGCGCTCGCGCAAGCGCCTGTGGCACAAGGGCGAGGAGTCGGGTCACGTGCAGAAGGTGCATGAAATGCGCCTCGACTGCGACGAGGATGTGGTGCTGCTGAAGGTCGAGCAGGTAGACAGTATCGCGTGCCATACCGGCCGCCATTCCTGTTTCTTCCAGAAGTTCGAGGGCGATGTGGAAAACGGCGACTGGCAGACCGTCGAGCCCGTGCTGAAGGACCCGTCCACCATCTACGCCAAGCCATGAGCGCTTCTCAACCGAATGCGGCCGACGTGCTCGCGCGCGTGGCCGCCACGCTGGAATCGCGCAAGCCCGAGAACGGCGGCGATCCCGACAAATCGTATGCGGCCAGGCTGTTCCACAAGGGCGACGACGCCATCCTGAAGAAGATCGGCGAGGAAGCCACCGAGACCGTCATGGCTGCCAAGGACGCGCGTGCGGCCGGGCTTTCCGCCGAGGCGACCGGCAAGGTCGTCTACGAGGTGGCGGACCTGTGGTTCCACAGCATGGTGCTGCTGGCGCGCTTCGGCCTGCAGCCCGCCGACGTGATCAACGAACTGGCGCGACGCGAGGGCATGTCCGGTCTCGAGGAGAAGGCGCAGCGCAAGGAGTAAGGTAACGGGTACGGCAGCGAACGGGTACGGCAGCGCGCCATTTGCCACAACGCCTTGCCTTCGGATCCTGGTCCTCGATCCTGGCTCAGGTCCCCGGCCAGGACCTTCACTTTGGGAGCGCCACGATGGCACACGACTTTACCAGCCAGGTCACCACCACCGCCGACAGCGGTCAACTGGACAGCCTGCGGAAGCTGACGCACATCCTGTATGCGCTGTACGCGATTTTCTGGGTGACCGGCGGCATTACCGCGCTGATCGCCATTGTCATCAACTACGTCAAGCGCGACGATGCGCGCGGCACGCTGTACGGCTCGCACTTCACGTGGCAGATCCGCACCTTCTGGTGGTACCTCGCGTGGATGGCGCTGGGCGGCCTGTGCGCGATCACCGTGCTGCTGTTTCCGCTGGCAGTCGCCATATGGAGCATTTTGTCATTGTGGATGCTGTATCGTATCGTCAAGGGTTGGCTATACCTGAACGACAGCAAGCCCATGTATTGAGGACAAGGCGCGGGGCAAACCTCCAAGCCAGAACCTTTGAGCGCCTGGTCGGAACGCGACAACGGTAATGTTCCGACAAACCGCAACAAAAACTTCATGAAATCCCAGGACAATTGCATTTTCTGCAAGATCGTGGCCGGCCAGATACCGTCTCGCAAGCTGTACGAGGACGATGAACTGCTGGCGTTTCACGATATCCACCCCAAAGCCCCGGTACACTTTCTGCTGATCCCGAAGTCGCACGTCGACTCGTTGGCGGATTGCGGCCCCGGGGAGGCGGAGGTGCTTGCTAGAATGATGCTCAAGGTGCCCGAACTCGCGCGCCAGGCCGGCTGCGACAATGGCTTCCGCACCGTGATCAATACCGGTCACGATGGCGGGCAGGAGGTGTATCACCTGCATGTCCATGTGCTCGGCGGCCCGCGCGACCAGTGGAAGGCACCGGCACCCTGACGGCGCGGATCACGCTGACGTTAGGGGCAGCCTGGGCATAAGGCGGCCGGAAGACGATTCCGGCCTGTTGTCGCGTCGGCAACCGTCGCCCGATGCGATCTTCGAAGGACGGAAAATACGGGGCGGAACGGCAGGATGGCCGTTCGAGGCTTCATCAGGAGCAAAAGATGGGTTCGTTTAGCATTTGGCACTGGCTGATCGTGCTGGTGATCGTCATGCTGGTGTTCGGTACCAAGAAGCTGCGCAATATCGGCCAGGACCTGGGCGGCGCGGTCAAGGGCTTCAAGGACGGCATGAAGGACGGTAGCGAAGACGCGCAAGGCACGCCGGGCGCGCCCGCCAAGGAGCTGCGCGATTCGACCACGATCGACGTCGAGGCCAAGGAAAAGTCGCGCCAGCAGTAAGCGGCCGGCTATTTTCTCCGGAATCGCCTTGCGTTTCTCCTCATCGGCGGCCACGTTGCGCGTGGCCCGCATTCCCCGTGTCCCTGGTTCGACGTCAGCATGATCGATCTCGGCATTTCCAAGCTGGCACTGATCGGCGCCGTGGCGCTGATCGTGATCGGTCCCGAGCGCCTGCCCAAGGTCGCGCGCACGGTGGGCGCGCTGGTCGGACGCGCCCAGCGCTATATCAATGACGTCAAGGCCGAGGTCAGCCGCGAAGTCGAGCTCGACGAACTGCGCAAGATGCGCACGGAATTCGAGAACGCCGCGCGCAACGTCGAGCAGACCATCCACAAGGAAGTCAGCGACCTCAACAAGGAGGTCAGCGACCAGGCGCAGGCGTTGAACGAAGCGCTGTCCGGCACTGCCGGCGCGGGCACGCACGATGATACGGGGCTGGGCGGCGGCTTTGTCCCGAGCTGGGATACCGCGCACAAGTCCCACAATGGCCGCAAGAGCTGGCGTGTCAAGCAGGGTGCGCGTCCGCTCTGGTTCAAGCGCCAGCACAACACGCGCGTCTGGGTGCAATCCGGCGCTGCCCGCGTCAAGCGTCACCGGCCGGCGCGCGGCCAGGCGCGCTCCTTTTTCGACTAGCATGCCGGTCGCCCACCGAATTCCTATGCCAGCCAGCGTGGCTGAGCGGTCCTTGCCATGAGCGACACGCACGCCCCCGATCCTCAAGACGAATCCCAGCAGGAAACCTTCATCTCGCACCTGATCGAGCTGCGCGAGCGGCTCGTCAAGGCGGTGGCGGGGGTTCTCATCGTGTTTCTCAGCCTGGTCTACTGGGCGCCGAACATCTTCAACCTGTTTGCACGGCCGCTGATGGAATCGCTGCCGAAGGGCGGCCGGATGATCGTCACCGATGTCACGGGCTCGTTCTTCGTGCCGATGAAGGTGACGCTGCTGGTGGCGTTTCTGATCGCGCTGCCGTGGGTGCTGTATCAGGTCTGGCAGTTCGTCGCGCCGGGGCTGTACCAACACGAGAAGAAGCTGATCGTGCCGCTGGTGTCGAGCAGCTACTTCCTGTTTCTGTGCGGCGTCGCGTTTGCGTATTTCCTGGTGTTTCCGACCGTCTTCCACTTCATGGCGCATTACAACGCGCCACTGGGCGCGGAGATGTCGACGGACATCGACAAGTACCTCGGGTTCGCCATGACCACGTTCCTGGCGTTCGGCATCACGTTCGAGGTGCCGGTGGTGGTGATCGTGCTGGTGCGCTTTGGCGTGGTCGAACTCGCCAAGCTCAAGCAGATCCGCCCATACGTCATCGTGGGTGCATTCATCATCGCTGCCGTCGTCACGCCGCCGGACGTGCTGTCGCAAATGCTGCTCGCGGTGCCCCTGATCGCGCTGTACGAACTCGGCCTCCTGATGGCACGCTTCGTGACCAGGCCCGCGGTCGAGATGCCCTCGGCGAGCGAAACCACGTCGGACTGATCCGGCACACGAACGCCCCGGTTTTCCTCTTCATGCAAACGGCCGACGCCAGCAGCGTCGGCCGTTTGCATTTACGCCGCGCTCTTTTATCCGCTTTCTCCATTGCGCGGATTTTCACTCACGTCACATACGGAACTGGGCCGGTCAATTAAGCGTCGGCCTAGTTCATTCCCTTTATCGCCCACCTATTCTGCACCACTGATTCAGTGCTCCAAAAAAGCGATAAAGGGTATTCCTGTTCCACGCCCCGATTGCCACGGATATCCGTCCGCGGCGTCCGCGCGGTAAGTCCCCCGACGTCAGATATCGCCGCCGTCCCGGTGGCGTAAAGGTACTCGCTTCCGCCTCGTCGCAATGCGCTGCAGCCATGGCCGCAGCCGTGCCGCCCGGAGCGGGTCGCGATGCAATTGGCACTGGATTCAATGGGCGCCATTTATCTGCTTCTGATGGCGAAGTCGTATTAAGTCGCAACACATATCCGATCTGCAGAAATTGATCGGTGGCTCTCTGCTGCGGCGTCTACAGATAGTTGAATAGCAATGAGTAACATTCGTAGCGTCAAATCAACGCGCACAACCCTTCAATTCACCACGCCGATTCCTCGCACCTTTCGCATGGGCAATCTGATTTTCGCGCGTGCCGTTTCCGCCATCGCACTGTGCGCGGCAAGCCATGCGGCGCTCGCGGGTAGCCTGGATGGCGGCACGAACTCGGGATCGCTGTCAGCGGCTTATGGGCCGTCCGCCCGGGCCGATGGCGCCGGCTCACTTGCGGTTGGCGGCGAAGCCGGTGCGATGGCGGGCGATGCGACTGCCATCGGCGCCGGCGTGGTGGCCACTGGCGTCAATTCCACGGCGGTAGGTAACCAGGTTCAAGTCGACGCCGAGG
Source organism: Cupriavidus sp. H19C3 (assembly GCF_049393815.1). Lineage (NCBI taxonomy): Bacteria > Pseudomonadati > Pseudomonadota > Betaproteobacteria > Burkholderiales > Burkholderiaceae > Cupriavidus > Cupriavidus sp. H19C3. Next base: position 3,417,170 of record NZ_CP184985.1, read on the forward strand.
GCGGTATCGGCATTGCGGGAAATTACGGCACGCGCGTTGCCGTGGACAGCGCCTCCGTGAACGGCATCGCCATCGGCACCAATTCAGCGGTCCGGAACGCTCCGTCCGCTATCGCAATCGGTCGCGCGACCAGCACGACGGCCGAGAACGGCGTGGCAATCGGTGGCGCCGCCTCGGCAACGGCAGCCAATTCCGTGGCACTGGGCGCGGGCGCCAAGACGACTTCCGATCTGGCGGCCGCGGGCTATAACCCGGGGAGCGGCGAGCTTTCCGGTGTGGCCTCCGTCGCCAACGGCGAAGTATCGCTGGGCAGCTCCGGCGCCGAGCGTCGCATGACCAATGTCGCGGCCGGCTCTGCGCCGACCGACGCCGTCAACGTCAGCCAGTTGAAGTCCGCCGATGCCAAGATCAACGAGATTGGCGGCAGCACGGCAGCGGCGCTCGGCGGCGGCTCTGCGTACGACGCCACCACCGGCAGCATCTCCGCTCCTGCCTACACCATCCTCAAATCCGATGGCACTGCCACGACGGTTAACAGCGTCGGCGACGCCCTTGCCGCGGTGAGCGCCACGGCAGGCTACTTCCGCGCCGACGGCAATGGCGACGGTACGGATGCCGCAACCGTAGCCGCTGGCATGCATGCTGTCGCGATGGGTGCCAATGCCAGCGCGCAAGCCGAGAACAGCGTGGCGATCGGCGCCAATTCCGTGGCTGATCGCGCCAACACCCTGTCCGTGGGCAGCGCTGGCAGCGAACGGCAGGTCACCAATGTTGCCGCGGGCACGCAGGACACCGACGCGGTCAACCTCGTTCAGATGAAGGAATACGGCACCGGCGTGTTGCAGCAAGCCAACGCCTATACAGATCAGCGGACTGGCAACGCACTGCAGCAGGCGAATGCCTATACAGATCAGCGGACCGGCAACGCACTGCAGCAGGCGAATGCCTATACGGACAAGCAGGTCGCCGGTGTGCGGCGCGACGCCAACGCCGGTTCGGCTTCCGCCATGGCGATGGCGGGCCTGCCGCAAGCGGTGTTGCCTGGCAAGGGCATGGTCGCCCTGGCCGCCAGTACGTACGCCGGAGAATCGGCACTTGCGTTGGGCGTGTCGACCCTCTCGGGTACGGGCAAATGGGTCTACAAGGCCAATCTGACTACCAACACGCGAGGGAATGTCGGCGCCGCGGTCGGCGCGGGGTTCCACTGGTAATTTCCGCGGATAACACAGGGATACGGCGCGCAGGGATACCGCGCGCGCATTCGTCTCCCGCTTCCCATGCGATAGCCTTGCAGCGGCCACGTCACTTCACGGTGCGTGGCCGCGCCTCCTTGGGTTCTCGTACACGCTTCCCCAGCGGCGCGGCAAGCCATTGATTTTTCTGACGATGGCGGTGATCTGCACGCCTTGTCGCAACGCCCCGCGCCGGCCACCCTCGCAATAGCGGGATGGCACCGGCGTGGTGAATGGTGTTTCGAGGGTTGTTGCAGTATCACAACAAATCACGTTCGCACTTCGCGTTTACGGCGAAAAAGTCTTCTGGCGAGCTGGACCCCTGTCACATAATACGACGCAGACGTGAAGGTTAATGCGTCGCCCAAGCACTTGGGCAACCAAGATTTCCCAATCAGTTGACAAGGAAAGTGTCGATATGAAGATGAAACTGTTTGCAGCTGCCGTTGCCGCCCTGGCCGCCGGCGGTGCGTATGCCCAGTCGAGCGTGACCCTGTACGGCGTGGTTGATGCCGGTATCGAATACCAAAACCATGCACCGAACGCCGCTGGCGTGACCGGCAGCCACGACGTGGTTCGCCTGACCTCGGGCAACATGTCCGGCAGCCGTTGGGGCCTGCGCGGTGTGGAAGACCTGGGTGGTGGCCTGAAGGGTGTGTTCGTGCTGGAAAGCGGTTTCAGCGTTGACACCGGTACCTCGGGCCAAGGTGGCCGTCTGTTCGGTCGTCAAGCCTTCGTCGGTGTGCAGAACCAGTTCGGCACCCTGACCCTGGGTCGTCATCAGACCCCGTTCTATGAATTCGGTCTGGCCTTCGACCCGATGGCCATCTCGACGAACTACTCGATCACGGCTCAAGGTACCGAGTTCCAGTCGCGCGCCGACAACTCGCTGAAGTACATGGGCAAGTTCGGTGGCGTGAGCGCCACGTTGCTGTACAGCACCGGTAGCAACACCGGCGCGACCTCGGGCAATGCCTTCCAAGGCAACGCTGGCGAGATCCCGGGTAACTACCACACCGGCCGTGAGTACAGCGCCAGCCTGTCGTATGCAGGCGGCCCGTTCTCGGTTGGCGTGATCTATGACGAATCGAACGTCGGTATCAACACCGTTGCTCTGCAAGACGCCAAGATCCGTCGCGCAGCTGTTGCCGGTACCTACGCTTTCGGTCCGGTCAAGGCCTTCCTGGGCTACCGCTACGCCAAGGCTTCGGACGGCGCACTGCTGCCGGGCGCTACGCCGCTGGGCTTCGCAGCTCCGGTGACCGACAAGTCGAACCTGTACTGGGGCGGCGTTGGCTACCAAGTGACCCCGGCTCTGTCGCTGACGGGCGCGGTGTACTACCAAGACTTCCGCAACACCGGTGCTGATCCGTGGCAATTCGTGGTGTCGACGGACTACGCTTTCTCGAAGCGTACCGACGCATACCTGAACCTGGCCTACGTGAAGAACAAGGACGGTTCGACCCTGGGTCTGTCGGGCACGGGCGCTGCTGGTTCGGGCTTCGGCGCGAACGTTGGCGCGGCCAACATGTTCGGCGCAGTGGTTGGTCTTCGCCACAAGTTCTAATTCGACGCAGGCGTAAGCCTGCTTTGAATTGGCTTGAAACGCCGGCATCCGCAAGGATGCCGGCGTTTTGTTTTTGTCGTCCTTCGCTCGCGTCGATATGTCGGCCGAGCGCCATCTGCGCGCGGTCTTCCGGCATGGCCGCGTTGCCAATGGGCGCGGCAACCTCTGCGCCGCGGTAATGCTGCAGGCCGCTTGACCGTTGGCTTGGCTCGGCCGCCGGCCAGGGCGAGGGCAGCGGGTAAGGCAGCGGAAGGTAAAGCGGGGAAGGTAAAGCGCGAAGGTAAAGCGAAGCGAGGAAGCGGGGAGAAGAGGGGGAAGAGGGGGAAGAGGGGGAAGAGGGCAGGCAGGGAAGTCGCAGAAACTGCTGCGTAGGCAAGCAAGGTTCCCGTATGTGACGTGGCACCCCGTCGGACGGGTCGCCGCCTGGCGGCAACGACCCATCGTCAACGCAATTCAAAAGCTGGCAGGACAGAACAGGCCGCAGCCCGCGGCCTTACAAAGCGAAAGCCGCTACGCGTTCAGTTCTCTTCGTCGAGCGGCATCGCGCGGCGCGGCGGCGGAGGGCGCTTGCCGATCGTCACGGTGACTTCCGCGGGCTTGCCGCGGCGGATTACCTTCATCCTGACCTCCGCACCCGGCTTCAGTTGCGCGATGGCATTGAGCAGTGCCGTAGTATCGTTGATCGACTGGCTATCCACCGACACCAGCACATCGCCCGGCCGCACGCCTGCCTTGTCGGCCGGTCCACCCTGGACCACGGCGGCAATCAGCGCGCCTTCCTTGGCGTCGAGGCTGAAGGACTCGGCAATCTCTGGCGTCATGTCCTGCGGTTCCACGCCGATCCAACCGCGCGTGACCGTGCCGGTGGAAATGATCGACTCCATGACCTGCTTGGCCGTCGACACCGGGATCGCAAAACCGATCCCGAGTGAACCGCCCGACCGCGAATAGATCGCCGTATTGATCCCGAGCAGATTGCCCTGCGCATCGACCAGCGCGCCACCGGAGTTGCCGGGATTGATCGCCGCGTCGGTCTGGATAAAGTTCTCGAACGTGTTGATGCCCAGATGGCTGCGGCCGAGCGCCGACACAATGCCCATCGTCACGGTCTGGCCGACGCCGAACGGATTGCCGATGGCCAGCACCACGTCGCCGACCTTCACGTTCTCGATGCGGCCAAGCGTAATGGCGGGCAAGTCCTTGAGCGTGACCTTGAGCACCGCCAGATCGGTCTCCGGGTCAGAGCCGACCACTTTGGCGTTGGCCTTGCGACCGTCGGTCAGCGCCACTTCGATCTCGTCGGCACCGTCCACCACATGGTGGTTGGTTAGAATGTAGCCCTCCGCGCTGACGATCACGCCCGAGCCCAGACTGGATACCGGCTCCTGGCGCTGCTCCGGCGGCCGGTCGCCAAAGAAGAAACGGAACCACGGGTCCTCGGCCTGCGGATTCGGCGAGCGTCTGTTGCCGTTCTTGCTGGTGAAAATATTGACGACGGCTGGCATGGCCTGCTGTGCCGCGCCGCTGTAAGACCCCTCGGCCGCGCTGCCGGCCACGTTTGGCACCACTTCCTTGAGTGCCACGATGGGTGAGCCCGATTGCACGGCCACCCGGCCCCGTTGCAGCCACTCGGGTTTGAGTGTGGCGATCACGAACCACACGGCCAGCACAACGGTGACGGCCTGAGCGAAGAACAGCCAGAAGCGGCGCAACATATCGGAGATTGATCAGAAAATGAAAACAAAAGAGCTTGAATTGTACTTGAACGAACTTCTGGAAGTTCCTCGTTTCAAGGACTATTGCCCGAATGGATTGCAAGTGCAAGGCCGGCTGGAAACCCTGCATGTGGTGACCGGAGTGACCGCGAGTCTCGCGTTGGTCGAGGCGGCGATCGAGGCAGGCGCCGATGCGATCCTGGTGCATCACGGTTATTTCTGGAAAAACGAGGATGCGCGTGTGATCGGCCAGAAGCATGCGCGTCTGAAACGCTTGCTGGGCGCCGATATCAACCTGATGGCCTATCACCTGCCACTCGATAATCACGCCGAGTTAGGCAACAACGCCCAACTCGGCGCGCAGCTGGGCATCACCCCGACGGGCCGCTTTGCGGACGATCAGCTCGGCTGGACCGGCACCTTGCCACGCCCGATGCCGTTGTCGGAGCTGGCCGCGCACGTGGCCGGGGTGCTTCAGCGCGAGCCGCTCGCCATTGGCGATGCCGACCGGCCCGTCCGTACGGTGGGCTGGTGTACCGGTGGCGCGCAAGGGTATTTCGACGCCGCAATCGCGGCCGGCGTGGATGTCTATATCAGCGGCGAAGTGTCGGAGCAGACCACGCATCTGGCGCGCGAGAGCGGAGTGGCCTATCTCGCGGCCGGCCATCATGCCACCGAGCGCTACGGCATTCGCGCGCTCGGCGAGCATGTGGCGCAACGCTTCGGGCTGCGCCATACCTTCATCGATATTCCCAACCCGGTCTGACCTGAAGTCGGGCGGCCAGCCCGCCGTGCCGCGGTCAGGGACGCTTGAGGCTGTCGCGGATCTCGCGCAGCAACTGGATGTCTTCCGGCGTCTCGGCGGGCTTCGGCGCCTCCTCGTGCTTGGCGCGCATGTTGTTGAACGCGCGGACCATCAGGAAGATGATGAACGCCAGGATGATGAAGTTGACCACGATGGTCAGGAAATTGCCGTAGGCAAAGACGGGGACCCCGGCCTTCTTGAGCGCGTCGAGTGTATGGGGTACGCCCGGGGGCGGCTCGGCCAGCGCGACGAACATGTTGGAGAAGTCGAGTTTTCCGATCACGCGGCCGACCAAAGGCATGATCAGGTCGTTCACCACCGAATCCACGATCTTGCCAAAAGCCGCGCCGATGATCACACCAACGGCCAGATCGATGACGTTGCCGCGCATCGCGAAGGTCCTGAATTCGGTCATCATGCCCATGCGTTTTCTCCTTCTTGTTGCTTGCGATTAACGTTCCGAAGTCTCAAAGACTGCCGCAGGACTTCCCTGAGTGCAAGCCTGCAAGCGGCTATCGCGCATGCGTGACCGATAATCGACCAATTACCTATAGGTGGTTTGCCTATCGCTGGCAGATGTGCCTCGGGTATAATTTTCGGTTGACGCAAGATCAAAATTGACAATCCCCTGGGGTTTGGAATGAGTGACCAGCAGAACGTGAATAACGTGGACAAAGGTCGCCGCAATTGGTTGATCGCGACTTCTGTCGCGGGCGGCGTAGGAGGCGTGGCTGTAGCAGTTCCTTTTGTCAGTACCTTCGCACCCTCGGAGAAGGCCAAGGCCGCCGGTGCCCCGGTGGAGGCCGATATCGGCGGACTGAAGGCCGGCGAGATGATGACCGTTGAATGGCGAGGCAAGCCGGTCTGGATTCTGCGTCGTACCCCGGAGATGCTCGCATCGCTCAAGAAGACCGATGCGGAAGTCGCCGATCCCAATTCCGACGTCCCCTTCACCATGAAGACGCCGGATTACTGCAAGAACGAGACGCGATCGCGTGCCGAGCACAAGGACGTGCTGGTCGTGGTGGGCATCTGTTCGCACCTGGGCTGCTCGCCGTCGGGTCCCTTCGCTTCGGGCGCCAATCCGCAGCTTGGCGCCGATCCGGGCTTCCTGTGCCCGTGCCACGGATCCACCTTCGACCTCGCCGGCCGCGTGTTCAGGAACAAGCCGGCCCCGCAGAATCTTGACGTACCCCCGTACCAGTTCCTGACCGACACCAAGATCGTGATCGGCAAGGACGAGAAAGGAGAAGCTTGATCATGGCGGCCGAAAAAGAAGTCAAGACTACTGGCCTGCTCGGCTGGATCGACGCCCGCTTCCCCGCCACGCAACTTTGGGAAGACCATCTCTCCAAGTACTACGCGCCGAAGAACTTCAACTTCTGGTACTTCTTCGGCTCCCTGGCGTTGCTTGTGCTGGTGATCCAGATCGTCACCGGCATCTTCCTCGTGATGAACTACAAGCCGGACGGCACGCTGAACGCCGCCGGTATTCCCGTGGCCTTTGCCAGCGTGGAATTCATCATGCGCGAAGTTCCCTCGGGCTGGCTCATCCGCTATATGCACTCGACGGGCGCCTCCGCGTTCTTCGTCGTGGTGTACCTGCACATGTTCCGCGGCCTGCTCTATGGCTCGTACCGCAAGCCGCGTGAGCTGGTGTGGATCTTCGGCTGCCTGATCTTCCTGTGCCTGATGGCCGAAGCGTTCATGGGCTATCTGCTGCCGTGGGGCCAGATGTCGTACTGGGGCGCGCAGGTGATCGTGAACCTGTTCTCGGCCATTCCCGTGATCGGCCAGGACCTGTCGCTGTTCATCCGCGGGGACTACGTGGTGAGCGATGCCACGCTGAACCGCTTCTTCTCGTTCCACGTGATCGCGGTTCCGCTGGTGCTGCTGGGCCTGGTGGTGGCGCACATCATCGCGCTGCACGAAGTGGGCTCGAACAACCCGGACGGCGTCGAGATCAAGGCGAAGAAGGATGCGAATGGCGTGCCGCTCGATGGCATTCCGTTCCACCCGTACTACTCCGTGCACGACCTGCTGGGCGTGGCCGTGTTCCTGATCTTCTTCTCGGCGGTGATCTTCTTCTTCCCCGAGGTGGGCGGCTACTTCCTTGAGGCGAACAACTTCTTCCCGGCCGATCCGCTGAAGACCCCGCCGCATATCGCGCCGGTCTGGTACTTCACGCCGTTCTACTCGATGCTGCGTGCCACGACGTCGAACTTCCTGCCGATCCTGTGGGTGTTCTTCGCGGTGGTGCTGGGCATGGTGATCCTGCGCAGCAAGGACACGCGCGTGAAGATCGGTTCGGTCCTGATCCTCGTGATCCTGGCGCTCGGCTTCTGGCAGATCGACGCCAAGTTCTGGGGCGTGCTGGTGATGGGCGGCTCGGTCATCGTGCTGTTCTTCATGCCCTGGCTGGACTGCTCGCCGGTCAAGTCGATCCGTTATCGTCCTGCTTTCCACAAGTCGATCCTGATCGTCTTCGTGGTGGTGTTCCTGGTCCTCGGCTACCTCGGCGTGCAACCGCCGTCGCCGGTGGGTGAGAAGGTGTCGCAGCTCGGTACGCTGCTGTACTTCGCCTTCTTCCTGACCATGCCGCTGTGGAGCCGCGCCGGCGAATTCAAGCCGGTGCCGGAGCGCGTCACGTTCCACCCGCACTGAGCGTCGCGCGCATTCCCGACAAGAGGACAAGGACACAAGATGAAAAAGCTGCTTTCGATCTTCGCGCTGGTCGGTGCCTGTTTCGCGACCATGCCCGCCATGGCCAGCGAGGGGGGCTATCCCCTCGAGCCGGCACCGCTCGATACGAGCGACATCTCGTCGCTGCAGCGGGGCGCCAAGCTGTTCGTCAACTATTGCCTGAACTGCCATAGCGCCTCGATGATGCGCTACAACCGGCTGAAGGACCTGGACCTGACGGATGACCAGATCCGCCAGAACCTGCTGTTCTCGGCGGACAAGGTGGGCGAGCTGATGACCATCTCGATGCCGCCGAAGGATGCCAAGGCGTTCTTCGGTGCCACACCGCCGGATCTGTCGGTGATCGCGCGTGCGCGCGGCAACGACTGGCTCTATACGTACCTGCGCACGTTCTACCGCGACGACAGCCGCGCCACCGGCTGGAACAACCTGGTCTTCCCGAGCGTCGGCATGCCGCACGTGTTGTGGGAGCTCCAGGGCCAGCGCGGCGCCAAGTTTGCCGAGGTCGAGGAACACGGCGAGAAGGTGCACAAGTTCGCCGGCTTCGAGCAACTGACGCCGGGCAAGATGAATACGCAGGAGTACGACCAGGCTGTGGCCGACCTCGTGAACTACCTGAACTGGATGTCGGAACCGGCCCAGAGCCACCGCAAGCGCCTTGGCGTATGGGTGATTCTGTTCCTGCTGGTATTCACGGTATTTGCCTGGCGCCTGAACGCGGCATTCTGGAAAGACATCAAGTAAGTTGTAACAGAAATACCGGGTAAACCCTAAGGGTCGGCGCGGACGTTGCCTTATCGCAGCACCGCGCCGGCCCTTTTGCCATGCGGCTTTCGAGGATTCAGTGGCGCCGGCGCCACGTCTCGTATTTGTAACTTATTTGCTTTCCAATAGGGCGTTCTGACAGAATGTTTGCCCTGTCTGAACCAGCGCTGCCGGTTCGTCGATCCGACACGGTTTGTGCGTCGATCCGACGACCTTCCACCCAAGGAATCCAACCATGATGGTGTTGTATTCGGGTACGACTTGCCCGTTTTCTCAACGTTGCCGCCTTGTCCTGTTCGAAAAGGGCATGGACTTCGAGATTCGCGACGTTGATCTCTTCAACAAGCCCGAAGACATCTCGGTCATGAACCCGTACGGTCAGGTGCCGATCCTGGTCGAACGCGACCTGATCCTGTACGAGTCGAACATCATCAACGAGTACATCGACGAGCGCTTCCCGCATCCGCAGCTGATGCCGGCCGATCCGGTCCAGCGCGCGCGCGCGCGTCTGTTCCTGTTCAATTTCGAAAAGGAACTGTTCACCCACGTGTACGTGCTCGAGAACGAAAAGGGCAAGGCCGCGGAGAAGAACCACGAGCGCGCCCGTGCCGCGATTCGTGACCGCCTGACGCAACTCGCGCCGATCTTCGTCAAGAACAAGTACATGCTGGGCGAGGAATTCTCGATGCTCGACGTGGCTATCGCGCCGCTGCTCTGGCGCCTGGACCACTATGGCATCGAACTGTCGAAGAACGCCGCGCCGCTGCTCAAGTATGCGGAACGAATCTTCAGCCGTCCGGCCTACATCGAAGCACTGACCCCGTCTGAAAAGGTGATGCGTCGCTAAGACGGATCTGACGCCACCGCAAGCGCAATGTCTGAAACTTCCACTAAGCCCTATCTGATCCGCGCCATCTACGAATGGTGCACCGATAACGGTTTCACACCGTATATCGCGGTCTTTGTCGACGCCAACACCAGCGTCCCGCGCGAGTTCGTCAAGAACAACGAGATCGTGCTGAACGTGAGCTTTGACGCGACCAGCGGCCTCGATATGGGCAACGACTGGATTACGTTCAGCGCGCGCTTCGGCGGGGTATCGCGCAAGATCGATGTGCCGGTAGAAAACGTACTGGCCATCTATGCGCGCGAGAACGGCCAGGGCATGGCCTTCCCGGTGGAGCGCAGCGTCCCCGAGACGCAGGCCGCCACCGAGCGCGAGAACAATCCGCCGCCGAAACTGGCACCGGTCGAATCCGATGCGCCCGCGCCGGTGACTGCCGAAACCAGCGAGCCGGAAGACGATCCGACGCCGCCGCCGGTACCGCGGATCGGGGGCAAGAAGCCGTCGCTGAAGGTGGTCAAATAAGCTTCCGACTTTGAGACCGCATGCAGTAGAATCGCGGTCTGCACCAGACATGCCGGCTTAGCTCATCAGGTAGAGCAGTTGATTTGTAATCATCAGGTGGCGGGTTCGAGTCCTGCAGCCGGCACCAATAAAATCAAGGGGTTACAAGATTTTTCTTGTGACCCCTTGTTCATTTCTAAAGCCGTGTAGGCACCGTGTAGGCATTTCATGCCATCTTGGCGGCGCTGTGCGGTTGCCGTCAGAGCGGGCATCGACCAGGCTGACCCGCTTACGGGAACTCAAGTGAGGCGGCCAAGCCGTTTCACCTGGCCACTCTAATCGCTACCTCCGGTGTCGGTGTCCCGGCGGGTGTCGGGGATTGCCCCGCCCCTCACTCTGCCGACAGCACCCGTCGCAGCTCGGTTTCAGTCACTTTCCCCAGTGGTGGTGGCCCACTTGCGAAGCATTTCTGCTGAAACCGGTCGGTCAGGCACGGGCGGTCATGGCCGTCACGCGATTCTCTCCAGGTAGTTGGGTGTAAATACCCCAGCCCCCCACTCTTGCGCCCCCACTGGCACCCCACCTGATTCTGTCGGTGCTGTGAGCGACGCCACGTAAGGCGAAATGCTCAGACGCACAAAGGCAATTTCAGCAAGCTACCAATGGAGAAATGACTATGCTGCCGCAAGAACAACTGACCGACGACCTGAGCCTGCCGTTCATGCGAACGATGATGAGCCTCTATTTTACCAACGAGGTCACGCCGTATGCCGGTCAGGATGAAGCGAAAACGCTCCCGCCGATGGAGGCACTCGTGCTCGGTATGATGTGCCTGACACAAACGTACAACAGTCAGCACGTCAATAACCTGCTCTATCGCAAGTACCGCATGTTCAGTTCGCGGGAGTGCGGCATCTTCGCCGAAGTCGGCATCCTCGGGCTGGTGGCACGCGGATACTTGCGGCCCGCTTCAAAAAAAGCTGAACAGGCCATCTGCGAGCGGAACGAGAGAGTCTGGGGCCTCGGAAACGTGCCGTTCGTCGTGACTGCGAAAGGTGCCCGTCGCATCGGCTACCTGGTAGCTAACCTCCGGGGCGGGCTCTACAAAGATGTCGTCAAGGAGTTGCAAGCCGAGTCGCGCGCAGCCGCGAAAGGCTGGCGAGCCGATGTCCGCGCCTAACTGAGGCTAGGAACATCAAGATGTTGGAATTCGAAACCCTCGAAGAATTCTCGGTGGCATCGGAGGTCAGCGACGCCACGGTCACCGTGAAGCTGCGTCGTATGCTAAACCACAAGCCGACCCGGTTCAGTCCCGAGCCGTACTGTCTCGACCTGGCGGTCGGAAGCATCTGTCGTCAGCATTACGGCATTGACGAGCTGCGCGCCCACGGGACGGCTGCTCGGTTCTTGATGAAGCACGTTAAGGGGATTGCTCCGCCGCTACATTGAAGGCAACTTGGTTGAGAGAAAGCCGTCCCGTGAGAGGTGACTTCCGACCCGTCCCATAACGGAATCCATGACTACAACAACGAAGAAACCATTGTAAAAAATTGGCAGCAACAGTTACCTCCACGTGCCCCGCCAAATAGCCGAATAATCGAGCAGAATCAAAAGGCCACAGAACGGAAGTTTCCATGGCCTTTTGACCCGAATGACCACGTAAGTGCTCAATCCAAGTTATCGAGCAACTGCATCAAGTCTGCCGGGTGCTTCATCAGGTGATAGCTCCAGCGACCGTATCGGCCGTCGCGGTTCACGGCCTCGCACCACCGCTTGGCTGCCGCTTCTTTTATGAGAGCGTCGTCAATCACTTGTCCCTTGATTTCGACCACCAGCTTTTCGCCCGACACCAGCTCGACGATGAAGTCCGGCAAGTAGTTCCGCTTGGTTCCATCTTTCCGATACGGTACGACGAAGCCAAGGTGGTCGTTCGTAAGCGCTCAATTGACGACGTCTGGTATTGAAGGCTGAACGTTGGCAGGCTAGCGTCCGCAAAGACTTTGCGGACGCAAACATGATCCAAGACGAGATTGACCTATTTCCGCTGCAGGCGGTGCGAGTCCGCTCCAATGGGAAGCGCGACTACGAGCCAGCGGCCAAGCGGCGTCTGATTGAGTTCTGTCTTCAATCGGGAGCATCGGTCTCGGGCACGGCGCTCAAGGCCGGTATCAACGCTAACCAGTTGCGCAAATGGATTCGGGACTACCGAGATTCAGTGCAGGCGCGAGGTGCGTTGCCGGCATTCGTGCCGGTTGTCCAGGAGGTTCAGGATTCGCGGCCAATCGAGACACTTGCAAAGGTTGCGGTGCCGCGTCACGAAGCGGCATCAGCGACTGGCGATCCGCCACCGCGGCAAGCGCAACCGCTGGCGCTCTTGAGCGCAAAGCTGCCCAACGGTGTATCACTTGAGCTCGAATGCAGCGAGCGAGACGTTGGGCTCGTAAAGGCAATGATCGAAGCACTGAGTGGAGACCGTTGATGTTTCGGCTCGACGCTGAGCTGCGGGTGTATCTGCATCGCGACGCAGTGGACTTCCGTAAGAACATCAACGGCCTGGCACTGCTGGTCGAGCAGACGCTCGGGCTGGATCCGTTTGCATCGGCTGTATTTGTGTTCCGTAACCAGCGGGCCGATCGCATCAAGATTCTCGGGTGGGATCGCAACGGCTTCTGGCTATTGTTGAAGCGATTGGAGGCGGACCGGTTTGCCTGGCCACGCGAGGCGGCTGTGGCTACGCTGACGGTCGAACAGTTGCACTGGCTGCTCGAGGGAATCGACATCGAGGCGATGCGCCGGCACCCGCACCGAGAATACCATCGCGCTGCGTGAACGCTGTTTGGCGGCAGCGGTCTAACCCGCCATGCCATCCACGCCCGTCACCGTTACCGCCGCCGAGCTGCAACTGTTGCGAGACGCCGAGCGCGAGCTCAAGGCAATACTCGCGGAACGCGAGGCAATCAAGGGCGAACTGCGTGTGATGACGGTCCAGCGAGACCTGCTCTTGGAACAGCTCAAGGCGTTTCAGCGTAAGCTGTTCGCCGCAAAGAGCGAGGCGCGAGGCTCGGAGCAGAAGGACTTGTTCCTCAATGAGGCCGAGGCCTTGGCGACGGCGGCCGCGCAGCCGGCGCAGGAAGAAGAAGGTACGCCCGAGACCGAAGTGGCCGGACACAAACGCAAGAAGCGCGGCCGCAAGCCGCTCGACCCGGCGCTGCCCCGTGTCGAGGTTCGTCACGAACTACCCGAATCGGAACGCGTCTGCCCCCTCGATGGCCAGGCTCTGGTCGAGATTGGCGTCGAGGTCAGCGAACAGCTCGACATCGTGCCGCAGCAGGTCCGCGTGATCCAGCACCAGCGGGTCAAGTACGCCTGCCCATGCTGCGACGGCGGCATCAAGACGACGCCGGCACCGGCGCGCATTATTCCCAAGGGACTCCTTACCGAATCGGCGCTGGCCTGGTGCATCACCTCGAAGTATCAGGATGGCCTGCCGCTGTACCGCCAGGCAGCGCTGCTGCATCGCTTCGGCGGGGACCTCTCTCGCGGCACCCTGGCCGCAAGCATAGTGCGAGTAGGCCAGGCGGTGCAGCCAATCATCAACCTGCTGCGTGACCATCTGCTGGAAGCAGACGTCGTGTACGGTGACGAGACAACGGTACAGGTGCTCAAGGAGCCCGGCAGGCCTGCCCAGAGAAAGAGCTTCCTATGGGCGCAGATGAATGGCACAGGGCCGCCGGTACGGTTGTTTGCCTATAGCCCGACACGCGAGACAAAGCAGGCTACGGCTCTCTATGCCGGCATCAAGCCTGGGGCGGTGTTGATGACCGACGGCTATGCACCATACGACGACGTCGCAAACACCTATCAGTTGGTGCATCTCGGATGCTGGGCACACGCGCGCCGCTACCTGGTCGAGGCGGAGCAAGCCTTGCCCAAGGACAAGCGCCCCGACCACCCGGTCACCGGATTCCTGCAGCGCATCGGCAAGCTGTTTGCCATCGAAAGCCACACGCTCAAGATGAAGCCGGAACAACGGCAGCAGGTTCGCGCCGAACAAAGCCAGCCGCTGCTGGCCGAGATCGAAACGATGCTGCTGCAACATCTGCATACCGTGCTGCCGCAAAGCCTGTTCGGCAAGGCGCTGCACTACCTGCATGGGCAGTGGCCAAAGCTCGTGCGCTACATCGAGAACGGAACCTGGCCGATCTCGAACAATCCCTGCGAGAACGCGATTAGGCCATTCGTGATCGGACGGAGAAACTTCCTCTTCTGCGACACCGTGGCCGGTGCCAACGCTAGCGCAAGTCTTTACTCGCTGGTGGAAACCTGCAAGGCCAACGACGTCGATCCGTATCAGTATCTCGTTGCCTTGTTCAAGGCGTTGCCACACGCACAGACCGCCGACGACTACGAGGCTCTGCTGCCCTGGAGGCTCAAGCCCTCAACCGTCTAGCGGATACCGCCGGCGGCCGCAAGGGGCGCCCTTAAAAGACCGCTTACGGTCGTTCTTGACCCAGGCTCGAACCTGCTGGTGCGTATCGAGACAGTAGGCCGCACTCTGCTCCCATTTCTTAGTATCCGCCACCATCGCGTTCAGGTGGCTGCGCGTAACCGGCCAGAGGTCGCGGCCCGTGGCAAATTCAACGAAGCGCGTCGAACGCATGCCCGCTGCGCCTGCCGTAATGATGGGCCGCTCCTGAGCCTGTCCGCTCTCATCGACGGCCTGCAAGTTGTCGATGATGTAGCCGACCGCCTTGCCGAAATACGGGTTCAGCGCCACGTCCTGCGGCGCACGGTTTCCCTTGCAGACGAGCTTAGTCGCCAGAAACTGCTGCGCGTAAGCCAGAAGCTGCGGAAAGAGACGATGCATCGGAATACTGTCGCCTTTTTCTTTCTGCCACTGTTTGACCAGTGTGCTCGCAAGGGTGAAAGCGACCTGCTGTACGCGAATACGTGCTCGCCACGCTTCCAACGTGACCAGTTCAGCGGCGCCAGGGCCATAAGCGGCAAGGCTGCCATCGGCACCTGCCAACCCCTTCATGAGGGTCGTATCCGGCACCTCAAGCGGGTCGAGTGTGAGCGTGGGAATCTTGGCCCAATCCAGCGAAATGCGAGTGATGCCGGGGTCTGCGTAGCCTTCGACCACAGGGAAAGCGATTTCAAAGCCAGCCTTGGCCGGGTCAGCGTATATCTGGTTAGACGGCGGTGTCGGGGGTGGTGCTGCACCACCTTCAACTTTGAACGGAATCAGCTCGAACGGGACGCCGAAAACCTTGGCGGTTTCCTCTCGGAAAAAACCTGTGGCCTCGTCGATAGCGTAGGAAGTACGGCGCAGCGCGCGGCCCACCACCTGCTCACACAGCAACTGCGAGCCAAAGGGACGCAGGCCGACGACGTGAGTCACGGTGTTGCAGTCCCAACCTTCCGACAGCATCGCGACGCTGATGATGCATCGCACGTCGCGCCCAGGGGGAATGCTGGCGTCGATGGTCACTAGACCGCTGTCTTCATCGTCCAGTGCTTTGCGGTTGTGTTTCTCGACCAGTGCTTCGTATTCTTCTGGGATATGGCCGCCAGGCCAGGCTGTCTTACCAATGGTGTCCAGCACAAAACGCAGACGCCGAGCTTCATCGCTACCACTCGCACCGGAAGCGATGTCCTCCGCAATCTTGCTGTCCACACGGATGGTATTTTCCTGGCCTGGCTTGTTGCGGAACTCAATCGGCGACTGGCCATAGTCCTGCTTGCCATTGGCCAGCCATTCATACAACTCCTTGGCCAGCGCGGTATCGCGGCACACGACAATGAAGACAGGTGGCACATCGGTCTTGCGGAAGCCCTCTTTGAATTGGGCTTTCCACGTATCCAGTGTCTTGCGCCACTCATCGGCGAGCTGAGTGATAGGCGTCGTGGCATATCGCATCACCATGTCCGGACTGAGTTTCGCTTTGCCGCCACCGTCTTGCTCGATACGCTCTTGAACCCAGCGCCACACATTGAAGTAGGCCGGAGTTTCACCACCGGTGATGTCCTGGGTCGGCAACTGCGGGATTTTCACTAGCCCCGCTTCAATGCCCTCCAGCAGGCTGAAGTCGGACACCACCCAAGGGAAGGGTTTGCCCACTTCGTTGCCGGAACCTTGGATGAAGAAGGGGGTAGCAGACAGGTCAACGCATAGGCGCACGCCATTCTTCGACCCATTCAATGCCTTGTTGATGCGGTCCAGTCCTTCAATCCAGACGGTGGCCTCGCGCGCATCGGCGTCGGCGGTTTCCTCGTCGAGAGCGTATTCATCGTCGGGTTCGGCCTTGCCGCGCCGGTAGGCGTGGTGGGCCTCATCATTCATCACCATGATGGCGGAACTGCGCCCCTTGCGGTTGCCCAGCACCCGGCGCAGGAATGCAGTGTCGCTCTCGTAGTATCTGGTTTCCTTGACCTCGAAAGCCGTCAAAACACCGTGGCGGTCCTTCACCTCGCCCACGATTTCAAACGCGCCCGTCAGCGCCTGCTGCCGAAGGTCAGCCTCAGTCAGTTGGTCTTTGCCGCCCAACTTGACCGTGCGGCGCTTTTCCATAGGCGTGCCGCGCTTTACTACCTTGGCCGACGTGCCATTTACGTCCGAAAGCTCGCGGCGCTCAAGGTTGTGCCAGTTGGTAACAAACACCTCGCCACGACGGAGGTCGGGCATACGATGCAGCGGTACCAGCTCACGTGTGCGATAGAGGCTGATTTCGTCCAGGTTGGGGTCAAGTTCGTGCAACCGGTCGCGGACGGTGACGTTAGGACAGACGATGAGCACCGTGTCCGAGTAATTCGGATTGGTGGAATCGGCCACCTTGTTCAGAATCGACCACGCGGCCAGCATGCCCATAACCGTGCTCTTACCTGAGCCGGTACACATCTTCACTGCGTAGCGGATAAATGCCTTGTATCCGGCGGCCTTGGCATCATCTCCGGGCTCATCGGTAGGGATGCGGATACCCTGCTTGAGGTCCTCCGGACCTTCTACGAGAAGGAGTATCGTTTCGACCGCCTCAAGCTGGGCGAAGAAAAGTCGCTGCTTACGGTCGGCCGAGTGCCACAGAGCTATCAACTCCTTCGTGATTTTCGTCGCTCCGCTGTATTCGCGAGCACGCCATTCCTTCAGGCGCTGACGGATGAGGTTCGCTGTATCGAGCAGGTACTCGTTGCCTTTTGCGTCCTGGTCGAACAGCACAGTCTGCTTCTTGGTTTTTTTTCCGCGGCCGGCATGTTCCGGCACGCGGAAGAAGTAGCTGGCTGGGCGACGACCTTCCCGCTTTTGTGGCTGCTTGCCTTCCTCGATGTGCCAGTGGAATTTCGGCTCATCGAACGGGGAATTGATGATGGGCGCTTCGACGGCGTTGATTTGCGACATTGCTTGCTCCCTTATGCAATGTTCTCAATAACGCGCATCAGCTCGTTGCCACGCTCGTCAATTACCTTCACTGCAATCCGGCGACGCTCGCCCAGCACAAACGGCTCGCTCGTGGTACCTGCCAAGTGCGACCACACCGATTCATCGAAACTGGCCTTCAGCGACTTTTGTAGATTGTCCCAGGCGCCAGTCTTCGGGAAGAACACCTGCGTGGCGTAAAAGGAGCCAGACGGGTCGTAGTCTGTATCCAGCATCCAGCACGGCAGGTTTTCCCCTTCGACTGACTCCTGTTCCATGTTTGCTGGGTTGAAGATGTCTAAGCCCTTCACATCCACCTGATAGAGAGCCTCGCCCGAGTTGTTCTTCTGCTGAAGCTTGGTAAGCTTCACGTCCGGCAGGCCGGTGACCGAGAAGATTTCCGATGCACGAGTGGTCTTGAGCAGGTCGCTCATAGCGACGTCTGGTGTAACGGCCACGTAGGTGCAATGAATGCGTAGCTTGGGAGCGCCATCCTTATTGCGTTCCTCAATGAGTTCGCGTGCTTTGGCCTGAATAGCAAAGGCGAAGAAGTACAACTGGTCATAGCGCAGGAAGTGGGCTTCACGCGCGGCCTCAAACACCATGTCAGCCGAAATAGCACCGGATTCGGGTCCGAAGACGATGGCGACACGTTTACCATCCGCATCACTGGCTTCGGCATGCAGGATGTCGCCGTCATTGGTGCGGCGAACCTGCTCTAGCACTAGTTCTCGATTTCCCGGTAAGTGCAGTGTCTTGGACTGGCGCAGCACCTGAGTCATGCGTTCGATGTGGGTGGCTACATCGCCGTGGGTCACCATTGGCTCGGCATCAACCACCGTACCGTCACTTTGCGCCCTAGCAGTACCATCCAACGCTTCCATTGTTTGCGCTGGAGCAATGGTCGCCTCGACCACAAACGGACCCGCAACTCGCACTACGTCCTTGCGGTCTCGCTCTTCAGGTCTGTCAACTAGCACTTCCATTGCAGGCTGTTCGTCGTTAGCAATTGACTTCAACGTAACGTGTGGTACCAACCCTCCCACTTCTTCGCCTTTGCGGTTTTGCTTACGCTGGTAGATGAAGCCACCGGCGGGGCCTAGCTTTGGGTCTTTTAGCTCGTAATAGGGGAAGGTGGCCGTGAGCAGGCGTTGGCGTGCTAAGGCCAAAGGTACCCGCGACGTGTCACAGGTAATCCAACGACGTCCCCACTGTTCGGCGACATATGCCGTCGTCCCAGAACCGCAGGTCGGGTCGAACACCAGGTCACCAGGCTCCGTGCACATCAGCATGCATCGCTGGATTACCTTCGGCGAGGTTTGAACAACATACAGTTTGTCGGAGCTAAACCCAGCAATCCCGGTGTCAGCCCACAAGTTATTTAACCCAGACACCGGGAAATCGTCGAGATAGCGAATGAATCGCAGAGTATTTCCCACGGCGGATATTCGTCCAGCCTCAATCAGGCGAGCCATCGATTCGGGCGTTGTTCCCCACCACCGAGCTCCGGGGCTGAAGCGACGTCCCTCGAAGTCTACGTCGTATCGCGAGCCAGGCCCGGGCTTGGTCAAATCGGAAAGCGTGAAAATACGAGCCCCCTCTGGAATGGGGGATTTCCCAGCCACTTCGTCACTCGTCATGCGACGTGAACTTCCGTCTTTGAGCAAAATGTGGGTATAGCCGGAACTTCCGAGCGCAGATTTGGATTCCCACAGGCTTCTGTATTTAACCCTTTCTTTATCCCTCGCATACCAAACCAGATAATCGCAGGCGGATGAAAGCGAGGAAGCTGCTTCCAATCCAGATGTTTTGGCAAATTGAATAATTGAGACAAAATTATTTTGCCCGAATACCTCATCCATCAATTCGCGAACGTGGTGAAGGTTTTCGTCAGAGATTTGAACGAATATGCTACCGCTCTCGTTGAGCAATTCCTTCGCGAGCATCAGCCGGTCTCGCATATACGTCAAATAAGAGTGAAGCCCTAACTCCCATGTGTCGCGATAGGCTTTGACCATTTCGGGTTCGCGGGTCATCGCGTCGTCCGCGCCATGCTTCACGTCCCGTTTACGAACAAAAGGCTGAAAATTCGAGCCGAACCTCACGCCGTAGGGTGGGTCGAAAAACACCATCTGCACCTGCCCGCCTAAGCCCTCGAATTCCAGCATGGAATTCATGACCTGGAGACTATCGCCCAGAATCATTCGGTTTTGCCAAGGCCCTTTGTGTTCGTAGGCGTCGAGCCGGTCGGTCACGTCCAGGTGCGGGTCGCCGAAGAGGTCAAGGTTGGTACCTTTTGCTTTGCGGCTCTCAATGCCTTCCAGAATAGCTTTGGTGGAATGCCGCTCATGCACGAACAACGGCGTGGTCGGCACGCTGAGCTGATGTCGTTCAGCTTTGCCAGCCCAATTCAAGAATGGCTGCGAGAGCGTCTGCAGCAAGCCCGTCGCTGCCTTGAGAGACTGCACCTGAACGCCGCCACCATTCCAGACTTGCGGCCCCTGAAAAACTGCCGCTTCGCCTTCCTCCGCGCAGCGGGCAACCAGACCAATGAGCCACTCACCAAGTTCGCGTTCGCGGTTCTCGTCCCATGACATGGCCGGGTCAAGACTGGAATCGTAGCTATAGACTCGGTTCGGCTTCTTGATGCTGAACTGGTCCTGGACACCTACGTCAGGGCGTTGCACCGCTTCTTGTTTGTGTTCGTATTGGGCTGACGTGTCGCTCACAGGGGCTCCTTTATCCCATCGCTGGTCATCTGACTAACCTCGGATGATAGCGCCTCGGCTTGGAGTGGTCATTCATTTGCCGAGGCGCTGTGCAGCGGTACGACTAGGTAGGCTTAAAAACCATCGCTCATACAGCCAAAATCGGTGGAAATCCACGGATTATGATGCGTGTGAATGTCGATGCCGTACGGGCTGCCGCCGACATCGACTCCACCGTAACCGTCGCCGGTCATCGGCAGGCCGGTCGCGGGGTTAATCGGGGTATGTGACATAGTTGCTCTCCTGTCGAGGATGGTTAAATGCCCGCTGCAATCAGCGGGGCGGAAAACGTCAGTCGTCGCCTGGAAACATGAAAGTCACGACGGGCTCAGCGTTATCTCCCGGCCCAATGGCCATCAGGAGGGTTATCGGTGTGCGATGCACGAAATTCCCACCGCGCGGCACGCGATGATGCTGAAAAGGCATGCGGTTGCCTTTGTGATAGCGAGCGAGGTTGACGGCAGCCCACAGCAGGTCGTTCAAGCGTCCGTGTTCGTCCTGATGGATTTGTCGGGCGCTGTCTTCGGCTGACCATGCCACCACCTCCGCCCAAACCGTCGCCGTGAGTGCCACCGGGACTTTGAAGCCCGCATCGTTTGCCTCTGCCGTGACATCAATCAGCACGCCATCCGCGATTGCCTGCGCGCGCGTGTACATCGAAATAACTTCACCGAAGATGTCTTGCAGACCGTCTCGTTTTTCCATAGTGCTTTCTCCAAGGCTGACCGGGTTCCAAGATTCCGAGCCCCCTCACGTTCCCGGCTGCGGCGTGGGGGTGGTGCTGCTGTTTTGCTACCGTCCTTCCTGAGTTCGTCGCCCTGGCGTCGCGCGACACCAGGCGAGAAGGCTGGATGGCAAGGGCACGCCCGGAAGCCGCAGCCCCGCAGGGGACCGGGTGAGGACGTGCGCGGAAGCGCCGCAGGTCCTTGCCATGCAGACCGCCTGGGGTACTGTCGCCAGTGGGTGGGCGGCGAATCAGGAAGGATGGGGGCAAGCACCAAACTGACGACGCAGACGATGTCGCGGTCTATGACCGCGACCTAAGCGCGGCCATGCCGCGCGTGACCTGCAAGCCAAAGGCGCGCAGTCTGAGCGTGAGCGCGCAGACGGTAGGGGAGCCGCAGCAGCCCGCAGGGATGGAGTGGGGCAAGTGCGTTCAGCACGCCGCCCAATCCGGCGCACCAGCCCCCAGGGCTGGTCGGTGGATTGCAGGGGGGAGCCGGTCATCGCTGGAGGCCCCAGCCTCCAGAAGGTGCCCCAGCCACCTGATAGATGAACCGGGGGGCAGCAATGCCCCGCGCCCCGAGCTGCGCGCGGGCAAGGTAGTCATGTCGTAGCGCAGCAAAGACCGTAGGCCAAAGGCCGGAGCCAGCGTCGCGTTCAGCGAGGCAGGGTGAGTACCTTGCCCGCGCGCAGTGCGGGGCGCCGCTTTTGGAGACATGAGCTACGTCCAGTGGCGAAAATGCCCGGCAAAACGTCCAGTTTTGTGAAAAGGGCATGGTGGCTCGCCGCGCAAGCGGCTACGCCTTCCGTGTTCGTCCTCCGCCGTCCAGGAGGTCGAACGCGGGATGCTGCGTCTTTCGCGCTATACGAAATATCGACACCTTTTTGGGAGATACTTCGTGACAGCGCGGGACGGACGCATCATCGCAGCAGAGGCAGAGGGACGGCTGCTAAGGTCGCTCGCGCGCTTCGGATTCTTGAGAACCCGAGATTGCGCCGCATTGCGCCCGGTCTGGTCCAGTGGCGCATCCGGTGAGCCAGCGCTAGAAGCGCCGGTCGCCACGGCGTCCGACCTACGCATGGCGCAACGCACGCTCCGGCGGCTCGCCGATGCCCGGCAGGTACTGCGCGGGCAGGGACCGGACGGCAGCGTGATTTACGCACTGTCCGAGGCTGGCGCACGTCGCCTGCAACACATGGGCATTGCGGCAACAACGGGAAAAGACCTGGTGCGAGCGTTTAGCTCCGCGCACTTTCGGCACCGCACGATTGCCAACCAGATTGCCATTCGCGGCATCCTGGACGGCTATCGCGTCTCGACCGAACGCGAGATTGCTCAGGACAGGTGGCTGGGCGGCGTCGATGGCATCGCGGGTAAGAAACCCGATGTTCTGTTACGGGGTGCGGATGGTCGGCTATGGTTCGTGGAAGTCGAACGAAGTCGTAAAAATGCCTCGGATTACGCCAAGTTATTGAAATGGCTCGACGCTGTTGCCGCCGATGCGGCCAGTGCGTCGGGCTCCAAGCTGCTGGGGAATGGCCTGAGATGGGGCAAGGTCATCTTCGTCTGCACGCCTGCGTTCCGTGCGAAGCTCACGCGCGACCTGATGGCAAAGGGCTGGAAAAAGAGTGCGCTCGATGCGCTCATCGCGTTCTCGACGGAGCTATACAAATTCGAGGACATCGTGTTTGCCTGATGGCCTGGGCGTTCGTATCCAGGCCGTCAGCAGGATAGGCAATCGACGGGGGGAGACACCTCCCCAGCCTGCGGCATTGACCCGCCGCTTGTACTCGTGAACTCCTTCGTGGCTACCTTTTAATTTGAAGGTGTCCGCCGTGCAGAATGCATCTTGGTCTCTGCCTGAAAAAAGAGGATTGGGCAGCGTCCCCATCGGAGGCATCTGGTGGGGGCGTTGCTTTTTTGTGCGTCCAGTTTCGGCACGAAACTGGTCGGTCTGGTCGTTGCGGTCATGAGCGATTTCGCCTCGCCGCCGCTCGATGAGGCATAGGCTTACCCGGGGCCTGGTTTGTGCTGTCATCGCGCGTCCGCAATCTGCGAGCGGGCCACTCGCCCGCGACGGGGCGTGTGACCGACTCGCCGATTTGCTGGCGCCGTGAGAAGCATGGGTAAGCCCGCACGGGCTACGCCCGTGATTGCGCCGTGCCGGATGCCTCTGGCAGCGCGACGGCTTGCCTCCGCGCACTGCTCTTCCTGGTGGCCCATCGTCCGCGCAGAACGGGCGAATGAAATCGCTGTCTTGAACGATGGCTTATGCGTTGCGCCAAGGAGGAAAGGCGGGCAGCCAGGAAGCGATGCTGATGGCGTGGTGCCGTCCATCGTTTTCCTGGTCAGCTGGGTTTTCATAACGCTTCCCATCCAACTTGTTGCGAGCACAACGTTTAGGTACGTAGGTACACATCTATATAGATGTGTACCTACGTACCTAGATGTACGCCGGGTACGTGTTCGGCTTTAGTACCTGCACGTACCTCTATGCACCTGATTTACGTCGCAGTGCCTGTGACGGACAGGACATCATCAGCCTCGCGAAGTTGCTCTGCCGTTACCAGGTCCTGGATGACGCGATACACCGATGATGCTGCGCCGCCGCCCTTGACGACATGCTCGACAACATCAGCTTTCTTCATCCCAGTGGTGTGCTCACGCAGGAGCGCCATGACCCTGCTCTCGATTGTGCTGTGCTTCGGGCCACTGCTGCGTTTTGAGCTGCTGCCGGTTCTCGTGCCACTGCGGCGCTCGGGGGCAGCGGCTGGAGCAACTACGCAAGTTGTCGCCGTTTCTCCCCATTTCGTCGTGCCAGCCTCGACCACATCCAGAGCGAAGCCAATGCGCTCGCCCTTTGAGCCGAGGTCACGATTCTTCGTCACTTCAGCGCATCGTCCGCCCGCATGGTCAGTTACTTCGAGTTCGACATCAACGGCCGCTCGCACGCCATTCCATCCTCGGGCACCAGCGGCGGCATTCTTGCCACTGTGATGAATCAGCATGAAATGCGCTCCGCACTCGATGCGAATGCGGTCGATACGCGAAACGACGACCCCCATGTCCTGGCCCATGTTTTCGTTCGCACCTGCGCTCAGGCGAGCCAGCGTATCGCCGACAATCAGGCGCACCGGCTGTTTGCGTCGAGCCTCCATCATCTTGACCGTTTTGATGATGGCGTCGGTATCAGTGTCGTCTGCGAATAGGTTCATCGGGCTCTTGACGACGGCGAAGTTGGGCATGCGTACACAGTAATGCCTCTTATACGCCTGAAGCCGAGAGCGTACCGAATCAGGGGATTCGGCAGCCAGGTAGAGCACCAATCCTGGCTCGGTTCGCCGTCCCATCCAGTCGATACCGAGAGCGATTGCAGCCGCCAGGTGGATGACGAAGAATGTCTTGCCACTATTCGAGTCCCCATACACCAGGCTGCTGCCGCCAACGGTCAACAGCCCTTGTACCAGCTCGTCGGGAGCTTCATAGGTGTCTGGAAGCTCATCTGCAAACACGACATCCAGAGGAAATTTCTCCTCCTTTTTCAGGGGCGCGGATGCGGGCGTGGTGGTGCGAGCGACCAGGTCTTTCGCATTGGTTTCTGCGCTCATGCTGCCACCCCGCCCAGCAGAGCCTGAATATCGGCGACTCGCCACGCCAGGCGACCGTTGATACGGACAGGGCGGATTGGGCCGTTTTCAAGACAGGCCCATTTGCGCAAAGTCTGCGGGCGGCGGTTCAGCGCGGCGGCGGCGATGTCGGTCGGAACGACAGCCTGGATGGCATCACGGCTGAAGCTAAACGAAATACGGTTGGTCGTGTTCATGTCAACGATTGCATCTTGCCGTGCGCAGCGGGGCTCGAATGTCTGTTGATAACGCGCCGAATTCGTTTCAACGTTCATCCGAGCATTCCGCTGTGTGTGGCTGTTTTCTTCGGCGTTGACGAACTATCAAGTCGGGGGATGGTGGAGTCGCAAGACTGGAGGGGTGGGGTATTTGCGCCCCACTACTGGCGGGACGGTGTCTGGTGTTTCGCCGCGTGACCGTGGTGACCAGACTGACTGGCTTTTGCAGAAAAGCGTTGCACGTGGATTGCCGTTGCAGCGAGGGGCGTACAGGCAAGTAAAAAGGCCATCGCAAACCGCGATGGCCGGGTTGCATCTGGGCGATGCGCCTACCGCCCGGCGAACTTGTTTCGGTTCGCCATCACGATTCGGTCGGCTTTGCTTGCCGCTTTCCAGGCATCATCGAACGGAGAATCACCCGCGCCGAACAGGCTTGGATGTGCAGCTTTGCATAGGTCACGAAGCCTCGCTTTGCCGCCATCCGGGATTTGCTTGCGTGGATACCGCTCTTTGTCGGCCATGTCCTCGATGGCTCGAATCTGCTGCTCTCGCCTTGTCATCCCGCCATCATGCTCACCTGGCGTCCTGGCCAGTTGCATTTGCTGGTCTGTTGGCGGCACGGCATTCGCTTCGTTATCTGGTTGTGCTTCTGGCGCTTCGAGCGGCCACACGTGGCCCTGGTGCGCAAACCAGGCGCGCACGTCGGCGTGGGCTAGCATCCGCTTCCCGGAAGCCGTCGACTCGCCAATAGTCCCGCGCTCGACTGCGTCGGACAGCGCCTTGCCCCATCTATCAAAGACATCGTCATGGTCGGGCGAATGGCGTTCGGCTGCGACCGTACTGGCTGTGAGAATTCCCACGGCCCGGCTGTATGGAATCCAAGCCTGGCAGTCGTAGCCCAGTATCCAGCCAGGAATACGCCGCCCATCAGGAAAGACTCGGTTCTCGGAGTCCTCGTCACCTGGGCGCGCAATGGCAATGTCGTGGCGGGCAAGGAATGGGTAGATGTCGGACGTGTAGAACCCGAATCGCTCGAATGTCGTCGGAGCTTCGTCGTTCGGTATGCCGTCATCATCGAACAGCGTGCCCTGGCTTCCGAAAATATTGAGCAGCCGCACCAGGCGCAAACGGCCATCTATGTCGAGTGGACAAAGAATGCCCAGTTCGTCACGGCGACGGATGAAGTTCATGCCTACAGGGTCATCGGACAGGCAGGAGGCAAAATCACGAGCAGCCTCGTAGCCATATATCGCCTCAGCTTTTCCAATCTGAGCAAACAGTTCCCACAAGCTGATAAATTTGCCGCCGTCGCCCGGGCGGTTTGCCGCTTCACTCACTGCTTCCTCGCATGTACCAGGTTAATTTCGGCAGCTATTCTAACGGTGGGAGTTCGGTGGTTTCATTGGTGACCGGGGCTTTGAAGTCGATGCCAGCCTGCTCAAGCATCCACGCCTCAATCTGGTCATGCCACTTGCGTAACAGGTCAATCGTCCGACGGCGGTAATGCTTCTCGGCAAGTGCGCTCGGCTTGTGACCCTGGATTTGTGCCACGATGCCCACGGGCGCATCGCACCATTCCGCTAGCGTGCCGAACGAACGGCGTAGGCCGTGCAGCGTGATATGGGGGAGGCCTGCCGCCTCGATTGCCGCCTGGTGTGCATAGCGGGGTTCCGCGATGTGACCGCTTTTGGACGTGGCGCTTGGAAATACCCACGGCGATGGCTCCCACGTTTTGCCCTTGGCTGCCATGACCTTCAATTCGATGACGCCGGGCGGTGTTTCGTTGGCGGTCTTGAGACCAAGCAGCAGAGAACGGAAATAGGGCGTCAGAGGAATTCTGCGAGAGCCTTCTACCTTGTCGCGAAGCGTGATGCTGTTCCAGTCGAAATCGACGTCTTTCCACTTCAGTTCAGCCATTTCCTCTCGGCGTGGGCCATTGATGAGCAAGCCTTGCAGATACGCCGAGAGGACAGGGTTACTCAGGCCGCGCACCGCAGAAAACCACACCGCCAGTTGTTCGCGCTGTAGGCTGTCGCCATCCTTGGTGCCTGCGCTGGGTAGCAGGGCTGTCACCTTCTGGGACGAATAGCAATCAGCCGGAATCAGGCCAGAGAATCGTTCTTGACCCTCGCACCACCTCGCCCAGGCCTTAAGCATGCGGTAGGCGTAGGCTGCACTGGTCGGGCGTTCGGCCACTTCATCTTCTAGCCATGCAGCTATCTTCGTGCCGGTCATTGCCGACAGTTTTAGTGGCATGAGCGAATGAAGCGGACCCTGCGAAGTCAGTCCTTTACCCCGTTTCTTTTCCGTGCCGCCCGCCGCTGCTAGCTTGCGATGGTCCTCAATGTATTGCGGACTGCGCGGTTTTTTTGTCTTTGGGGAAACCTTCTTCTGTAGGTCGGCGAGATAAGCATCCCATGCGTCTGCAAAGGTCACGCTTTGGCGCACCACTTCCGCCTTTCGGGCGGAGTGTGCCGCTTGCTGCTCGGCGGCCTGCTCGCGAGGGTCCTGGCCGCCGTCAATAACGGTTTTCAGGCGGGCCGCCTCGGTGCGGGCCTTGGCGAGTGGCCACGCCTGAGCGGTGCCGATGGTCACTCGGATGGTTTTGCCAAAGAGGCGGGACTCGAAGATGTATGACCGTGCCCCGCCTGGGGTCACGCGCAGGCCTAGCCCCGCCGCTTTGGCATCCCAGTAAATCGTCTGTGTCTTGCCGGGAGCTGCCTCGAATGAGGACACTCTTTCTGCCGTGAAGCTGACCTTTGCCATCTCTTTTTCCGTGTAGGCATCATGTAGGCAAATTGTGTGGCAAACGGTCAACTCTGGTCAACATGAAAAATCATCGGGTATCCATGATGGTCATTGATTTATATGTATTCTGCCTGCCTACATGATTGAGCATCAACATCCAGGAATACATATTTCCGATGATTTGTAATCATCAGGTGGCGGGTTCGAGTCCTGCAGCCGGCACCAGAAATTGAGAAGGGGTCACGCGATTGCGTGACCCCTTTTGATTTTGACCCGCGCACACCGTGCGCCCACCTCACCGCTTCATCGGCGTCATCGCTCCGCCGGCGGATTCAGCATGCTCTTCGGAATCAGCGTGATCAGCACGCAGCTCACCAGCAGGCAGGCGCCGAGGGCGTAGGTGCCGTTGTTGATGTCGCCCGTCAGCTCTTTGGCGACGCCGGTGATCATCGAGCCGGTGAAGCCGGACAGGTTGCCGACTGAATTGATGAGGGCGATGCCGGCCGCCGCGGCGGTGCCGGACAGGATCTGGCCGGGGAAGGTCCAGTAGATCGGCATCAGCGCCAGGATGCCGCACGTGGCAATGGTGAGCAGCACGATCGACAGGGCCACGTGATGCGCGAAGGCGGCGCTCAGGATCAGGCCGACGCCGCCGATGAATGCCGGCACCGCTGCGTGCCAGCGGCGCTCGCCGGTCTTGCGCGAGTGCGAGGCGTTCCACAGCATGGCGAAGATCGCGGTCAGGTACGGAATGGCGGTCAGCACGCCGATATGCAACGGACTCTGGACGCCCGAGGCCCGGATGATGGACGGCAGCCAGAACGCGAGGCCGTAGAAGCCGGTGTTGAACGTCAGCAGGATAAACGTCAGCAGCCACACGCGCGGACTGCGCAGCGCGGCCCCGACCCGATGGGATTTGTGAGTGGCTTCGCGATCGAGGTTGCGCGCCAGCACCGCTTTCTCATGTGCCGAGAGCCAGTCGGCCTTGTGCGGGCCATCGCCCATGAAGGCCAGCACTACGAAGGCGACCAGTATCGACGGCAGGCCTTCGAGCAGCAGCATCCATTGCCATCCGCTCATGCCGGACAGGCCATGCGTCTGCTCCATCAGCCAGCCCGATACCACGCTGCCGAGTGTGAGGCTGAGCGGAATCGCCACGAGAAAGCCCGACATCGCCACGCTCTGACGACGCGCCGGAAACCAGTAGTTCATGTACAGGATGACGCCCGGGAAGAAGCCCGCCTCGCAGATGCCGAGCAGAAAGCGCAAGGCATAGAACATGGTGGACGTCTGCACGTGGAAGACGTGGGCCAACGGCACGATAAAGGCCATCGAGGACGAGACGATGCCCCAGGTGATCATGATGCGGGCGATCCAGAAGCGCGCGCCGTAGCGATGCAGCAGCAGGTTGCTCGGCATCTCGAACAGGAAGTAGCCCCAGAAGAAAACGCTCGCGCCCAGCGCGTAGACGCTGTCGCTCAGGTGCAGATCGTCGAGCATCTGCAGCTTGGCAAAGCCGACGTTGACGCGATCCAGGTAGGCCACCACGTAGCACAGCAACAGCAGCGGCAGGATGCGCCGCATGACCTTGCGGTAAAGCGCGTCTTCGGACGCGTCTGCCGCGGCCGGCAAGGCCGCGGTCTGGGTGATGGATGGCATCGGGAGTCTCCTGTTCGTTATGGTCTTGTCTGCGCCGGATGCTGCGGCAAATAGTTACCGATAACATTCGATAACCAAAAAAATGCCGGCACGTGGACGGCGGGGCGAGCGGGGCGCAACCGGTCGACGTTAGTATTTAGTTACCGGTAACAAAAACTAAGGTAGCACGTCATGTCGCGGAACGACAAGTCCTCCTGTGCAAGGAGTTTCCCTAGGGTCGGCGCATGCTGGCCGGGCGCGCCGTGCGGAGAGGGTGCGACGGTATGATGTGGGCTTTACAGCCTTTGCCGTCTGCGAATCCGATGACCAGCTCCAACGCCTCCCGGCATGCCGGACCGCCTCGCATGTCAGATGTCGCCCGCGTGGCGGGGGTGTCCAAGATGACCGTCTCCCGCGTGCTGGCGGGACATCGCGTGGCCGACAAGACGCGCGAACGCGTGCGTCAGGCGATCGACAAACTTGGCTATGTGGCCGATGCGGCGGCGGGGGCGCTGTCGTCAGGGCGCTCGGAGTTTGTCGCGGTGCTGGTGCCGTCGCTATCGAGCTCCAACTTTTCCGATACCGTGCGTGGCCTTACGGCCGTGCTCGAACCGCATGGGCTGCAATTGCTGCTTGGCGATACCGACTACGAGCTCGATCGGGAGGAGCGGCTGGTGCGCTCGCTGCTGCGCCATCAGCCGCGCTGCATTGCGTTGACGGGCTCGCAGCATACCGACGCCACGCGCAAGCTGCTGGAGCGCTCGGGCATTCCGGTGGTCGAGATGTGGGAGCTGCCGACCCATCCGATCGATACCGCAGTGGGCTTTTCCAACGTGCGCGCGGCACGTGCAATGGTTCGCCATCTCGCGGAGCGCGGCTATCAACGCATCGGCTTCCTGGGCGGCGCCAGCGCGCTGGACACACGCGGGGTCGATCGCCTCAAGGGCTATCGTGCCGAAATCAAGGCGCTCGGCCTGGGCGAGCCACGTGTGGTGCGCGTCGGCGAATCGCCCATCACCATGAGCCACGGGGCGCCCGCCATGGCCGCGTTGCTCGCCGAGTGGCCGGACACGGATGCGGTGATGTGCGTGAGCGACATGTCGGCCTTCGGCGCGATCATGGAGTGCCATCGGCGTGGCCTCTCGGTGCCGGGCGATATGGCGGTGGCGGGCTTCGGCAACTTTGAAGTGGCCGAGTGCTGCCATCCGCGCATCACCACGGTATCGGTCGATCCGTATGGCATCGGCCTGCGCACCGGTGAGGCGCTGCTGGCCGCGCTGGAAGCGCGCGACGCGGGCATCGAGGCCGTGTCGCAAAGCATTCGCATCGACTTCTCGATCGTGGCGCGCGAAAGCGCCTGACGAACCCCGCCGCAAAAGATTCGCTTTCCCGCGCGGAAATCTCCGTGCTACCATCCGCAAAAATTGTTACCGGTAACTATTTGCGCGACGCTGATCGGGACGTCCCACCGACGTGCAGGCGCCCATCGCGCAGCCGGTCGCGCCACAATTGCCAGACAGGAGACAGCACCAGATGTCGGATATCCCACGCCGCCTGCGCAGCCAGGAATGGTTCGATGACCCTTCGCATGCGGACATGACCGCGCTGTACGTCGAGCGCTTCATGAACTACGGGCTTACGCGCGAGGAATTGCAGTCGGGCCGGCCCATCATCGGCATTGCGCAAACCGGTAGCGACCTCGCACCATGCAACCGCCACCATCTCGAGCTGGCCGCGCGCACCAAGGCCGGCATTCGCGATGCCGGCGGCATTCCGATGGAGTTTCCGGTCCATCCGCTCGCGGAGCAAAGCCGCCGGCCTACCGCCGCCCTCGACCGCAACCTCGCTTACCTCGGGCTGGTGGAGATCCTGCACGGATTTCCGCTCGACGGCGTGGTGCTCACGACCGGCTGCGACAAGACCACGCCCGCGTGCCTGATGGCTGCCGCAACGGTCGATATGCCGGCCATCGTTCTGTCGGGCGGGCCGATGCTCGACGGTTGGCACGAGGGCAAGCGCGTCGGCTCGGGCACCGTGATCTGGCACGCGCGCAACCTGCTGGCCGCCGGTGAGATCGACTACGAAGGCTTTATGGCGCTGACCACCGCCTCGTCGCCGTCGATCGGGCATTGCAACACCATGGGCACCGCGCTGTCGATGAACAGTCTGGCCGAAGCGCTCGGCATGTCGTTGCCCGGTTGCGCCAGCATTCCAGCCGCCTATCGCGAGCGTGGACAGATGGCGTACGCCACCGGCAAGCGCGCGGTGGAACTCGTGCGCGAGGATCTGCGGCCGTCGAAGATCATGACCCGCGCGGCGTTCGAGAATGCCATCGCGGTGGCCTCCGCGCTCGGCGCATCGAGCAACTGTCCGCCTCATCTGATTGCGATCGCGCGGCATATGGGCGTCGACCTGAGCCTGGAGGACTGGCAGCGCCATGGCGAACAGGTGCCGTTGCTGGTCAACTGCATGCCGGCCGGCGAGTATCTGGGCGAGAGCTTTCACCGCGCCGGCGGCGTGCCCGCCGTGCTGCGCCAGCTCGATGCGGCCGGCCTGCTGCGCCGCAATTGCATGACGGTGTCGGGCCAGCGCCTCGGCGAGATCGCCGACCGGGCGCCCGACGCCGATCGCGATGTCATTCGCACGGCGGCGGAACCGCTCAAGCATGGCGCCGGCTTTATCGTGCTGTCCGGCAATTTCTTTGACAGCGCGATCATGAAGATGTCGGTGGTCGGCGACGCATTCCGCAGTACCTATCTCAGCGAACCCGGTGCTGAAAACAGCTTCGAGGCGCGCGCCATCGTGTTCGATGGCCCCGAGGACTATCACGCGCGCATCAACGATCCGGCGCTTGAGATCGACGATCGATGTATTCTCGTGATTCGCGGCTGCGGCACCGTGGGCTATCCGGGCAGCTCGGAGGTCGTCAATATGGCGCCTCCCGCCGAGCTTGTGCGCCAAGGCATTACCTCGCTGCCGTGCATGGGCGATGGCCGGCAGAGCGGTACGTCCGCCAGCCCCTCGATCCTGAACATGTCGCCCGAAGCCGCCGTCGGCGGCGGCCTGGCGTTGCTGCGCACGAACGACCGCATTCGCGTCGACCTCAATAATCGTAGCGTGAATGTGCTGGTCGACGCCGACGAACTGGAGCGTCGCCGCGAGACGGCAACCTTTGCGGTACCGCCCGCGCAGACGCCGTGGCAGGAGCTCTATCGGCAAACGGTGGGCCAGTTGTCCACCGGCGGCTGCCTGGAGCCGGCCACGTTGTACCTCAAAGTGATCGAGCAACGCGGCAATCCGCGTCACTCGCATTGAGCCCGACTACCACACTACCCACGCTGACCATGCATACCATCCATGCTTCGGATTGCCTGCCGCAGGATCTTGCCCAAGCGCTGCTTGTCGGCCGGGTGTGGCGCGAGGATATCGCTCACCCGGGACCCAGCGTCGTTGCCGTGCGCCATGGCGAGGTCTTCGATATCACGCGCGCGGTCGCGACCACGGCGGACCTGTTCGATCGGCCCGATGCGGTGGAGCTTGCGCGCCATGCACCCGGCGAGTCGCTCGGCCGTGTGGAAGCGCTGGTACAGTCCGCGCTCGATGGTCGGACTGATGGCAGCAAGGCCAGCGTCACGCTGCTGGCACCGTGCGATGTCCAGGCCATCAAGGCCTGCGGCGTGACGTTTGCGGTCAGCCTGATCGAGCGCGTGATCGAGGAGCAGGCCGGTGGCGATCCCGCCAAGGCCCGCGCCGTGCGCGAGACCATCTCCGCCACCATCGGCACCGGTCTGTCGAAGATCGTGCCGGGCTCCGATGCCGCGCAGCGCTTGAAGGCCGAACTCGAACGGCGTGGTGCGTGGTCGCAATACATGGAGGTCGGCATCGGCCCCGATGCCGAGGTCTTCTCGAAGTCGCAGCCGATGTCGTCGGTTGGTTTTGGCGCGGATGTCGGGTTGCTGCCGGTGTCGGTGTGGAACAACCCCGAGCCCGAGATCGTGCTCGCGGTCAACCGCGCCGGTCAGATCGTCGGTGCGACGTTGGGCAACGATGTGAATCTGCGCGATATCGAGGGACGCTCGGCCTTGTTGCTCGGCAAGTGCAAGGACAACAACGCCTCGTGTGCCATCGGTCCGTTCGTGCGGCTGTTCGACGATGCCTTTACGCTGGACAGCGTGCGCGCCGCCAGCCTGACCCTGCGTGTGGATGGCGCCGACGATGACTTCGTGCTCGACGGTATCAGCCATATGCGGGAAATCAGTCGCGATCCGGCCGACCTGGTGGCGCAAACCTTTGGCGCGCATCACCAGTATCCGGATGGCTTCATGCTGTTCCTCGGCACCATGTTCTCGCCGATCCAGGACCGCGATGCGCCGGGCGGCGGCTTTACGCATCACCTGGGCGACCGCGTCACCATCGCCACCCCCACGCTGGGCGCGCTTGTGAATACTGTTCAGCTGTGCACGGAGATCGCGCCCTGGACCTTTGGCGTGCGCGCGCTCTACGGCAATCTTGCCGCGCGCGGGCTGCTGGCGCGCTGAGCAGGCGGGCGGGGCGCTTAACGCGCGATAAGCCCCGCCGGCACAGGACATCCGGGGAGAATGGGATCTGCCGTCGCATGGGGCGGTAGAGCGACCGGCTACGCCTAGGGGAGCGGAGGCGCAAGAAGGACAAGTCCGAGCACAAGCCGAACGCTCTAGGGCACGCCTTAATTCACGATCTCAATGTTGGCCCCGAAGATGGAACTGAGAATTTAACGATTCTCCGATGTAGAACATCGTCGACGGCGCCTAGAGTGGCGCGTGCCACAGCGTGGCATCGCCTCTCCAATCCCGTGTCTGTATCGCCGTGTTCCCGCCCCTTCCCATTCTGTCGCTGCTCTCTCTGCTTGCCCCGCTCGCGTTCCGGCCCGTCTCCGCGCTATCTTCCCTGCTGAGTTCCGCGTCGTTTGCCGCGCGCTCCAAATGGGACACTGACTACTGGAAATACCTGCTACGCGCACTCGCCTCCTATCGATGCTCGTGCGTATGGGCACGTTTCCTTCTGTCGGACTGCCGCTTGCGCAAGCTCGCGATGCTCGACAGGACGTTGCTGTTCCGTCTGCAACGTCCTTATCAGCGCAAGGCGCTCTCGACGGCACAGAAGCTCGATCTCCTGGTGGACCACTATCAATGGCAGCTGGATGCCTGGCCCTGGGGCTTCACGCGCAACCTGTACGGTGGTCACGATGTCACGATCGCGGCGATAGCGGGCGCCGAGGGACGCGCGTATCGGCTGGTCCTGTCGCGCGCGGGCCGCAATGGCAAGGAAGGGGAGTTGACGCTGAAGCTGATGCGGGAGGAGACCTCGCTGATGCTGGCCGCCTTCACGGTGCACGGTCGGGGCGATGCCACGGTCCTCAGCATCGGCTGCCTGCAGGGGCATCGCGACGCCGCCGCGCGCGATCTGCTGAAGCAGGCCACGCGCGACATGCATGGGCTCAGGCCAAGCCAGGCGCTGCTGGTGGGCCTTTATGCTTTTGCCGCGCGCCACGGCATCGGGCACCTGCTCGGCGTTCCGAACGACGCGCATATCTATCAGGCGCGCCACCGCACCCGTGCACGCGTGAAGACTGATTTCGATCAGTTATGGACGGAAGCCGGGGCAAACCGCGAAGGCCAGCATTTTCGCTTGCCTGCGAGGTTGTCTCGCAAGCCGATGGAAGCGGTGCCGTCGCACAAGCGTGCGCAATATCGGCGACGGTATGCGCTGGAAGATGCGCTTGCCGCGGCCATCGCGGCCGCGCTGCCGTGAAACGCCTCAGGCGTGGTGGGTCTTCATGCCGCCGAGGGCACGGAGAAAGCGCACGATATCGGCAAATCGCACCGGGACGAGCGGCGTGGCGTGGCGGACCGCATCGCGTCGGGCATAGTGCTTGAGCAACTGTGCGCCGACGCGCATGTCGAGGTACTGGCTATCGGGGTAAGTGCCCGGGTAAGTTCGAGGCTTGGGACCCGAAACGGCGCGGTTGTTGGGGTACTGCATGGTCTCTACCTATTGAATCCAAACGATGAATATAGTATACACCTGCGCGGCATTTTCTGCATCAGGACGGGGCGTGCCGTGCCTTGCATCCGTGCATGATGCGCCGTAATGACGCACCGGCTGATGCACCGTCGGCAGGTACGGCGACGCAACTGGGATGTGGGAGTATGACCGGCTGGGCAGTACGACCGGCTGGGTGGGTACGCCGGCTGGAAGCGATTCAGGCCGCGCAAGCGGCCTGATGGAGGGGGCAACCATGATGCCACTGCACTGCAGCCGGTGCGGCGAGTGCAGCAAGCACAGCCGGTGCAGCGAGTGCAGTCAGGCGGGCTTGCTCTCGACCGGTAGGTCGGCCGCCTTGGCCGCGCTATAGACGTGGCGGGCGGCCAGCAGGGCCGCCAGGTCGGCATCGCCGGCGATCACGGCTTCCAGGATCTGTGCGTGCTCATCCCAGTTTTGGCGGGCGCGCACGGTATTGGCAGGGCCGAACAGCGCCGCGGTCCGTTCGCGTAGCGAGCGCACCATTTCCTGCAGCACGCTGTTGGCGGCGATATTGCCCAACACCTCGTGAAAGCGTGTATTGAGCGCCAGCAGCCGGTCCGACTGGCCGCCGTCGGCGGCCTCGACGCCCTCGCGCAGCACCGCTTCGAGTTCGGCGATCAGATTCGGATCGCGACGCTGCGCCGCCAGCTTGGCATTGAGCCCTTCGAGCGTGGCGCGGACTTCCACCATCTCCTTGACGACGTCGGCCGAGAACCGCGCGACCGAGGCGCCGCGGCGCGGCTCGATCAGCACCAGGCCTTCGGTCGCGAGCGTGCGCAATGCTTCGCGCACCGGAATGCGCGAGACGCCGAGTTCGGTCGAGAGCTTGTTTTCGACCAGCCGCTCGCCGGGCGCGTACTCCCCGTTGAGGATGCGCTCACGCAGCTTGTCTGTCACCAGCGCGAACAGCGGCGAATGCCCTGCGCCAAGGCTGACGACTTCAGGGTCTGCCGGGGTGCGGATGGACGAAGTGGCGGACATGATCGGGTGCGGAAAAATGGATGCCATGACAGAACGGCTGGAGGACCAGCCGCGCGTCATTGTATACCATCCACATCTCGCCGCTGCGGCCACCTCGTGTAAACCACCAGCAATATCGCCAGCACGGCACACCGCCGTCGTGGCGATCGGGTATACAGAAAACCCAGCGCGTCAGCGCAGGCTAGGTACGCTGAAACGTGAAGCTGTCCGCATAGATGTGATCGGGACTCGCGCCGCGTTCGAGGAACGCCTGCTTCGCGTCGCGGATCATGTCGGGCGACCCGCACAGGTAGATGGCGTGTTCGGACAGGTCGGCCATGTCCTCGGCCACCGCATGCTGCACGTACCCGCGCCGCCCCTGCCACGCGTCGCCCGCGCGCGAAAGCACCGGCACGTACTGGAAGTCGTACAGCCGCTCGCCCCAGCCCTGGATATCGGCATCGAGGTAAAGATCAGCCGGCTGCCGCGCACCCCAGTACAACGACACGGGCGGACAGTCGTCGTCGTCCATGAGGGACTCCAGGATGCTCTTGATCGGCGCCAGGCCGGTGCCGGTGGCGACCATCAGCAGTGGCCGGTAAT
This sequence comes from Cupriavidus sp. H19C3, assembly GCF_049393815.1. NCBI lineage: Bacteria > Pseudomonadati > Pseudomonadota > Betaproteobacteria > Burkholderiales > Burkholderiaceae > Cupriavidus > Cupriavidus sp. H19C3. Next base: position 3,454,064 of record NZ_CP184985.1, read on the forward strand.
CGCTGGCGCGGTAGAAGAACGAGCCGTGCGGCAGTTCGACATCGAGCGTATCGCCGCGGCGCAGCTTGCCGAGTGTGGCCTCGGTGAACGCGCCACCGGCGATGCGCCGCACGTGGAGATCGACGCGGCCGCCGGCGGGTCGCGACGCCATCGAGAAGCTGCGCGGCAGGCCGTCTTCGCCAACGATCTTCAGATACTGTCCGGGCCGGTAATCGATCTCGACCTCGGGGATCTCCAGGTCGAGATGGATAACGTCGCCGCACAGCGCGCGCAGATCACGAATGACCGCGCGATGCCGGGCCGGATCCACGCAGGCTTCTTCCGCCCGCGCCGTGCTGACCACGAGGTCGCCTTGCGGTTGCGCCTGGCACGCCAGCGCATAGCCAGCCGCCTCTTCCTCGGGGGTGAGGCCGAACGGCATTTCGTCGTAGGCGACGCTGCCCTCCACCAGCTTGAGCCGGCAACTGCCGCACCCGCCGAGCTGGCAGTCGTGCGGCAGCGCCACGTCGTGGCGTAGCGCGCCCTGGAGCAGCGTTTCGCCCGGCGCTACCTGGAACACCTGCTGCGTTTCGAGAATCTGGATCCGATACGTCATGACCGCCACCGCTATCGATGCTTTCGTTGTCCGTGCGCGCGCGTCACCGCGTGCTCAGCGCTTGATGTCCGCCTGCACCACTACCGACAGGTCTTGCGGCGCCAGCAGTTCCTGCAGCGCCTGCAGCGCGGCGAGGCCGGCCTGCGTGTCCTGCTCGCCATTGCCGCCGCTGAGGCCGATGCCGCCGATCACTTCGTCGTTCACGACGATCGGAAAGCCGCCGACGAAGACGGCAAACTTGCCGTCGAAGCTCCACTGGATGCCGAAAGCCTCGTTACCGGGCAGGGCCGGGCCATTGGGCGGCGTATTGAACAGGTGCGTCGAGCGCTTGTGGCCCGCTGCCGTAAACGCCTTGTTCCAGGCGATCTGCGGACCCGTGATGCGCGCGCCGTCCATGCGTTCCAGCACCAGCGGATAGCCGCCGTCGTCGACCACGCAGATCGACTCCAGCACGCCGATTTCCTCCGAGCGGCGGATGGCTGCGGCCACCATGTGACGGGCTTCTTTCAGTTCGAGCTTGATGGACTTCTTCATAAGTTTCTCCTGATGGGTCGTGCCGAGCCGTGCGCTCAGCAACCCCGATAAACGGTCTTGATCTGGGTGTAGAACTCGAGCCCGGTGCGACCCGACTCGCGGAAGGTCGATGTGCTCGACCGCTTGAGTCCGCCGAACGGTGCGTTGACCAGGTTGCCCGTGGTCGTGCGGTTGATCTTGACCGTGCCGGACTGGATGTCGTTGGCAAAGCGATGGATATAGCGAGGATTGCCGGTGGCGATGGCGGCCGACAGCCCGTATTCGGTGTCGTTGGCCTTGGCGATGGCATCGGCGTAGTCAGCGCATTCGATGATCGCGATCACGGGCCCGAAGATCTCTTCGCGCGCGATGCGCATCGACTGGGTGACATCGGTAAAGACCGCGGGCGACATGTAGTAGCCCTTGTCGTAGTCGCCGCCGGTCAGCCGCGCGCCGCCGCACAGCAGCGTCGCTTCCTGCTTGCCGATCTCGACATAGCGCAGCACGTTGTCGAGCTGCTTGCGGGTGGCGAGCGGCCCGAGGTCCATGCCCGGCGTCATGCCGCTGCCGATTTTCAGCGTGCGCACCCTGGCCAGCAGGCGCTCGGTGTACGCGGCCTTGACCGACGCCACCACGAGCACGCGGCTCGTGCCCGTGCACGCCTGGCCGCTCAGCGAAAAGCCGCCCTTGATGGTGAGGTCGACGGCCTTGTCGAGGTCGGCGTCCTCCATCACGATCAACGGGTTCTTGCCGCCGAGTTCCATCTGCGTGCGCGTCGTCATCGGGACGGCGCGATGAATCTGCTCGCCCGCCTGCGTCGAGCCCGTAAAGGAGATTGCACGCACGGCCGGCGCCTCGGTGATCGCTGCGCCGACGTCGCCGGCGGAACCGGTGATGAAGTTCAGCACTCCCTTGGGAATGCCGGCGGCAACAAACGCTTCGGCCAGGCGGTAGCCGCTCAGCGGCGCATCGGACGACGGCTTGAAGACAACGGTGTTGCCGGTGATCAGCGCGGGCGCGATCTTGCGCGCGGGAATCGAGACCGGGAAGTTCCACGGCGCGATCACGGTCACCACGCCGAGCGGCTCGCGCTGCGAGTAGACCAGCATGTCGGGATCGTCCTGCGGAAAGGTCTCGCCGGTAAAGGTCTGGCCCTCGACGGCGTAGAAGCGCAGGGTTTGCGCCGAGCGCAGAACTTCATCCTTGCTCAGGTTGAGCGCCTTGCCTTCCTCGCGCGTGAGCTCGGCCGCGATGCTGTCGGCATTGGCTTCGAGGTGCTCGGCGGCGCGATTGAGGATTGCCGCGCGGCGCGACGGGGCAAGCGCGCGCCAGCCCTCGAATGCCGCTGCGGCCGCCGCCACCGCCGCCTGCGCATCGACCGCCGCCGACGCCTGGAAACGGCCCACGATGTCGCCGGTATCGGCGGGATTGATGTTGTCGAAGGTCCGGCCCGAATGGCATGGAGTCCATTCGCCGTCGATGTAGTTGTGGAACGTGTCCTGGGGTCCGACAGTCATGGTGGCACTTGGTTGTCGGCCGGGGGCTAGCCCCGCGCCGTTCGCTATCACATCGCCCGCGCGGGCGGGGCCGCGCGGACGTCCGCCGCACGCGAGCCCGCCCGGGCCGCGCGCCGCGACGCTTCAGGCCGCCATCGCAAGTTCGGTCAGCGGCAGTTCGTTCTCGACGTAGTCGTGATAGAGCGCGGTGGTATAGAGCAGGCGCATCTGCGCGCCGATTTCGCAGATCTTCAGGCAACGCTGCTGCAGGTCGACGGTGTTGGCGTGCTCCAGGACGATCTGGTAGCCGCGTTCGCCGTGGATTTCGTCGGACACGATGTGGAGGTCGAAGAATTCGACTTCCTCGTCGGTGAACTGGTACTTCTCGCGCAGCGTCGGGGTCTGCTTGCGATAGATCGACGGCACTTGCGACTCCAGGCCCACCACCAGGCCTGCCACCGCGACGATCGGGTCTTCGCGCATGGCCACCGCATAACACCATGCCTGCAGGCCGCGCGTGGTCGGCGACATGTTGTCCGGATCGATGACGCGCTCGCGCGTGGTGCCGCAAGCCTCGGCAAAACGGATCAGCAGGTCGGTGTGGCGATCGCCGCCGATCTCTTCTTCGTACATGTTGGCCAGCAGGAAATCCTTGGCTTCGGTATACCGATCGGGCGTGCGCGCGTAGATATAGCCGAGGTAGTCCGCAAACGGTCCGACGTAGTGATAGTGGTTTTCCGCCCAGCGCGCGAGGTGCGCGCGCGTCAGCTTGCCGCTCGCCCAGGCGACGCTGAACGGCGCCTTGTTGGCGCTTTTGCCCTTGATTGCTTGTTCGAGCGCTGCGCGGAATTCTTCTCGGTTCATCAGTTCGGCCATGTTGGGGGCTCCAGGTTTGGCGTGGGGAGAACACGTCGACCGCGAGTCAGGAGGACCGGTAGCGACGTTGTTTCGGTATACTATATACAGATGGGAGCGAGCGGCAAGCGTTTTTTGAAATGTCGCGAGCGAGCGGCCGGACGCGTGCCGGTCGCCCTCAGCGCGCGGCGCCCGCGGCCTCGATGGCCTTCCAGGCAAAGCCGGCCAGCGCGACGTCCTCGAGGCCGACGCCAACCGACTTGTAGATCACGATGTCGTCGGCATGCCGCCGCGCCTGCACCGTGCCCAGCACTACCTCGGAGAGCTCCACGATCTTGTCGGGCGGCAGTACGCCGGGGGCGGCCAGGACGATATCGCCCGCCTCGCGCACCGACTGCGGTCGCCATTCGACGACCACGCTGGCGGCGCGCGACAGCGCCACGTCGTCGAGCTCGCGCGTATGCGGCAGGCTGGAGCCGATGGCGGCGACGAAGGTGCCGGGTCGGATCTGCGCGCCGGCAAACAGTGGTGTCGTCGCGCGCGAGGCGGTCACGATGAGATCGGCCTGCGCGACCGCATCGGCGGGCTCGCCAAACGACACCGGCACGCCGCACGCGGCGGCGAGACGCTCTGCCGTACCCGCGTCGGCGTATGGGTCGGAGAGCACGATGTGTTCGAGCCCGAGGGCTTGGCTCAATTGCCGCGCATGCGCGGTGCCCTGCGTACCGGCGCCGAACAGCGCCAGCGTGCGAGCTCCGGGGCGCGCCAGATGGCGTGCGGCCAGCACCGTGCAGGCGGCCGTGCGCAGGCGCGTGATCGCGCCGGCGTCGAACGACGCCAACGGCCGTCCATCCTCGGTGGAGAAGATCAGGATCACAAACGAGAACTGGCCGTTGATGGTCGTGTAGACCTTGGCGCCGGCCACGCCCTGGTCGGGAATCACGGCGCCTAGCGTGGACAGCTTGACGCCACCCGCCTCGGTACGGATGCGCTCCTGCATGGCGGCCCGTGCGCGGCCAAAGCTCGCAAATGCCTCCTGCATGACGTGCTGGGCCTGTGCGCCGGTCACGTGGCGGTCGATCATGTCGTCGGTGATATGCAGCATCCTGGCTCCGGGTGTGAAGGGGAATGGGTGGAGGGGGGGCGGAGAAATCGGCGGAAAAAGCCAGGTCGCCGTAAAAGTCGGCTGGATGCCCCTGACGCGGCAACCCCGAACCAACCTTACCTGGCACGCTTTTGGTATACAGTCTACCATTATGGCGACTTAAGGCGCAAGCGGCGGTCTCTTCCGCACCATCCGGTGGCGTGCCGATTGCCCTTATGCCCAATATTTGCGCTGGCAACGCGGCTACGCACCAACTCCGGGACAAGGAAAACACTGATACGCCAGTGCTTGTGGAGCTGGTGATATTGAATATAGTATACCAACGATGCGACTCGAATCTGCCGCTTCGAGTCGTAATCCGTACCCCGCAGTCCCCATCAGAACTCTTCGCCCCACGGGAGCCGTCATGCAACACGAAGTCGTCATCGGTGCCGCGCACTGGATATATCTATTAGGCGTGGCCGTCATCGTGCTTACGATGATCTTGCGCGCCAATGTCGTGGTTCCCTCCATCGTCGGCACCTGCCTGGTCGTGTTCGCGCTGACCGGCAGTCCCGTGGCGGCGCTCGGCGGCATCTTTTCCGCGAGCCTGGTCGCGGCCAAGGAGCTGTTCAACATCTTCCTGGTCATTGCGTTCATGACCGCCTTGCTCAACGCGCTCAAGACCCTGCGCTCGGATATCCGCATGGTCGAGCCGTTCCGCGTGGTGATGAAGAATGGCCACTCCGCGTTCTTTATCCTGGCCGCGATCACCTATGTGATCTCGCTGTTCTTCTGGCCGACGCCGGCGGTGCCGCTGGTGTCCGCCATCCTGCTGCCGGCGGCCATCGCCGCCGGGCTGCCGCCGCTCGCGGGCGCGATGGCCATCGCCATTGCCGGGCAAGGCATGGCGCTGTCGTCGGACTACGTGATCGGCGTCGCGCCCGGCATCAGCGCCAAGGCCGCGGGCGCCGCGGTCAGCGCCTCGGTGGTGGCCGACCGCGCGCTGACGCTGTCGATCATTACCGGCGCCATTGCCCTCACGCTCGCCTACCTGTCGATGCGCAAGCAGATCGTGCCCGCCAGCGGCGCGCTGCTGGACCGCTGGCAGGCACGGGCCGCGGGCGCCACGCCGGAGCCGGAAGCCGAACCCGTGCACGGCGGCGGCACCTTCGACAAGGCCGAGATCGCGCGTGGCACCAGCCATGCGGAACCGCTGATTACCGACCGCAACATCGAGGCGAGTCTGTCGATGGTCGAGCGCAAGCGCATCAAATGGTCGAAGTGCTTCGCCATCGTGACGCCCATCGCGTTCCTGATCGTGGTGGCCGTGATGGTGATGCCTAAGCTCGGTGCCGGTACCGATCTCAAGGGCGGCGATGCCGCGGCGCTGGTCGGTGGCGTGGCCGCCGTGCTGATGATGCTGGCGACGCTGGCCGCCGAAGGTCCGCGCAAGATGCTCGACGTCTGCCCCGAGCACATCACCGACGGCTTCGTGTTTGCATTCAAGGCGATGGGCTCGGTTCTGCCGATCGCCGGCTTCTTCTTTGTCGGCGCGGGCGAGACCTGTGCGCAGATCCTCGGCCTGCCGCCGGGCAAGGCGCCCAGCCTGCTGTTCGAGCTGATCCAGGCCTACCAGCACATGATTCCCGATAACCACGTCTTCGTCGGCTTTGGTGTGCTGCTGGTCGGCATGATCACCGGTATCGACGGTTCCGGCTTTGCCGGCCTCCCATTGACCGGCACGCTGGCCGGCGCGCTCGGTCCGGTGGTCGGCTTCGATCCCGCCACGCTGGCGGCCGTAGGTCAGATGGGGGCGGTATGGACCGGCGGCGGCACGCTGATCGCCTGGTCGTCGCTGATCGCCGTGGCGGGCTTTGCGCGCGTGCCGGTGCTCGAGGCCGTGCGGGCGCTGCTGCTGCCGGTGCTGATCGGCCTCGCGTGCTCGACCGCGGCCGCGATGGTGCTGTGGTCCTGATCGTTCCCTCCAGCACACCCGGCTCCGCAATCATTAACCGTTAATCCGCCCGGCGCCGCACGCGCACTGGCTTGCAGGTTGTCTCGCAGGCTCGCTTGCACGCTGTCACCGCCGGGCTTACCGCACCATGCAGGAATCCGCGCCATGCCAAAAGTCATCTTTCACAAGCACGGCCAAGTCTTCGAGGACGAGGTCAAGGAAAACACGAACCTCGTGGTGCGCGCCGGCATCAAGCAGTTTCCGTATCCCAACCTCGCCTACCAGTGCGGCATGGGCAAGTGCGCCACGTGCGCGTGCCGGGTGATCGACGGTGCCGCACACCTGCCGCCGCCTAACTGGAAGGAAAAAAAGCAGCTCGGCGAGCGGCTGGAGCAGGGCTACCGGCTGGTGTGCCAGCTGTGGATCCACCACGATATCGAGCTGCTCCAGGATGACCAGACGGGCAGTGCACCGGTGGGCGCGGTCGGGGCCGGCAGCCAGTGCACGGCATGACCACGCATCTTCATCTCGTCCGGCGGGCCGCGACCATGTACGTGATTCTTACCAGCAAGACCGGGCGGTTCCATACCGAGCCCGTCGCGGGCGTGACGCCGGTAGAAGCCTATGACTATCTGTTCTACGGCAAGAAGACCGCGCACTTCGTCATTGCCGAACTGGCCGACGATGCGCGCAACGTGAAGGTGCGCGTGGTCGAGGCGCCGCCGTCGACCACGGTCAACCTCGTGCCGACCAAGTTCCTCGAAAAATTCGACACGCTCGACGCCGCGCGCGCCGAGCTGCGCCAGCTGGCCACCTTCGGCAGCATGGACCTCCGACTCGAGCGCGTCTGAGCGGCGCGCGCCTCCGTAGCGAAACACACGATGCCTCAGATCACCTTCCTTACCAACGACAACAAGGTTGTCGATGCCCCCGCCAACAGCAACCTGCTGCGCGTCTCGTTGCGCGAGCAGGGCGGCATTCCGTTCAAGTGCGGTGGCGGCCTGTGTGGCACCTGCCGCTGCCGGATCGAGTCCGGCCTGGAGCATACCGATGCGGTCAAGCCGAAGGAGCGTCGCCATCTCAATGACGACGATCTCGCCAACGGCTATCGCATGGCCTGCCAGACCTTCGTCAACGGCGATATCAGCGTGTCGTGGGACAAGCATGCGCCCGCACCGCGGCCGCCGTCGATCGCCGTGCGGCCGCCAGCGTCACCGGCGCGGCCTGTACCGGCGAACGCGGCACCGCAGCCGGTGACCGGTGCGGACGTCGATGCCGGCGATTCCGGTGATCCCGCGCCGGCAGCGTCGGCACTGGCCGGCGTCGGCCAGGACGCCTCGTGAGCGCGCCGGCCACACCGGGCGACCATGGCGTGCGGGCCATGGCATCCATGGTCGCCACCGGGCATCCGCTGGCGGCGCGCGCGGCGCGCCAGATGCTGCGCGACGGTGGCAGCGCGGTCGATGCGGCGATCGCCGCCGACGCGATCCTCGGTGTGGTCGAGCCGATGGCCACCAGCATCGGTGGCGACCTGCTGGCGATGATCGTGGCACCCGGCGGCGAAGTGCGCAGCTATAACGGCACCGGCCGTGCGCCGGCGGCCTTCGATCCGGCCATGCTGAACGACCTTCCAGGCCAGCGGATCCCCGAGCGCCATCCGCTCTCCCTGACCACGCCCGGCGCCGTGCGCGGCTGGCATGACCTGCATGCCAGTTACGGTCGCCTGCCATGGCGCACGCTGCTGGCGCCGGCCATCGCGCTCGCGCGCGACGGCTTTGCGCTCGCGCCCGTGGCGGCGCGCGAATGGCGGCTGTTCGACAAGGTCCTGCACCACGACCCGGTGTGCGCGGCGCTCTATCGTGCGGGCCGTTCGCCCGCGGCGGGCGAGACCTTCGTCAACCCGCAACTGGCGCGCACGCTGGCGGCGATTGCCGCGGACGGCCCCGACGCGTTCTATCGGGGCGAGCCCGCGCGTGCCGCCGAGGCTGCCGCGCGATCGCACGGCGGCGTGCTGGCCGCGGCCGACTTTGCCGGACACCACGGAGACTTTGTCACGCCGGTGACCACACGCTTCCGCGGCACCGACGTCTACGAGTGTCCGCCCAACACGCACGGCGTGGCGATTCTCCACGCGCTGGCCGCGCTGGAGCCGCAGACCTTGAACGCCGACGATCCGGCCACGGTACTGGCGACCGTGCGCGCGATGGGCGACGCGATGCGGCATGCCAGGCAGACCGTGGCCGATCCGGCCGGCAATACCGTGTGCACCGTGGTGGTCGATCGCGACGGCCTTGCCATCACGCTGATGAGCAGTATCTTCAAGCGGTTCGGCTCCGGCATCGCGGTGCCTGGCTGCGGCTTTGTGCTGCAGAACCGGGGCTTCGGTTTTGCGGGGCCTGGCCATATCAACAGTCCGGCGCCGGGCAAACGGCCATATCACACGGTGGTGCCCGGCGCGGCGCTGCGCGGTGGGCGCTTCCACGCGGGCTTCGGCGTAGTGGGCGGACTGATGCAGCCGCAGGGACAACTGCAACTGCTGGTACGGCTGCTGGCCTGGCAGCAGCCGTTGCAGGCCGCGCTCGATGCGCCACGCTGGCGGCTCGAATCCGACACCGCGCTCGCGCTCGAGGCGGGCATGCCACCGGCCATTGCGGCAGCGCTGCGCGCGGCCGGCTACGAGGAACCGGCCGGCCTCGGCGAGCTCGGCGGCCGCAGCGATTTCGGCGGCGCCCAGGTAGTGATGCGGGCCGCCGATGGCTCGCTGCTGGGCGCGTCGGACCGGCGCAAGGATGGCTGCGCGCTCGGCGACTGAGCCGGAGCGCCGACTCCGTGTTGCCCCCGGTCTTGCCCCCGGTGTTGCACCCGGCCACGCGATGGGTGTCGCCCGCCGCGCTGGAGTCCCGGTGCCGCGATGGTGGGACGCGATGTGCCAAACGCGATGTGCCGAATGCGATGTGCCGAACCATGGGCTCGGCACGGCGATTCCTGTCGCGCCCGCCGCGCGCGCGGGCTGGAGTGTTGCGATCTTGCCGCGTTTGACGTGACGACATACTTTCCGTAACGTCCCCGATACATAATGCCCGGGCAACGCATGACCGCCGCGCGATCCCACCGGACGACGCGGCCGGCATCCATCATTCGGGATCGTTAACTGAAGGGGCAATATGTCTGGCAAATTCGCATGCCTGCGCGGAAGCGCGCGCCTGCGCGGTGCTTCCACTCCGCTCGTCCTGTCATGGCTGGTGGCACTGGCGCTCCCCTTGTCCGCCTGCGGCGGCGGCGATGACAACGGCCATTCGGTCGTGCGCGTCTCCGATACCGCGTCCGCCGGTGGCACCACCGCCGGCAATACCGCCGGGACCGGCACCAGCACCGGCAGCAGCGCACCGGGTCCCCTGCAACCGGCCGTCACCCGCTGGGTGCCGCAGGAAAACGACACCTGGCAGCTGCAATTGCAGGGCACCGCCAATACCGCCTACAACGTGACGGTATTCGATCTCGACATGTTCGATACGCCGCAGGCCACCATCGACGCCATCAAGTCGCAGGGCAAGCGTGTGGTCTGCTATTTCTCGGCGGGCAGCAGCGAGAACTGGCGCGCGGACTTCAGTCAGCTGCAGGCGTCCGACATGGGCAACGGGCTTGCCGGCTGGCCCGGCGAGCGCTGGCTCGATACACGCTCGGCCAATGTGCGCGCGATCATGGCGGCGCGCATGGACATCGCCAAGGCCAAGGGATGCGATGGCGTGGATACCGACAACGTCGACGGCTATGCCAACAATACCGGCCTGCCGCTGACCGCCGATACCCAGCTCGACTACAACCGCTACCTTGCCGCCCAGGCGCATGCGCGCGGGCTGGCGATCGGCCTCAAGAACGATGTGGAGCAGGTGGCGCAACTGGCTACGGACTTCGACTTCGCGGTCAACGAGCAGTGCTTCCAGTACAACGAGTGCGGTGCCTACGCGGCGTTCACCACGCAGGGCAAGCCCGTGTTCCAGGTGGAATACGCCACCCGCTACAAGGTCGATGCCACGCGCGCCACGCTGTGCGCGTCGGCCAGGGCCCTGAACCTGCGGACGCTGGTGCTGCCGCTCAGCCTCGACGACAGCTACCGGTACAGCTGCGACTCATGAGCGCACCGGCTCGAGTTCGCGCCAGGCGAGGTAGAGCCGCGTGTCGAATTCGAGCTGGTGGTAGTTCGGCTCCATGTGTTCGCAGAGCCGGTAGAAGGCCTTGTTGTGGTCGCTCTCCTTCAGGTGAGCGAGTTCATGCACGACGATCATGCGCAGAAATTCGGCCGGCGCTTCCTTGAACAGCGCCGCCACGCGGATTTCCTTCTTGGCCTTGAGCTTGCCGCCCTGCACGCGCGAGATCGCAGTATGCAGGCCGAGCGCATGCTGCGCGCTATCGAGCCGCGCGTCGTAGCCCACCTTGTGCAGCGGCGGCGCGCTGCGCAGGAATTCCTGCTTGAGCCCGGTGGTGTACTCATACAGCGCGCGATCGGTCTGTACGGTGTGGTGCGACGGGTAGCGCCGCGCCAGATGCTCGCCGAGCTTGCCCGCGGCCACCAGCGCACGCACCTGGTCGAGCACGTCGGGCGCATATCCGCCCAGGAAGCGCATCGGGTCCTTGATGGCGGGACGCCACGTCGCGCTCACGGCTGGCCCTGCGCTCAGTGGTGGTGGTGATGGTGGTGCATCCAGCTATTGTCGAGCGAGTTCACGAACGACTCGACCGCCTCCTTGTCGCCGGTGGCATGGCGCATCATCTCGCCGCACTTGCAGAAGCCCTGGTATGGCGTGATATGCGAGCAGGCCGAGGTCTTCTGCAGATACAGGGTGACCGGCTTTGCACACGACTTGCATTTGAACTTGAGGGTCAGGGCGGGTTTCATGGCGGTGCGGAGCGAATGTGATGGGGAGCAAAGAGGGGGAGCAAGGAGAATGCGAGCCGTATTGTAGAACGATGCGCCGCAACACCCGTGCGACCGGTGCGATCAGTGGAACGACGGGCCGTCCGCCGGAGCACCAGCGCGCGGGGCGCCCCTGCTACACTTCGCCCATTCCGGCTTCCTCCAATCGCTACCACCATGGCTCAGTACGTATTCACCATGAACCGCGTGGGCAAGATCGTTCCGCCCAAGCGTCACATCCTCAAGGACATCTCGCTGTCCTTCTTTCCCGGCGCCAAGATCGGCGTGCTGGGCCTCAATGGCTCGGGCAAGTCCACGCTGCTGAAGATCATGGCCGGCCTCGAGCAGGAAATCGAGGGCGAGGCCACGCCGATGCCCAACCTGAATATCGGCTATCTGTCGCAGGAGCCCGAGCTCGATCCCGAGCAGACCGTGCGCGAATCGGTGGAAGCCGCGCTGGGCGGCGTGTTCGAAGCGCGCAAGAAGCTCGACGAGATCTATGCCGCGTACGCCGAGCCGGACGCCGACTTCGACGCGCTGGCCGCCGAGCAGGCCAAGTACGAAGCGATCCTGGCGGCGAGCGACGGCAATAACGCCGAGCTGCAGCTCGACATCGCCGCGGACGCGCTGCGCCTGCCGCCGTGGGATGCCAGGGTCGGCAACCTCTCGGGCGGCGAGAAGCGCCGCGTGGCGCTGTGCCGCCTGCTGCTGTCGCGCCCCGACATGCTGCTGCTCGACGAACCGACCAACCACCTCGACGCGGAATCGGTCGACTGGCTCGAACAGTTCCTGACCCGCTTCCCGGGCACCGTGGTGGCCGTCACCCACGATCGTTACTTCCTCGACAACGCCGCCGAGTGGATTCTCGAACTCGACCGCGGCCACGGCATTCCATGGAAGGGCAACTACAGCTCGTGGCTCGACCAGAAGGAGAACCGTCTCAAGCAGGAGGAAGCGAGCGAGTCCGCGCGGCAGAAGGCCCTGCACAAGGAACTGGAGTGGGTGCGCCAGAACCCGAAGGGCCGCCAGGCCAAGTCGAAGGCGCGTCTGGCCCGCTTTGACGAACTGAACAGCCAGGAATACCAGAAGCGCAACGAGACGCAGGAGATCTTCATTCCGGTCGGCGAACGCCTGGGCAACGAGGTGATCGAGTTCGACGGCGTGAGCAAGGGCTACGGCGACCGCCTGCTGATCGATAACCTCAGCTTCAAGGTGCCGCCGGGCGCGATCGTCGGCATCATTGGCCCCAACGGCGCCGGCAAGTCGACCTTCTTCCGCATGATCACCGGCAAGGAACAGCCGGACAGCGGCGAGATCAAGATCGGGCCGACCGTCAAGCTGGCGTATGTGGACCAGAGCCGTGATGCGCTGGACGGCAGCAAGACCGTGTTCGAGGAAATCTCGGGTGGCGCGGATGTGCTGACGGTGGGCCGCTACGAGACGCCGTCGCGTGCCTATATCGGCCGCTTCAACTTCAAGGGCTCGGACCAGCAGAAGCAGGTCGGCACACTGTCGGGCGGTGAACGCGGCCGCCTGCATATGGCCAAGACGCTGATCGCGGGCGGCAACGTGCTGCTGCTGGACGAACCGTCGAACGACCTCGATGTGGAAACGCTGCGTGCGCTTGAGGATGCGCTGCTGGAGTTTGCCGGCTGCGTGCTGGTGATCTCGCACGATCGCTGGTTCCTCGACCGTATCGCCACGCATATCCTGGCGTTCGAGGGCGACTCGCACGTCGAGTTCTTCCCCGGCAACTACCAGGAATACGAAGCCGACAAGAAGCGCCGGCTCGGCGAGGAAGCGGCCAAGCCCAAGCGCATCCGCTACAAGCCGATCACGCGCTGATCGGCATTCGGGCCGGAATGGCGCACCGGCCACACCCGCCACGCCGGCCGCGCCAGGCGTGGCGGCGCCATCACGATGCGGCCACCAGCCGCACCCTGGTGATTTCCGAAGGCGCGCCGAAGCGCTTCGGCGGCCCCCAGTAGCCTGTGCCGCGGCTCACGTAGATCCACATCCGCTCGTGCCGGTTGAGCCCGTGCACATACGGTTGCTGCATCGGCACGAACAGGTTCCACGGCCAGAACTGGCCGCCATGCGTATGGCCCGATAGCTGCACGTCGAAGCCCGCTGCCGCGGCGGCGGGTGCGCTGCGTGGCTGGTGGGCCAGCAGGATGCGCACCGCCGCCGACTCCGGCGCACCCGACAACGCCAGCACCGGGTCGCTGCGATGACTCTCGATAAAACGTCCCGCCGAATAGTCCGGCACGCCACCGAGCACCAGTGCGGCGCCCTCGCGTTCCACGACCACGTGCTCGTTCATGAGCACGCGCAATCCGAGCCGCCGCAACTCCTCGATCCAGGCCTCGGCGCCTGAATAGTATTCGTGATTGCCGGTCACCACGAAGGTGCCGTGCGTAGACGACAGCCGCGCGAACGGCGCGGTGTGGTGCGACAACTCGGGCACGGTGCCGTCGACGAGGTCGCCGGTAATGGCCACCGCATCCACGCCGAGGCTGTTGACGCGGTCGACGATGCGATCGAGGTAGGGCCGCTTGATGGTCGGGCCGACGTGAATATCGCTGATCTGCGCGATGGTGAAGCCATGCAGCGCCTGCGGCAGGCCCGCCACCGGCACATCGACCTCCACCACGCGTGCCAGCCCGCGCGCATTGACATAGCCGATCAGGCTGACCACGAGCGCGGCCACCGGCGGCACGATGGCGCTGTCGGCGAGCAGGGTCGGGGTATGCCAGCCGGCGGCGAGCGCGATCAACAGGAAGATATCGCGCGCAAAGGTGGCAATCAGCAGCGACGAGAAGAACCCCATGGCCAGCATGCCGAGCCAGCTGACATGGTCTCCCCAGGGCGCAAAACGCCGCGATTGCAGGCTGGCGGGCAGCAGCCAGGACGACGCGGCAAGCCACAGGGCCATCAGGATCTTGATGGCCATCGGCACCGGCAAGTCAGGCAGCAGCCGCACACCGATGTAGATGTGCAGCAACGCGGTGATCGAGGCGGCAAACAGGATCGAGCGACGCGGGGGCAAGGAGCTCATATCGCGGTGAGAAGGACGGGGGCGGAGGGGGCAGGGAGGGAATGCGGAGCAGGTGAGGCCATCCCGATCCGCTTCAAGGGCAAGCACGATCGGTGCCATCTGGCAATCGGTGGCGTCCCCGGGGCAGATCTGTCTTTTTCCGGGGTCATCATGAATGTTTTTGCTCCCAATTGTGCGCGATTTCGCTCTAACTTAGATTCGTCGGGCCAACTCCGGCATGTCTTGCCCAGTCCACCCCGAACCCGAGAACCCTTCGCATGTCATCGTCTCCCTTCCATCCCTGGCTGGCCGCGGCGCTGCTGGCCGCCGTGCCGCTTGCGGCGAGCGCCGCCCAGCGCGGCACCGCCGCGCCTGCCGCGTCGGCAGCCACGGCGCCAGCCGCGTCGCTGGGCTGGCCGCGCCATTTCGATACGGCCAACCAGCAAATCGAGGTCTATCAGCCGCAGATCGACACCTGGGACGGCAACCGTATCGCGGGGCGCGCGGCGGTGGCGGTGGGGGCCGGCGCCGGCGCTGGTGCGGAGGGCGCGGCCTCGGGCAACGCGTCCGCGCCGGCTTATGGCGTGATCCATTTTTCCGCCACGGCCGACGTCGACAAGCCGTCGGCGCTGGTCCAGCTGTCGCAGCTACGCCTCAACAAGGTCGAGGTACCGACCCGGCCCGAGGCGGCCGACACGGTGCGTCAGGCGCTGATCGCCCAGTTGCCGGCGCGCGGCCTCACGGTGCCGCTCGAGCAGCTCCAGGCGAGCTATGCGGTGGCGCAGCAGCGCGGTCAGCGCCAGGGCGTGGCGGTGCGCAACGATGTGCCGCAGATCCTCTTTGCCACCACGCCGACGATCCTCGTGCATGTCGATGGCGAGCCGGCCTGGCGCAAGCTGGTGGGTACCAGCTTCGAGCAGGCCATCAACAGCCGCGCGCTGCTGCTGCGCGCGGCCGGCGGCGAACTGTTCCTGCAGGCGGCGGGTTACTGGTATCGCTCCGAGTCCGCCGGCGGTGCGTGGGAGGTCGTGGCGGCACCCCCGGCAGCCCTGACCGCGGCCGCCGCCAAAGTCGCGAGCGGCAAGGACGCGGCCAGGCCGGATCCGATGTTGCCCGCCGATGGCCGCAAGCCCGCGCAGGCCCCCGCGGTGCTGCTTGCCACCGGTCCCGCCGAACTGATCGTCACCACCGGCGCGCCGCAGATGGCACCGGTGGCCGAGGTCGGACTGCTGACCGTGGCCAATGCCGACCACGCGGTGTTCGTCGATCCGGCCTCGAACCAGTATTACGTGCTGCTGTCGGGCCGCTGGTTCCGCGCGCCGATGCTGCCGGGTCCGTGGGAGTACGTGCCGGGCGACCAGCTTCCGGCCGACTTTGCGCGCATCCCTGCGCACGACGCCAAAGCCAATGTCCTGGTCTCGGTGCCTGGTACCCCGCAGGCACGGGAGGCCGCCATCGCGGCCACGATTCCGCAGACCGCATCGGTCTCGCGGGCCAAGGCGACGCTGGCCGTGAGCTATGACGGCGCGCCACGCTTCGAGCCCATCGCCGGCACCTCGCTGCGCTATGCCGTCAATACCGGCACCCCGGTGATCGAGGTCGACGGCCGCTACCTGGCGGTGGCCAATGGCGTGTGGTTTGCCGCGCCCGCGCCGGAAGGGCCGTGGTCGGTCGCGACCGAGGTGCCCGCGGCCGTCTACACGATTCCACCGGCTTCACCGTTGTATTACGTGACCTATGTGCGTATCTATGACGTGACCCCCGAGACGGTCGTGGTGGGCTATACGCCAGGCTACTTCGGCGTGGTGGTGAATCCTTCCGGCACGGTGGTTTATGGCACTGGCTATGCCTATCCGCCTTACCTCGGGACCTACGCCGGCGGCGTGTACTACGGCTATCCGGTGACCTACGGCTATGGCGCCGGCTTTGGCATCGGTGCCGCCGAGGGCTTTGCCTTCGGGTTTGCCGCCGGGGCCATCTGGGGCGCGGCCAGTCCCTATTGGGGACCGTACTGGGGCGGCGCCTACAGCTGGAACTACGTCAACGTGAACCAGGCCAACGTGTACGGCCGCTGGGGGCAGGGCACGGTCACCCATGCCCAGGGCTGGAACGCGTGGACCGGCACGCAGTGGCGCGGCACCGCCGCGGCCGGCTACAACCCCGCCACCGGCGCGCGCGCGCAGGGCAGCCGCGGCGCGGCGTTCAACCCCTATTCGGGCAACTATGCGGCGGGGCGCGAGGGCAGCTTTGCCAATCCGTCCACGGGCAGCGCGGTGGCCGGACGCGGCGGCGTGGTCGGCAATGCCAATACCGGCAACTACGCGGCCGGCCGCCAGGTGGCCGGGTACGACGCGCAGACCGGCCGCGTGGGCGCCGCGGAGGTGGGCGTCGCGGGCAACGCCCAGACCGGCGCCCAGAGCGCGGCGAGCCGCGGCTTCGTCGCCAACCCGGGCAAGGACAACGCGGTGGCCTGGAACAACGGCAACGTGTATGCGGGCCACGATGGCAATGTCTACCAGCGCACCGATAATGGCTGGCAAAAACATACGTCAGGCGGCTGGGAGGCCGTGCAGCCCGGTCCCGATACCGCCACCGGGCTCGAAGCGCAGCGCCAGGCGCGCGAGGTGGGCCAGCAGCGCTTCCAGGGCAGCGCCCAGCAATGGCAGGGCCGCTTTGGCGGTGGGGGCCCTGGCGGTGGGCGCCTCGGCGGTGGCTTTCACGGCTTTCGGCGCTAGGCGGGCCGCGTCTGGCCTGACCGCGCGCCTGGCCCGGGGAGTACGCGCAGGTCGCCCAGCGAGATCTCGCTGCCGTCGCCGCGCAGCAGGCGCGGCGGCGCGATTTCCGCGCCACTCTGGGCATCGACGAGAACCGTAAGCGGTCCGTTCGCGCCGCCACGATAGCGGTCGGCCCAACCCTTGAGCGAGACGAACACCGGAAAGAAATCGCGCCCCGGTTCGGTGAGCGCATAGATATGTCGCGCGCCGCCGCCAGGCGCCTGGGTGCGGGCGAGCAGGCCCGCCTCGACCAGCGCCTTGAGCCGTGCGCTGAGGATGTTCGGCGCAATGCCGAGCCGCCGCTCGAATTCATCGAAGCGCGTGCTGCCGTAGAACGCCTCGCGCATGATCAGCAGGGTCCACCGCTCGCCCAGCACACTGAGTGAACGGGCGATCGGGCAGGGCATGGCGGCAAAGTCCTTGGGTGCCATGGCAGGAAGATCCATCACTTTCTATATGCAAGTCTTAGCACTATAGCTTGCGTAATGAAAGCTTGCTGGCATGCGAACCGCGTGTTGCGGGGCCGGGCTGCCCGCGTATAGTGACCTCGTGTCGTCACTGTCCCCAGGTCCTTTGCCAGGTGAGCCGCCATGTCCGATTCGAGTGAGCCGTCCCCGCCCCCCGGCCACGAGCGTGGCGAGTCGCGTGCGTGGGGCAGCCGCGCGCGGCGGGCCGTGGCGCGCAAGTCGCGGCAGGCGGGGCGCATCTCGCGTACCACGCGCCGCTACGCGGTCTTCATGTGCGGCGCCGGCGGTGTCGCGCTGTTCTCGATGGTGTTCGCCTGGGTGGCCGATGTGGTGCTGCGCTGGAACGCGCAGGTCACCGCCCACTCGCCCTGGCTCGCCTTCGTGATGCTGCCGTGCGGGCTGGCCGCGCTGCGGTGGCTGACGCTCCGGTTTGCCGCGCAGGCGCGGGGCAGCGGCATCCCCCAGGTCATTGCTGCCATCACGTTACCGCCGGACGGTCCGCCTCAGCGTCTCCTCGTGTCGTTCCGCCAGTCGATCTGGAAGGTATGGCTGACGACCGGTGCGCTGCTGGTGGGTGCCTCGGTCGGCCGCGAGGGTCCGTCGGTGCAGGTGGGCGCGGCCGCCATGCTGGCCTGGGGCCGCTGGTGCGAGCGCAGGCTGGGCTTCCGCATCGGCTTTCATCCGAATGCGCTGATCGCGGCGGGGGCGGCGGGCGGCCTGGCGGCGGCCTTCAACACGCCGCTGGCCGGCGTGGTGTTCGCCATCGAGGAGCTTGGCCGGGGCACGTCGGTGCGCTGGGACCGCCTGGTCCTCTCGGGCGTGCTGACGGCGGGCTTTGTTTCGCTGGTCGTGCTCGGCAACAACGCCTACTTCAGTCTCAAGGTACCCATCCTTGCCCTGCACGACGCGTGGGGGCCGGTGCTGCTCTGCGCGGCGGTCAACGGCGTGCTTGGCGGCGTGTTCGCGCGCCTGCTGCTGGGCGGTGCAGCGGGGCTGGTGCCCGTGCGCTGCCGCCGCTGGACCGAGGCGCATCCGGTTGCGGTGGCCTTCGTCTGCGGGCTGCTGGTCGCGGTAATCGGTACGCTCACCGCCGGCGCCACCTTCGGTACCGGCTATGCGCAGACGGCGGCCCTGATCAACGGCGAGTCGGGCGGCACGCCGTGGTTCGGCCTTGGCAAGTTCCTGGCCACCGTGCTGTCTTACCTGGCCGGCGTGCCGGGCGGCATCTTCACCCCGGCGCTGGCCATCGGCGCGGGTATCGGCGACAACGTCGCGCATTGGCTCGGGTACCTGCCGGAGCCACGCATGCTCGCGCTGATCTCGATGGCGGCGTTCCTCGCCGCTGCGACCCAGGCGCCCGTGACCGCGAGCGTGATCGTGATGGAGATGACGCGCACCGAAGACCTGACCGTGTATCTGCTGGCAGCCGCGCTGCTGGCTTCGTTCCTCGCGCGCCAGTTCTGCCCGCGTCCGTTCTATCACCAGATGGGCAAGGCATTCCGGCGCGAGGCGCTGGAAGTCGCGCACCGCCGCTAGCGGCCGGGTTGTGTGAGAGATGCCACGGGCCGCCGGCCGGCCCATGGATTTCCGTAACGCTATGCCCTACCATGTGCCGCGCGCGTACCTGGGACAGCAGATCGAGGCCGCGCGTGTGTTCCGGCGGCACACTTCGGCGCGCCGGCAAGCCGATGCACTCGGGGGAGCGCAAGATGGCCACGCAACGACCTGTGGGAAGGGGACAATCCAGGCAGCAGTCCCCGCAGCAATCGCAGCAGCAATCGCAGCAATCGCAGCAGTCCCGAACACCGCGCCCGCTCGTCCGACCGTCGCAACCGGCGCCGGCCCGGCGCGGCGCCGACCTGCACGAGCCGACCGGCGACACCATCTGGCATACGCGCGGCCTGCAGACCAATACGCGCATGCGCATGACCATGCCGCGCCGTGTCCCGCCGCGGCAGCTGCCGCCGAGCCGCCTGCCGCGTCTGTTACTCTGGGGGATATTGCTGGCTATCGCCGGCATGCTGGCCAACGCCGTGTTCCATATGTTGCGCTAGCGGCACCCGCGCATGCCGGAACATCTGGCGCGCGCCGGGCTCCAATGCGGAGCCTTTTCCGCTTCACCCAGGAGTTCAGTTTTGAGATTTCCCTTTGCCAGGCTGGCCGCCGCCGGCCTGTTCGCGGCCGGCGTGGTCGCCACTGCCGCCGCCCAGGCGCCTTCCGCGGCAAAGCCCGCGGTGAACCCTCCCGCAAGTCCGGCCACCAGCCCGTCCACCACCGCGGCCGCCACCGCCGCACCGACCGTTGCCGGCGTGGACGCCCTCAAGCCCATGCTCTCGGTGCTCGAGATCGGCAACCCGCTGCCGCAGTTGCCCGATTGCGCCGACCATCGGACCGCCGACGGCCGTGACGTGACCGCGCTATGCGTGGAATTGCAGGGCGATGGCACCATGCGCCAGGTCGGCGTGCCGCGCGACAAGCGCCCGGCCTTTATGGACGGCGCGCGCCTGGTGGCGTTCGTCGACGGCAATGCGCTGGTCGGCCTGATCGTGCCGACCGACGGCATCCGCTCGCAGGAGGCCGCGCTGCAAAGCCTCAATACGCGCTATGGCAAGCCGTTCCGCCAGGAGCAGGAAGACCTGCGCGACAAGGCCGGCAAGCCGGTCAAGGCGATTCACGCGGGCTGGATGAAGCGGCCGTTGACGATCGAGCTGTACGCCATTCCCGACGATCCGTCGGAAGGTACGATCGAACTGCTGCTGCCCCAGGCGCGCGCGCTGATGGCCAACCGCGATGCGGAGGTGGCCAAGTCGCTCGCGCCGGCATCGGCCCCGGCTGCCAGGTCGGGGGGTAAGGCGGGAGAGAAGACGGGAGAGAAGGCAGGCGCCAAACCGGCGGACAAGCCCGCCGACAAGCCTGCGGACAAGGGCGTCGACAAGAAGAGCCCGGTCAAGCCGGTCGATCCCGGCAAGTGGTAATCCGTGCGCCCCTGATCGCCGCCCTGCCGCCTGCCGACCGCTAGCCCGCCGCGCGGCGCCGGTCGATCTTGCGCGCCAGCACGATCGACGTGGTCGTATGGTTCACGCCATCGAGCATGCCGATCTCATCGAGCAGCTTGTCGAGCCGCGCGTGCGTATCGCAGCGGATCACCGCCATGTAGTCGACCGGTCCGCTGACCGAGTTGAGTTCCTCCACCTCCGGTAGCCGCTGCAGCGCCCGCACCACCGCGGGCGCGGCCTTGGGCTGCACCGACAGCCCGCAGAACGCGAGAATCGCGTTGTCCTCCATCTGCCGGCCCAGCCGCACGCCATAGCCGGCGATCACGCCGTTCTTCTCCAGCCGCGCAATACGCGCCACCACCGTGGTGCGCGCAATGCCGAGCGCGCGCGCGAGGTTGGCCGCGCTTTCGCGCGCATTGCCTTGCAGCAGCGACAGCAGATGCCGGTCGATCGGGTCCAGTTCCGCCATGGGGTCGTCTCGGTGTCGTATCGTCGAAAGATCTTGTCGAATCGCCAGATTATGCCGGGCTTTCGTCAATCTTGCGCCTACATTCCGTGCGTGCCGGCCACCATACTTGAGTGCAGAACAACACTTGCTGGAGCCGCCATGCAACCTTCTACGCTCGCACGCGCCCCGCGCGACCTGTCCCCATTACCACGGCCACTGCCCGTCGTCGTGCTTGGCGCCGGCAAGATCGGCCGCACCATCGCCATGCTGCTGCACGCAAGCGGCGACTATCGCGTGACCGTGGTCGACCACGATGCGCGCCGCCTCGACGGCTTGCCGCACGAGATCGCGGTCCGCGTGGGAGATCCGACCGAACCCGGCACCTGCGCGGCGTTGCTGTCCGGCGCGGCCGCGGTGCTGAACGCGCTGCCGTTCCATGCCGCGATCGGGGTGGCCAGCGTGGCGGCGCAGCTCGGGGTCCATTACTTCGACCTGACCGAGGACGTAGCGGCCACCCACGCGATCCGCGCGCTCGCATCCGACGCGCGTTCGGTGCTGATGCCGCAATGCGGCCTGGCGCCGGGCTTTATCGGCGTGGTCGGCCATGCGCTCGCGCAGCGCTTTCTGCGCGGCGGCGAACTGCTCGACCTCCATATGCGCGTGGGCGCGTTGCCGCGCTATCCGAGCAACGCGCTCAAGTACAACCTGACGTGGAGCACCGAAGGGCTGATCAACGAGTATTGCAACCCGTGCGAGGCGATCGTCGACGGCCGCCGCGTGGAGCTGCCCGCGCTGGAAGGGCTCGAGACTTTTGCGCTGGACGGCATCGAGTACGAAGCGTTTAATACCTCGGGAGGGCTCGGTACCTTGCCGGACACGCTGGCCGGCCGCGCGCGGCACGTCGACTACAAGTCGATCCGTTATCCCGGCCATTGCCCGCAGATGAAGCTGTTGCTCAACGACCTGCGCCTGCGCGAGCGGCGCGACTGGCTGCGCGACATCTTCGAGCGCGCGATTCCGGAGACGGAGCAGGACGTGGTGATCGTGTTTGCCAGCGCCACCGGCTACCGGCCGACCGCCGAAGGCGCGCGCGGCGCGCTCACCCAGGCTTCGTTCTCGACGCGCATCGGCGGCATGGACGGGGTGGACGGCATGGGACACGTCAACGCGATCCAGCTGACCACCGCGGCCGGCATCTGCACCGCGCTCGATCTGGTCGTCACGGGCATGCTGCCGCAGGCCGGCTTTGTCCGGCAGGAAGCCATGCCGCTCGATCTGTTTCTGGCCAATCGTTTCGGCCAGCATTACGCGCATCATCCTCTGCGGGAGACCGTCGCATGAAAGCGCAAGAGATTGCGGCCTGCTGGCAGGCCATGGCATTGCCGCAGGCCTGGGAGGCCGGGGCCGGCGGCACCGGGACCCTGACGCTGCGCTCGCCGATCGACGGCGAGGCGTTCGGACAACTGGCCGCATGCACGGTGGCCGAGGCCGATGCCCGCATCGCGCGCGCGCACGCGGCCTTCAGCACCTGGGCGCTGGCGCCCGCGCCGGCCCGCGGCGAGGTGGTGCGGCGCTTTGGCGAGACGCTGCGCCGGCACAAGCAGGCGCTGGGGCGGCTGGTCTCGCTGGAGTCCGGCAAGATCCTCCAGGAGGGTCTGGGCGAAGTGCAGGAGATGATCGATATCTGCGACTTTGCCACGGGCCTGTCGCGCCAGCTCCATGGCTTGACCATCGCGTCCGAACGCCCGCGCCATGCCATGCGGGAAACCTGGCATCCGTATGGGCTGTGCGGCGTCATCTCGGCTTTCAATTTCCCGGTGGCGGTGTGGGCATGGAACGCAGCGCTCGCGCTGGTGTGCGGCAACGGCGTGGTATGGAAGCCGTCCGAGAAGACGCCGTTATGCGCGCTGGCGGTCCAGGCACTGTTCGACCGCGTGCTGGAAGCCGAGGCGCCGCAGTACGCCGGCATCGCCACCGTGCTGCCGGGCGGACGCGCGCTCGGCCATCACCTGGTGCAGCATCCCTCGGTGCGGCTGATCAGCGCAACCGGCTCCACGCGCATGGGGCGCGAAGTGGGTAGCGTGTGCGCGGGGCAGTTCAAGCGCACCATCCTCGAACTCGGCGGCAACAATGCCGCCATCGTGGCACCGTCTGCCGACCTGGAACTCACCCTGCGCGCCATGACGTTCGCGGCGGCGGGCACTGCCGGGCAACGCTGTACCACGCTGCGGCGCGCGTTTGTCCACGTCGACCGGATCGAGGCGGTTGCCGGCCGCCTGCGCCAGGTCTATGCGCGGCTGCCGGTGGGCGACCCGCTGCAGGATGGCACGCTGGTCGGGCCGCTTATCGATGCCGCCGCCGGCGATGCCATGGCCAACGCGCTCGCCAGCTGCCGCGCGCAGGGCAATGTCGTGCACGGTGGCGAACGCCTGCTCGCCGATCGTTATCCGCACGCATGCTATGTGCGGCCGGCCCTGGTGCTCACCGACACGCAGCACGACACCATGCTGACCGAAACCTTCGCGCCGATTCTCTACCTGATGCCATACACCTCGCTCGACGAAGCGATCGCGCTCAACAATGCCGCCGCGCATGGACTGTCGTCGTGCATCTTCACCGAGTCGCTGCGCGAGGCCGAATGGTTCCTCTCCGCGGCGGGCAGCGATTGCGGCATTGCCAACGTCAATATCGGTACCAGCGGCGCGGAAATCGGTGGAGCCTTCGGTGGGGAGAAACAGACCGGGGGCGGACGCGAGTCGGGATCGGATGCGTGGAAGGGCTACATGCGGCGGGCCACCAATACCGTCAACTATGGCGATGCGTTGCCGCTCGCGCAGGGCATCCGCTTCGACGTTTGACCGACACCTGCGTGTAGCGAATCGTAACAGGGGTTACAGCGGCTTGACCCTGTATTACCGCAGCCGGCCGTATAACGTTCCTGAAGGCATGGGCAATCCTGTGCCCGCCCCAAGGACAATACAAATGAGAGCAATCCTGACTGGAGTGGCCGTTGCCGGTGCGGCCGTACTGATGAGTGGCTGCGCGGTGTACCCGACGCCGATGGGTCCCGTGGTGGAACCCGCGGTGGCGGTGGCGCCGGCGCCTGTGTACGTGGGCCCGCCCGCGGTGGTGGTGGCACCGCGGCCGTATTATTACGGCGGCTATGGTTATTATGGCCGGCGACACTACCGCCACTGGTAAGCGGATGGTCGGGTAGCGTGGGGGGAACTGACGCCGATTGCGCCCGGCGCAGGCGTCCGCGTTATCGCTGTTCATGCACCCCGGCAGTCCATGCACCCCGGCCACCTCATCAACTTCGGCAGCCTCGGCAATCCTGGCTGCGTTAGCTGGCTTAGCTGGCTTAGCTGCCTTAGCCGCTTCCACGACGTCAGGTGTATCCGCGCTCCGTGTCCGGCGTCGCGTTGCCGTCCCCATGCAGGCCACCCCATCCTGGCGCGAGCGTCGCGCCGATCTGCGGCAGATCGACCAGATCGAGCACGCGGCCAACCGTATGGTCGACCATCTCCGCCAGGCTGCGCGGCTTCTGATAGAAGCCCGGCACCGGTGGAAACACGATGCCACCCATCTCGGTCACGGCTGTCATGTTGCGCAGATGCGCCAGGTTGAGCGGGGTTTCGCGCACCATCAGCACGAGCTTGCGCCGCTCCTTGAGCGTAACGTCCGCCGCGCGCGTGATCAGGTTGTCCGCCAGGCCATGCGCGATGGCCGCGAGGGTACGCATGGAGCAGGGGGTCACCACCATCGCATGCGCGCGGAACGAGCCGCTCGCGATGGTGGCGCCGATATCGCGCACGTTGTGCACGACGTCGGCCAGCGCCTCCACCTCGGCGCGCCCGATCTCGAGTTCATGCTGCAGGTTCATCACGCCCGCCGGCGATATCAGCAGGTGGGTCTCCACCCCCGGCGCGCCCCGCAGCACCTGCAGCAACCGCACGCCGTAGATGGCGCCGGTTGCGCCCGTGATGGCGACGATCAGTCGTTGCGGCACGGGCATCGGCGGACTCAGGCCTTCAGCAGCGATTGCAGTTCGCCGTTCTGGTACATCTCCATCATGATGTCCGAGCCGCCGACGAACTCGCCGTTCACGTACAACTGCGGGATGGTGGGCCAGTTGGCGTATTCCTTGATGCCCTGGCGAATGCCGTCGTCCTCGAGCACATTGACCGTGGTCGGCGCGTCCACGCCGCAGGCCTTCAGGATCTGGATGGCACGGCCGGAGAAGCCGCACATCGGAAATTGGGCGGTGCCCTTCATGAACAGCACTACCGGGCTGCCCTTTACGATCTGGTCGATCTTTTGCTGTACGTCACTCATGATTTTGCGTATCCGCTAGCAGGTCGGGGCCGGCAACAGGCTGGCGCCGCCTTGGGGAAATGAATCGGGGGGAACAGGTTGGGGATTTTACCGGAATCGCCGCCAGCCTTCAGCGCGGGCCCCCGGCACCGGTCAGCCGGGCCACTGGCCGCCGCTGCACCGCTCGTTGTCGCCGAGGTCGCGTGCGGTGAAGATGGCCTCGAATCCGGCGTTTGCAAGCAGGGCGCGCGTGGCCGCGCCCTGGTCGTAACCGTGCTCCATCAGCAGCCAGCCGCCGCGAGCCAGTCGCGACACCGCGCCAGTGACGATCGCGGCCAGGTCGGACAGACCGTCCTCATGGTCGGTCAGCGCATCGATCGGCTCGAAGCGCAGGTCGCCTTCGTCCAGATGCGGGTCGCCCGCGGCGATATAGGGTGGATTGCTCACGATCAGGTCGAAGCGCAGCGCTGGCGGCAGCGCGCGGTACCAGTCCGAGACCAGAAAATGGATCGGCCCTGCCGCCAGTGCGCGCGCATTGTCCTGCGCCACCATCAGTGCGCCCGGCGAGATATCGGTGGCCCAGACTTCCGCGTCCGGACGCTCGCGTGCCAGCGTGACCGCCAGCACACCGGAGCCGGTGCCGAGATCGAGGATGCGTGGCCCCGGCACCTGTGCCAGACGCGCCAGTGCCGCCTCCACCGCGACTTCGGTGTCGGGCCGCGGGATCAGCACGTCCGGTGTGACGCGGAACGTGCGGCCGAAAAACTCACGCTCGCCGATCAGGTACGCCATCGGCTCGCCCGCCAGGCGCCGCGCCAGCAGCGTGGAAAACGCGTCATGCTGGGCCGGCGTCAGGTGCTCGCCATCGCGCGTGATCAGCTGGGTGCGGGTAAAGCCCGTCACATGGGTCAGCAGCATGCGCGCCTCGAGCGTGGGCAGGCCGGCCATCGCGGCCAGCGACTGGGCTTCGCGCAGGGTGGGCGGGGGAGGGCGGAGGACCGGGCGGGGTGCCGGAAGTGGGCGACGTCACGATGCGGGCGAATGCAAGGCAGAAGGTGGATTGCAGGGCGGAACAAGGCGCGGCACAGCGGGCGGCACAGCGGGCGGGCCGCACATGAGCCGCACCTGAGCGGCGCTGCCGCCCGTAACGACGTCGATCCAACGAAAAAACCCCGTCGCACATCCGCTCGACGGGGTTCGGGGGCAAGCCTTCCGGCTGGCGCCTGGGTTTCAAGCTGGCGACTAGTGTAAGCCGTTTTGCCCCCGGCTTGCCGGGCCGGCGCGGGTACAGCCGTCGCCGAGCCGGTGCGCCGTGACCGGCGCGCTTACTTGTTGACGGCGTCCTTGGCCTTGTCGGCGGTGGTGTTGACCGCATCGCGCGCGGCGCTCTTGGCGTTGGCCATGGCGGCGGCAGCGTCGTCCTTGGCCTTCTCGGCCGCGGCGGAAACATCCGCGGCGGCGCCGCTGGCCGCGGCCTGGGCCGCATCGGCGGCGTTGCTGGCGGCAGCGGCGGCATCGCTTGCGGCGGCCTTGGCCGATTCCGCCGCGCTTTGCATGGCGCTGTCGGCGTTGGTCTGGGGAGCCTCTTCCTTCTTGCTGCAAGCAGCCATGGCAGCGGTGATCATCAACAGCGCGAGCAGTTTCTTCATGATTTCATCCTTTGTGTCTGTTTGAGGAGTCGACATCAGCCGGACCATGCATGCGCCATTCAGGCGATGCCCGGATCAATCCTGGGCATGTGACGGAAAGGAGGCGGTCCGGTCGGATTCGATTATAGACAGGCGCCTTTTCGCGGCCAGTGCTGTTTCAAGCATTTACAACAGATACAAAGATTTGCCCGTGCGTTCACGGATGTTGTGGGGGGAAAGCCGGGCCGCCGGGTTTGAAGCGGCCGTTGGAGTCGCCCGTCGCGGGGACGCGACGCGGTTTCCGACCCCGGCGCGCCCGCGACACCGCGCAATCTCAGCCTTCGTCGCCGAGCGCCGCCAGCTGGTCGGCCTGGTGTTCGGCCGCCAGCGCACCGATCAGCTCGTCCAGGTCACCATCCATGATCATGTCGATCTTGTAGAGCGTCAGGTTGATGCGGTGGTCGGTCACGCGCCCCTGAGGAAAGTTGTACGTGCGAATCCGGTCGCTGCGGTCGCCGGAGCCGATCAGGTTGCGCCGCGTGTTAGCTTCCTTGGCCTGCGCCGCGCGCAGCTGCATGTCCTTGATGCGCGCCGCCAGGACTTTCATCGCCTTGTCCTTGTTGCGATGCTGGCTGCGGTCGTCCTGGCACTCCACCACGATGCCGGTGGGCAGGTGGGTCAGGCGCACGGCCGAATCGGTCTTGTTGACGTGCTGCCCGCCGGCGCCCGAGGCGCGGAAGGTGTCGATGCGCAGGTCGGACGGATTGATCTCGACCTCGCCCACCTCATCCGCTTCCGGCATGACCGCCACGGTGCAGGCCGAGGTATGGATCCGCCCTTGCGCCTCGGTGGCCGGCACACGCTGCACGCGATGACCGCCCGATTCGAACTTCAGACGCGAAAACGCGGCATCGCCGGCGATGCGGACGATAACTTCCTTGTACCCCCCAAGGTCGGACGGCGATTCGCTCATGATCTCCACCTGCCAGCGCCGGCGCTCCGCGTAACGCGTGTACATGCGCAGCAGATCGGCGGCAAACAGCGCGCTTTCCTCGCCGCCGGTACCGGCGCGGATTTCCAGCAGCAGGTTGCGATCGTCGTTGGGATCGCGCGGCAGCAGCAGGGTCTGCAGGCTGGCTTCGAGCGACGTCAGGCGCGTGCGCGCCGCCTCGATCTCGTCGGCGGCAAATTCCTTCATGTCGGGGTCGTCGAGCAGCGCCTGCGCGGTGGTCAGGTCGTCCTGCGCCTGGCGGTACTGGCCATATTGCTCGGCCACCGGCGAGAGCTCGGCATGTTCGCGCGAGAGCTTGCGGTACTGGTCGATATCGGCAGTCGCGTCCTCGCGGGCGAGCAGCGCGTTGACTTCGTCGAGTCGCTCGGCCAACTGGTCGAGCTTTTTGAGCATGCTGGCTTTCATGGAAATCCGGGAATCCGACAGAGGCGTCGCGACGGGTGCGCGGCGCGGATGACAAGAAGGGCGGCCGGGTGGCCGAGGCCGGCACGCCGTGCCGGACCAGACGCGAGCAGGCAGGCGCCTGTCGCTAGCGTTCGGAGTGGCTGCTGTGGCGGAACAGGCCCGGTACCAGGCGCAGCAGGGCCTCGCGGTCGTCGCCCTGGGTATGGTTGAGCGCGTGGGTCGGGCCGTGCAGGAACTTGCGGGTAAGGGCGCCGGAGAGGGCTTCCAGCACGGCCTCGGGATCGTCGCCGCGAGCCAGCATGCGGCGGGCGCGTTCCAGTTCGGCCTGGCGCATCGATTCGCCCTGGGCCTGCAGTTCGCGGATCACGGGCACCACGCTGCGCGTCTCGAGCCAGTGCATGAAGTTCTGCACGCGCGTCTCGATAATCGCCTCGGCCTGGGCCACGGCGGCCTGGCGCAGTGCATTGCCCTCGCGCACGATCGCACCCAGGTCATCCACGGTGTACAGGAACACGTCGTTCAGGCGCGCGACTTCCGGCTCCACATCGCGCGGCACGGCCAGGTCGACCATCATGATCGGGCGATGCTTGCGGCGCTTGACCGCGCGCTCGACCGCGCCCAGACCGATGATCGGCAGCGAACTGGCGGTGCAGGACACCACGATATCGAATTCGTGCAGGCGCTCGCCCAGCTCCGACAGGCGGATCGCCTCGGTGGTCAGGCCCTGGCCGGCAAGCTGCTCGGCCAGCTTTTCGCCGCGTTCGACGGTACGGTTGGCCACCACGATCTGGCGCGGCATCTGCGCGGCAAAGTGGGTCGCGCATAACTCGATCATCTCGCCGGCGCCGATAAACAGCAC
This sequence comes from Cupriavidus sp. H19C3, assembly GCF_049393815.1. NCBI lineage: Bacteria > Pseudomonadati > Pseudomonadota > Betaproteobacteria > Burkholderiales > Burkholderiaceae > Cupriavidus > Cupriavidus sp. H19C3. The sequence continues at coordinate 3,483,419 of NZ_CP184985.1, forward strand.
GCGCTGGGTCGAGACGCTTTCAAAAATCCGCTGTGCGAGGCGGACCGCGGCGGCGGCCATCGAAACCGAGTGCGCGCCGATTTCGGTCTGGCCCCGAACTTCCTTGGCCACCGCGAAGGTGCGCTGGAACAGCTGGTTCAGATACGTGCCGAGCGCGCCGGCCTCGCCGGCGGTGCGGACCGCGTCCTTGAGCTGGCCGAGAATCTGGGTTTCGCCCAGCACCATGGAGTCGAGGCCGCTGGCCACGCGGAACGCGTGACGGACCGCCTCGGACTGCGGCAGGGCGTACAAATGCGGCGCCAGCTCGCCTGCCGGCACATTGTGATGCTGGGCCAGCCAGCGCAGTGTGTGCTCGAAGCCTTCCGAGCCCGGCGCGAGGACGTCCGTCGCGCAATAGATCTCGGTGCGGTTGCAGGTGGAGAGGATGGCGGCCTCGGTGCCGCTGCGCCCGGCCAGATGCGCGCGCAGCGTACCAAGGGCGGGTTTGATCTGCTCAAGCGGAAACGCCACCCGTTCTCGAAGCGAGACGGGTGCCGTCGTGTGATTGATGCCGATCGCTAGCAGTTGCATTTGTGGGGATATTCATGCAATCCGGAACGTCGCCGGAGCGCTGGCCATTATACCGCCGGGCGCGGGTCTTGCAGGATATGGGGGTAATGCCCCGGATATGAAGTATCGTATGGACGCAGCCAATTTGCTGTGCCTTTTGCGACACAGGAGTGAGGGAGATGCTCGGATTGCTGGTGGTCGGCGCCCTGGTCGGCCTGGCGGGACGGTTCTGGCACCCGGCCGGACGGGTGGTCACGGTCGTCGCCGCGCCCATCCTGGGCGCCATCGGCGCGCTGGTCGCGTTCTATGGCGGGCGGGCGCTTCATGTCTTCAGCGATGGCCAGCTGCTGGGCTGGGGCGCCGCCATTCTCGGGGCGGCGTTCCTGGTGGCGGGGTGGGGCCTGGTGCGGCCGCGCCGCCAGTCGCGCCGCTAGCGCTGCCGGCATATCCGCCTGGTACGCCCTCAAGCGTGCCTTCAAACGTCTCTTCAAACCTCTCGTCAAGCGCGCCCGCGCAGCAGGCGCTCGATCACGCCGCTTGAGTAGTGACTGGCCACATCGCGCAGGAACGCCGGGAAGTCGACGTGCGCGGTGTCGTCGGCGCGGTCGGAGACGGTCCGCATGACCGCGTAGGGCACGCCATATTCGTGGCAGATCTGCGCCAGCGCGGCGCCTTCCATCTCCACCGCCTGCAAGGCCGGCAGGCGTTCGCGCAGTTCCGCCACGGCGGCGGGCGCGTTGATGAACTGGTCGCCGCTCGCCACCATGCCCACATGCAGCCTCGGGTCGCGTACGCCAAACCGGGCCAGCACCTCGGGCGGCACGGTCTGCGGCAGATCCTCACGCAAAAAGCCTTCCACGGCGCGCTGCAGTTCGGCCGTGAGCCGCGCGTGGGCGGGAAATTCGGCGCGGTCCAGGAGCGGGACTTCGTGACGCTGGAAGAACGGCCGCGCGTCCAGATCGTGCTGCAGCGTGCGATCGGCCACCACCACGTCGCCCACGCGTGTTTCCGCGCCGATGCCGCCGGCCAGACCGGTGAAGACGATCTCGTCGACGTCGAATTCGCGGATCAGCGTGACGGTGGTGGCGGCGGCCGCCACCTTGCCCATGCGGGCGAGCACGAGCACGCACGGATGCCCATGCAGTTCGCCCACGTGGTAGTCGCGCATGCCGATGGTGTGCACCTTCGCGCGCGCATCTTCGTGTTGCATGGCGGCGATGAGCGCGTCGACTTCATCGTGGATGGCGGCGAGGATACCGAGGGTCATGACAATGCTGAGGATAGGGGGATGCGCGGAGCATAGCCGGCATCCGCGCGGCTTGGAAACCTCGATTCGTCAAATCGCACGATGGGCCGCATGGCCGCTGGCGGAACAGGTCCGATGGGCACGGCGGCATACCTGCACGATGCGCGCATGCCGACCGGACCGAAGCATGTTTCGAACGACTTTTGCCCGCGTGCTGCTACATTGGAGCCCATGCCGACTCCGGGGAGATCGACGGTTGGAACCATTTTCGAATCGCCGCATTCTTCAGCAGGCGCTGGCCGACTGGCGCGGTCGCGGCCGGCTGTCCGCCGAGGCGCTGACGCAGGCCTGGCAGCCCACGCTGCCCACGCGCGCCGACTGGCATGACTGGCTCGAGCGCGCGCTGCTGATGCTGGGCGTGGCGCTGGTCTGTGCCGGGGTCATCGTCTTTTTTGCTTTCAACTGGGCCGCCCTTCATAAATTCACCCGCTTCGGTCTGCTGGCCGCCGCGCTGACGTTGCTCGCGGGCTTTGCCGCGCTACGGCTGTCCGGCAGCGTACGCGCGATGGTGGCCCGCGACAGCGCATTCGGTGAGGCCGGCGGAACCCCATCGACCGGTGCCAGGTCCGGTGCCAGATCCACCCGCAGGTCCCACGATAGCGACGATATGGCCGCCCGCGCGGCCCTCGCTGCCGCGCAGATTGTCTCCGGCGTGCTGATGGCGGTCATCGGGCAGACCTACCAGACCGGTGCCGATGCCTGGCAACTGTTCGCGCTATGGACGCTGCTGGCCACGCCATGGGCGCTCGCGGCACGCGCCGCGCCGCACTGGTGGATCGTGCTGGCGGTCGGCAACGTCGCACTGCTGCGCTATGGCAGCGTGCAACTGGGTGTGGGCGGCATGCTGGAACTGCTGTTTACCGCCGAGCGGGCGGCCGCCACCATGCGCCTGCTGCTCGGCGCCGCGCTGGCGCAACTGGTCCTCTGGTACGTGCTTGCCGCGCACGCGCTGGCATGGGGCTTCCGCGGCCAGACCGGGCCAAGGCTGCTTGCGCTGCTGGCCTGCGCCTATGCCGGGTGGGTCGGCCTGATGAGCGTATTCAGCCATCGGGTCGATATCGCCGGTGCGGGGCTGGCGCTGGCAGTGCTGGCCGGGCTCGGTGCCTGGTTCCGCTGGCGCCGCTTCGATATCGTCGTCCTCAGCGTGGTGTGCCTCACCGCCATCGGCCTGATCGTGGCATGGGCGGGGCGCTGGCTGTCCGGCCCGCAGGCCGGCTTTGGCGTGTTCCTGGTGCTGACGGTGCTGACCGTGGGGCTGGCGGCAATGGCCGGCAGCTGGCTGATGCGCGCATGGCATGCGCAAGCCAGGAGCCCGGCATGAACGCGACACCGATCGAACGCCGGCTGTGGGATCACCTCGCCAGCCGCGGCCAGGTGCAGGGCGAATTCACGGCGACGGTGCGCGCGCCGTGGCCGATCCGGCTGCTGATGGGCGCGGCCGGCTGGCTGGGCGCGCTCTTCTGCCAGTTGTTCGTGCTCGGCTTCGTGTTCGGCTTCGCGCGTACCAGCGGCGCGGGCACGCTGGTGGTCGGACTGGCGCTGCTGGCCGGCGCGGCAGCATGCTACCGCGCGGCGGGCCGCGATGGCACCCGCATCGCGATCGGGCAATTCGCGCTGGCGCTCAGCCTGGGCGGTCAGGGCCTGATGGTGGCGGGGCTGAGCCTGCTGCTGGGCAGCGGCATCTGGGGGCAGGGCAGCCTGTTCTGGCTTATCGTTGCCGCGCTGGAAGCTGTCCTGTTCTTCCTGATTCCCAGCCGCCTGCACCGGTTCCTGATGGCACTGGGCGCGTGGAGTGCGCTGGCGGTTGCAGCCACGCTCGCGATCGGTCCGCTCGGCGGCGCCCGCACGATGTTGCTGCCGATCCCGGTTGGCGGACTGTGCGCCTTCGCCATGGCAGGGGTGGCCGCCTTCGTGTGGCAGGAGGACGCGGTGGCCGCGTCCGGCCGGCATGGCATGTGGGCGCCGGCGGCCGACGCCTCGCTGCTGTTTGGCCTGGGCGCCGCGTTGACGGTGACCGGCATCGCGCATCCCGCCGCGATCCTGCTCGGCCCCGGCAACCCCTGGCCGGTGCCCGGGGCATGGACCGCAGGCGCGCTGCTCGGCGTCACGCTGGTGGCCTGCGCCGCGCTCGAATGCCGGCGCCTGGCCGTCACGGCCACAGCGACCATCGCGGTGCTCGCGGTGGCGGCCGCGTTCAGCGTGCTGATGATGCTCGCCCCCGCCGTCACCGCGGGCGTGCTGGCACTCGCCTATGCGTTGCGGCGCGGCTCCGCACCCTGGCTTGGACTCGCGATCACGACGTTGCTGCTGGGCTTCGCGTGGTACTACAGCACGCTGCAATGGACGTTGCTGGCCAAGTCCATCACGCTCGCCGTCGCCGGCGTGGTACTGCTCGCCGCGCGCAAGGCGCTGCCACGCGCAAGGAGGCTGCCATGAAGCGCTGGATCCTGGTGGGATGGCTGCTGACCCTCGCTATCGCCGCGGCGGTCATCGTCGGCAAGGAGCGCGTGCTGCGGCATGGCGACGTGCTGTACCTGCGCCTGGCGCCGGTGGACCCGCGCTCGCTGATGCAGGGCGACTACATGGCGCTGAACTTCAGCATCGGCATCGACATTACCGCCGCCCAACGCGTGCAACCGACCCGGGCGCGCCGCGAGGAAGTGGTCGTCGTCCGCCGCGACGCCAACCAGGAAGGCCACTTCGTGCGCCTGTACGACGGCAAGCCCCTGGCGCCGGACGAACACCTGCTACGCGTCCAGCACGTGCCCACGCGCTGGGGCAGCAACGCAGTGCAGGTCTCCACCGACGCCTGGTTCTTCCAGGAAGGGCAGGCCCAACGCTATGCCCGCGCGCAGTATGGCGAATTCCGCGTCGATGCGGACGGGCGCGCGTTGCTGGTGGGCATGCGGGGAGAGGGAATGACGCCGATGTGAGTGGCGCCGCCGCGGCGCCGACCGCATGCATGGTGCGGATCGATCAACAAAAAGGGCTTCCCACCGGAAGCCCTTTTTGTTTTGCCGCGGCAACCAGCCGGTGGCGCAGTGCGTCAGCCTGGTCAGACGTTGAACAGGAAGTTCATCACATCCCCGTCCTTCACCACGTATTCCTTGCCTTCCGCGCGCATCTTGCCCGCTTCCTTCGCGCCCTGTTCGCCCTTGTACGCGATGTAGTCCTCGTAGGCGATGGTCTGGGCGCGGATGAAGCCGCGTTCGAAGTCGGTGTGGATCACGCCGGCCGCCTTGGGTGCGGTGTCGCCCACGTGGATGGTCCAGGCGCGGACTTCCTTCACGCCGGCGGTGAAGTACGTCTGCAGGCCCAGCAGCTTGAAGCCGGCGCGGATCACACGGTCGAGACCCGGTTCTTCCATGCCGAGGTCGGCCAGGAATTCGGCCTTGTCGGCATCGTCCAGATCGGCAATCTCGGCCTCGATGGCGGCGCACACCGCGACCACGGGCGAATTGGTGGTGGCCGCGTAGCCGCGCACCGCATCGAGGTGCGGGTTGTTTTCGAAGCCAGTGTCCAGCACGTTGGCCACGTACATGGTCGGCTTGGCGGTGATCAGGCAGAACGGGCGCAGCGCGTCCCACTCCTCGGGCGACAGGTCGAGCGTGCGCACGGCCTTGGCCTGGTCGAGCACCGCCTGGGCTTTCTCCAGCACGGCCACCAGGCGTTGTGCTTCCTTGTCGCCGGCGCGGGCCGGCTTGACGTAGCGCGCGAGCGCCTTCTCGACCGTGGCCAGGTCGGCCAGCGCGAGTTCGGTGTTGATGACTTCGATATCCGACAGCGGATCGACCTTGCCGGCCACGTGGATCACGTTGGGATCTTCGAAGCAGCGCACCACGTGCGTAATGGCATCGGTCTCGCGGATATTGGCGAGGAACTGGTTACCCAGGCCTTCGCCCTTGGACGCGCCCGCCACCAGACCGGCGATATCGACGAACTCGACCGTCGCCGGCAGCACGCGCTCGGGTTTGACGATCTCGGCCAGCTTCGCGAGCCTCGGATCCGGCACTTCCACCACGCCCACATTGGGCTCGATGGTGCAGAACGGATAGTTTTCGGCGGCGATGCCGGCTTTCGTCAGGGCATTGAACAGCGTGGACTTGCCGACGTTGGGCAGGCCGACGATGCCGCATTTGAGGCTCATGGTGTCAGGCTGGAAATAGCAAAACCCGTATTCTAGCGGATGCCCGGCGCGCCCTTCGGCCACGGGACTCCGCCCGCCGGAAGCGTCCGCGTCACGTGGCTATAATCCCGACCATGACCAGACCCGCCCGGCCCACGTCGTCAACCTCCATGTCGTCAACCCGCATGTCGTCAGCCTCTGCCCCCTCTCGTTTCCAGATTGCCGTGGTCGGTGGCGGTATCGTCGGCAAGGCGTGTGCGTTGCTGCTGGCGCAGCAGGGCATGCAGGTGGCGCTGATCGCGCCGCGGCCGGCCAGCGACACGGCGCGTACGGGCGAGGACGACTGGGATAGCCGCATCTATGCGTTCTCCGCCAGTTCCCAGGCATTGCTGGAGCGGCTGCGCGTGTGGGAGGCACTGGACCCGGCGCGCATGCAGCCGGTGCGCGACATGCGCGTGTTCGGCGACGTGAGCGCCTGCGAGACCGATCCCTCGCCCCATGGCGACCTGCATTTCTCGGCTTATGCGGCCGCGGTGCCGCAGCTCGCGTGGATCATCGAGTCGGGCCATGTCGAGCGCGTGCTCGACACCGCGTTGCGCTTCCAGCATCAAGTGCAGTGGTTCGACGATACCGGCGAGACGCTGGAGCGCGATCTCGATGGCGTCACGATCGGGCTCGCCGGCGGTACCCGCGTGCGCACAGGCTGCGTGGTGGGCGCCGATGGCGCGCGCTCGTGGGTGCGCCAGCAATGCCATATCTCGACCACCACGCGTCGCTATCGCCAGCTTGGGGTGGTCGCCAATTTCCGTTGCGAGCTGCCGCACCAGGACACCGCCTGGCAATGGTTCCTCGGCTGCCCGGAAAAACTGATGGCCGACGAGGAACCCGCCAACGGCGAGATCCTCGCGATGCTGCCGCTGCCTGGCAACCGCGTCTCGATGGTGTGGTCGGCGGACGAGGCGCATGCGCGCGAGCTCGCGGCACTGTCGCCGGAGGCGCTGGCCCTGACCGTGATGCAGGCCGCCACCGGCGCAGTCGGCGCCCGCTTCGGCACATTGCGCTGCATCACCCCGGCGCAAGCCTTCCCGCTGGTCCTGCAGCGCGCCGAGCATTTCGTGCAGCCGCATGTGGTGCTGGTGGGCGATGCCGCGCATGTGGTGCACCCGCTCGCAGGCCAGGGCATGAACCTGGGCTTGCGCGATGTTGCGGAACTTGGCCGTGTGATGGCCGACAAAGAAGCGTTCCGCGCCGAGGGCGACCTGCGCCTGCTGCGCCGCTACGAGCGTGCCCGCGCCACCGACCTGTTGTCGCTGACGGCGGCGACCGATGGCCTGCACCGGCTGTTCTCGCTGCCGGGCAGTCCGGCCCGCGTGGTGCGCAATCTCGGCATGCGCGCGGTCGGCCGGCAAGCGCTGCTCAAGCAATTCCTGATTGGCCGCGCGCTGGGCTGAGCGCAGAATCCAGGCGCAGAATTCTCCCAACCAGGAATTCTCCCAGCCAGGAATTCTCCGAACCCAGACTTCCCCGAACCTCATTACCCGATCCGGAAGGGCGAGCGCCCACCGACACCTGGAGTCACAATGTTGCAAATGTTCCGCCTGAAATCGGTCCGCGCGACCGCGGCAATCGCCCTCGCCGGTGGCGTGGCCGCGGCGGGCTATGCCCTGCACGCGCTGGCCGCCGATGAGCCGGGCACCGATCGCATCCGGGCAACGATCGAGAAAATGGTCGGCGGCCGCGCCGAAGTGCGCAGCGTTACCAAGACGCCGATTCCGGGCCTGTACGAGGTCGCCGTCGGCAGCCAGGTGGTCTATACCGATGCCACCGGCCGCTACATCCTCAATGGCGAACTGCTCGACACCAAGACCAGCACGAACCTGACCGAGGAGCGCGTGGCCGAGCTGAACCGCATCAAGTGGTCGGACCTGCCGCTCGCGCGCGCCGTCAAATGGAGCAAGGGCGATGGCAGCCGCACCGTGGCGGTGTTCTCCGACCCCAATTGCCCCTACTGCAAGCGCATCGAGCAGACCTTCCAGCAGATGGACAACATCACGGTCTACACCTTCCTGTACCCGGTGCTGTCGCCCGATTCCACCACCAAGTCGAAGCAGATCTGGTGCGCGAGCGACCGTTCCAAGGCGTGGCGCGACTGGATGCTGAATCATGTGGCCCTGACCGGCAACGGCAACTGCAAGACGCCGATCGACGACAACCTCAAGCTCGGCCAGAGCATGAACGTCACCGGCACGCCGGCCATCTTCTTCACCGACGGCTCGCGCATTCCCGGCGCCGCCGATGTGGCCACGCTGGAGCGCAAGTTCGCCAGCCTGAAGAAATAATCGATCCCGCGGCGAGGGCGCCCGGCCTGCCGCACGGCAGCGGGCGCACACCGCGCGGCTGAACGGCCAGACCCGAACGAGGAGACACCATGACGTTCAAGGCGTTGCTGCTGACCCAGGCCGATGGCAAGACGCAGGCGGAAATCGCCGCGCTGGAAGACGACCAGTTGCCGCAGGACGGCGATGTACTGGTCGCCATCGACTACTCCACGATCAACTTCAAGGACGGCCTCGCCATCACGGGCCGCGCGCCGGTGGTGCGCAAGTGGCCGATGGTGGCCGGCATCGATGGTGCCGGCACGGTGGTGTCGTCGACCGATGCCAGATGGCAGGCCGGCGACAAGGTGGTGCTCAACGGCTTTGGCGTGGGCGAGACCCATTGGGGTTGTCTGGCCCAGCGCGCGCGCCTCAAGGGCGACTGGCTGGTGCGGCTGCCCGCAGCGTTCACCACGCGGCAGGCCATGGCCATCGGCACCGCCGGCTATACGGCGATGCTGTCGGTGCTCGCGTTGGAGCGCGGCGGCGTCGACGGTCCGGTCAAGCCGGGCGATGGCGACATCCTGGTGACCGGCGCCTCGGGCGGGGTCGGCTCGGTCGCGATTGCACTGCTGTCGAAGCTTGGCTATCGCGTGACGGCGTCCACCGGCAAGACCGCCGAGGCGGACTTCCTGCGCGCCCTGGGCGCGGCCGACATCATCGATCGCGCCGAACTGGGTGCACCGGGCAAGCCGCTGCAGAAGGAACGCTGGGCCGCGGTGATCGACTCGGTCGGCTCCCATACGCTGGTCAACGCCTGCGCCCAGGTGCGCTACGGTGGCGTGGTAACCGCGTGCGGCCTGGCGCAAGGCATGGATTTTCCGGCGTCGATGGCACCCTTTATCCTGCGCGGCGTCACGCTGGCCGGGGTGGACAGCGTGATGGCGGCCATGCCGTTGCGCGAACGGGCCTGGCAGCGGCTGGCGCAGGATCTCGCCCCCGACCGCCTGCAGGCCATTACGCGCGAGATCAAGCTGGCCGAGGCGATCGAGGCGGGACACCGCATCGTCGCAGGCGGCATGCGTGGCCGCGTCGTGGTCGACGTGAATGGCTGATGCGGCTGATGCCGCCGATGCTGCTGATGCCGCTGTTGCGGATGCGGACATCGCCGAGGCAGACCCGGGCGCACACGCGGCCGTCAGCACGCGGCGCGCCGGCGTAACGCTACAATCGTGCCCATGACGCCGATCCGCTACGCCATTGCCCCTCTCCATCCGGAAGCGCATCTCTTCGCCGTGACCGTCACGGTGGACGCACCGGATCCCGAAGGCCAGACCTTCTCGTTGCCTGCCTGGATTCCGGGCAGCTACATGATTCGCGAATTCGCGCGCAATATCGTCCGCATCCGTGCCGACGACGCGCGCGGCGAGGTCGCGCTGACCAAGCTCGACAAGCAAACCTGGCAGGCCGCGCCGTGCGACGGGCCGCTGGTGCTGCGCTACGAAGTCTATGCATGGGACTTGTCGGTGCGCAGCGCGCACCTCGATACCACGCACGGTTTCTTTAACGGCAGTTCGGTGTTCCTGCGCGTGGATGGCCAGGACGATCGCGCCTGTACCGTCGATATCGCGCCGCCCGCCGGCGAGGCCTATCGCAACTGGCGCGTCGCCACCGCGATGCCCGAGGCGCGCGGGCGCGAAGGCGCGCGCCGCTACGGCTTTGGCCGCTATCAGGTGGCCGACTACGACGAGCTGGTCGATCATCCCGTCGAAATGGGCGAGTTCGCGCTCGCGAGCTTCCGGGCCTGCGGCGCGCAGCACGACGTGGTGTTCACCGGCCGCGTACCCGGCCTGGACCTGCAGCGCGTCTGCCGCGACCTCAAGCAGATCTGCGAGGCGCAGATCCGCCTGTTCGAACCGCGCGCGGCGCGTGCGCCGTTCCTCGACAGCAACCGCCGCTATGTGTTCATGACGATGGTCACGACCGATGGCTACGGCGGCCTCGAACATCGCGCGAGTACCGCGCTGATGTGCGCGCGCGGCGATCTGCCGGTGCGTGGCGACAGCGAGACCAGCGAAGGTTACCGGACCTTCCTGGGGCTGTGCAGTCACGAGTATTTCCATACCTGGAACGTCAAGCGCATCAAGCCCGCGGCGTTCGTGCCGTACCGGCTCGGCGAGGAAACCTATACGCCGCTGCTGTGGCTGTTCGAAGGGTTCACGAGCTACTACGACGACCTGGTGCTCGCGCGCACCGGGCTGATCACGAGCAAGCAGTACATCGAGCTGATCACCAAGACGTGGAACGGCGTGCTGCGCGGCAATGGCCGCACCAAGCAGAGCGTCGCGGCCAGCTCGTTCGATGCCTGGACCAAGTACTACCGCCAGGACGAGAACGCGCCCAATGCCATCGTCAGTTACTACACCAAGGGGTCGCTGGTCGCGCTCGCGCTCGACCTGACGATTCGCGAGAAGACGGCCGGCCGCCGTTCGCTCGACGACATCATGCGCGCGCTGTGGCAACGCTATGGCCGGGACTTCTATGCGTCCGGTAGCGTCCAGCGTGGCGTGACCGAGGCCGAGGTCTACGCATTGTTCGATGAGGTGACCGGCCTGCGGCTCGGCAACCTGTTACCTACGCTGACCGAGGGGACTGGCGATATCGCGCTGGCGCCGCTGCTGCGCGCGTTCGGCGTCAAGGCCGAGGCACAGAAGCCGGGCAACGGCGCCGCGCTCGCTATCAAGACGCGCACCGAGGATGGCTGGATACGTGTCACGCAGGTGCTCGACGGTGGTGCGGGCCAGGCCGCCGGCGTGTCCGCGGGCGACCTGCTGGTGGCGCTCGACGGCCTGCGCCTCGCGCCCGGCCAGCTGGACAAGCTGCTGGCACGCTACCGCGCCGGCGATCGCGCCGAGCTGCACGTATTTCGCCGCGATGAGCTGCAGGTGCTGCCCGTGAAGCTCGGCCGCGAGCCCGCCACGCAGTACCGCGTCGCGCTGGAAGAAGGCCGGCACGCGCTGCGCGCACGCTGGCTCGGACAGTAAGGGGCCTGCCGCCGCCGATCGCCTCGTCCCATGGAATACGCGCACGACCCTCGCACGTTTCTCTTTTCGCACTACATTTATCGTGGCCTGCGGTCGGCCACGGGCGTGATCGGCGCCACGCTGCTGGCCATGCAGGTGATGGACCTGCCCAGCGCGATGGTGGTATCGATGGGCGCGCTGTGCACGAGCCTGATGGACCTGCCGAGCCCGTTGAACCACAAGTTCAACGAGATGCTGGCCAGCGTGCTGCTATGCACGGCGGTGACGCTGCTGGTGGCCATGGCCACGCCGTTCCCGCGCGTGATGCCGTTCGTGCTGGTGGCCGTCACGTTCTTTGCCGGCATGCTCACCGTGTACGGCAACAAGACCATGTCGCTGCAGTTCTCGGCGCTGTTCGTCATGACGCTGACGATCAACGAGGACTTCGTGGTGCGGCGCGCCCTGGAGCACGCCGCGCTGTTCGGCGCCGGCGCCACCGCCTACATGGTCTATGCGATGGCGGTCAGCTGGGTCATGGAGCGCCGCACGCGTCAGCAGATCCTGGCCGAGTCGTTGTACGAACTGGCCGGCTATCTCGAGATCAAGGCCGCGTTCTACGACGCCGGCAACGACTACGAGGAACAGTTCAACCATCTCGTACGCCAGCAGATCGTGGTGGCCGAGCGGCAGCAGGCCGCGCGCGACCTCGTGCTGCGCGGCAACCGGACCATGCACGACGGGCTGCTGGTGCAGGTGCACCTGCGCATGCTCGACCTGTACGAGTATGTGCTGTCGACCAACACCGATTACCAGATGCTGCGCCAGACCTTTGGCAGCACGCCGGTGCTCGACAATTTGCGCGACCTCGTGCGCAAGATGTCGCAGGACGTGGAAGAGATCGCGTTCGACGTGACGCGCGGCCGGCCGTCGTACGCAACGGTGGACTACGCGCCGGTCATCGCCGCGGTGGAGCGCGAGATCGCGCAGCTCAAGCACCACCATATTCCGGCGACCGCGATGACGGCGCTGGCCGACACGCTGGAAATGATCCGCGGCGCCATTGCGCTGATCGGCCAGGTGCACGAAGCCTCGCGCACGCCGGTGGAGCCGGCCAAGGTGCTGCCCGGCACGGACATGACGCCGTTCCTGACGCGGCAGAAGTACGAGTTCGGCGTGATCCGCGACAACCTCAGGTGGCGCTCGCCCGCGTTCCGCTTTGCGCTGCGCATCACGATGGCGGTGGCGGTCGGGCTCTGGATCGGCGAGCACCTGCCGTACGCCTCGCATGGCTACTGGATCCTGCTGACCATCATCGTCATCCTGAAACCGAACTACAGCATGACCAAGCAGCGCTACAACGATCGTCTGATCGGCACGCTGATCGGCTGCATCATCAGCGTGGCGGTGCTGCGCTTTGTTCACGAGCCGTTGCTGCTGCTGGGCGTGCTGTTCGTGGCGCTGGTGGCGAGCGCGGCCTTTGTCACCATCAAGTATCGCTATACGGCCATCGCGGCGTGCGTGCAGGTGCTGATCCAGATCAACCTGCTGGCACCGGGGAGCCAGACCGTGGTGGGCGAGCGCCTGATCGATACGGTGATCGGCGGCGTGGTGGCGTCGATCTTCAGCTTTGTGCTGCCGAGCTGGGAATATCGTGCCATTCCCAAGCTGGTGGAAGGCGTGCTGCTGGCCAATCGCCGCTATATCGCGGCCACGCGTGACCTGCTGTTGCGCAGGACCACCGACGACTTTGCCTATCGCGTGCAGCGCAAGCAGTTCATGGACAGCCTGTCGGCGCTGATCGCATCGTTCCAGCGCATGCTCGACGAACCGCGCAGCCGGCATCGCGCGGTGGACAATCTCAACCGCTTTATCGTGCAGAACTACCTGGTGGCCGCGCATATCGCCGCGGCGCGTATCCAGGTGCGCCAGCATTTTGGCGAACTCGATATGCCGGCCGCGGAGGCGGCGGTCGCACAGGCCACGGACGCGGCCACGCGCAGCCTGGAGCTGGCGAGCGAGCGCCTGGCGGGAGAGGAGCTCCACGGCGCGCGCGGTGTCGGCTTTATCCGCACGCCGGCCGAGGTGGCGGTGGCCGGACTCGCCGCCACCGAGGCGGGCGCGGGCGACGTGTTGATCGCCGGGGCGGATCTTGGGGCGGATGGCAGGGCGGATGGCAGGGCGGATGGCAGGGCGGAGGGCAGGGCGGAGGGCAGGGCGGAAGGCAAGGCGGAAGGCAAGGCGGTGGTCGAATCCGAGCTTGCGGCCAGGCAGGCCGACGATGCCGACGAACGGCGCGCGCGCATTGCCGACTCGGCCGACCGGCGCAAGGCCGAGGTACTGGTGCAGGCCGCCGCGTCGGGCGAGATGAGCGTGGGCGAGGGGCCGCGGTTCGCGCCCGATGGCGCCTCCACCGCAAGCTCCACGGGGCGCGCGGCCAATGCGCTGCTGGAGCGGCGCCTGCGCGCGCTGCGCGAGGACGCGGCCAAGATCGCCCTGCGCACGGGCGCCATCGGGCGCGCGATCCGGCGCGAAGACTAGCGTAAGCACGCAGGCGGCAATTGGCTATCTGCTACCCGCTACCCTGGCCGCACGCCACCCACCATCCGCTACCGGTTTGCCGTTATCCGCTCTTGACGGGGCGAGACGACCCCGAGGCGGGACGCGCCATGGTCGGGCCCGGTACGCGGCCGGCGCGGCTCAGCCGTCCTGACCGTCGCGCGGCGTCTCGCTGTCGGCTTCCGGCAGCGTCAGCATGCCGCGGTTGTACTGATACGCGTACACCTCGCCATAGCGGCCCCACGCAATCGCCACCGTCAGCACGCGTTCCGCCTCGTCGGGTTTGAGGAACGCCTCGAGCTCGCGCAGGATCTGCTCTTCGCCCACTTCGCCATCCTCGCTCGCCGCCAGCTCGCGATGGATATGCGCGGCCAGCGCGACGCGGTCCAGCAGCTGCTTGCCAAACAAGGCCTTGCGCTCGCCCGCCTCGGCCGCGTAGTAGGTGCGGCCGAGCGCGGTCGCCGTGATGTCGCCGCCTTCGAGCGTGGCCAGCTGCAGCAGCTGGAGGGCCTCGCAGGCTGGCAACAGCTCGTCGTCGGTCAGGCCGGCCTCGCCGGCAAGATGCGGCAGGTCGGCCCGGCCCTCGAACGGCGCTTCGAGCAGCAGGTCGAGAATGGCCTCCATCTGGCTGATATCCGCGTCGGGCAGGCGATAGCCGATCTGTTCGGCGGCCGCCATGGCCGGCACGCGCGGCCCCATCGCCGCGGGCGAGGTCATCAGCGCATAGACCTCGTCGATCAGCGCGCGCACCTGCACATCGTCGCGATTGCGCGGCCGCGCGAACGGCACGCGCACTTCCGCGCGTACGCGCCCGGGGTCGCTCGACAGGATGACGATGCGGTCCGCCATCATCACCGCCTCCTCGATGTTGTGCGACACGATCAGAATGCTGCGGATGTTGGCGCGCCCGGTCTCCCACAATTCGAGCATCTCGTCGCGCAGCGTCTCGCCGGTCAGCACGTCGAGCGCGGAGAAGGCCTCGTCCATCAGCAGCAGGTCCGGCTCGGTCACCAGCGCGCGGGCAATGCCCACGCGTTGCCGCATGCCGCCCGACAGCTCGCGTGGCAGGGCGCTGTTGAAGCCGGACAGGCCGATCATGTCGATGGCGGCCTCGGCCCGCCGCGCCCGTTCGGACTTGCCCACACCCTGCGCCTCCAGCCCGAGCTCCACATTTTGCTGCACCGACAGCCACGGAAACAGCGCAAACGACTGGAACACCATCGCGATGCCCTGCGCCGCACCGGTCAACTGCTGGCCGCGAAAGCGCACCTCGCCGCGGTCGGCCGCGACCAGGCCGGCCATGATGCGCAACAGCGTGGACTTGCCGGAGCCGGACTTGCCGAGCATGGCGACGATCTCGCCCTCGCGCAGGGTCAGGTCCACGCCTTCCAGCACCGCGCGGTCGGTGTGGTCGGCCGTGCGGAATACCTTGCCCACATGGCGCAGTTCGATCACGGGCGCAGCCGTGGCGATGGTTGGGTCTTGCATTGCCATTGCAGTCTTTCGTGGAGGCTCACAGCCGGTTGCGCGCCTGCGCAAGGTCATAGAGCCGGTTCCAGAGCAGCCGGTTGAAGCCGACCACGAACAGGGCCATCACGCCGATGCCGAGGGCGATGCGCGGAAAATCGCCGCGCGACGTCATCTCGGCGATATAGCTGCCGAGACCCGTGGCCACCACGGTCTTGTCGCCCCACGTCACGTACTCCGACACAATGCTCGCGTTCCATGACCCGCCTGCCGCCGTCACCAGGCCGGTCAGCAGGCTCGGGAAAACCGCGGGCACCAGGAAGCGGCGCCACATCAGCCAGCCGCGCAGGCCGAAATTGCGCGCCGCCAGCCGCAGCTCGGTAGGGATGCCCGAGGCACCCGCCACCACGTTGAAGAGGATGTACCACTGCGTGCCGAAGATCATCAGCGGACTGAGCCAGACCTCGGGATCGAGGCGAAACTTGACGATTGCCATCACCGCGAGGGGAAACATCAGGTTGGCCGGAAACGCGGCCAGGAACTGCGCCACCGGCTGCGCGATGCGTGCAATCGACGGATTGAGGCCGATGCGGATGCCGATCGGCACCCAGATCAGCGCCGCCAGCGCGATCAGCACGATCACGCGCGTCATGGTCAGCACGCCAAGCCAGAACACATGCGCCGCCTCGGCCCAGCCCACCTCGGTATGGACGAAATGAAAGACGCGATAGAGCGCGGCCAGCGCAATCAGCACGATCACGGCATCGCGCAGGCGCTCGAACCACGGCGCCAGCGGGTGCGAGCGTGCCGCCGCCGGCATGGGCGCCGTGCGATGGCGGCGCGCGCTCCACGCCAGCGTGTGCCCGGCCAGTGCGGCGCTGGTCTTGAGCAACGCATGGACCCACGCCGAGCGGCGCAGCAGGTCGAGCAGCCACGATTGCGGGGCGTCGTCCTGCGCCAGCGTTTCGAAGCGGAAGCGGTCCGCCCACGCCACCAGCGGGCGGAACAGCAACTGGTCGTAGATCACGATGCCGACCAGCATGGCCACGATGGCCCAGCCGATCGCGCCGAGGTCCTGCTGCTGGATGGCAAGGGCGATATACGAGCCGATGCCCGGCAGGCGGATATCGTGGCCGGATACCGAGATGGCTTCCGAGGCCACCACGAAGAACCAGCCGCCCGACATCGACATCATCATGTTCCACAGCAGGCCCGGCATGGCATACGGCACTTCGAGCCGCCAGAAGCGTTGCCAGCCCGAGAGCCGGAACATGGTGGCGGCTTCCAGCAGGTCGCCGGGAATCGTGCGGATCGACTGGTACAGGCTGAACGCCATGTTCCACGCCTGCGAGGTGAAGATGGCGAAGATGGCGGCGCATTCCACGCCGACCAGACTGCCCGGGAACAGCGCAATGAAGCCCGTCACCGTGATCGACAGGAAGCCCAGCACCGGGATCGACTGCAGGATGTCGAGCGCGGGCACCATCACCTTTTCCGCGGTGCGATTCTTCGAGGCGATGGCCGCAAACGCGAACGAGAACAGCAGCGAGGCACCGAGCGCGGCCAGCATGCGGATGCTGGTGCGCATCAGATAGTAGGGCAGGTACGCCACATCGAGCCGCACGTCGAGCGCCTCGCCGGGCTGGTACGGCACGTTCATCTGCTGCGCGGCATAGGCCACGATGACGATCGCGGCGAGCAGGATCGGCAACAGCGCGAGGTCGAAGCGGTTCGGAGGCGCCGTCAGCAGCGAGCCGACGTAGCCGGGAGAGTCGGCTGCGGGCGCCGGGGTAGCGTTGCGGTCGTTTTGCATGGCGGTGGAATGAGATGCGGACGGCGTTTTGCTATCCTCTGACGCAACACCTCTAACGCATGACCGGGTCCGGAAGCTGACCTGAGGACATACCGGAAGGCATGCCCCCGGGCCGATAACGACAACGCCCCCAACTTACCAGAACCCCATGACAACCGAAATCTGGCACCTGACCGCCCATGGCCTCGTCCAGGGCGTAGGCTACCGCGCCACCTGTCTGGACCGGGCCACCGCGCTTGGTCTGACCGGGTGGGTCCGCAACCGCGCCGATGGCACGGTCGAGGTCATGGCCGCCGGTCCGGTGGACAAGCTTCAGGCATTAAGGGAGTGGATGCAGGCCGGACCGCCCGCGGCGCGCGTATCGCGCGTGGAGACCGAGCCCGGCGACGGCAGTTTCAGCCGCTTCGAGTGGCTGCCCACGGCCTGAGCCAGGCGTCGACCCGCGGCGGGCCTTGGAGGGAGAGGCTGAGAGGGCTGGTCTCGGCGCGCGTTGCCACCCCAGTTGCCACCCCAGCCGCCATCCCGGTTGCCACCCCGGCCTGCACCGAGGCAGGCCGGCAATTGGCCGCGCGGCGGCGAGAGGACCTCGATCGTCAGGCGACCAGCCAGTCGATGCCGCCGCGCCCATGGCGCTCGAGCCAGTCATTGGCCGCGCGGAAATGGCCACAGCCGAGGAAGCCGCGGTGGGCGGACAGGGGCGAGGGATGCGGGGCCTCCAGCACGCAATGGTCTGCGCCGGCCAGCAGCGCGCGCTTGGCCTGAGCATGGCTGCCCCATAGCATGAAGACCAGATGCGGTCGCGCGGCCCCCAGCGCGTGGATCACGCAGTCGGTCACCGCCTCCCACCCGCGCCGTGCATGGCTCGCGGCCTGGCCCTGTTCCACCGTCAGCACGGTGTTCAGCAGCAGCACGCCCTGACGTGCCCAGCCCTCCAGATTGCCCGACGGGCGTGCGGGCTCGGCCCCGTACTCCGCCGCAATCTCCTTGAAGATATTGCGCAGGCTCGGCGGCACCTTGACGCCATCGGGCACCGAGAACGCCAGCCCGTGCGCCTGCGGGACTTCCACGCCGCCAACCATGCCGGTGCCATGGTAAGGGTCCTGGCCCAGGATCACCACCTTGACCGCGTCCGGCGGTGTCAGGTGCAGCGCGTGGAAGACCGTGTGCGGAAACACGGGCTTGCCGGCCGCACGCTCGCCATCGACAAAGCGCGCCAACGCTTCCCACGCCGGGCCGGTCAGGCATGGCGCCATCAGCGCGCGCCACGCGGCGGGCAGCGCATCGACCTGGGCCTGCAGCGGCGCGGCCGCGGAGGGCTCGGGCGCAGGGGCGGGCGCGGGCGTGGTGGGAGCGAAGAGGTCGGCTTGCATGCGAACGGGCCAGTAAAGGGAGTCAGTCAAGGGCAGTCAGAGACAGGCGTCCGCCCAGGCCGCGCAAAAAGGTCGCGGAAAGGTCGCGGAAAAAGGTCGCGGAAAAAGGTCGCGGAACAAGGTCGCGGAAAGAGGCGCGGAAAGAGGCGCGGAAAGGTCGCGGAAAGCCTGCCGGCGGCATTGGCGCGGATCAGGATTGGGCCAGCCGATAGCCGCGCGCGGCCTTGCTCAGGTCGAGCGGTGCCAGTGCTACCTCTGCGCACAGGCGCGCGCCGAAGGCCCGCAGCGCGGCCTCGGCCTGGGCTTCGTCGCCGGACAGGAACTCGAATTCGACTTCCTGGATGCGCTCGGAGCGATCGGTGCCTGGCACGCTGATCGCGCCGGTATCGAGCGCCGCCTCGATGCGCGCGCCATCCTGTTCGACCAGCCAGGTGCGGCGCACGAAGTCCGTACGGAACACAGGCACCAGCCGCGCCAGCAGCGGCTCCACCACGCTCCGCGCGGCGTCGGGAAAGCGCGCGGGCTCGATGGCCTCGCCCGCGACTTCGGTTTCCCATTCATGGCGCGCGGCCAGGCCGCCGGTGCTGCTAGCGCCGGCGTCGACGGTCTTGAGCGTCTGCAGCCATTGCGCGTCCTTGCGGCGCAGGCGCAAGGCGGCCCGCGCGCGGGCGAGGTCGCGCGCCGGCGTGTCGAGGTAGACGTTGAGCATGGTCACCTCGCCGCGAGCTTCGCCTTGCTGGTCGAGCCAATGCGCGACCGCCGCCAGCGCAGGGTCCGGTACCGCCAGCTTCAGCTCGATCTCGCGCGCCATGGGAGCTCCGGAAAACGTTCAGGCAAACAGCCGCGCCAGTTCCACGCCCGGCTCCGGCGCGCGCATAAAGGCCTCGCCCACGAGGAAGGCGTGCACATCGGCCTCGCGCATGCGCTTGACGTCGTCGGGTCCCAGGATGCCGGATTCGGTCACCACCAGGCGCTCGGCCGGCATGCGCGGCAGCAGGTCGATGGTGTTGTCGAGCGAAACCTCGAAGGTGCGCAGGTTGCGGTTGTTCACGCCGAGCAGCGGCGTCTTCAGGCGTAGCGCGCGGTCGAGTTCGTCGGGGCCGTGCACTTCCACCAGCACGTCCATGCCGAGTTCATGCGCGCAGGCCTCGAGTTCGGCCATCAGGCCCGGATCGAGCGCGGCCACGATCAGCAGGATGCAGTCGGCGCCCCAGGTGCGCGCTTCGTACACCTGGTAGGGGTCGATCATGAAGTCCTTGCGCAGGGCCGGCAGCGGGCATGCGCCGCGCGCGCGCTTCAGGTAATCGGCATGGCCCTGGAAGAAGTTCACGTCGGTCAGCACCGACAGGCAGGCCGCGCCATGCGTGGCATAGCTTTCGGCGATTGCTTCCGGCACGAAGTGTTCGCGCAGCACGCCCTTGGACGGCGAGGCCTTCTTGACCTCCGCGATCACGCCGGCGTGGCCAGCCGCGATCTTGTCGCGCAGCGCGCGTTCGAAGCCGCGCGGCGCCAGGCCCGCCTCGTGGCGCAGGCTCTCGGCCTCGCTGCGCAGGCTCGGCAGGTCGCGCTGCTTGCGCGCCGCATTCACTTCGTCGGCCTTCACGGCCAGGATTTTCTGCAGGATGTCTGACATGGCGATGCTCTCGATGATGCCCCCGCGATGCGCGGGAGCCCAGTTCGATTGGTGACGGACCGGGCCGCCGGGTTCCCGCGTCCTGTTGCGGGAACGACCGGACTTAGCGGAACTGCTGGGTGGCGCGCACGAACTGGTCGAGCTTCTCGCGCGCGGCACCGCTGGCAATGGCTTCGCGTGCCCGGCCGATGCCATCGGCGATGGAGCTCGCCACGTTGGCCGCGTACAGCGCCGTGCCCGCGTTGAGGGTAACGATCTCGCGCGGCGTACCGGCCACGTTGCCGAGCGCTTCGAGCACCATCTCCTTCGACTCGATCGCGTCGGCCACCTTGAGGCCGCGGTTCGAGATCATCGAAAGACCGAAGTCCTCGGGATGGATCTCGTACTCGCGCACTTCGCCATCCTTGAGTTCACCGACCATCGTGGCCGCGCCCAGCGATACCTCGTCCATGCCGTCCTTGCCGTACACCACGATGGCATGGCTGGCGCCCAGGCGCTCCATCACGCGCACCTGGATGCCGACCAGGTCGGGGTGGAACACGCCCATCAGGATGTTGGGCGCATCGGCCGGGTTGGTCAGCGGCCCGAGGATATTGAAGATGGTGCGCACGCCCATTTCCTTGCGGATCGGCGCCACGTTCTTCATGGCCGGATGGTGGGTCGGCGCAAACATGAAGCCGATGCCGGTCTGCGCGATGCACTCGCCCACCTGTTGCGGCGTCAGCATGATATTGACGCCGAACGCCTCCAGCACATCCGCGCTGCCCGACTTCGAGCTGACGCCGCGATTGCCGTGCTTGGCGATCCTGGCGCCCGCCGCGGCCGCGACGAACATCGACGCGGTGGAGATATTGAAAGTGTGCGAGCCGTCGCCGCCGGTGCCGACGATATCGATGAAGTGCTCGCGATCGGCCACGGTGACCTTGTTGGCGAACTCGCGCATCACCTGCGCGGCCGCCGAGATCTCGCCGATGGTTTCCTTCTTGACGCGCAGGCCGGTCAGGATGGCCGCGACCATCACCGGCGAAATCTGCGCCTGCATGATCTGCCGCATCAGGTGCAGCATTTCGTCATGAAAGATCTCGCGGTGTTCGATGCAGCGCGTCAGCGCTTCCTGCGGCGTGATGGACATGGCGCTCTCTCTGGCGATGGCTCTGGCAATTGCGGGCGCGGTTTCCCGTGCGCTCCCTGGATGCGGTGCGGCGAGGCCCGGCGTGTCGAGCCGCCTCACGACGGCACCTTCGGCGCGGCCTTGCCCGGCGCCTTGACGAAGTTGGCCAGCAGCGCATGGCCATGCTCGGACAGGATCGACTCCGGGTGGAACTGCACGCCCTCGACGTTCAGCGTCTTGTGGCGCACGCCCATGATCTCGCCGTCGGGCGTCCATGCGGTGACTTCGAGGCAGTCCGGCAGGGTTTCGCGTTCGATGGCCAGCGAATGATAGCGCGTCACGTCGAAGTGCTTCGGCAATCCGGCAAATACCCCGGTCTGGGTGGTCTCGATCGTGCTGACCTTGCCGTGCATGACCTGCTTGGCGCGGATGACCTTGCCGCCGAACGCATCGCCGATGGCCTGATGGCCCAGACACACGCCCAGCAGCGGCACCTTGCCGGCAAAGTGGCGCAGCACCTCGATCGAGATGCCGGCTTCGCGCGGGCTGCACGGGCCCGGCGACACGCAGATATGGTCGGGCTTGAGCGCCTCGATCTCGGCGATCGTGATCTCGTCGTTGCGGTATGTGCGCACGTCCTCGCCGAGTTCGCCGAAATACTGGACCAGGTTGTAGGTGAACGAATCGTAGTTGTCGATCATCAGCAGCATGGCAATTCTCCTGTGCGGTTTCAGAGGTCGCTGTCCAGGCCGTCCTGGACCTGCTCGGCGGCGCGGATCACGGCGCGCGCCTTCGCTTCGGTTTCCCTCCATTCGGACTCGGGATCCGAATCGGCGACGATGCCCGCCGCCGCCTGCACATAGAGATTGCCGTCCTTGATGATGCCGGTGCGGATGGCGATGGCGAGGTCCATCTCGCCGCCGAACGACAGGTAGCCCACCGCGCCGCCGTAGATGCCGCGCTTGCGCGGCTCCAGTTCGTCGATGATCTCCATCGCGCGTACCTTGGGCGCACCCGACAGCGTGCCGGCCGGAAAGGTCGCGCGCAGCACGTCGAGGTTGCTCATGCCTTCGCGCAGCGTACCTTCCACCGAGCTCACGATGTGCTGCACGTGCGAGTACTTCTCGATCACCATCTTGTCGGTCACCTTGACCGAGCCCGTTTCCGCGATGCGGCCGATATCGTTACGCGCGAGGTCGATCAGCATCACGTGCTCGGCGATCTCCTTCGGATCGTTGAGCAACTCGGTGGCCAGCTGGGCATCGCGCTCGGGCGTATTGCCGCGCGGCCGCGTGCCGGCCAGCGGACGGATGGTGACGATGCGCGAGGTACGGGTATCGGCGCTGCCGTTGGCGGCGGTGCCGTTGGCCGCGGGCGCGCCGATCTTGCGTGTTTCCTGCCGCACCAGGATCTCCGGCGAGGCGCCCACCACCTGGAAATCGCCGAAGTTGTAGAAGTACATGTACGGCGACGGGTTCAGCGAGCGCAGCGCGCGGTAAAGCGAGAGCGGCGCATCGCGATAGGGCTTCATCAGCCGCTGGCCGATCTGCACCTGCATCATGTCGCCGGCCATGATGTATTCCTTGGCCTTGTGCACCGCGGCCAGGTAGTCGGCCTTGTCGAATTCGCGGTATACCTCGGTCTGCACCGAGGGGCTCGTGACCGGCACGTCCACCGGCTGGCGCAGCTTCATGCGCAACTCACGCAGCCGTTGGCGCGCGCGCGAGTACGCCTCGGGCGTGTGCGGGTCCGCGTAGACGATCAGGTAGAGCTTGCCGGACAGGTTATCGATGACCGCCAGTTCCTCGCACAGCAGCAGCTGGATATCGGGCAGGCCCAGGTCGTCCGGCTTCTGCGTGCTGGCCAGCGTCTTCTCGATGTAGCGCACCGCGTCGTAGCCGAAGTAGCCGGCCAGGCCGCCGCAGAAGCGCGGCAGGCCCGGACGCAGCGCCACCTTGAAGCGCTGCTCGAAGGTGGCGATAAAGTCGAGCGGATTGCCCTCGTGCGTTTCCACCACCTTGCCGTCGGTGACCACTTCCACCCGCTGGCCGTAGGCGCGCAGCAGCGTACGGGCATGCAGGCCGATGAACGAATAGCGGCCAAAGCGTTCGCCGCCGACCACCGATTCCAGCAGGAAGGTGTTGACGCCGCGCGTCTGCGACTGGGCCAGCTTGAGGTACAGCGACAGCGGCGTTTCCAGGTCGGCGAGCGCCTCCGTCATGATGGGGATGCGGTTGTAGCCCTGGTCGGCCAGCGATTTGAATTCGAGTTCGGTCATGTCGATCCTCTGGTTGCGGCGGCCGCCATGGGAAGGGGCGCGACACCGCGATATCGGCTGGGGGCGGAAAACTGCGCGACCGCCCCGGGAGAGACCGTGGTGCGAAAGACTTGCGGACAAGACCGCACACGGCCGGGGGTGGCGTGTGGGGCGTTCCTGGAGCTAACCGTAGCACACGAAATGCGGGCTACCGGCTGGCCGGGGATCTGCTTCGGGGAGAGATCGCGGATCGGCAGGAGCTGCCGCCGCGGACCGTCAGGAGACTCGCGAACGCACCTTACGCCTGGATATAGGCGTGCCAGCGACGCCAGGGCCAAGCCTGCCGATCACTGCCAGAAGAGATGCGTTTGCGGTTGACGAACATTTGAAGGTTCAACGTTTCAGTGCTGTCGCCGGCGTTGGGTAAGGCAGGACCTTGAAGTCAGGACCCAGGACCTTAAAGTCAGAACCCCTAAGTCAGGCTCGAAACACAAGATCGAATCCTGGCTCGAACCGTAACCCCACTCCATGGCCAGCCAGCGTGCCAGCTAGCGTCGTGCCGCGGACAGGATGGCCGCGACGCGCGCAATGTCGGGGACTATACCATCGGCGTCGACGCCTTGTACAGGGTGGCCATGGTTGTAGCCGTACGGCATCAGCAGCACGCCCATGCCGGCGGCGCGCGCCGCGCGGGCATCGTTCTCCGAATCGCCGATGGCCAGCATCGCCGCCGGTGCCACGCGGAAGGCCTCGGCCACCTGCAGCAGCGGGTACGGATCGGGCTTGCGCAGCGCGAACGCGTCGCCCGGGTAGACCAGCTCGAAGAACGGCGCCAGGCCGGTCTTGGCCAGCAGCGGCTCGGTGAAATTACCGGGTTTGTTGGTCACGCAGGCCAGCCGCAGACCGAGCGCCTTGAGGGCCGCCAGGCCTTCGCGCACATTGGGGTAGAGCGACGAGAACTGACCGTTGATGCGTACGTATTCGCGATCGTAGTGATCGTAGGCCTGGTCGAACAACGCGGTGGCCTGCTGCGGAAAGCGGACTTCCAGCACGCGCCGGATCAGGTTTTCCGAGCCCTTGCCGACAAAACTCACGATCTCCTGCGCGGACATCGGCGCAACCGGGCCCAGCGCCGGGTGGGCATGGGCCAGCGCCAGCAGCATGGCGTTGATCGAGGCGTGGAAGTCGCCGGCGGTATCGACCATGGTGCCGTCCAGGTCGACGATCACCGCCTGGATACCGGTCCAGTCCGTGCGGCGCAGAATCTCGATGTTCATGGCGGCTCCCGCGGTTACTTGCCGACCGTGGCCAGCTCGCCGCGCAGCGCGCCGATGATGCCGCGGTAGCCGCCATCGGCGTCGGGCTTGCCGAACACGGCGGAGCCAGCCACAAAGGTATCGGCGCCGGCCGCGGCGATCTCCGCGATGTTGTCCACCTTCACGCCGCCATCGACCTCGAGCAGGATCTGGCGGCCGGTGCGTGCCGTGTAAGCGTCGATGCGGGCGCGCACCGCGCGCAGCTTGTTCAGCGTCTCCGGAATGAACGACTGGCCGCCGAAGCCCGGGTTGACCGACATCAGCAACACCACGTCGAGGCGGTCCATCACGTGGTCCAGGTGGTGCAGCGGCGTGGCCGGGTTGAACACCAGGCCGGCCTGGCAGCCGTGGTCGCGGATCAGCGCGAGCGAGCGGTCGACGTGGTCGCTCGCTTCCGGGTGGAACGTGATGATATTGGCGCCGGCCTTGGCAAAGTCCGGAATGATGCGGTCGACCGGGCGCACCATCAGGTGCACGTCGATGGGCGCGGTGACGTGCGGGCGGATTGCCTCGCACACCATCGGGCCCACGGTCAGGTTGGGCACGTAATGGTTGTCCATCACGTCAAAGTGGATCCAGTCGGCGCCGGCCTCGGTCACGCGGCGCACTTCCTCGCCCAGACGGGCAAAATCGGCGGACAGGATGGACGGGGCGATACGGTAGGTGGTCATGACGGTGAAGCCTTGTTGGGGCGTTGGCGCGGGGCGCCGGGGCGGGGGCCCGGTGCCGGACCGTCCGGCAGGCGCGCGCGCCAGGGGTGCTTTCGATTCGAAGCCGCATATTCTACGCCGGTCGGCCCGCTTGCCGCTGCCGGGCCCTTGTCGCACAATGCGGGACACCCGGGCCAGCGGCACCGGCCGCCGGCCGCCCTCCCACAAAACTTTCCGAGCCCTGCCGGCCCGTCGATCCGTCGATATGAGCGAGTATGCGTTTTCCGTGGCGGTACGTACCCAGTACCTGCCGGACCAGTCGGACCCCGAGCGGGGGCGCTATGCCTTCGCCTACACCATCAATATCCGCAACACCGGCGAGGTGGCCGCGCAGCTGATTTCGCGCCACTGGGTCATCACCGACAGCGACAACGCGTCGCAGGAAGTGGCGGGCCTCGGGGTGGTCGGTCACCAGCCCCTGCTCAAGCCGGGCGAGCATTTCGAATACACCAGCTGGGCCACCATCTCCACGCCGGTAGGATCGATGAAGGGCGAGTATTTCTGCGTGGCCGAGGATGGCCACCGGTTCGAGGTACCGATTCCCGAATTCGCGCTGGTGCTGCCGCGCATGCTGCACTGACGCGTGCCTGCGCGCCACGCTTCGGCAACCGGCCAGGCTGCAGGCCCCATCCGACCTCGGGCCTCAGGCCTCAGGCATCGCGCGGCGGGTCTTCCGTGCGCGGCGGCGCCTTGGCGCGCGAGGGATGGTCGTCCGGCGCGCGCGTCGGACGCGGATGCTTCTTCGCCGTTCCCATGGTCCAGATCACGATGAAGATCAGCAGGAACAGCGCCACGCCGGCTTCCAGCGCAAACAGCAGCATCGGGTGGTCTTCGAAAAACTGGCTCATGGGGGCACCGCGCGAAAGTGGTCGTCACCAGCCGCGATTGTAGGGGATGGGCCCGCGCCCAGGCACCCGATAACCGTAACGAACAAGAAATGGCAAATCTGGCATTGGCCGTGGCATCGCGCGGCACGGCAACTCGGATCCGGCAACTGGCCCGCCTGCCATCCGGCAACCCCGGCCGCCTTGGCTGGCTGCTGCTGGCCGGCGTGGCGATCTGGCTGGCCGGCTGTTCCAGCGGTCCCCCGCCGCGCGTACAGGGCCCGGGCGGGGCGCCTGGCGTGTCGACCCCGGCGCCCGCCGTATCCGGCGCGGCGGGGCGGCTGCAGCCGGTAACCTGGAACGACGTCGGCGGCTGGAGCCAGGACGATGTGCGCGCCGCCTGGCCCGCGCTGCTTGCCACGTGCCAGGCGCTCAAGAAGCGCCCGGACTGGAACCGCGTCTGCTCGGTCGGCATCATGGTCGACGCCGGCGACCTCGCCGCCATGCGCGAATACTTCGAGACCAATTTCCAGCCGTACCGGGTGATCAATGGCGATGGCACCGACAACGGCCTGATCACCGGCTATTACGAGCCGATCCTGCATGGCTCGCGCACGCGCCAGGGCCCGTACCAGGTGCCGCTCTATCGCCGGCCCGCCGCGCTCGGGCGCGGTGCGCTGCCGCCGCGCGCGGAGCTGATGCAGAACCCGGCCATGCGCGGCAATGAAATCGTCTGGGTCGACGACGCGGTGGAAGCCGCCTTCCTGCAGATCCAGGGCTCCGGCCGCATCCGCCTGCCGGACGGCACCATCATGCGCGTCGGCTTTGGCGGCACCAACGACCAGCCGTTCCGCTCGTTCGGCAAATGGCTGCTCGACCGGGGCGAGATCACCCCGGTGCAGGCGACCATGCAGGGCATCAAGGCGTGGGCGCGCGCCAACCCTGGCCGCGTCGAGGAGATGCTCAACGTCAATCCGCGCTTCGTGTTCTTCAAGGAATTGCCCCCCAATAACGATGGCCCGGTGGGCGCGCTCGGGGTGCCACTGACCGCGGAACGCTCGATCGCCGTCGACCCCGCCACCATCCCGCTCGGGGTGCCGGTGTTCCTGTCCACCACGCGGCCGCTCTCGACCGAACCGATTCAGCGCCTGATGTTTGCGCAGGACACCGGTTCCGCCATCAAGGGCGGCGTGCGCGCGGACTTCTTCTGGGGCGCCGGCGATGCCGCCGGCGAGACGGCCGGCCGCATGAAGCAGGGCGGCCGCATGTGGGTGCTGATGCCGCGCGGCTGAACCGCGCGGGCGGGCTAGCGGGGGCGCTGGTCGACGATGCGGCGCGCCTTGCCGACCGAGCGCTCGATGCCGCCTTCGCCCAGCAGCTCGATCGCGGCCGTCACGCCGATATACGCCTTGATGTCGTGTGCGAGCGCGGCCCGTGCGGTCGACGCCGCGGCGGCATCGGCGCCATGCCCGCATTCCACCCGCACGGTCAGCGTATCGAGCGGGCCTTCCTTGGCCAGCACGCACTGATAATGCGGCGCCAGGCCGGCATGCTTGAGGATCAGCTCCTCGATCTGCGACGGAAACACGTTGACGCCGCGGATGATCATCATGTCGTCGGCACGCCCCGTGATCTTCTCCATGCGACGGAAGGCCGGCCGCGCGGTGCCCGGCAGCAGTCGCGTCAGGTCACGCGTGCGATAGCGGATCACCGGCATCGCCTCCTTGGTGAGCGAGGTGAACACCAGCTCGCCGAATTCGCCGTCGGGCAGCACCGCGCCGGTCTCGGGATCGATGATCTCCGGATAGAAATGGTCTTCCCAGATGGTCGGGCCGTCCTTGGTTTCGGCGCACTCGTTGGCCACGCCCGGGCCCATCACCTCCGATAACCCATAGATATCGACCGCCGAAATGCCGAGACGCTTCTCGATGGCCACGCGCATTTCGGGCGTCCACGGCTCGGCGCCGAAGATGCCGATGCGCAGCGAGGTGGAGGCCGGATCGATGCCCTGGCGCTCGAGTTCGTCGGCGATCGCCAGCATGTAGCTCGGCGTGACCATGATGATCTCGGGCTTGAAGTCGAGAATCAGCTGCACCTGGCGCTCGGTCTGCCCGCCGCCGAACGGGATAGCGGTCAGGCCCGCGCGCTCCACGCCGTAGTGCGCGCCCAGCCCGCCCGTGAACAGCCCGTAGCCATAACTGATATGGACCTTGTCGCCGCGCCGCGCGCCCGAGGCCCGGATCGACCGCGCCATCACGTTGGACCAGGTCTCGATATCGCGCAGCGTGTAGCCCACCACGGTGGGTTTGCCGGTGGTGCCGGACGACGCATGGATGCGTGCCACCTGGTCCTGCGGCACCGCGAACATGCCAAACGGATAGTGATCGCGCAGGTCCTGCTTGGTGGTGAACGGAAAGCGCGCAAGGTCCGCCAGCGAGCGCAGCTGTTCCGGGTGCACGCCCGCGTCGTCAAACTTGCGCCGGTACACCGGGGAATTCGCATAGGCATGGTGCAGCGACCATTTCAGGCGCTCGAGCTGCAGTGCCTGCAATGCCTGCGGGCTGGCGGTCTCGATCGGCTCCAGCGGCAGGTCGGTGAGGGCGGGGCGCATGGGGTCTCCTGTCGAATCGGGTCAGGCGGCATCCGGGGGCGCCACCACGTTGCCCCGGATCTGGGCCGACTTGCCGCGGAACATCGCCACGGGCACGCCGGCACGGTTGGTTACGCGAATGTCGTAGATGCCGTGGCGACCCGCCAGCACCTGCTCCACGGCCTCCGCGGTCAGCACATCGCCGCCGTGCACCGGCTGCAGGAATTCGATGCTGCAGCCGGCCGCGACGGTATTGATGTTGTGGCTGTTGCAGGCAAACGCGAACGCGGAATCGGCGAGCGTGAACATCAGCCCGCCATGGCAGATGCCGTGCCCGTTGAGGAATTCGGCGCGCACCGGCATCGACAGCCGCGCATAGCCGGGTCGTACCGCTTCCACCACGATGCCGAGCCAGCGGCTGCAGGCATCGGCCTGGTACATGGCGCTGGCGGCGGCCTGCGCGAGCGCCTGGGCCTGGTCGCTGTGCTCGGACATGGCGCGGCTCCCTATGCGCCGGTAAAGCGCGGCGCGCGCTTCTCGAGGAACGCGTTGACCCCTTCGATGTAGTCGTGCGAGCGGCCCAGCTCGCGCTGCAGGTCGCGTTCGAGGTCGAGCTGGACCTCCAGGGTGCTGGTCGCGCTGGCGCGTATGGCGTGCTTGATCGCGGCCAGCGCGCGCGTGGGCTGCGCCGACAGATACGTGGCCAGTGCGAGGGCCTGCTCCGGCAGCAGCGGATCGTCCATGACTTCCCAGATCAGGCCCCATTTCTCGGCCTCGTCGGCGCTGAGCTTGTCGCCCGTCATCGCCAGGCCTAGCGCACGCGCCATGCCGATGCGCTTGGGCAGCAGCCATGTGCCACCGGAGTCCGGCACCAGCCCGATCTTGACGAAGGCCTGGATAAAACTGGCCGAACGTGCCGCCAGCACGATATCGCACGCCAGCGCCAGGTTCGCCCCGGCCCCGGCGGCGGTACCGTTGACGGCGGCGATCACCGGCAGCGGCATCGCCTGCAGGCGGCGCACCAGCGGGTTGAAGAAGCCGTCGATGATCTCGCCGAGGTCGGTCTGGCGGCCTGGCGTGAAGTCGAGGTCGGCGAGGTCCTGGCCGGCGCAGAAGCCGCGACCGGCACCGGTCAGCAGCAGCGCGCGCGCGCCGGCACCCTCGACCTGGTCGAGCGCGCTCCGCAATGCCTCGTGCATCGCCCGCGTAAAGCTGTTGAGCTTGTCTGGCCGGTTCAGCGTGACCACGGCCACGTCGCCATGCCATTGCAGCAGGATGGGACCGGAATCCAACGAGGAACGGCGGGCTGGCGACGAAGGCATAGGGGTCTCCCGTGGCATCGTGCTGAAATTAACCGACCACGCAGTCGGGAAATATTGGCACTATCCCCTAGGGCCGCCCCGGCGGGTCCCGCGCAGGCCCTGCGCAGGCCGTGGGCGGACGGGTAGCCCGGCGCCGGCGCTCAGGCAAAGCGGTCGTGCAGGACCTGTGCGGTCAGCTCGCGCATGTGCCAGTACATGTGGTGGATGCGCTCGGCGTACTTGTGCAGCGTCTCCGCATCGACGTCGTCGTAGGTGAGGACCACCGAAGGCTGCGAGCCGTCGCCCTCGAGCCGTTCGCAGGCATTGGAATCGGGCAGGCCGTATTTGTGCAGGAACGCGCGGATGTCGTTTTCGGATGCATCCGGATCGATGTTCGTCAACATCAGGCGTGACATGATGTCCTCCTGTCGTGCCAGGCAGGCACCGGCTCGATGTGCGCAACCATGAGTCTAGGTCGTCATGCCGCGAAATAACAGCGCGGTCTGGCTACACTTGGCAACCCCGATCCACAACAGGAGCAGACAATGTCGTACCAGAACATCCTCGTCGAGACGCGCGGTCGCGTCGGCATCGTGACCCTGAACCGTCCGAAGGCGCTCAATGCGCTCAATGACGCGCTGATGGACGAACTGGGCAGCGCGCTGACCGCCTTCGACCAGGACGAGGCGATCGGCTGCATCGTCATCACCGGTAGCGAGCGCGCATTTGCAGCGGGCGCCGATATCGGCATGATGGCCCAGTACTCCTTTATGGACGTCTATAAGGGGGACTACATCACGCGCAACTGGGAAACCATCCGCCGCATCCGCAAGCCGGTACTCGCCGCCGTGGCCGGTTACGCGCTCGGCGGCGGCTGCGAGCTGGCGATGATGTGCGACATCGTGATCGCCGCCGACAGCGCCAGGTTTGGGCAGCCCGAGGTCAAGCTCGGCACCATGCCCGGCGCGGGCGGCACGCAGCGGCTGCCGCGCGCGGTGTCCAAGGCCAAGGCCATGGACCTGTGCCTGACCGCCCGCATGATGGACGCCACCGAGGCCGAGCGCGCCGGGCTGGTGTCGCGCGTGGTGCCGGCCGACAAGCTGCTCGACGAAGCGGTCGCGGCGGCCGAGACCATCGCCGGCTTCTCGCTGCCGGTGGTCATGATGATCAAGGAGTCGGTCAACGCCGCCTACGAGACCAGCCTGGCCGAAGGCATCCACTTCGAGCGCCGCCTGTTCCACGCGACCTTCGCCACCGAGGACCAGAAGGAAGGCATGGCTGCGTTCGTCGAAAAACGCAGCCCGGACTTCCGCCATCGCTGAGACGGCGCAGAGGACGAATCAGGGAATACCCGAGGGCGGTGAAGGGGCTTTCACGCATGTGTTGCAGTGCTGTGAAATCGGGCTTAATATTCGCCCCCTCGCAACACAACGCCGAACGGAAACGACCAGACGGCGCGGGTTTGCGGGTGGTAGTAGAAGTAGAAGCAAGAGTCGGCGGAACGTCAGCGCAGCAAAATAAAACTGACGAAGCTGTTGACGAGTAGTGAAAAGCGCAGCATAATCTCGCTTCTGCGCTGCTGACGCAGAAACAAGCGCAGCAGCGGCGCGAACGGCAAAGCCGGAAGCGCAAGGTTCTTTAACAAACAAACAACCGATAAGTGTGGGCGCTTGATGACGGACGCACCGGAGTCTCGATCTGATCGAGGGTTCGGGAGCTTCAAAAGTTATCAGTGCTCGCACAGTAAAACATGTTGGTTCTGTCTTCGGACGGAGCCAGTCAGTTTTCTGAGAGTGAGCGACCGCTCGAAAGAGCGAGGTGCTTCGGCACCACACAGGTATTGAACTGAAGAGTTTGATCCTGGCTCAGATTGAACGCTGGCGGCATGCCTTACACATGCAAGTCGAACGGCAGCGCGGACTTCGGTCTGGCGGCGAGTGGCGAACGGGTGAGTAATACATCGGAACGTGCCCTGTTGTGGGGGATAACTAGTCGAAAGATTAGCTAATACCGCATACGACCTGAGGGTGAAAGCGGGGGACCGTAAGGCCTCGCGCAATAGGAGCGGCCGATGTCTGATTAGCTAGTTGGTGGGGTAAAGGCCCACCAAGGCGACGATCAGTAGCTGGTCTGAGAGGACGATCAGCCACACTGGGACTGAGACACGGCCCAGACTCCTACGGGAGGCAGCAGTGGGGAATTTTGGACAATGGGGGCAACCCTGATCCAGCAATGCCGCGTGTGTGAAGAAGGCCTTCGGGTTGTAAAGCACTTTTGTCCGGAAAGAAATCGCTCTGGCTAATACCTGGGGTGGATGACGGTACCGGAAGAATAAGCACCGGCTAACTACGTGCCAGCAGCCGCGGTAATACGTAGGGTGCGAGCGTTAATCGGAATTACTGGGCGTAAAGCGTGCGCAGGCGGTTTTGTAAGACAGGCGTGAAATCCCCGGGCTCAACCTGGGAATTGCGCTTGTGACTGCAAGGCTAGAGTGCGTCAGAGGGGGGTAGAATTCCACGTGTAGCAGTGAAATGCGTAGAGATGTGGAGGAATACCGATGGCGAAGGCAGCCCCCTGGGACGTGACTGACGCTCATGCACGAAAGCGTGGGGAGCAAACAGGATTAGATACCCTGGTAGTCCACGCCCTAAACGATGTCAACTAGTTGTTGGGGATTCATTTCTTCAGTAACGTAGCTAACGCGTGAAGTTGACCGCCTGGGGAGTACGGTCGCAAGATTAAAACTCAAAGGAATTGACGGGGACCCGCACAAGCGGTGGATGATGTGGATTAATTCGATGCAACGCGAAAAACCTTACCTACCCTTGACATGCCACTAACGAAGCAGAGATGCATCAGGTGCCCGAAAGGGAAAGTGGACACAGGTGCTGCATGGCTGTCGTCAGCTCGTGTCGTGAGATGTTGGGTTAAGTCCCGCAACGAGCGCAACCCTTGTCTTTAGTTGCTACGCAAGAGCACTCTAGAGAGACTGCCGGTGACAAACCGGAGGAAGGTGGGGATGACGTCAAGTCCTCATGGCCCTTATGGGTAGGGCTTCACACGTCATACAATGGTGCGTACAGAGGGTTGCCAACCCGCGAGGGGGAGCTAATCCCAGAAAACGCATCGTAGTCCGGATCGTAGTCTGCAACTCGACTACGTGAAGCTGGAATCGCTAGTAATCGCGGATCAGCATGCCGCGGTGAATACGTTCCCGGGTCTTGTACACACCGCCCGTCACACCATGGGAGTGGGTTTTGCCAGAAGTAGTTAGCCTAACCGCAAGGAGGGCGATTACCACGGCAGGGTTCATGACTGGGGTGAAGTCGTAACAAGGTAGCCGTATCGGAAGGTGCGGCTGGATCACCTCCTTTCCAGAGGCGCGTGTCCTGGAGTCAAGCGTTCACACTTATCGGTTTGTTTGCTGTTACAGCCAAGGGTCTGTAGCTCAGGTGGTTAGAGCACCGTCTTGATAAGGCGGGGGTCGTAGGTTCAAGTCCTACCAGACCCACCAAGTTATCGCGGGGGGATTAGCTCAGCTGGGAGAGCACCTGCTTTGCAAGCAGGGGGTCGTCGGTTCGATCCCGTCATCCTCCACCACTACCCTGGTAGTCCAAATGAAAGCGCTGCTTCGAGAAGCAAGAGAGAGCGCTTTCATTTGGCATTGCCAAGCAATCGCAAGATTGGCTGTTCTTTAACAATATGGGATGTAGTAAAGGTGTCGCGTGCGCATTGATGAGATGCGCGGCAGTATGCGCGATACCGGGTTGTGATTGTATCAACCAAAATGTAATCCAGTGATCGAAAGATGACTTGGAATACGGCACAAACGCGAGAACTCAGACCTGTAGTGAGCGTGTCGGAGGATGTAAATCCTGGAGACACACTTGTTATAGGGTCAAGCGAACAAGTGCATGTGGTGGATGCCTTGGCGATCACAGGCGATGAAGGACGCGGTAGCCTGCGAAAAGCTTCGGGGAGCTGGCAAACGAGCATTGATCCGAAGATATCCGAATGGGGAAACCCGGCCCGAATGGGTCATCCCTTGCTGAATACATAGGCAAGGGAAGCGAACGCGGCGAACTGAAACATCTAAGTAGCTGCAGGAACAGAAATCAACCGAGATTCCCAAAGTAGTGGCGAACGAAATGGGAAGAGCCTTGTACTCTTTAGCAGTGGTGTTAGCAGAACGGGATGGAAAGCCCGGCCATAGCAGGTGATAGCCCTGTATGCGAAAACACGATTGTGGAACTAGGTGTACGACAAGTAGGGCGGGACACGTGAAATCCTGTCTGAAGATGGGGGGACCATCCTCCAAGGCTAAATACTCGTGATCGACCGATAGTGAACCAGTACCGTGAGGGAAAGGCGAAAAGAACCCCGGGAGGGGAGTGAAATAGATCCTGAAACCGCATGCATACAAACAGTCGGAGCCCTTTCGGGGGTGACGGCGTACCTTTTGTATAATGGGTCAGCGACTTACATTCAGTGGCAAGCTTAACCGATTAGGGAAGGCGTAGCGAAAGCGAGTCCGAACAGGGCGTTGAGTCGCTGGGTGTAGACCCGAAACCAGATGATCTATCCATGGCCAGGTTGAAGGTGCGGTAACACGTACTGGAGGACCGAACCCACTAGTGTTGAAAAACTAGGGGATGAGCTGTGGATAGGGGTGAAAGGCTAAACAAATCTGGAAATAGCTGGTTCTCTCCGAAAACTATTTAGGTAGTGCCTCGTGTCTCACCTTCGGGGGTAGAGCACTGTCATGGTTGGGGGGTCTATTGCTGATTACCCCGCCATAGCAAACTCCGAATACCGAAGAGTGCAATCACGGGAGACAGACATCGGGTGCTAACGTCCGGTGTCAAGAGGGAAACAACCCAGACCGCCAGCTAAGGTCCCCAAGATTGGCTAAGTGGGAAACGAAGTGGGAAGGCTAAAACAGTCAGGAGGTTGGCTTAGAAGCAGCCACCCTTTAAAGAAAGCGTAATAGCTCACTGATCGAGTCGTCCTGCGCGGAAGATGTAACGGGGCTAAGCCAGTCACCGAAGCTGCGGACGCAAGCAATTGCGTGGTAGGAGAGCGTTCTGTAAGCCTGTGAAGGTGTCTTGTAAAGGATGCTGGAGGTATCAGAAGTGCGAATGCTGACATGAGTAGCGATAAAGGGGGTGAAAGGCCCCCTCGCCGTAAGCCCAAGGTTTCCTACGCAACGTTCATCGGCGTAGGGTGAGTCGGCCCCTAAGGCGAGGCAGAGATGCGTAGCTGATGGGAAGCAGGTTAATATTCCTGCACCGTCGTATGATGCGATGGGGGGACGGATCGCGGAAGGTTGTCCGGGTGTTGGAAGTCCCGGTCCCTGCATTGGAGAAGGCGCTCAGGCAAATCCGGGCGCGGAATTCAAGGATGTGGGGCGAGCGGCTTTATGCTGCGAAGCAATCGGAAGTGGTTCCAAGAAAAGCCTCTAAGCTTCAGTCATACGAGACCGTACCGCAAACCGACACAGGTGGGCGAGATGAGTATTCTAAGGCGCTTGAGAGAACTCGGGAGAAGGAACTCGGCAAATTGGTACCGTAACTTCGGGATAAGGTACGCCCTGGTAGCTTGACTGGCCTGCGCCAGAAGGGTGAAGGGGTTGCAATAAAATGGTGGCTGCGACTGTTTAATAAAAACACAGCACTCTGCAAACACGAAAGTGGACGTATAGGGTGTGACGCCTGCCCGGTGCCGGAAGATTAAATGATGGGGTGCAAGCTCTTGATTGAAGTCCCGGTAAACGGCGGCCGTAACTATAACGGTCCTAAGGTAGCGAAATTCCTTGTCGGGTAAGTTCCGACCTGCACGAATGGCGTAACGATGGCCACACTGTCTCCTCCCGAGACTCAGCGAAGTTGAAGTGTTTGTGATGATGCAATCTCCCCGCGGCTAGACGGAAAGACCCCATGAACCTTTACTGTAGCTTTGCATTGGACTTTGAACCGGTCTGTGTAGGATAGGTGGGAGGCTTTGAAGCGAGGACGCTAGTTCTCGTGGAGCCGTCCTTGAAATACCACCCTGGTTTGTTTGAGGTTCTAACCTTGGCCCGTGAATCCGGGTCGGGGACAGTGCATGGTAGGCAGTTTGACTGGGGCGGTCTCCTCCCAAAGTGTAACGGAGGAGTTCGAAGGTACGCTTGGTACGGTCGGACATCGTACCTAAAGTGCAATGGCAAAAGCGTGCTTAACTGCGAGACCGACAAGTCGAGCAGGTGCGAAAGCAGGACATAGTGATCCGGTGGTTCTGAATGGAAGGGCCATCGCTCAACGGATAAAAGGTACTCTGGGGATAACAGGCTGATACCGCCCAAGAGTTCATATCGACGGCGGTGTTTGGCACCTCGATGTCGGCTCATCTCATCCTGGGGCTGTAGCCGGTCCCAAGGGTATGGCTGTTCGCCATTTAAAGAGGTACGTGAGCTGGGTTTAAAACGTCGTGAGACAGTTTGGTCCCTATCTGCCGTGGGCGTTGGAATCTTGACGGGGGCTGCTCCTAGTACGAGAGGACCGGAGTGGACGTACCGCTGGTGTACCTGTTGTCTCGCCAGAGGCATCGCAGGGTAGCTATGTACGGAAGAGATAACCGCTGAAAGCATCTAAGCGGGAAACTCGCCTGAAGATGAGGATTCCCTGGAGGCTTGACCTCCTTGAAGGGTCGTTCGAGACCAGGACGTTGATAGGCTGGGTGTGGAAGCGCAGTAATGCGTTAAGCTAACCAGTACTAATTGCCCGTAAGGCTTGATCCTATAACTGGTGTGTCTTGCCCAGTGACGAGTTCAGCTGTGCCGCCTTGGCCAGTACAAGCACAACCCCAATACACAAGCAGTACCCAACCTTTACTACACCCCGATTCGCCGCGCTGACCGCCTTCGCGTCAGCCCGGCAACCCCTCATGCCTGGTGACCATAGCGAGTTGGAACCACCCCTTCCCATCCCGAACAGGACCGTGAAACAACTCCGCGCCGATGATAGTGCGGACTACCCGTGTGAAAGTAGGTCATCGCCAGGCTCTTATCCCCAGAACCCCCCAGCTTTACCGCTGGGGGGTTTTGTTTTTTTGCAACGCGAATTCGCTTCAGGGTCGCGGAGCATTCCTGCCGTCCCCACGCTTCTGATATTGTCGCCCCAAGTTCCGGCATCTGGTCATCGGAATGAAGCAGTCGGCAACAGCCAAGCCGCGCATCAGGTCAGCGGCAAAGGCATTCGGGGTGGGGTGAGATGGGGGTCAGGACGTTACAGCCAGCCTGGACTGGCGTGGCAGGCATGCTGTTGCTTGCCGGATGTGCATCGACGGCGATACCGCCGGATCCACCACCAGACCCCGCCAATCTCGCCGCGCTCTCCGCGATCGATTGCAAGACGTTCGCGGAAAAAGCCAGTCAGAACGCGGCCAATCCCGGCATTCTCGTTTCCCACCCTTCCGTTTCCAGTGCCGCCGGTCCGGCCTATGCCAAGGACCCGCTCGAGCTCGTCAATCGCACGGCACCAGTGGTATCGGCGGGCGCGGGACACGCGGACTCCGGCGCCGGTAGCGGCGATGGCAGCGATGCCGACGACGATGCCGAGGTGCCCGTCGTTCATCCGCTGCTGGACGCGCTGCCGCTGTTTTCCGAAGCGGTGCCTGTCGCCGCAATGCCGCCCGGTAGCGCGGCGCGCCTGCCGGCGGGCTGGCAGCCATGGACCATCAATCGCAACAAGGCGGCTACGCGTTATGCGCTGACCGAAGTCGACCAGCGCCTCGTGCTCCATGCCGAGGCGGACAGCTCAGCGTCCGGACTCTACGTGCCGCTGGCCCAGCGCAATGCAGGAGCTATCCGCTGGACATGGAAGACCCGCGATGTCATCCGCAATGCCGACAACAGCCAGAAGCAGCGCGAGGATGCGCCGCTGCGGCTGTTTGTCGCCTTCGACGGCGATCATTCCACGCTATCGCTGCGCGACCAGCTGATGTTGGAGATGGCCCGTATCACCACCGGCCGCGAGATGCCCTATGCCACGCTGATGTATATCTGGGGCGGCCGCCGCGCCGAGGGCACGGTGTTACCCAATCCATATACCGACCGTGTGCGCATGATCGTGGTCGACTCCGGCTCCCGTCACGCCAACCAGTGGCGTTGCCATGAGCGCGACCTGCGCGCGGATTATCGCAAGGCATTTGGCACGGAGCCCGGCAAGGTGATCGCGGTCGGTCTGATGACCGACACGGACAACACCCGCAGCCGGGTCGAGGCCTGGTACGGCGATATCGCGCTCGATTGAACGCATGGCATCGAGCGCGGGCCTGGCAGTCCTCCGCTCGCGCCCTTAGATGGAACACACCAGCGGTTCGGGCTTGTCCTCCAGCGCGAGCAGCGCGAACGACGCCAGCCAGTGCGTCGCCACATAGTGGCCGTCGACCGCCTGCGGCAACGATGCTTCCAGATGCGCGGCCCACGCGCGTTCCGCGAGCGGTTGCAGCGATTCAGGCAGGGCGGGGCCGAGCAGGCGCCAGCACCACGCGCGTGACAGGTTGAGCCCGTCGAGGTGCGAGAGCTTGGGATCGGTGCGATCGCTGACCAGCACCGGTGTCAGCCACGTAGCCAGATCGCTCTGCGCGGGCGCGAACATCTCCCACCATTCGCCGTAGTCGCAGCCGTCGAGCACATAGCGCATCAGCACGGCCTCGGTCATGCCGCCGGAGAGGAATTCGTCGCCGCCGGGCTCGTAGCGCGCCGGATAGCGCTGGTCGTGGCCGAACCACCGGTGCGCGCGCCGCACGATGGCCTTGCGCAGCGCCGGATGCGTGTCGGTATTGACGTAGCACCACGCCATGATCAGCGCGAAGGCGCTGTTGAAATGCGTGCCGGTGCGGATCGGGAAGTCGGCGATCTCCAGATAGTCGATCATCCGCTGCGCCAGGTGGCTCGCGAGCGGCGCGCAGGCGTCGGCCCAGCGTGCTGCCTGTGGATCGGTGGATGCCAGTGCACGCAACTCGGCCTGCAGGCGCAGCAGCCAGGCCCAGCCATAGGGCCGCTCGAACGTGCGCGAGCCGGCCAGTTCGAAATAGGCGAGCTCGGCGGCCAGTGCCTCGGGACGCAGTTGCGCATCGAGTGTGGCGCGGATCTCGCCGGCACAGTCCAGCGCGGGCCGTAGCGCGAGCAGGCGCACCAGCAGCCAGTGCATATGCACGCTCGAATGCCAGTCGTAGCTGCCGTAGAAGACAGGGTGCATGACTTCCGGCGCCACCAGGTCGTGCGGGCCGGTCATCAGGTGATCGACCTTGTACGGGTAGCGTCGCACGATATTGTCGAGCGCGACGCGTGCAAAGCGCGCGGCGGCGTGGTCGTCCAGCGATGGGTGTGCCATGGCGTGTCTAGGGGCGTACGCGCGTCAGGCCGGGGCCAGCCATTTTTCCACGAGCTTGACGAAGAACGTCGAGCCCACGGGCAGCAGGTCATCGTTGAAGTCGTAGCTGGGGTTATGCAGCATGCACGGACCCATGCCGTGCCCCGACTCGCGATGCTGGCCTTCGCCGTTGCCGATGAACAGGTAGCAACCCGGCCGCTCCTGCAGCATGAACGAGAAATCCTCGGCACCCATGGTCGGCTCGTAGTTGCCATCGACATTGGCCGCGCCCACCAGCTCGCTGGCCACGCCCACCGCGAATTCAGCTTCGGCGGCGCTATTGATGGTCGGCGGATAGTTGCGATGGAAATTGAACTCGATGGTGCAGTCGAACGCCTGCGCCACCGCGCGCGCCACTTCCTCCATGCGTCGCTCGATCAGGTCGAGCACGGGTACCGTGAACGTGCGCACGGTGCCGCCGATCCACGCCTCGTTCGGCACGATATTGGTGGCGTCGCCGGCGTGGAACTGCGTGACCGAGATCACCGCGGTGTCGATCGGGCGCTTGTTGCGCGTGATGATGCCCTGCAGCGCCGACACGATCTGCGCGCCGGTGAAGACCGGGTCGGAGCCATTGTGCGGCATGGCGGCATGCGCGCCCTTGCCGCGCACGACGATGCGGAACTCGTTGCTCGACGCCATGAACGGGCCCGTGCAGGTGCCGAACGAGCCGGCCGCCATGCCTGGCCAGTTGTGCATGCCGAACACGGCGTCGCACGGAAAGCGCTCGAACAGGCCGTCCTTGATCATTTCGCGCGCGCCGCCGCCACCTTCCTCGGCCGGCTGGAAGATCAGATGCACGGTGCCGTCGAACTGGCGATGCTCGGCCAGATAGCGCGCCGCGCCGAGCAGCATCGCGGTATGACCGTCATGGCCGCACGCGTGCATCTTGCCGGCGTGTTGCGAGGCATGGCCGAAGGTGTTGGCTTCCTGCAGCGGCAGGGCGTCCATGTCGGCACGCAGGCCGATTGTGCGCGGGCTGCTGCCGTTGCGAATCACGCCGACCAGGCCGGTGGTGCCCAGGCCGCGATGGACCTCGATGCCCCATGACTCGAGACTGCGCGCGACCAGGTCGGCAGTACGCTGTTCCTCGAAGCACAGCTCGGGATGGGCGTGGATGTCGCGGCGGATCTTCTGGATTTCGGCCTGGGCCTGAATGATTTCGGGGAGCAGTGTCATGGTGCCGGCGGAGATGCGGTCTTTGAAGACACTCATCATACGACGCCCGTTCGCAAAGCGCCAAAGGGTGCGCCGCCGGTCACGCGCCGATCACTGCCCCGACACGTATCGGCGATGTATCCACCAGGCGCCCACCAGGCGCCCATCAGGCTCCCATCAGGCTCCCATCAGGCGCGCCGTCGCGCATCGATCGATCGGGGTGACCGCCGCGGCCCCACGGCAACCGTTGCCATGTCCGGGCCGCGTCTGGCTGGCAGACATGGGCGGGTGGGTTTCCCCGCATGGCGCATGTGTTCGGCTGCTGGAACAGTTCATGCTTGAAGTGCCCGGCCAGCCGCGTGCCCGCTTCCGCGCGTCATGCGCCGCACCAAAATGCGGCGCGCGGCTGATTGTGATTGATCTGTCCGTTCACGTGTTTCCGATAGGGAGATTCGCGCGATGTTCCTCCGCAACGTCAAGCAGGCGCTGGGCAAGGTAGTCGGCGCCGTACTGCTTACCAGTGCCCTCGGGCTGGCCGCGCCGGCCCAGGCCGTTGACCTCCGGATTGCCATGAGTTCGCCGCCGACCTCCATGGATCCGCACTTCTATAACCTGTTTTCGAATATCAACGTGTCGGAGCACATGTTCGACACGCTTATCAAGCTCGATCCGGACAGCCGCGTGATTCCGGGCCTGGCCGAATCGTGGAAGCTGCTCAACGACACCACATGGGAATTCAAGATCCGCAAGGGCGTGAAGTTCCATGACGGCGCGGAGCTGACCACCGAGGACGTGGCGTGGTCGCTGGACCGCCCCGCCACGATCCAGAACAGCCCGGGCAAGTTCGACGTCTATACCAAGGCGATCGTGCAGAAGAAGATCGTCGACAAGTACACCATCCAGCTGATCACGGCGCAGCCGTATCCGCTGATGCTGAACGACCTGACGTCGGTCTTTATCGTGCAGAAGAAGGCCACCCAGGGTCTGTCGTCGGACGACTTTGCGCAGGGCAAGGGCATGATCGGCACGGGGCCGTTCAAGTTCGTCAGCTATGCGCGCGACGACCGCGTCGAACTGGTGCGCAACCCGGACTACTGGGGGCCGAAGCCGGCCTGGGACAAGGTGACGCTGCGCTTTATCCCGAACCCGGCCACGCGCCTGGCGGCCCTGCTGTCGGGTGATGTGCAGGCGATCGAGAACGTGCCGACGCCGGACCTGCCCAAGGTGCGCCAGGATCCGAAGCTGAACTTCTTCTCGAAGATCTCGCACCGCGTGATCTACCTGTATTTCGACACCAAGCGCGACAAGTCGCCGTTCGTGACGACCAAGGACGGCCAGCCGATGGACAAGAATCCGCTGAAGGACGTGCGCGTGCGCAACGCCATCAGCATGGCCATCAACCGTCAGGGCATCAAGGACCGCCTGATGGAAGGGCTGTCGGAGCCGACCAACAACCTGGTACCGCCCACGCTGTTCGGCTACAACCCCGCGCTCAAGACGGTCAAGTACGATCCCGAGGGCGCCAGGAAGCTGCTGGCGGAAGCCGGTTATCCGCAGGGTTTTGGCCTGACGCTGCATACGCCGAACAACCGCTACGTCAATGACGAGCGCATCGCGCAGACCATCGCGCAGAACCTCACACGCGTCGGCATCGTGACCAAGGTGGAAGGCATGCCGATGGCAACGTACGCATCCAAGGGCGGCAAGCACGAGTGGTCGTTTGGCCTGGTGGGCTGGGGCGCACAGACCGGCGAGGTCAGCTCGCCGCTGCGCGCGCTGCTGGCATGCGAGGACTCGAAGAAGGGCTTCGGCACCGTGAACTGGGGCGAGTACTGCAATCCGAAGATGGATGCCGTGCTGGAGAAGGCGCTGGCCACGGTGGACGACAACGAGCGCTCCAAGCTGTTGCAGGAAGCCACCGCGATCGGCATCAACGACGGCGGCATCATCCCGGTCCACCAGCAGGTGACGACCTGGGCCACGGTGAAGGGCATCAGTTACGTGCCGCGTACCGACGAACGTACCTATGCGCACAACTTCAAGCCGCAATAACGCGGCTGCGGGCGCCGCGCCGGACCGCGCGGCGCCCTGGGGTGTCAGGGTGCGCCAGGGCGCGCGGCATCACGCGCGCGCAAAAACGCGATAAGCTGGCAGATCATGATCGCGACCCGGGCCGGTACCTGCCGGCCCGGGCGGTTTGCCCGCGACCGATCCGTACCGCGCCGTTGGCATCGCGCGCGGCGGTCGCGCCAACGCGAACACGCGGGCGCCAATGGCGAACGTCCGCGAAAGGATAGTGTCCCCAACCATGCTGGTCTTCATCATCCGGCGCCTGATGCAGAGCGTGGTCGTGCTCCTCGTCATGTCGCTGCTCGTGTTTCTTGGCGTGTTCGCCATCGGCAATCCGGTCGATATCCTGATCAGCCCGCAGGCCGACCAGGAGGACATCCGCCGCACCGTGGCGGCGCTGGGCCTCGACAAGCCGTTGTGGGAGCAATACTGGATCTTTCTGCAGAACGCGCTGCACGGTAACCTCGGCACGTCGTTCGCCCATGGCACGCCGGCGCTCAAGCTGATCTTCGAACGCATGCCGGCCACGCTGGAACTGGCGGTCTGCGCGATCCTGCTGGCGATCTTCCTCGGCATTCCGCTGGGCCTGTGGGCCGGCCTGCGTCCCGACGGCCCGGCCGCCAAGACCATCATGACGGTCTCGATCCTCGGCTTTTCGCTGCCGACGTTCTGGGTGGGCCTGATGCTGATCATGGTGTTCGCGGTGCAGCTGGGCTGGCTGCCGTCGAACGGGCGCGGCGAGACCGTGTCGGTGCTCGGGGTGCCGCTGAGCTTCCTGACCCTCGACGGTCTCAGACACCTGATCCTGCCCGCCGTGACGCTGTCCCTGCTCAATATCGCCATGGTGATTCGCCTGACGCGTGCGGGCACGCAGGAGGCGATGCTGCAGGACTACGTGAAGTTCGCACGCGCCA
Source organism: Cupriavidus sp. H19C3 (assembly GCF_049393815.1). NCBI lineage: Bacteria > Pseudomonadati > Pseudomonadota > Betaproteobacteria > Burkholderiales > Burkholderiaceae > Cupriavidus > Cupriavidus sp. H19C3. The sequence goes on from NZ_CP184985.1 coordinate 3,527,241, forward strand.
AGGGCCTGTCCAACGCGCGCATCGTAGGCGTGCATGTGCTCAAGAACATCCTGATCCCGATCGTGACGGTAATCGCATTGCAGTTTGGTTCGATCATCGCGTTTGCGATCGTGACCGAGTCGATCTACGCGTGGCCCGGCATGGGCAAGCTGATCATCGACTCGATCCAGCTGCTGGACCGGCCCGTGATCGTCGCGTACCTGATGGTGGTCGTGACGCTGTTCATCCTGATCAACCTCGTGGTCGACATCGTCTACAGCATGCTCGACCCGCGCGTGCGCATCGCCGACAACAAGGGTTGACGCCATGAGCCTGACTACCGCACCCCAACCTGGACAGCCCACCGGCGCTTCCACTGTGACCACGCCGCCGCGCGAGCAGACGCCGTGGCGCCGCTTTGCCACGCAGTTCGTCGCGAGCCGGCTGGCCGTGGGCGGGCTGCTGATCCTGCTGGTGATCCTGCTGATCGCGCTGTTCGCGCCGCTGCTGTCGCCGCAGAATCCGTACGATCTGTCGGCGGTCAATATTCTCGACAACTTCCGCATGCCGGGCGAGCGCGGCGACGATGGCATGCTGTTCGTGCTCGGCACCGACGAGCAGGGCCGCGACGTGCTGTCGGCGGTGATGTACGGCCTGCGCATCAGCATCGCGGTGGGCGTGGCAAGCACGGTCATCGCGCTGATGGTCGGTGCCACGCTGGGCCTGCTGGCCGGCTTTCTGGGCGGGCGCACCGAAGCGCTGGTGATGCGCATCGCCGACCTGCAGCTGTCGTTTCCGCCGATCCTGCTGGCGCTGATCCTGCTCGCGCTGCTCGGCCGCGGCATCGGCAATATCGTGATTGCGCTGGTAGCGGTGCAATGGGCGTATTACGCGCGCACCACGCGCAGCGCGGCGCTGGTAGAGCGGCGCAAGGAGTATATCGAGGCCGCGACCTGCCTCGGCCTGCCGCCGGGGCGCATCATGTTCCGCCACCTGCTGCCCAACTGCCTGCCGCCGCTGATCGTGATCGCGGCGCTGCAGGTGGCGTCGGCCATCACGCTCGAGGCGACGCTGTCGTTCCTGGGGCTGGGCGTGCCGGTGACCGAGCCCTCGCTCGGTTCGCTGATCGCCAATGGCCAGCAGTTCCTGCTGTCCGGCAAATACTGGATCAGCGTCTTTCCCGGCATCGCACTCGTGGTGACGATCGTAGCCATGAACCTCGTCGCGGACCAGCTGCGCGACGTGCTGAACCCGCGTCTGCAGACGCAATGACCCCGGGAGCGCCAAGATGAGCCAGCCTACCCTGGTGGTGGAAAACCTGAAGACGCATTTCTTTACGCGGGCCGGCGTGGCGCGCGCGGTCGATGATGTTTCGTTCACGGTCGGACGTGGCGAGATCATGGGTCTGGTCGGCGAATCCGGCTCGGGCAAGTCGATGACCGGCTATTCGATCATGGGATTGATCGACCCGCCCGGCAAGGTGGTGGACGGCCGCATCGCGCTGACCAGCCGCGACGGCGTGACGCGCGACCTGCGCGCACTGACGCCGGCCCAGCAGCGCGACGTGCGCGGCAATCGCATCGCCATGATCTTCCAGGACCCGATGATGACGCTGAACCCGGTCCTGCGCATCGACACGCAGATGATCGAGGCGGTGCTCGCGCACGAGAAGGTCGGCAAGGCGGTGGCGCGCGAGCGCGCGCGCAACGCGCTGGCGCGTGTCGGCATTCCGTCGCCGGACGAGCGGCTGCAGGCGTATCCGCACCAGTTTTCGGGCGGCATGCGGCAACGCGTGGCGATTGCCATCGCGCTGCTCAACAAGCCGGACCTGATCATTGCCGACGAGCCCACCACCGCGCTCGACGTCACCATCCAGGGCCAGATCCTCTACGAAATGCAGACGCTGTGCCGCGAATCGGGAACCGCGCTGATCTGGATCACGCACGACCTCTCCGTGGTGGCCGGCCTGGCCGACAGCGTCTGCGTGATGTACGCGGGCCGCATCGTGGAGTCGGGCAGCGTGCGACAGGTGCTCGAACATCCGGGGCATCCCTACACCCATGGCCTGATCGGTTCGGCCCCGTCGCGCAATCCGCGCGGCGCGCCGTTGCGGCAGATTCCGGGCATGACGCCGTCGCTGCTGAACCTGCCCGCCGGCTGCGCGTTCCGCGAGCGCTGCCCGTACGCGACCGATATCTGCCGCACCGAGCCGCCGCTCGGACAGATGCCCGACGGCCGGCATCTGCGCTGCTTCCACCCGGTTGCCGTCCGTCAGGAGGCCGCATGAATACGCCCGTGATCGATACCGCGGGTGCGACCGCGCCCGCAACGCATGCCGCGGGTACCACGCCGGTGGCGCCGTTGCTGGAGCTGCGCGGCGTCTCCAAGCGCTTTGTCAAATCGCTCGATGCGGCAGCCAGGATCGCCAACGTACTGGGCGCACGCATGCGCGAGGAAGTGGTGCATGCGGTCGACCGTGTCGACCTGGCGATCCGCACCGGCGAGGTAGTGGGGCTGGTCGGGGAGTCCGGCTGCGGCAAGTCCACGCTCGGCCGGATGGCGGTGGGCCTGCATTCGCTGACCGAGGGCGAGCGGCTGTGGCGCGGCTCCGATCTCGACCGTCTGCCGCCGGACAAGAAGCGCGAGCGGCAACTGGCGATCCAGATGATCTTCCAGGATCCGTATGCCTCGCTGAATCCGCGTCTGCGCGTGCTCGATATCGTGGGCGAGGCGCCGGTCGTGCACGGCCTCGTGCCCAAGGCGCAGCAGAAGGCCTATGTGGAGGACATGCTGGTGCGCGTCGGGCTCGACCCCACCGTGCTGCGCCGCTTTCCGCACCAGTTCTCGGGCGGGCAGCGCGCGCGCATCGGCATTGCCCGCGCGCTCGCGGTCAGACCCGAATTCCTGGTATGCGACGAATCGGTGGCGGCGCTCGACGTCTCGATCCAGGCGCAGGTGCTGAACCTGTTCATGCGCCTGCGCGAAGAGCTGAACCTGACGTACCTGTTCATCAGCCACGACCTGGGCGTGGTCAAGCACATCAGCGACCGCGTGGTGATCATGTACCTGGGGCGCGTGGTGGAGTCCGCGCCGACCGAGGCGGTATTCGCCTCGCCCAACCATCCCTATACGCAGGCACTGCTGGCCGAGGCGCCGAAGCTGGAGGTCGCCAAGAAAACCTACGTGGCGATTCGCGGCGAGATTCCGTCACCGTTGCATCCGCCCACGGGATGCCACTTCCATCCGCGCTGTCCGCATGCGATGGAGCGGTGCAAGGCGGAGCAGCCGGCATTGAAGGAGATTGCGCCGGCGCGCTGGTCGGCGTGCCATCTCAACGATATGGCCTAGCCGGCGGGCTCGACGCCCGGGAGGGCAGGACCCTCTCCCGTCGGCGGGAGAGGGCGCGGCAGGGCCAGTGCCCCGCCTTCAGCGGATCACCACCCCACGCGAATTGATGATCGTCATCTCGACGAACTTCGAACCCACGTGGCTGTCCGGACCGAACTGGATGACAAAGCCGCCCAGGTCGACATTGCGCATGGTTTCGAGCGTGCTGACGAACTTCTCGCGCGTGAGGTCGCGGCCGGTCCGGCGCAGCCCCTCGACAAACGCCTTGGCGGCGATAAAGCCCTCGATGCTGGCGTAGTCGAATGCGTTCTGCCGGCCCGCCGCCTGCAGCAGGCGCAGGTACTCGCGCACCACCGGCAGCGTGGCATTGCCCGGGTGCGGCATGACCTGCGAGATGATCACGCCGCTACCTTGCGGACCCACTTCCTTGGCGAGCGCCTGCGTGCCGACAAACGAGACGTTGTAGAACTGGCCGCTGTAACCGCGGCGCAGCGCTTCCTTCACAAACGTGCCGACCGTGCGGTACGCGCTGACCAGCACCACGGCATCGGGTTTGGCCTTGAGCGTTTCCTGCATGGCATCGCCGATCTCGATCGTATTGCGCACCACGGTGGAGCGCGACACCAGTTGCACGCCGCTGTCCGCGGGCAGGTTCCTGATCGCGCGCTCCACGCCCTCCAGGCCGGACTTGCCATAGGCGTCGTCGTTGTAGACCACCGCCACGCGCTTGAGTCCGGTGGTGCGGATCTGGCGCACGATGGCCTGGGTCTCGTCGTCGTAGCCGGCGCGCACGTGGAATACATAGCGGCTGCGCGGCTCGCGCAGCGACTGCGCGCCGCTGAGCGGGGCGAAGAACGGCACGTGGGCCTGGTTGGCGAGCGGTACGGCAGCCTGCGAGGTGGGGGTGCCGACGTAGCCGAACAGCGCGAAGACGCGGCTGTCCTCGATCAGCTTCTTCGTATTCTTGACCGCTTCGTCCGGCTCGTAGCCGTCGTCGAGGACCTGCAGCTCGATCTTGCGTCCGAACACGCCGCCGGTCTGGTTGACGAAGTCGAAGTACAGGCGCGCGCCCGCATTCATTTCCTTGCCGAGCGTGGCGGTCGGACCGGTCAGTGCGGCCGACTGGCCGAGCAGGATGGTGTCGGCGGTGACGCCGATTTCCGCCGGTGCCGTGAGGGCGGCAGATGCGGCGCCAGGTACGCCGCAGGCGCCGATGGCGCACGCCACCAGCAGGCCGGCGAACTGCCGGCGCTTGACCCCTGATTGCAAAACCATTGTGATAGCCCCGTCAATCAAATGCTTCTTGTTGGAGGTGCGGCCCACCCCGGTCTGACGCCGGTACCAGGGGCCTCCGGTCATGCCGACCGGACATTTCGCGCGCTTTTGGGCCGCCGGGCGGAAACCGCCGGCCCGGCCCAAAAGCGCCGGGACATCATAATCGAATACAATCTCTGGCATACAATTTCCGCCGTTTTTGCCCTTGCGGGCGAGGTCGGCGCGCCACAGACATGTGGCCGGGTTCGGCCAGTTCCGGCTTTCCTGCTGATTCGTCTTTCTGCCCCCTCCGCCCCATGGCCACCACCGTCGTCCGCGCCGCCTGCCCCCACGATTGCCCCGATACCTGCGCCCTGCTCGTCACGGTCGAGGATGGCCGCGCCATCAAGGTCGCCGGCGATCCCGACCATCCGACCACGCAGGGCGTGCTTTGCACCAAGGTTTCCCGCTATACGGAGCGCACCTACCATCCGGACCGGCTGCTGACCCCGATGCGCCGCGTCGGCCGCAAGGGCGAGGGCAAGTTTGCGCCGATCTCGTGGGACGAGGCGCTCGACGAAGTGGCCAGCCGGCTCGGTGCGATCGCGGCGCGCGATCCGCAGGCTATCGTCCCTTACAGCTATGCGGGCACCATGGGCCTGGTGCAGGGCGAGAGCATGGCGGCACGGTTCTTTCACAAGCTCGGCGCCTCGCTGCTGGACCGCACCATCTGCGCCAATGCCGGCGCCACCGCGCTGCGCTATACCTATGGCGCCAGCGTCGGCATGGATATCGAGCATGTGCAGGACGCGAAGCTTGTCATCATCTGGGGCGGCAACCCGATCGCCTCCAACCTGCATTTCTGGATGCGCGCGCAGGAGGCCAAACGGCGCGGGGCCACGCTGGTGGCGATCGATCCCTACCGCTCGCTGACGGCGGAGAAGTGCCATCGGCATATCGCGCCGATGCCGGGTACCGACGGCGCACTCGCGCTGGCGATGATCCATGTGCTGGTGCGCGACGACCTGCTCGATCACGACTACATCGCACAGCATACGGTCGGCTTTGACGCGCTGTGCGCGCGCGCCGCCGAGTTTCCGCCCGCGCGCGCGGCGCAGATCTGCGGGGTGCCGGCCGAGGACATCGAGTGGCTGGCCGGCCTCTATGGCCGCACCGCCGTGCGCGAGCGCCAGCCGGTGGCGATCCGCCTGAACTACGGCATGCAGCGCGTCCACGGCGGCGGCCAGGCGGTGCGCGCGGCGGCGTGCCTGCCGTCGCTGGTGGGCGCGTGGCGCCACCCCGCTGGCGGCCTGCAACTGTCGACCTCGGGTTTCTTCCCGGTCGACAATGCCACCCTGCAGCGGCCCGACCTGCTGCCGCACTGGCCGCAAGTGCCGCGCACGGTGAACATGAGTACCATCGGCGATGCGCTGCTCAACGACGGCACCGGGGCCAATGGCCCGCGCATCGAGGCGCTGGTGGTGTACAACAGCAATCCGGTGGCGGTGGCGCCCGAATCCGCCAAGGTGGCGGCCGGCTTTGCCCGCGAGGACCTGTTCACGGTGGTGCTCGAGCATTTCCGCACCGATACCGCCGATTACGCCGATATCCTGCTGCCGGCCACGACCCAGCTCGAGCACGTGGACGTGCACAAGACCTATGGTCACGTCTACTTCCTCGCCAACAACCAGGCCGTGGCACCGCTCGGCGACGCCCTGCCGAACACCGAGATCTTCCGCCGGCTGGCCGCGCGCATGGGCTTTACGGAGCCGTGCTTCCAGGACAGCGACGATACGATCGCGGCGCAGGCGATCAAGCGCGACGATGCGCGTGCCGCCGGCATCGACTGGGAAGGACTGAAGGCCGATGGCTGGCGTCGTCTCAATCTTCCGGACGCGCCGTTCGCGGCAGGCGGTTTTCCCACGCCGTCGGGCAAATGCGAGTTCTATTCGGCGGCGATGGCGCGCGACGGCCTTGACCCGCTGCCGGCCTATGTGCCGCAGTACGAAGCCCCGGCCACCGCGCCGGACCTGGCGGCGCGCTATCCGCTCGCGATGATTTCGCCGCCCGCGCGCAACTTCCTCAACAGCTCGTTCGTCAACGTGGACAGCCTGCGTGCGACCGAGGGCGAGCCGCATCTCGATATCCATCCGGCCGACGCCGCCGCGCGCGGTATCGTCGATGGCGCCATGGTGCGCGCCTTCAACGATCGCGGCAGCCTGCGCGCCCGTGCCCGCGTGACCGATCGCGCGCGCCAGGGCCTGGTGGTGGGACTGTCGATCTGGTGGAAGAAGCTCGCGCCGGACGGCAAGAATGCCAACGAGCTGACCAGCCAGCGGCTGACCGACCTCGGGCGCGCGCCGGTGTTCTACGACTGCCTGGTCCAGGTGGAAGCCGCCGGCGCGGCGGCGGACAGCGAGCCCGGCGGGCGGCCAGCGGAGCCGCTCGCGTCATGAGCCGGTGGCCGGCTCCCTGGCGCCTGGGGCGGGTGGCGGCGATCGGCGCCGCACTCGTCACGGTGGTGCTGGCGGCCGGCTGCGATACGCTCGGTTACTACTATCAGTCGATCGGCGGCCATCTCGGCGTGATGGCGCAGGCCCAGCCCCTCGACGATGCCATCGCCGGCGCGCGCGGCGCCAACGATGCGCGGCTGGCGCAACGGCTGGCGCTGGCCGGCAAGATCCGCGACTTTGCCTCGCGCGAGCTGATGTTGCCCGACAACGGCAGCTATCGCCGCTATGCCAACCTGCATCGGCCCTACGTGGTGTGGAGCGTATTTGCCACGCCCGAACTGTCGATGGACCTGCGCAAGTGGTGTTTCCCGATCGTGGGCTGCATCTCGTACCGGGGCTACTATGCGCAGGCCGATGCCGAGCGCTATGCCGACGGCCTGCGCAAGGACGGCCTCGACGCCTATGTGGCCGGCATTCCCGCCTATTCGACGCTCGGCTATTTCGACGATCCGCTGCTGAACACCTTTGTCTACCTGCCCGAGGGCGAACTGGCGCGCCTGATCTTTCACGAACTCGCACACCAGGTGGTGTACGTGCGCAACGACACCGCGTTCAACGAGTCGTTTGCCACCGCCGTGGAGACCGCTGGCGTCGAGCGCTGGCTGGCCGAGGACGCTTCCGCCGACGCGCGCGCGAGCTATCGCAACTACGACGAGCGGCGCCGCGCGTTTCGCGCGATGCTGCTCGCCACGCGCGACCGCCTGGTCACGCTCTATCGCTCGCCTGTGGACGATGCCGCCAAGCGCCGCGGCAAGGCGCAGATCTTTGCCGACCTGCGCGCCGAGTACGGCCGGCTGCGCGCTTCGTGGGGCGGCTATAGCGGCTACGACCGCTGGTTCGACCAGCCCCTGACCAATGCACAGCTGGCCGCGGTAGCTACGTACCAGCAATGGGTGCCCGCCTTCACGGCGCTGCTGGCGCAGTGCCAGGGCGACTGGAAGTGCTTCTATGCGGCCGCCGCGCGCATTGGCGACCTGCCGGCCGACGCGCGCGATGCGGCGCTGCGCAAGCTGGCGCCGCCGGCGACCCAGTTGGCGCCGCTCAGCGCCGGCCTGGCCGAGCGTGCCGCGCAGGGCAGCAGTATTGACGGCGCTAATGGCAGCGGTAATGGCAGCAGTAACGGCGGCAGCAACGGCAGCGACCGCGACCACTACGACACCGACAACACCGACAACACCGACCGCGGCGACCGCAGTGGGCGCGGCGCCCAGGCCGCGCGCCCGGCCACGCCATAAACGCACGGCGATTGTCGTCCCGGCGCGCCGCGCGCGTGCGAGAATTGCGCCACCATGTCACACGCCCCGAAGAAATCGCACGCCGGGCCTCGCGCCGCCGAGGCCGTCACGCTCGCGGAGGAGGGCCCGGCGCGCACCCATGTGGCCGAGCGCCAGGAGGCCCGCCGCCGCCAGATCCTCGATGCCGCCGCGCAGCTCTTCTACACCAAGGGCTACCCCGGCATGACGATGAACGACCTGTGCCGCGCGCTGGGCGTGACCAAGCCCGCGGTGTATTACTACTTCACCGACAAGTACGAGATCTTCGACATCCTGTGCCGCGAATCGGCGCAGACCTGCCTGCCGGTGATCCGCGAGACCGCCGATCCGTCGCTGCCCGTGCGCGAGCGGTTGCAGACGTGCCTGCTGGAGCTGGCGCGCCGCTGCGTGAGCTGCCATATCGCGGCCACGCTGAGCTTTCGCGATAACCAGTACCTGCGGCCGGACACGGTGGCATGGCTCGAGAGCATGGCGCGCGAGTTCTATCGCGACCTCTATGCGCTGCTGGAGGAGGGCCGCGCGGCCGGCGTGTTTGCGTTTGGCGATGCGCGCGTGACCGCGCATGCGATCGGCAGCGTGATCGGCTTCATGTACACGTGGCACCAGCCTGGCCGCATGGATCCCGAGGCGCTGGCGCAGGAACTGGCCGCCAACATGATGAAGCTGGTGCTGCCCTGCGCCACGCTTGCACAATCGCACGACGGACCCGGCGCGGCCTAGGGTATTCCCTCGGCGTACCGCGCGCGGTGTCGCATAATCCACGATTTCCCCGAGTGGTGATATCGAGGAGTTCGTCTAACGTGTTGTCTTACCGCAGTCGCACGTTTAGCATTCCCCGAAAATCGAACGACCATTCAGAAATTCAGGAGACCGGCGCATGGAAAAACTGTGGCTGAAACACTATCCGGCAGGCGTCCCCGCGGAGATCGATGCCAGCCCGTACCGTTCGCTGGCCCAGTTGCTCGAGGAATCGTTCCGTACCTACGCAGACAAACGCGCGTTCGTCTGCATGGATGCGACCATGACCTACGGCGAACTCGACCGGCTCTCGCGTCAGTTCGGCGCGTGGCTTCAGTCGCGCGGCCTGCGCCCGGGCGCACGCGTGGCGATCATGATGCCGAACGTGCTGCAGTATCCGGTGGCGCTGGCCGCCGTGCTGCGCGCGGGCTTTGTGGTGGTCAACGTCAATCCGCTCTACACGCCGCGCGAGCTTGAGCATCAGCTCAAGGACAGCGGCGCCGAGGCCATCGTCATTCTGGAGAATTTTGCCGCCACGCTGCAGGCGGTGCTGCCCAACACGCCGGTCCGCCATGTGGTGGTGGCCAGCATGGGCGACATGCTCGGCACGGTGAAGGGCGCCGTCGTCAATTTCGTGGTGCGCAACGTCAAGAAGCTGGTGCCTGCGTGGGAGTTGCCGAACTGCGTGCGCTTCAACGACGTGCTGCGCGACGCGCGCGCCATGACGCTGCAGCCGGCCAGTACCGGACCGGACGATATCGCGTTCCTGCAATACACGGGCGGCACCACCGGTGTCTCGAAGGGCGCCGTGCTGCTGCACCGTAACGTGGTGGCCAACGTGCTGCAATCGGAGGCATGGATGCAGCCGGCGCTCAACAAGGGCGCGCATATCGACCAGGTGATCACGATCACGGCGCTGCCGCTGTATCACATCTTTGCGCTGACGGTCTGCTGCCTGCTGGGCATGCGCAATGGCGGCATGTCGGTGCTGATTCCCAACCCGCGCGATATCCCGGGCTTTATCAAGACGCTGCAGAAGTACCGCTTCCACATGTTTCCGGCCGTCAACACGCTCTACAACGCGCTGCTGAACCATCCCGATATCGGCAAGGTGGACTTCAGCGGCCTGCGCGTAGCCAATGGCGGCGGCATGGCGGTGCAGGAGGCGGTGGCGCGCCGCTGGCTCGAGAAGACCGGGTGCCCGATCATCGAGGGCTATGGCCTGTCGGAGACGTCGCCGTCGGCCACGTGCAATCCCACCGATACCGATGCCTTCTCGGGCACCATCGGGCTGCCGCTGCCGTCCACCGAGCTGACCATCCGCGACGACGACGGCAACGACCTGCCGCTGGGCCAGCCTGGCGAGATCTGCATCCGCGGGCCGCAGGTAATGGCCGGCTACTGGAACCGCCCGGACGAGACCGCCAAGGTCATGACGCCCGACGGCTTCTTCAAGACCGGCGATATCGGCGTGATGGACGAGCGCGGCTATACCCGCATCGTCGACCGCAAGAAGGACATGATCCTGGTGTCGGGCTTCAACGTGTATCCGAACGAGGTCGAGGGTGTGGTGGCCGAATGCCCGGGCGTGCTCGAAGTCGCGGCCGTCGGCGTGCCCGATGTGCATTCGGGCGAAGTCGTGAAGCTGTTTATCGTGCGCAAGGACCCGGCCCTGACCGAGGAGTCGGTGATCGCGTACTGCAAGGAGCGGCTGACCGGCTACAAGCGGCCCAAGTACATCGAATTCCGCACCGAGCTGCCCAAGACCAACGTCGGCAAGATCCTGCGTCGCGAGCTGCGCGACAGCCGCCAGGCCGCCTGAGCGCGCGGCCGGCGCGCTAGCACTCGTTGGACGGCGCGATGCGCGGCTGCGCGCCGCCGTCCGGATAGATCAGGCGCACGCACGCGCCGGGCTCCAGCGCCGGCAGGGCCGGGGCGTTGACGGTCGCGACCGTGCCGTCCTGGGCCTGCACCTTGTACTGGAACAGGTCGATCTGCGGTGGCGGCTGCTTGTTGAGCAGGCGCGACAGGTCCACCGAGAATCCCAGTCCGACCCCGCCTCCGCTGCCGCCACCCACGCCGGCGGCGCCGACGCCTACGCCGTAGCCGCCGTAGTTGGCACCGTAGTTGGCGCTATCGTTGACATCGACGCGCGACAGGAAGGTGCTCTCGGTGATGCGGCCCAGCTTGATGGTGGCCTGGATGGGCGTGACCTGCGGCGGCTGCGGCTGAGTGGCGCAGCCCGCCAGCAGGGTGGCGGCCAGCGCGGCCGGGAGAAGGACGGCACGAAGCCGCGCGCCGCAACACGGGAGGGCAGCGGGGCGTCGGGTCATGATGGCACCACGCTGGCCAGCAGGCTGGTCTTCATCCGCCCGAGCAGGCGGAACAAGGCGCGCCGGTCGGTTTCCGCCAGGCCCGCGAACAGTTGCTCGACCCAGGCCTCGTGGGCCTGCGCCATGCGCGAGAAAGCCTCGCGGCCGGCCGGCGTGAGGCGGATCAGGTAGGCACGGCGATCGGTCGGCAGCGCCTCGCGCGTGACCAGGCCTTCCTGCTGCAATTGATCGGTGATGCCGGTGACATTGCCGCCGGTCACCATCATGCGCCGCGACAGCTCGCCCATCTTGAGCCCTTCCGGGTGGCGGTCGAGTTGCGACATCAGGTCGAAGCGCGGCAAGGTGACCGAGAACTCCTGGCGCAGGCGCGAACGGATATCGGCTTCCACCAGGTTGGTGCAGGTGAGCAGCCGCAGCCAGAGCCGCAGCGCCTCATGGCTCGTGTCGCCGGCACGGGTTTCGAGATCGACGGGAGCGCTGTCGGCAGCGGCGGGAAGCGTGGGCATGGTGACGCGCGGCGTTGGTTGATACCTAAAGTATATGCCTGCGCGGTCGGTCTGCTTCGCCCGGGTCCGCCATGGCGATGCCGCCATGGCGGGACGGCTCTCGTGCGCGGTCAGTCCACCTTGGCGCCCGAGTCCTTTACCACCTTGGACCACTTGACGAGTTCGGAGCGGATCAGCGCGGCGAACTGCTCCGGCGTATTGCCCGACGGATCGGCTCCCTGCGCCAGCATGCGCTCGCGCACGGCCGGCGTGTTCAGGCTCTTGGCCACTTCCTGCTGGATCTTGTGGACGATGTCGCTCGGCGTGCCGGCCGGCGCCAGCAGGCCGAACCAGGAGCTGGCCTCGTAGTTGGGCAGCTTGGCGGCCTGTGCGATGGTCGGCAGGTCCGGCAGCGCGGGCGACGGCTTGGCGCTCGTCACCGCGAGGGCCTTGAGCTTGCCGGCCTTGATCAGCGCCATCGACGACGGCAGGTTGTCGAACATCACCTGCATGGTGCCGCCCGACAGGTCGGTCAGCGCCGGACCGCTGCCGCGATACGGGAAGTGAACCATGTAGGTCTTGGTCTGCGTCTTGAACAGCTCGCCGGCCAGGTGGATCGAGGTGCCATTACCGCTCGATGCCATATTGAGCTTGCCAGGATTGGCGCGCGCATAGGCGATCAGATCGTTGACGCTGTTGATATGGTTCTGCTGCGCGAAGGCCGGGTTGACCACCAGCACGTTGGGCACCGACGCCACCAGCGTGATCGGCGCGAAGTCCTTGACCGGATCGAACGACAGCTTGCTGTAGAGCGACTGGTTGATGCCGTGCGTGCCAACCGTGCCCATCAGCAGCGTATAGCCGTCCGGGGCGGCCTTGGCGACGAGGTCCGCGCCGATATTGCCGCCGGCGCCGGGGCGGTTGTCCACCACCATGGTCCAGCCCACCTGCTTGGACAGCTCCGCGGCCACGGCGCGCGCCAGGATGTCGGTGGTGCCGCCGGCCGCGAACGGCACGATCAGCCGGATCGGCTTGTTCGGGTACGGGTCCGCGGCGTTGGCCACGGGCGAGATCAGCGAGGCCAGCGGCAGCAGGGCCGTGGAAAGCAGCGCAAGAACGCGCCGGCGGGGGTGGTGCATGGGAAGTCTCCAGAGGGTGGCCGGGTTGAGATCCGGACTCGCGCCCATTCTATTGCTTGCGCGGCACACCGTGGATGAGGAAAAGACCTTAGCGCAGAGGGCGCTCAGGCAGGGGAGGCTTCGAATGTATGCACGCCTTGGGTAGCCCCTCTCCCGGGGCGGGAGAGGGGATTCACGCGGTCGGAGGCTGGCTCAGAACTTGTGGCGGATACCGACGGCCACGCCGATCATGGTGTTCTTGCCTTGCTGCGGGAAGTAACCATTGGCAAAGCTGACCGCCGAGGTATCGAAGTTCAGGCCCGAGTTCTTCGAGAAGCCCGTGGTCAGGTACACGTCCGTCCGCTTGGAGAAGTTGTAGTCGGCCACGAAGCTGACCTGCCAGGGGTTGGCCGGATTGTTCGACGGCGAGGTGAGGGTCGGACGCAACTGCTTGAGGTCGTCGTAGAAGTACGCGAGCGTCAGGCCCAGCGCGGGCGTGACCTGGTAGTTCAGGCCGGCCCAGTAGTAGTTGTCGCGCTGCAGCTCGCTGCCGTCGGGTGCCGTGATGCGGCCCCAGCGGTAGCCGAGCATGAGCTTGGCCGGGCCATAGGTGTAGCTGGCCGCGCCGCCGATCTTGCGCGAGCGGCCGGGGTCGTTGATGGTGGCCGTGGGGCGCCATTCGTCGTAGGCGACGGTCAGCCCGATCGGGCCCGACATGTACAGCACGCCGGCGCCGCCGCCGGCGTTGTTGTCGAAGTTGCCCGGGGTCTCGCCGGAGCCGCCGTTGGCGAGCGGATTCATGCCGATGGCGGCCACGCCGGTGCCGAAGCTCCAGTGGGCCTCGGCGGTGACGGGGCCCAGTACGGCGGTGTACTTGACGGTGTTGTCGGAGCGGAAGTTGGTGCCCAGCTGCGCCACCACCGGTTCATAGATCGTGGCGTAGCCGGTGGGCGAGAAGTTGGCGAACATGTCGAACATGGTCGTGTACTGCCGACCGAAGGTCAGGCGGCCGATCGAGTCGCTCTGCATGCCGACGTAGGCCTGGCGGCCGAACAGGCGGCCACCCTGCTGCGAGCGGCCGTCGTCGAGGCCGAAGCCCGACTCGAGCACGAACAGCGCCTTGAGGCCGCCACCCAGGTCCTCGGTGCCCCGCAGGCCCCAGCGCGAGCCGGAGAGGCCGCCGCCGGTCTGCAGGCCGACGCGGCTGCCGCCGCCAGGCTGGTTGAAACCCGGTGCCAGGTGGTTGTTGTATTCGATCGGCAGATCCACCACACCGTACAGCGTCACGCTCGTCTGCGCCGAGGCGGCGCCCGAGAACGCGCAACACGCGGCTAGCGCGAGAAGCGATTTCTTCATGCTCGGTTATCTCCGTATAAGAATTATTTGATGCGCCGGAAGAACCTCCTGTTACCTCTCTCTCATTCCTCCGGGCCCAACTTCGTGCGAAGTCGGAGAACACTCTAGCGCACGCCGGAAATCTATTGACCCTGAGGTAAACGTCTTGTCTTGTTTTCACAACTCAGGGTTTTTGAGTACCGGGGCCAGTGCTGGCGCGACGTGGCGGGGGGCGGACACGAACGGCCGGAGTACAATGCGGGAAATCCCGGACCGGTACCGATGCCACTTTTCGTAGAACGACGAGGTGACGCTGGAAAGCCCGCATTGCCGAGCCGCGCGAGGGCTGACCACCGCCTGTCTGTCCATCTGGTTGGCTCAGGTTGCCTGCTCAGGTTGCCTGCTCAGGTTGCCTGCTCAGGTCGTCTGCCCCGCTCGTCCGCCCATCGGGTCCGCCGATCTCGTCCGCTCGCCCATCGCTCAATCCATCGCTCAATCCATCGCACTCCATGGACTCCCTGATTCGAGAATTCGACGTGGCACTCCGCGCCATCGCCGGCGCGACGCGTGCAGCCCGCGACAATCCCGCCGACCGGCTCGCGCCGGACACGGCAGAACTGGGCGCCGACGAGCGCCGCCACGTGGCCGGACTCATGCGGATCAACCATGTGGGCGAGGTCTGCGCGCAGGCGCTCTACCAGGCGCAGAAGCTGACCGCGCGTAGCGGGCCGGTACGCGCGCAGATGGACGCGGCCGCGCGCGAGGAAGAGGACCACCTGGCCTGGTGCGCACAGCGTCTGCGCGAGCTGGGTGCGCGGCCCAGCCTGCTCAACCCGCTCTGGTATGCGGGCGCCTTTGCGATCGGCTGGCTGGCGGGCCGCGCCGGCGACCGCGTGAGTCTGGGCTTCGTCGCCGAGACCGAGCGGCAGGTGGAGCATCACCTCACCGGCCATCTCGATCGCCTGCCGCCCGCCGATGGGCGTTCGCGCGCGATCATCGAGCAGATGCGCGACGACGAGATGCGGCACGGCGACGCCGCGCGCGATGCCGGCGGCGTGCCGCTCCCCGCGCCGGTGCGTGGCCTGATGCGCGCCGCCTCGCGCGTGATGACCACCACCGCCTACCGCATCTGACCGGACCGCGACGCCACCGGCCGCTCGCGACAGCGAGGCGGCGGGGGCGTGCGTGTCGCGTGTATCGGGAGCCGGAAGTTTCACGGCGCGCCGGCCTGACTCCCGGGCCTGTGGAAAACCCGCGCGAGGCCTTGCGCGAACGGGGTCCGCGGGAAAACGTTGTATCCTTCGCAACGACGCGAAATCGTTGTGATTTGGCGCATGTCGCAATCTCCCCCGGGCAGTTCTCAGGTGTTTTCTCCGGTTTACTTCATAACGCCTTCATTTCATTGGATATTCCCAATCCTGGTGCGTGAACTTTGCGCGCTAAGTCTTTGTTCTGATTCAAAAAACCCCCTTTTCTCCTCCCTTGCCGAGCCTTGACCGGCCAAAGTGCTTACTCTAAAGTGGGAAATTGTGTGAGCAAGTGTGTTTTTGTGTGATTTTCGGGTGCATCCCTGCGATGATTCCCGAAAGCCAGGTGGGCGGATGAGGACCCGGCGCAAGCGTCGGGCGGAATCGGGGGAAGGATTTGTTCCAGGGAGCTTCGGCGCTCTCGCTCGATGCCAAGGGCCGGATGTCGATTCCGGCGCGGCATCGCGAGGCGCTGCATCAGCAGGCCGAGGGCCGGGTGACGCTGACCAAGCACCCGGACGGCTGCCTGTTGCTGTTTCCCCGCCCCGAATGGGAATCCTTTCGCGCCCGCATTGCGGCGCTGCCGATGGATGCGCACTGGTGGAAGCGCATCTTTCTGGGCAATGCCGCCGACGTGGACATGGACGGCGCCGGCCGCGTGCTGATTGCACCGGAGTTGCGCAGTGCCGCCACGCTCGACAAGGAAGTCATGCTGCTCGGCATGGGCAGCCATTTCGAAATCTGGGATGCCGCGACATACGCCGCCAAGGAACAGCAGGCGATGGCGCAGGGCATGCCGGAAGCATTGAAGCAATTCTCTTTCTGAAGAGGTCATGACCCCTACCGGAACGCCGGGGACCACCGCCCTGCGCCATCGCACCGTGTTGCTGGACGAAGCCGTCGAGGCGCTCGTCTGGCGGCCCGACGGCGCCTATGTGGACGGCACCTTCGGCAGGGGTGGACACAGCCGCGCCATCCTTGCGCGGCTGGGACCCGCCGGCAGCCTCGTCGCCTTCGACAAGGATCCGGCAGCAATCGCAGAAGCGGGCACCATCGGGGATGCCCGCTTCTCCATTGAGCACGCCAGCTTTTGCACGATGGGCGAACGCCTCGCCGGGCGTGCGCCGCTTGCGGGCGTACTGCTCGACCTGGGGATCAGCTCGCCCCAGATCGACGAAGCGGCGAGGGGGTTTTCCTTTCGTTTCGATGGCCCGCTGGACATGCGCATGGACACCACGCGCGGCATGACCGCGGCCGAATGGCTCGCGCAGGCTGACGAGCAGGACATTGCCAGGGTGATACGAGACTATGGGGAAGAACGGTTTGCTGTACAGATTGCAAAGGCGATTGTTGCTCGCCGGCGCGAACCCGGCGATGGCGGACCCATCGCCACTACTGCCGACCTTGCCGCGCTCGTGGCGAAAGCCGTCAAGACACGCGAGAAGGGTCAGGACCCTGCGACCCGCACCTTTCAGGCTCTACGGATTTACATCAATCAAGAGCTTGAGGACCTCGAAAGAGGCCTGAAGGCGGCGTACGAACTGCTCCAGGTCGGAGGCCGCCTCGTGGTGATCAGCTTTCACTCGCTCGAGGACCGCATCGTCAAGCGGTTCATGCAGGCGCACGCCCGTCCGCAGCAGGACGCCGACCCGGCCCTGCGGCGCGCGCCGCTGCGTGCCGCCGACCTGCCGCAGCCCACGCTCAGGCTGCTCGGCCGCTTCAAGCCCGGCGCCACCGAAGTGGCCGAGAACCCGCGCGCGCGCTCCGCGGTAATGCGCGTGGCCGAGAAGCTGGCCCCTGGGGCGTTCCCCGCATGAACCGCCTGGCCTTCTTCCTCCTCGCCGCGCTGGTGTTCTGCGCGCTCTCGCTGGTCGGGGCGCAGCACCAGGCGCGCACGCTGTTCGTCGCGCTCGAACGCGCGCAGGCGGAGGAGAAGCAGCTCGATATCGACTGGTCGCGCCTGCAGTACCAGCAGAGCGCGCTCGGCAAAAGCGCGCGCATCGCCGAGGCGGCGCGTACCCAGCTCAAGATGGCCGCGGTCATGCCCGGCCGTACCCAGTATCTGGCCGGCGTGGCCCTGCCCGGGCTGTCGACGCCGGCAGGCGCACCGGCCGCGGCGGCGGAGGCGAGCAAATGAGCCTGGCGCGCCCCTCCCTCGGATCCCGCGCCCGCGAGGCGCGCCGCGCCGGCGGCACCAGCCAGTCGCGTCCGCGTACCGGCCAGTTCTCCGCCAGTCCGGTGCTGGGCCTGCGTCTGCCGATGTGGCGCTCCAAGTTCGTGGTGTTCCTGATGTTCGCGGCGTTCGCGGCGCTGGCCGCCCGCGCGCTCTGGATCCAGGGACCCGGCAACCAGTTCTACGAGGCCGAGGGCAAGAAGCGCTTCCAGCGCACGCTGGAACTGCCGGCCACGCGCGGCAAGATCCTCGACCGCAATGGCCTGGTGCTGGCCACCAGCCTGCCGGTCAAGGCGGTGTGGGCGGTGCCGGAGGATGTACCGGGCAATCTCGAACCCGCGCGCGTGCGCCAGCTTGCCAAGCTGCTCGATATGTCCGAGAAGGAACTGCAGCGCAAGCTCGACGAGGACAAGAGCTTCGTCTACCTCAAGCGCCAGGTGCTGCCCGACGCGGCCGACAAGATCGCCGCGCTCAAGATCGAGGGCATCCACCAGACCCGCGAATACAAGCGCTTTTATCCCGAAGGCGAGGCGATGGCGCACATCGTCGGCTTTACCAACGTCGAGGACAAGGGCCAGGAGGGCGTGGAGCTGGCGCGCGAGGACGTGCTGGCCGGCCGCTCCGGCGCGCGCCAGGTGATCAAGGACCGGCTCGGCCGCGTGGTCGAGGACGTCGGCATTCTCAAGACGCCGCGCGACGGGCAGGACATGCAGTTGTCGATCGACGCCAAGATCCAGTACCTTGCCTACAACGAAGTCAAGGCCGCGGTGGAGCGCAGCAAGGCCAAGGCCGCCAGCGCGGTGGTGCTCGACGCGCAGACCGGCGAGGTGCTGGCGCTCGCCAACTGGCCGACCTACAACCCCAACGACCGCACGCGCCTGTCGGGCGAGCAGTTGCGCAACCGCGTGCTGACCGACACCTTCGAGCCGGGCTCGATGATGAAGCCGATCACGATCGGGCTGGCGCTGCAGTTGAAGCGCGTGACGCCGTCCACCGTGGTGGTGACCAACGGCAAGTACAACTTCGAGGGCGCGACCATCTCCGACACCCACAACTACGGCGCGCTGACCGTGGGCGGCGTGATCCAGAAGTCGAGCAACATCGGCACGACCAAGATCGCGATGATGCTCAAGCCGCAGGAAATGTGGGACATGTTTACCAGCGTCGGCCTCGGCCAGGCGCCCAAGATCGGCTTCCCCGGCGCGGTGGCCGGGCGCGTGCGGCCGTTCAAGAGCTGGCGCCCGATCGAGCAGGCCACGATGTCGTACGGCTACGGCCTGTCGGTCTCGCTGTTCCAGATGGCGCACGCCTATACGATCTTCGCGCACGATGGCGAACTGATGCCGGTGTCGATCTTCAAGACCAACGGCGCCGCCACCGGCGAGCGCATCCTCTCGCCGCAGGTGGCGCGCGACGTGCGCGCCATGCTCGAGACCGTGACCGCGCCCGGCGGCACCGCGCCGGAAGCGCAGGTGATGGGCTACCGCGTGGGCGGCAAGACCGGTACGGCCTACAAGCACGTCGGCCGCGGCTACGACCGCAGCAAGTACCGGGCGTCGTTTATCGGCCTGGCGCCGATGTCGAACCCGCGCGTGATCGTCGCCGTCAGCATCGACGAACCCACCGCGGGCAGCCACTATGGTGGCGCCGCCGCCGGGCCGGTGTTCTCGGCGATCATGGGGGGCACGCTACGTGCACTCAATGTCCAGCCCGATTCACCGATTCGCCAGCTGGTGGTGAGCGACAAGGTGCAGGAGAGCGAACCATGGGGCGCGACGCCATGACGGCCAAGCCGATGCTCCCCTCCGATGTCTCCGCACAGGCCAGCGACGCGCTGGCCTGGCTGCATGCGCGGGTCGCTTCCGGCGCGCGCCTGACCGGCGATACGCGCCGCCTGCGGGCCGGCGACGTGTTCCTTGCGTACGTGCTCGGCAACGCGCGGCTTGCCACCGACGGACGTCCGCATATCGACAAGGCCATCGCGGCCGGCGCGGCGGCGATCGTCCATGAGGCCGACGGGTTTGCGTGGAGCGCCGGCGAGGCCGTGCCTCACCTCGCCGTGTCCGGACTGCACCAGCTCGCCGGCCCGATTGCCGCCGGCTGGTATCGCCTGGCCACGCGCGATCTCGCCGTGACCGGCATTACCGGCACCAACGGCAAGACCTCGTGCGCGCAGTGGCTGGCGCGCGTACTGCAGGCCACGGGCACGCCGTGCGCGACCATCGGCACGCTCGGCACCGGCTTCCCGGACGCGCTGCGCATGACCGGCTTCACCACGCCCGACGCGGTACAGCTGCAGGAGAGCCTGGCCGACCTGCACGATGCGGGCGCGCGCGCGGTAACGATGGAAGTGTCGTCGCACGGCCTGGAGCAGGGCCGCGTGGCGGGCACGCGCTTCCGGGTGGCCGTGCTGACCAACCTCACGCAGGACCATCTCGACTATCACGGCACCATGGCCGAGTACGAGGCGGCCAAGCGTCTGCTGTTCCAGTGGCCCGATCTTGGCACCGCCGTGATCAATCGCGACGACGCCATGGGTCAGCGCCTGCTCGCCGCCGACGCGGCAGCCGTGTCGGCCGCGCGCGTGATCGAGTACGGCATTGGCGGTGCGGCCGCGCCCACCGCCGCGCGCGCGCACTGGCTGCGTGCCAGCGAGGTGCGCGCCACCGCCACCGGCACCGCGTTTCGCCTCGACGGCAGTGTCGATGGCCAGATGCGCAGCGCAGAGATGCTGACGCCGATGATCGGCCATTTCAACGTGAGCAATCTGCTGGCGGTGCTCGGTGCCGCGCTCGCCAACGGCGTGGCGTGGGAGGCGGCGCTCGCCGCGCTGCGCGCGCTCACGCCGGTGGATGGCCGCATGGAACTGTTCGGCGGCCAGGACGCGCCGCTTGCCGTGGTGGACTACGCGCATACGCCCGACGCGCTGGCGCAGACGCTGACCGCGCTGCGTCCCGTGGCCGCCGCGCGCCAGGGCCGGCTGTGGTGCGTATTTGGCTGCGGCGGCGACCGCGATGCCACCAAGCGCCCGTTGATGGGCGCGGTGGCCGAGCGGCTTGCCGACGACATCGTATTGACCAGCGACAACCCCCGTTCCGAGGACCCGCAGGACATTCTCGACGCCATCGCCGATGGCATGCAGGACCGCGCGCGCGGCCGCCAGATCGAGGACCGTGCCGCGGCCATTCTCTATGCCATCAAGCACGCCGCGCCCGCCGACGTGGTGCTCGTGGCAGGCAAGGGCCACGAGGCGACGCAGGAGATCCAGGGTCGCAAGCGGCCGTTCTCCGATCGCGAGCACGTGCGGCTGACGCTCGGTACCAGGGGGGTGTCCGCATGAACCCGAACCCGATGATGACTTCCTTGCAACAGGCCGCCGGCTGGATCGGCGGTGCGCGGGTGCTCGGCGATGCCACGCGTGCGTTTGCACGCGTGCATACCGACAGCCGCACGGTAGCGCCCGGCGACCTCTTTGTCGCGCTCAAGGGCGAACGTTTCGACGCCCACGATTTTCTCGCCGACGTGGTGGCCCGCGGTGCCGCCGCGGTACTGGTGGCGCACGACGTGGACGTGGGCGTGCCGGCGATCGTGGCCCCCGATACCCGCATTGCGCTGGGCGAGCTCGCCGCCGGCTGGCGCCGCGGATTCACGCCGCCGACCGTCGCCGTGACCGGCAGCAACGGCAAGACCACGGTCAAGGAAATGATCGCGGCGATCTTTGCCGCCGCGGTGGGCGAGGCCGACCGCCTCGCCACCGGCGGCAACCTGAACAACGATATCGGCCTGCCGCTGACGGTGCTGCGTCTACGCGCGCATCACCGGCTGGCCGTGCTCGAACTCGGCATGAACCATCCCGGCGAAACGGTGTATCTGGCGAAGATCGCGCAGCCGACCGTTGCCGTGATTACCAACGCGCAGCGCGAGCACCAGGAATTCATGGTGAGCGTGGAGGCGGTCGCGCACGAGCACGCGCACGCGATCGCGGCGCTGCCGGCGGACGGGGTGGCGGTGTTTCCGCTCGATGCCGCCAGCGGCGGCCAGCACGCCGGCATCTGGCGCCAGGCGGCGGGCGCGCGGCGCGTGCTGACGTTTGGCACCGATGTTGGCACCGATGTTGGCGCCGACCGTGGCACACCCGACGTGACCGCCACGGTGGCGCTCGACGACGGCGTACAGGTGCTGCGCGTGCGGGCGCCGGGGCAGCAGTTCGACGTGCGGCTGCAACTGCTGGGCACGCACAACGTGCGCAACGCGCTGGCGGCCACCGCCTGCGCGCTGGCGGCGGGCGTGGAGGTGGCGGCGATCCAGGCGGGACTGGGCGGCTTCAGCGCGGTCAAGGGGCGCCTGCAGGTCAAGCACACGCCCGGCGGCGTGGTGGTGGTCGACGACACCTACAACGCCAACCCCGATTCGGTGCGCGCGGCGATCGACGTGCTGGCCGGGTTTGCCGCGCCACGCGTGCTGGTGCTCGGCGATATGGGCGAGGTGGGCGACCAGGGCCCGGCGTTTCACGCCGAGATCGGCGCCTATGCGCGCGAGCGCGGCATCGACACGCTGTGGGCCGTGGGCGAGCTGGCCACCCATGCGGTACAGGCGTTCGGCGCCGCGGCGCGGCATTTCGCCAGCGCCGAGGCGCTCGCGCAGGCGTGCGGAGAAGACAGGAGCGGGACGGTGGCCGGCGCGGCCGCGGTGCTGGTAAAGGGATCGCGCTTCATGCGCATGGAACGGATCGTCGATGCGCTGGTCGCATCCACTTCCGTTCATTGACGAGCAGACGAACGATGTTACTTGCACTGGCCCAATGGCTGCAAAACGATTACAGCTTCCTGCGGGTCGTAAACTACCTGACGTTCCGCGCGGTGATGGCCAACCTCACCGCGCTCCTGATCGGGCTCGGGCTCGGTCCGTACGTCATTCGCCGCCTGACCGAGATGAAGATCGGCCAGGCCGTGCGCACCATCGGTCCGCAGACGCACCTGGTGAAATCGGGCACGCCGACCATGGGGGGCGTGCTCGTGCTGCTGTCCATCGCGATCTCGACGCTGCTCTGGTGCGACTGGGGCAACCGCTTTATCTGGGTGGTGATGCTGGTCACGCTGGGCTACGGCGCGGTGGGCTGGGTCGACGACTACCGCAAGGTGGTCTATCGCGATCCGCGCGGCATGTCGAGCCGCGAAAAGTTCTTCTGGCAGACGCTGATCGGGCTGGTGGCGGCAACCTATCTGGCGTTCTCGGTGTCCGAAGCCAGCAACGTGCGCGTGTGGACGCTGTTCCTGAGCTGGATCGAGGGCGGCTTCCTTGCTGACGTGCCCTACAAGACCAACCTGATCGTGCCCTTTTTCAAGGAGGTCAGCTATCCGCTCGGCGTGGCCGGCTTCATCGTGCTGACCTATTTCGTGATCGTCGGTTCGAGCAACGCGGTGAACCTGACCGACGGTCTCGACGGCCTCGTGATCATGCCGGTGGTGCTGGTGGGCGGTGCGCTCGGCGTGTTCGCCTATGTCACGGGCAGCGCGATCTACAGCAAATACCTGCTGTTTCCGCATATCCCCGGCGCGGGCGAGCTGCTGATCTTCTGTTCCGCGATGGCGGGGGCGGGGCTGGCGTTCCTCTGGTTCAACGCCCACCCGGCCAAGGTGTTCATGGGCGACGTCGGCGCGCTGGCGCTGGGCGGCGCGCTCGGCACGATCGCGGTGATCGTGCGGCAGGAAATCGTGCTGTTCGTGATGGGCGGCATCTTCGTGGTGGAAACGCTGTCGGTGATGCTGCAGGTGACGTGGTTCAAGCTGACCAAGCGCCGCTATGGCGAGGGACGCCGGCTGTTCCGCATGGCGCCGCTGCACCACCATTTCGAGCTCGGCGGCTGGAAGGAAACGCAGGTCACGGTGCGGTTCTGGATCATCACCATGCTGCTGGTGCTGATCGGGCTGTCGTCGCTGAAGTTGCGTTAAGCGGCGCTCGGCGTCGGTTTTTTTGTAGGCAGGAACAGGTCAATCGGAGTCTGGTGAAGTGTTTGGCGCGTTGCAGAAACCTCATGTGCTGGTATTGGGCCTCGGCGAGTCGGGGCTGGCCATGGCACGCTGGTGCGGCCGGAACGGCTGCCGCGTGCGCGTGGCCGACACGCGCGAGGCGCCCGCCAACCTGGCCACGCTGCAGGCCGAGGTAAGCGGCGCCAGTTTCGTGTCCGGCACGTTCGCGGAGGCGCTGCTCGACGATATCGCGCTGGTGGCGATCAGCCCGGGCCTGTCGCCGCTGGAGCCGCATACGCAGGCGCTGCTGGCGGCCGCGCAGGCGCGTGGCATACCGGTATGGGGCGAGATCGAGCTGTTCGCGCAGGCCCTCGGCTACCTGGAAGGGGTGTCCGGCTACGCGCCGCGCGTGCTCGCGATCACCGGCACCAACGGCAAGACCACCACCACCGCGTTGACCGGCCGGCTGGTGGAGCGCGCCGGCAAGACCGTGGCCGTGGCCGGCAATATCAGCCCGTCGGCGCTCGACAAGCTGTCGGCGTGCATTGCCGACGCCACGCTGCCGGAAGTGTGGGTGCTGGAGCTCTCCAGCTTCCAGCTGGAGTACACCTGCTCGCTGGCGCCGCACGCGGCCACCGTGCTCAACGTCACGCAGGACCACCTCGACTGGCACGGCACGATGGCCGCGTATGCGGCCGCCAAGGCGCGCATCTTCGGTCCGGCCGACAAGGGTTGCGTGCAGGTGCTGAACCGCAACGACCGCATGACCATGGACATGGCGCGCGCGGGCCAGGTGCCGGTGACGTTCGGCACCGATCTGCCTGAAGTGCCGGGCAGCTATGGCGTGCTGCGCGAGGGCGGCATGCCGTGGATCGTGCTGGCCGAGCCCGACAGCGAGGCCGAGAGCGACAGCAAGCCGCGCCGCCGCAAGGGCGCCGAGGCGGTGGAAGAAGCCGTGCCCGTGCGCCACAAGCGGCTGATGCCGGCCGACGCGCTGCATATCCGCGGCCTGCACAACGCCACCAACGCCATGGCGGCGCTGGCGCTGTGCCGCGCGATCGACCTGCCGATGTCGGCGCTGCTGCATGGCCTGCGCGAGTACCGCGGCGAGCCGCATCGCGTGGAGTGGGTGGCGACCATCGACGAAGTGGAGTACTTCGACGACAGCAAGGGCACCAATGTCGGTGCCACGGTGGCCGCGCTCAACGGCCTCGACAAGCGTGTGGTGCTGATCGCCGGCGGCGAGGGCAAGGGCCAGGATTTCTCGCCGCTGGCGGCGCCGGTGGCGCAGTACGCGCGCGCGGTGGTGCTGATCGGCAAGGATGCCGGCGAGTTGCGCGCGGCGCTGCAGGGCACAGGCGTCGCGCTGGTCGACGCCGCCACGCTGGAGGCCGCGGTCGAGCAAGCGGCCAGCCTGGCGCAGGCGGGTGACGTGGTGCTGCTGTCGCCGGCCTGCGCGAGTCTCGACATGTTCCGCAACTATATCCACCGGGCCGAGGTGTTCCGGGGTGCGGTGGAAGAACTGGCACTGTCCCGGGGGATCCTGCCATGAATGACGCACAGGTCAAGCGCAGCGGCTTCATTGGCGCCACCATCGGCAATGCGTGGGGTGGCCTGCGCGATGCCGTGTCCGGCGTCAAGCCGACCCGTTCGCGCATGATGGAATACGACCAGCCGCTGCTGTGGGTATCCATCGTGCTGCTGGCGTTTGGCCTGGTGATGGTTTATTCGGCCTCGATCGCGCTGCCCGATTCGCCGCGCTACGCCAATTACCGCGAGAGCCATTTCCTGCTGCGGCATGCGTTTGCGCTGCTGATCGGGCTGTCGGCGGCGCTGGTGGCGTTCCAGATTCCGGTCAAGGTGTGGGACCGCTACGCGCCCAAGCTGTTCGTGATCGCGCTGCTGCTGCTGATCGTGGTGCTGGTGCCGTTCGTCGGCAAGGGCGTCAACGGCGCGCGGCGCTGGATTCCGCTCGGCGTGATGAATTTCCAGCCGTCGGAGCTGATGAAGCTCGCGGTGGTGCTGTACGCGGCCAACTATACGGTGCGCAAGCAGGAGTGGATGCAGAACGTGTCAAAGGGCTTCCTGCCGATGGGCGTGGCGGTGGTGGTGGTGGGCATGCTGCTGCTGCTCGAGCCGGACATGGGCGCGTTCCTCGTAATCGCGGCGGTGGCCATGGGCATCCTCTTCCTGGGCGGCATCAACGGCAAGCTGTTTGCCGGCCTGGTGGGGGTGGCGATCGGCGCATTCGCCTTGCTGATCACCGCGTCGCCATGGCGGCGCGAGCGGATCTTTGCCTACCTGAATCCGTGGGAAGAGAACAACGCGCTCGGCAAGGCATACCAGCTGACGCACTCGCTGATCGCGTTCGGCCGCGGCGAATGGACCGGCGTCGGCCTTGGCGGCAGCATCGAGAAGCTCCACTACCTGCCGGAGGCGCATACCGACTTCATCCTGGCGGTGATCGGCGAGGAGTTCGGTTTTATCGGTGTGCTGGTGATGATCGTGCTGTTCTACTGGCTGGTGCGCCGCGCGTTCGGCATCGGCCGCACCGCGCTGCAGCTCGATCGCACCTTTGCCGGGCTGGTGGCCAAAGGCATGGGCGTGTGGATCGGCTGGCAGACCTTTATCAACATGGGCGTGAACCTGGGGCTGCTGCCGACCAAGGGGCTCACGCTGCCGCTGGTGAGCTACGGTGGCTCGGGCATTCTGATGAATTGCGTGGCGCTGGCAATCTTGCTGCGGATTGATTATGAAAATCGCGTTCTGATGCGTGGAGGGAAGGTATGACCGGAACGCAGCGGAACGCGATTTCGGCGCAGGCTAACTTCGTGCCCCGGCACGAAGTTAAGCGAAGCGGCCGCAGCCAAAATTCTTCATGCATGCGTGGAGGGAAGGTATGACCGGAACGCGCACGCTGCTCGTCATGGCTGGCGGCACCGGGGGCCACGTGTTCCCGGGGCTGGCGGTCGCGCGCGCGTTGCGCGACGAGGGCTGGCGTGTGGTCTGGCTGGGCAACCGCGCGGGCATGGAAGCCACGCTGGTGCCCAAGCACGATATCCCGATGGAGTTCATCCAGTTCGGCGGGCTGCGCGGCAAGGGCCTGATGACCAAGCTGCTGCTGCCGCTGAACCTCCTGCGCGCGTTCTGGCAAAGCCTGGGCGCGCTGCGCCGGGTGAAGCCCGACGTGGTGCTCGGCATGGGCGGCTATATCACCTTTCCGGCCGGCATGATGGCATCGCTGCTGGGCCGCCCGCTGGTGCTGCACGAGCAGAACTCCATCGCCGGCCTCGCCAACAAGGTGCTGGCCAAGGTGGCGGACCGCGTGCTGTGCGCGTTCCCGGACGCACTGCCGGGGAGCGAGTGGACCGGCAACCCGGTGCGCGATGAAGTCGCCCACCTGGCCGCGCCGGAGGCCCGCTACGACAGCCGCACCGGCCCGCTGCGCGTGCTGGTGGTGGGTGGCAGCCTCGGCGCCGCCGCGCTCAACGACGTCGTGCCCAAGGCCATCGCCATGTTGCCCGCCGCTCAGCGGCCCGTGGTGCGGCACCAGGCGGGCGCGAAGCAGATCGACGCGCTGCGCGCCAACTATGCAGCCGCCGGCGTGCAGGGCGACTGCGTGCCGTTTATCGACGACATGGCCGCGGCGTACGCCGAGGCCGACCTGGTCATCTGCCGCGCGGGTGCGATGACGGTATCGGAAGTGGCGGCCGCCGGCGTGGCGGCCCTGTTCGTGCCGTTCCCCCATGCGGTGGACGACCACCAGACCACCAACGCCGCGTTCCTGTCGAAGCAGGGCGCGGCGCTGCTGGTCCCCCAACATGAACTGACCGCGGCAGGGCTGGCACATACGCTGTCCACCCTGTCGCGGCCGCAACTGAAGGACATGGCGCGCGTGGCGCGCAGCCTGGCCAGACCGGAGGCAACCCGGCGCGTCGCCGAGATCTGCCGCCAGATGGCGCGGGCCTGACATAACGGAATCGATGAAGCATATCGTCAAGAACATCCACTTCGTAGGCATTGGCGGCGCCGGCATGAGCGGCATCGCCGAGGTCCTGCTGAACCTCGGGTACAAGGTCTCGGGGTCGGACGTGGGCAGCAACGCCGCCACCAGGCGGCTGGCGTCGCTGGGCGCGCGCGTGATGCACGGCCATGACGCCGCGCACGTGGAAGGCGCCAACGCGGTGGTGGTATCCACCGCCGTCTCCGGCGACAACCCCGAGGTGCTGGCCGCGCGTGCGCGTCGCATCCCGGTGGTGCCGCGCGCGGTGATGCTGGCCGAACTGATGCGCCTCAAGCAGGGCGTGGCCATCGCCGGCACCCACGGCAAGACCACCACCACCAGCCTGGTGGCGTCGGTGCTGGCCGAGGGCGGGCTCGACCCGACCTTCGTGATCGGCGGCCGCCTCAACTCGGCGGGCGCCAACGCGCGCCTCGGCACGGGCGACTTCATCGTGGCCGAGGCCGACGAATCGGACGCGTCGTTCCTGAACCTGTTTCCGGTGATGGAAGTCATCACCAATATCGACGCGGACCACATGGACACCTACGGGCACGACTTCGCCCGGCTCAAGCAGGCGTTCATCGAGTTCACCCAGCGCCTGCCGTTCTACGGCATCGCCGTGCTGTGCGTGGACGATCCCAACGTGCGCGAGATCCTGCCGTTCGTCTCCAAGCCCGTGGTGCGCTACGGCTTTGCCGAGGATGCCCAGGTGCGGGCGGTCAATGCGCGCGCGGTCGATGGCCAGATGCACTTCACGGTGCTGCGCCAGAACAATGGTCACAGCGAGCCTCCGCTCGACGTGGTGCTGAACCTGCCGGGCCTGCACAACGTGCAGAACGCCCTGGCGGCGATCGCCATCGCCACCGAGCTCGAGGTGCCGGACGCCGCTATCGTCAAGGCGCTGCGCGAGTTCCATGGGGTGGGCCGGCGCTTCCAGCGCTACGGCGAAGTGGCCACCGCCGATGGCACCGGCACCTTTACGCTGGTCGACGACTACGGCCACCACCCGGTGGAAATGGCGGCGACGCTCGCGGCCGCGCGCGGCGCCTTCCCCGACCGCCGGCTCGTGCTCGCGTTCCAGCCGCACCGCTTCACGCGCACGCGCGACTGCTTCGAGGACTTCATCAAGGTGCTCGGTACCGTCGATGCGCTGCTGCTGGCCGAGGTGTACGCCGCCGGCGAAGCGCCGATCGTGGCTGCCGACGGTCGCGCGCTGACGCGCGCGCTGCGCGTCGCCAGCAAGGTGGAGCCGGTGTTCGTCGAGCAGATCGATGAAATGCCGCAGGCGATCCTGGCCGCGGCGCGGCCCGGCGACGTCGTGGTGACCATGGGCGCCGGCTCGATCGGCGGCGTGCCGGGGCAACTGGTATCGCATCAGCAACAGGCAGGAGGCCAGGCATGAGCTTCGTCGCCCATCCCAATATCGATCCGAAATCGCTTGGCAAGGTCGGCGTGCTGCTGGGCGGGCGCTCGGCCGAGCGCGAGATCTCGCTGCTCTCGGGCAACGGCGTGCTGGCCGCGCTGCGCGCGCGCGGCGTGGACGCACACGGCTTCGACCCCGCGCTGCGCCCGTTGACGGACCTCGCCGCCGAGAAGTTCGACCGCGTCTTTATCGCGCTGCACGGCCGCTACGGCGAGGACGGCACCATGCAGGGCCTGCTCGAGCAGTTCGGCATTCCCTATACCGGCAGCGGCGTGCTGGCCTCCGCGCTGGCCATGGACAAGCAGGCCACCAAGCGCCTGTGGATGACACATGGCCTGCCGACGCCGCGCTTTGCCATGCTGCACGCGGACAGCGACTTTGCCGCAGTGGCGCTCGATCTGGGCCTGCCGCTGATCGTCAAGCCCGCGCGCGAGGGGTCGTCGATCGGCCTGACCAAGGTCACCGCCGCCGACCAGATGCGCGCCGCCTACGAGCGCGCCGCCGCGCTCGACCTCGACGTCATTGCCGAGAGTTTCATCGACGGTGCCGAGCTGACCTGCCCCGTGGTGGGCGAGGGCGCGAGCGCATCGGCGCTGCCGGTGATCAAGATCGTGGCGCCGGAGTCGAACTACGACTATCAAAATAAGTACTTTACTGACGATACCCAATACTTGTGCCCGTCGGGCTTGCCCGCCGCGCTCGAGCAGGAAGTGCAGCAGCTCGTGGTGGAAGCGTTCCGCGTGCTCGGCTGCCGCGGCTGGGCGCGTGCCGACGTGATGCTCACGCGCGACGGCAAGCCCTATCTGCTCGAGATGAATACTTCGCCAGGCATGACCGGCCATTCGCTGGTGCCGATGGCCGCGCGTGCGGCGGGCATCAGCTACGAGGACTTCGTGCTGCAGGTGGTCGCGCAGGCGACGCTCGACCTGCATCCGAACGAGCACTGGAAACCCGAATAACAAGCGATCGCACCCGACGACATGTGGCATAACGCGCGCCTGCTCAACCTCATCGCCTCCGCGCTCTACGCGCTGGTGGCGGTGATGGCGCTCGCCGCCGGCCTGCTGTGGCTGGCGCAGCGGCCGGTGTTCGCCATTACGCATGTCGACCTCGCGCCCATGGACGGCGGCACGCTGCGCCATGTGAACGGCCCGAGCGTGCGTGCCAACGCGCTCGGCAAGCTGTCCGGCAATTTCTTCACGCTGGACCTCAACGCCGCGCGTCAGGCCTTCGAGTCGGTACCGTGGGTGCGCCGCGCCAGCGTGCGCCGCGAATGGCCCAACGGGCTGGCGGTGGAGGTGGAAGAGCACGAGGCGCTCGGCACCTGGGGCGGGGCCGACAGCGGCCGCCTGATCAATACCTATGGCGAGGTGTTCGTCGCCAATACCGCCGAGGCGGAAGAGGATGCCCAGCTGCTGGCGCTTGACGGGCCGCCGGACAGCGAGGCCGATGTGGTCGAGAAGCTCGAGGTCATGCGCGCGTGGTTCAAGCCGCTGCGCGCGGAACCGCTGGCGGTGGCGCTGTCGTCGCGCTATGCATGGCGCGCGCGGCTGTCCAACGGCATGGTGGTGGAACTGGGCCGCGAGCAGACCGACGAAGACCGGGCCGCGATGGAGGCCCGGGTCAAGCGGTTCGTGATGGCGTGGCCGCAGGTCACGGAGCAATGGGGCAAGCAGATCGAGTACGCCGACCTGCGCTACCCCAACGGCTTTGCCATCCGTGCCGCCAACGTGCGTTTCCTGACCGATGCGCAGGCAGCGGCGGCAGCCAAGGCAGCCGCCAAGGCGGCGCAGCCGGCTGCCAAACCGGGTCCCAGGCCGGCGACGAAGCCTGCGGGCGACAGTCCCAACAACAATCCGACGCGACTCAAGAGCAAGAACGCGGAGAAAACTCGATGAGCAAGGAATACAAGGACCTTCTGGTCGGTCTAGACATCGGCACCTCGAAGGTGGCGGCGGTGGTCGCGGAACTGCGCCCCGACGGCAGCTACGAGGTGATCGGGATGGGCCAGTCCGAGTCCAAGGGGCTGAAGAAGGGGGTCGTGGTCAATATCGAGGCCACCGTGCAGTCGATCCAGCGCGCGCTGGAAGAGGCCGAGCTGATGGCCGACTGCAAGATCTCCGAGGTCTTCACCGGCATCGCCGGCAGCCATATCCGCAGCTTCAATTCGAGCGGCATGGTGGCGATCAAGGACAAGGAGGTCACGCAGACCGACGTGGCGCGCGTGATCGAGACCGCCAAGGCGGTCAATATCCCGACCGACCAGCAGATCCTGCACATCCTCACGCAGGAATTCATCATCGACGGCCAGGAGGACGTGCGCGAGCCGATCGGCATGAGCGGCATCCGGCTCGAGGTCAAGGTGCATATCGTCACCGGCGCGGTAAGCGCGGCGCAGAACATCGTCAAGTGCGTGCGCCGCTGCGGGCTGGAAGTGCACGACCTGATCCTGCAGCCGCTGGCGTCGAGCCTCGCGGTGCTGACCGAGGACGAGAAGGAACTCGGCGTGGTGCTGGTCGATATCGGCGGCGGCACCACCGACATCGCCATCTTCAGCGAGGGCGCGATCCGGCATACCGCGGTGATCCCGATCGCCGGCGACCAGATTACCAACGACATCGCCATGGCGCTGCGCACGCCGACGCCCGATGCCGAGGACATCAAGATCCAGTACGGCATTGCCAAGCAGGCGATCGCCGATCCGGAAGACATGATCGAGGTGCCCGGCGTGGGCGACCGCGGCACGCGCACGCTGTCGCGCCAGGCGCTGGCCGCGGTGATCGAGCCGCGTATCGAGGAACTGTATTCGCTCGTGCACCAGGTGGTGCGCGAGTCCGGCTATGAAGAGCTGCTGTCGTCGGGAGTGGTGATCACCGGCGGCACGGCGATGATGCCGGGCATGGTCGAACTGGGCGAGGACATCTTCCTCAAGCCCGTGCGCGTAGGGGTACCCGAGTATCGCGGCAACCTGCACGAGGTGGTCAAGAGCCCGCGCTATTCGACCGTGATGGGCCTGCTGCTGGAAGGCCGCGTGCAGCGCATGCGCGGCCGCAAGGTGGCGGTGCAGAGCGGGTCCGTGAAGCAGGTGTGGACGCGCATGAAGGAATGGTTCGTCGGGAATTTCTGACGGCAGGGACGCCCCCGGCGCCGATGCGGTCGCGGGGGCGGGCAAGACGGCATGACACGCCGTGGGCGGTCCACCGACCGGCCGTGCGGCACGTTGTAGAGCGGATTTCCTTTTCTTTGTTTTTTTGTTCAGGAACCAAGGGTTGTGGCGGGGAGGCTGCAGCGTTTGGGGACTGATTCTTCCCGGAGGCAGTGATGGACTTTGACATGATCGAAACGGAGATGCAGGACGGCACCATCATCAAGGTGGTTGGCGTGGGCGGTGCGGGCGGTAACGCCGTGCAGCACATGATCAGCCGCGGCGTGCAGGGTGTGGAATTCATCTGCATGAACACCGACGCGCAGGCGCTCAAGCGTTCGACCGCTTCGCGCGTGCTGCAGCTTGGCAATTCGGGCCTCGGCGCCGGTGCCAAGCCCGAGGTCGGCCGCAACTGCGCCGAACAGGCGCGCGAGCAGATCGCGGACGCCCTGCGCGGCGCGCACATGGTCTTCATCACTGCCGGCATGGGCGGCGGCACCGGTACCGGTGCCGCGCCGATCGTGGCGCAAGTGGCCAAGGACATGGGCATCCTGACCGTGGGCGTGGTCAGCAAGCCGTTCGAGTTCGAAGGGGCGCGCCGTGCCAAGGTGGCCGAGCACGGCTCGAGCGAACTGGAATCGTCGGTGGACTCGCTGATCGTTGTGCTCAACGAGAAGCTGTTCGAGGTGATGGGCGACGACGCCGAGATGGACAAGTGCTTCCAGTGCGCCGACGACGTGCTGCACAACGCGGTGGCCGGCATTGCCGAGATCATCAACGTGGACGGCCTGGTGAACGTCGACTTCGAGGACGTGAAGACGGTCATGGGCGAGCAGGGCAAGGCCATGATGGGTACCGCCACGGTGTCCGGCGTGGACCGCGCACGCCTGGCCGCCGAGCAGGCCGTGGCCAGCCCGTTGCTGGAAGGCGTGGACCTGTCGGGCGCGCGCGGCGTGCTGGTCAACATCACGGCCAGCCGCTCGCTCAAGCTGTCGGAAACCAAGGAAGTCATGAACACCATCCGCAGCTACGCCGCGGAAGATGCCACGGTGATCTTCGGCACGGTGTACGACGACTCCATGAGCGACGCGCTGCGCGTGACCGTGGTGGCGACGGGCCTGGGCCGCTCGGCCAAGAAGCAGCAGCCGATGACGCTGCTCAAGACCGGTACCGACAACAACCCGGTGCAGATGATGAACGGCATGGTTGCCGCCGCGCAGACGCATGCGTCGCCCGACTACAGCGGCCTGGACACGCCGGCGGTATGGCGTTCGTCGCGCGAATCCGCGTCGGCGCACGTGGCGGCGCTGCAGGAGAAGGGCGTCGATACGTACGACATCCCCGCGTTCCTGCGCAAGCAGGCGGACTGAGTCGGGTCGTGGCGGCGCCCCGGTGGCGGCCGCGCGCCCGGCAGGTCGAGTCACGCCCGGTCAGCGTGGCATGAGCGCTCCCCATCCGCTCATGTCGCGCGGGGACTGATTCGCCCTGCCTGCGCCGGTCCGCGCCACGCGCCCGCCAGGTACCTGCTCCGCCCGCATCCCGTTGCCGGGACAGGCGCGCCAGCGGCCGCCTCCCCGGACTGTTTCCCGCCTGTGCCGCGGCGGGATGTGCCGCCGTCCGCCCACGCGTTGCTGCCGACGCGTGGGCGGACGGCCTTTCCGAAAACGTGTTTCAATTGCCACCCGGCGCGGCCATGCCTTGGTCGTGGCCCCATCCGCCCCTATGATTGGGGGCAAGGTTTTTTTCCGAGAGGACTCCCATGATCGCCGTTGGAAATCGCGTGCCGGACGCCACGCTCTACGAATTCTTCGACACCGAGACCGGTGGCTGCGCGCTCGGTCCCAATGCGTTCAAGGTGGCCGACCTGGTCAAGGGTCGCAAGATCGTCGTGTTCGGCCTGCCGGGCGCTTATACGCCGACCTGCTCGGCCAAGCACGTACCGGGTTTTGTCGCCAACGCCGACCAGTTCCGCGCGCTCGGCGTGGACGAGATCTGGTGCCATTCGGTCAACGACGCCTTTGTCATGGGCGCCTGGGGCCGCGAGCAGCAGACCGAAGGCAAGGTCCGCATGATGGGCGACGGCGCCGCCGAATGGGCCCGTGCGCTGGGTCTCGACCAGGACCTGGGCGCGCGCGGCCTGGGCGTACGCGCCAAGCGCTATGCCATGGTGCTGGAAGATGGGGTGGTCAAGCACCTCGCCGTGGAAGCGCCGGGCGCATTCGAAGTCAGCAGTGCCGAGGCCGTCCTCGCCGCGTTGCGCGGCTGACACGGCTGCCTGCTGTATTGTGCTGCATGCGACATATATGACAGGTTTGCTAACACGTCGAAACAAAGTGGTGCAGCGCAATACACAGGGCGGTGGTAGTATCGCGTTATTGAAAAATTAACGCTAATAGATTTAGGCAATAGTTGAGGCTGTCATGCTCAAACAGCGCACCATCAAATCCTTGGTGAAGACCGTTGGCATCGGCTTGCACTCGGGTCGCAAGGTCACGTTGACCTTGCGTCCGGCGCCGGTGGACGCGGGTATCGTGTTCACCCGCGTCGATCTGCCCGAGCCGGTCGAGATTCCCGTGGCCGCGTCGGCCATCGG
This sequence comes from Cupriavidus sp. H19C3, assembly GCF_049393815.1. Lineage (NCBI taxonomy): Bacteria > Pseudomonadati > Pseudomonadota > Betaproteobacteria > Burkholderiales > Burkholderiaceae > Cupriavidus > Cupriavidus sp. H19C3. Next base: position 3,562,171 of record NZ_CP184985.1, read on the forward strand.
CGATACCCGCCTGGCCTCCGTGCTGCAGAAGAACGGCGCGCGGGTCTCCACGGTCGAGCACCTGATGTCCGCCTGTGCGGGCCTGGGCATCGACAACCTATACGTCGACGTGGACGCCGAGGAAATTCCGATCATGGACGGCAGTGCCGCGTCCTTCGTATTCCTGCTGCAATCGGCGGGCATCGAGGAGCAGTCGGCGGCCAAGCGCTTTATCCGCGTCAAGCGCGCGGTCGAAGTGCGCGAGGGTGACAAGCTGGCACGGCTGGAGCCGTTCTTCGGCTTCAAGCTCGCCTTCACCATCGACTTCCGCCACCCCGCGGTGGACAAGACCGGCCAGACCTTCTCGATCGACTTCGGCGATACCAGCTATGTGCGCGAGATCGCGCGGGCCCGTACCTTCGGTTTTGCGCACGAGGTAGAGGCGCTGCGTGAGATGGGCCTGGCCCGCGGCGGCAGCCTCGATAACGCGATCGTGCTCGACGAGCACCGCATGCTGAACAACGAGGAGCTGCGCTACGGCGACGAGTTCGTCCGCCACAAGATCCTCGATGCGATCGGCGACCTGTACGTCGTGGGTCATCCGCTGATTGGCGCCTACGTGGCGCACAAGTCCGGCCATGGTCTCAACAACCAGCTGCTGCGGGCGCTGCTGGCGGACCAGGAGGCGTACGAGATCGTGACGTTCGACAAGGTCGAGGACGCGCCTGCCGCGTTCCTGCCGCAGGTGCAACCGGCGTTCGCCTGATCTGATCTGGCCTGGCCAGGCCAGTCGCCGTTCAGCGGACGCCAGGCACATCAAGAAGGGCTCTCTCGCGAGAGCCCTTTTTTTATCGCGCCGCCGTCATCGTCGCCTCGTCATCGTCGCCCCGTCATTTGCGGCTTGCCGGCGCCCTGCCGTCAGATTCGGACTAGCGCGCGCCGCGCCGTGCCAGCAGTGCCTCCACGGCGGCTTTCAGCGGCGACTCGGGCAGGCTCCGCGCCAGTTCGTCCATGCTGGCCACGCCGGCCGAACTGAGCCCCGGCGGCGGCTTGCGCACGACCGGGCCGGTGTCCCAGTCGCCGCGTCCGGCCTCCGGTTGTACCCGTACCCGGATTGCGGTAACCTGCGAGCCCCGCTGCTGCAGCCGGGAGAGCAGGGTCGGCACCACCTGGCGCACGCGCGCCGCCGCCGCGCCATGCGCCGCCAGCAGCAGCAAGGTGTGCTCCGCCACGGGGCCGCGGTGGTCGTGCTTGATGCCGCCCACGGCGATGCCGGCGCGCAGGCCTTGCGGCAGCAGGGACAGGACTTCCGCCTCCAATGACGCCAGATCCCGCGCCGTCCGCATCAGGGACGACACCGGTCCGGCCTTTTCGAGCCAGTCGTTGAGCGGCTTGGCGGCCTGCGTCTGGAGTGCGTGGTGTGTGAACATTCGCATGCAGTGGATTCTAGCGTGCAATCCGCGGCCCACGAGAGCGGCGGAGCGCGCCTGCGTGCGTGCCCGAGGGACGTGTAGGGCCCTCCGGGCGCTTGTCGGAAGGGGTTGTCATGCAGGTCATCATGCTTCATCCGCGCGGAGCGCGCGTGGTGCAGTTCGAGTTGACGCGGCTGCGTGCCGTGCTGGGCCTCGGCCTGTTGTGCGCGCTGGTGGCCGGCGCGGCGTCCGGGCTGACCTGGCTGGTGGCCACCGGCACACCGGGCAGTACCGCCTCGGTGGCGCGCGACAACGCCTATCTGCGCGAAAACCTGGCCGTGCTGGCCGCGCGCGTGGGCGAACTCCAGGCGCGCATGGTGCGGCTCGACGCGCTCGGCGAGCGCGTGTCCGGGCTGGCCGGCATCGCCCCTCAAGATTTCGATTTCCGCCATGTGCCGCCGAGCGGCGGTCCCGAGCGGCCGCTGCGGCCAACGCGTCCGATGCCCGCCGACGGCCGCTCCGGCTCATCCGGCGCGCCCGGCTCATCCGGCACGGACCTCACCATGCCCGAACTCGGCGCCGAACTGCGGCGCCTGGGCGAAGACGCCGACCATCGCGCCGACTATTTCAATGTGATCGAGGCCGCGCTCACCGACCGCCAGCTCTCGGATCGCCGCATCCCGCGCGTGATGCCGGTGGCCGCCAGCTACAACGCATCGAGCTTCGGTGCCCGCATCGACCCGTTCTCCGGGCACCGCGTCCAGCACGACGGCGTGGATTTTGCCGCGCCGGCCGGCACTCCCATCGTGGCTGCCGCGGGCGGCGTGGTGGTGGCGCAGGAATGGCATCACGAATACGGCAACATGATCGACGTCGACCACGGCAACGGGCTCAAGACGCGCTATGCGCACGTGTCCCGGGCGCTGGTCAAGGTGGGCGACCTCGTCCGTGCCGGACAGACCATTGCGCAGGTGGGCAGCACCGGGCGCTCCACCGGGGCGCACCTGCACTTCGAAGTCCACGTCAACGGCGTGCCGCGCAATCCGGCCAGCTTTCTGATAGCCGCCGCCGCGCCGGCGCCGGCCGACCGCGTGGCGCAGCGCTAGGGCCGGACACCGGCGACCGGCCAGGTCCGCGATCCCGGGCCACGCCCGGCCCGGCCCGCGGGACCGGCGCTTTGAACCCGTCGCCCGGGCCCGCGTCAAACCGCCGGGGACTGCGCCGGCCACGCCACCGGCACATGATAAACTCGGCCTTTTGCGCCAACCTTCCCAGCGCCAACCTTCCAATGTTCTCGCGCCGTTGCCCCGATCCGCGTCCGGCAACGCGCGCAGGTGAAAGCACTCGATGATCACGGGCCTTCTCAAGAAAGTCTTCGGCAGCCGCAACGAACGGCTGATCAAACAATATCGCCGCACGGTCGCGCAGATCAACGCGCTCGAGCCGAAGTTCGAGAAGCTCTCGGACGACGAGCTGCGCGGCATGACCGAGACCTTCCGTCAGCGCCACGCCGGCGGCGAGTCGCTGCAGGCGCTGTTGCCCGAAGCCTTCGCCGTGTGCCGCGAGGCCAGCAAGCGCATCATGAAGATGCGCCACTTCGACGTGCAGCTGATCGGCGGCATGGTGCTCAACGACAACAAGATCGCCGAAATGCGCACCGGCGAGGGCAAGACGCTGACCGCGACGCTCGCCGTGTACCTCAATGCCATCACCGGCAAGGGCGTGCACGTGGTGACCGTCAACGATTATCTCGCGCAGCGCGATGCCGAGTGGATGGGCCGGCTGTACAACTTCCTGGGCCTGTCGGTGGGCGTCAACCTGTCGCAAATGCCGCACGATCTCAAGCAGGCTGCCTACGCCGCGGATATCACCTACGGCACCAACAACGAATTCGGCTTCGACTATCTGCGCGACAACATGGTCTACGACCCGTCGCAGCGCGTGCAGCGCCCGCTGAACTACGCGATCGTCGACGAAGTGGATTCGATCCTGATCGATGAAGCGCGCACGCCGCTGATCATCTCGGGCCAGGCCGAGAACCAGACCGACCTCTACCAGCGCATGAACGGCATTCCCGCGCTGCTGGAGCGCCAGATCGGCGAGGAAAAGGCCGACGGCACCGGCGTGGAAAAGCCCGGCGACTACTACGTGGACGAGAAGGGCCACCAGGTGTACCTGACCGAGGCGGGCCACGAGAAGGCCGAAGAGATCCTCTCGCAACTGGGCCTGATCGGCGAGGGCGAGTCGCTCTACGCCCCGCAGAACATCACGCTGATGCACCACCTCTACGCGGCCCTGCGCGCGTACAGCCTGTTCCACCGCGACCAGCATTACGTGGTGCAGAACGACGAGGTGATCATCGTCGACGAATTCACCGGCCGCCTGATGACGGGCCGCCGCTGGTCGGACGGCCTGCACCAGGCCGTGGAAGCCAAGGAAGGCGTGACCGTCCAGCAGGAAAACCAGACGCTGGCGACCATCACGTTCCAGAACTATTTCCGCATGTACGAGAAGCTGTCCGGCATGACCGGCACGGCCGATACGGAAGCCTACGAGTTCCAGGAAATCTACGGCCTCGAGGTGGTGGTGATCCCGACCAACCGCCAGGCCCAGCGCAAGGACCTGCAGGACCAGATCTACAAGACCTCGAAAGAACGCTACGACGCCGTGGTACGCGATATCCGCGACTGCTACGAGCGTGGCCAGCCGGTGCTGGTGGGCACCACCTCGATCGAGACCTCGGAGTACCTGTCCGACCTGCTGAACAAGGCCAAGCTGCCGCACCAGGTGCTCAATGCCAAGCAGCACGCGCGCGAGGCCGAGATCGTGGCGCAGGCGGGCCGTCCCAAGATGATCACGATCGCGACCAACATGGCTGGCCGCGGTACCGACATCGTGCTGGGGGGCAACGTCGAGAAACAGGCCGGCTTCATCGAGGCCGACGCCAGCCTGTCGGACGCCGAGAAGGCCGCGCGCATCGCGCAGCTCAAGGACGAATGGCAGTCGCTGCATGACCAGGTCAAGGCCGCGGGCGGCCTGCATATCGTCGGCACCGAACGCCATGAATCGCGCCGGATCGATAACCAGCTGCGCGGCCGTGCCGGCCGCCAGGGCGATCCGGGTTCGTCGCGCTTCTATCTGTCGCTCGACGACCAGCTGCTGCGCATCTTTGCGGGCGACCGCGTGCGCGCGATCATGGAACGGCTCAAGATGCCCGAGGGCGAGCCGATCGAGGCAGGCATCGTCACGCGCTCGATCGAATCGGCACAGCGCAAGGTCGAGGGCCGCAACTTCGATATCCGCAAGCAGCTGCTGCAGTACGACGACGTCGCCAACGACCAGCGCAAGGAAATCTACAAGCTGCGCAACGACGTGCTCGAGGCCACCGACGTGGGCGAGATGATCGCCAACCTGCGCGAAAGCGTGCTGGTGGAAATGTTCCGCGACCACGTGCCGGCCGAGTCGATGGAAGAGCAGTGGGACGTGGCCGGCCTGGAACAACGCCTGCGCGACGACTGGGGCCTGGAGGTGCCGCTCGCCGCCACCATCGAGGCGGCGCAGAGCATCGAGGACGAGGAGTTGCTGAACCTGGTCATGACCGCGGCGCGCGAACGCTACGAGGCCAAGGTCAATCAGGTGGGGCGCGAGGCGTTTGCCGGTTTCGAGCGCTCGGTCATGCTGCAGAGCATCGACACGCACTGGCGCGAGCACCTGGCCGCGCTCGACCACCTGCGCCAGGGCATCCACCTGCGCGGCTATGCGCAGAAGGATCCCAAGCAGGAGTACAAGCGCGAGTCGTTCGAACTGTTCGCGCGCCTGCTCGACGTGATTCGCGCCGAGGTCACGCGCGTGATCTTCAACGTGCAGATCCAGTCGCCGGAACAGCTTGAGCAGGCTTCCGAGCAGATCGAGGAGGGCCTCTCGCACCTTGAGAACATCCAGTACAAGCACGACGAATTCGCGGACGGCCACGAACCCGTGGAAGACGCCGCGATGGCCCGCCGCGGCACGGCGGCCGCTGCCGCCGCGGCGCTGGGCGGCGATGTTGCGCTGGCCGGCATGCCCAAGGTGGGCCGCAACGATCCGTGCCCGTGCGGCTCCGGCAAGAAGTTCAAGCAGTGCCACGGCCGGCTCAACTGAGGGGCACGCCTGCCGCGCACCGGTAGGGCTTGCAGGATGGTGGAAATGCCCGCTTCGCGCGGGCATGTTCGTCAGTAGCGTTAGAAGCTTCAGCAGCGTCACAGCATCAGGCACCAGATATTTCGCATCGAGGTACGTACATGGCCGTCAACCTTCCGCTGCCGCAGGCAGATCAACTGAAACCGGTCCCCGGGGTCGAGCTCGGCTGGGCCGAAGCGGGCATCCGCAAGGCCAACCGCAAGGACGTGCTGGTGGTGCGCGTGGCCGAGGGCAGCACGGTCGCCGGCGTCTTTACGCAGAATCGGTTCTGCGCCGCGCCGGTGCAGGTCTGCCGGGAGCACCTTGCCGCCGGCGCGGGCATCCGTGCGCTGGTGGTCAATACCGGCAACGCCAATGCGGGCACCGGCGAGCCCGGCCTGGTGGCGGCCCGTGCCACCTGCGACGCGGTGGCCGCGCAGCTCGGCATCGCGGCGCGGCAGGTGCTGCCGTTCTCGACCGGTGTCATCCTTGAGCCGCTGCCCGTCGATCGCCTGACCGCCGCGCTGCCGAGCGCCGTCGCCAACGCAAAGGCCGACAACTGGCTGGCGGCCGCCGAGTCGATCATGACCACCGACACGCAGCCCAAGGCTGCCTCGCGCACGGTGCAGATCGACGGCAAGACCGTCACGCTGTCGGGCATCAGCAAGGGCGCCGGCATGATCCGGCCAAACATGGCGACCATGCTCGGCTTTATCGCGATGGACGCGGGCGTGGCGCAGCCGGTGCTGCAGGCGCTGGTGTCGCACGCGGCCGACCATTCGTTCAACAGCATCACGATCGACGGCGATACCTCGACCAACGACTCGTTTGTGCTGATCGCCACCGGCCAGTCCGGCGCGCGCATCGATCGTGCCGAGGGCCCGGCCTTTACGGCGCTGCGCGACGCGGTGACCGCGCTTGCGCAGGAACTGGCACAGATGATCGTGCGCGATGGCGAGGGTGCCACCAAGCTGATGACGATCCATGTCGAAGGCGGCAACGACGTCGCCGAATGCCGCCAGATCGCCTATGCGGTCGCGCATTCGCCGCTGGTCAAGACCGCCTTCTATGCCTCCGATCCCAACCTCGGCCGCATTCTGGCCGCGATCGGCTATGCCGGCGTGGCGGACCTCGACGTCAATCGCGTCAACCTGTGGCTCGACGATGTCTGGGTGGCGCGCGACGGCGGCCGCAATCCGGCGTATCGTGAGGAAGACGGCCAGCGCGTGATGAAGCAGGCCGAGATCACCGTGCGCATTGCGCTCGGCCGCGGCAATGCCGAGGCGACGGTGTGGACCTGCGACCTGTCGCACGACTACGTCTCGATCAACGCCGACTATCGTTCCTGAGCAATGTGGGCGGCGGCGTCTGGTCCGCGGCATCGGGTTCCGCCCGCAGTGCCGTCCCCGCCGCCGCTGACACGCGGCTTGCCCCCGGTTCCGCATTTGTTGTCACACCCGTTGTCACCCTTGCCCCGCCATGTCTGATCTTGCCACCCGCCTCGACGCCTTTCTCGCCCGACTCGAACAATGGTTGCCTCCGCAGTTGACCGATGCGGACTGGCAGGAGGCGGTGGCGTTCCGCTGGCGCAAGCGACAGAGCCTGTTCGGCAATATCGGCTACCTGCAGGCCATCCGCCAGTTGCCGCCGATCCACCTCGATGACCTCAAGAACATCGAGCGCCAGAAAGAAGCGATCGTCGCCAATACGCGCCAGTTCGTGAAGCGACTGCCGGCCAACAACGTGCTCCTGACGGGCGCGCGCGGTACCGGCAAATCCTCGCTGATCAAGGCCTGTCTCAATGCCTACGTGGGCGAGGGCCTGCGCCTGGTGGAAGTGGACAAGGACGACCTTGGCGACCTTGGCGATATCGTCGAGCAACTGTCGCAACGCCCCGAGCGCTTCGTGATCTTCTGCGACGATCTGTCGTTCGAGGACGGCGAATCCGGCTACAAGTCGCTCAAGTCGGCGCTCGATGGCTCGGTCGCGGCGCAATCGGACAACGTGCTGATCTACGCCACGTCCAACCGCCGCCACCTGCTGCCCGAGTACATGAAGGACAACGAGACCTACCGGCACACCGACGATGGCGAGATCCATCCGGGCGAGGTGGTCGAGGAAAAGATCTCGCTGTCCGAGCGCTTCGGCCTGTGGCTGTCGTTCTACCCGCCCAAGCAGGATGAGTACCTGACCATCGTCGGTCATTGGCTGTCGCACTTCGGCTGCACGGAAGACGACATTGCCGCCGCGCGCGGCGACGCGCTGGTGTGGGCGCTCGAACGCGGCTCGCGCTCGGGCCGCGTGGCGTGGCAGTTTGCGCGCGACTGGGGTGGCCGGCACGGCAAGGCGTTCGTGGCCGACAGCGGGAATCCGGCGGCATGAGCGGCACCGCCGACACGGTGCGCGACGCCACCGGCCAGCCGCGCAAGGTGACCGAAGTCGCGGTCGGCGTCATGATCCAGTCCGACGGCCGCTTCTTGCTGGCACAGCGTCCGGCCGGCAAGCCCTACGAGGGCTACTGGGAATTTCCGGGCGGCAAGCTGGAGGCCGGCGAGACCGTCGAGGCTGCGCTGGCGCGCGAATTGCACGAGGAGCTCGGGCTCGACGTGACGCAGTGCGCGCGCTGGCGCGTGCTCGAACACGATTACCCGCACGCCTACGTGCGGTTGCACTTTTGCAAGGTCACGGCCTGGCGGGGGGAGCCCGTCGGACGCGAGGGCCAGGCGTTTTCGTGGCAAGCGGCGCCGGTCGCCGTGGGCCCGCTGCTGCCGGCCACCATTCCGGTGGTCGAATGGTTGAAGGAGGAAGCTGCAACCCCTGAACGATAAAGCGCGCCGGGCAGAGCGCGCCTTTGCAAAAAGGAATAGGAGCCTGCATGCAACGTGTCGAACGCGTCGCTGACAACGTATCCCTGCCTGAACTGACGGTGCGCGGCATCATCCTCGGCGCACTGATCACGGTGGTCTTCACGGCCTCCAACATCTACCTCGGCCTCAAGGTCGGCCTGACCTTCTCCTCGGCCATTCCGGCCGCCGTCATCTCGATGGCCGTGCTGCGGCTGTTTCCCGGCGCCAATATCCTCGAGAACAACATGGTGCAGACGCAGGCCTCGGCCGCCGGCACGCTGTCCTCGATCATCTTTATCCTGCCCGGGCTGGTCATGCTGGGCCACTGGCAAGGCTTTCCGTTCTGGCAGACGCTGGCGATCTGCGCGGCCGGCGGCATGCTCGGCGTGGTCTTCAGTATTCCGCTGCGCCATGCGATGGTCGTGCAGAGCGACTTGCCATATCCCGAAGGGGTGGCCGCCGCGGAGATCCTGCGCGTGGGCAGTGCCGCGCAGGCGGCCGGAGACCGGCAGGCGACGGGTCTGGCCGACCTGCTCGCCGGCGGCGTCGCGGCGGGCCTGTTCAGCTTTGCCGCGAGCGGCCTGCGCGTGCTGGCGGAGGGTGCCAACGCGTGGCTCGCGCTCGGGGCCTCGGTGGTGCGGCTGTCGATGGGCTTCTCGCTGGCACTCGTGGGCGCCGGCTACCTGGTCGGTATCGTCGGCGGGCTGGCGATGCTGCTCGGTCTGATCCTGACCTGGGGCATCGCGGTGCCATGGCTGACCGCGCTCACGCCGATGCCGGCCGGTGCCACGCTGGCGTCGTTCGGCACGGAGGTGTGGAGTACGCAGGCCCGCTTTATCGGCGCCGGCACCATCGCCATCGCCGCGATCTGGACGCTGGGCACGCTGTTCAAGCCGATGGTCGACGGGGTGCGCGCGTCGATGGGGGCGTCGCGGCCGACGTCAGGGGGGACACCGGCAGGCGCGACCTTCAGCGGGGCCGGCGCAGTCGAAGCTGGCGGCGCGCGCCCGCGCACCCAGCGCGATATGCCGGCGCTCTGGATCGGCATCCTGACCCTGGTGCTGATCGCGGTGCTGGCAGTCACGTTCGGCAGCTTCCTCGCGCCCGCGCCGCTGGCCGCGGGCCCGGCCTGGCGGCTGGTGGCCTGTGCGGTGCTGTTCGCCTTTGTGTTCGGCTTTCTGGTCGCGGCCGCGTGCGGCTACATGGCCGGCCTGGTCGGCTCGTCGGCCAGCCCGATCTCGGGCATCGGCATTATCGCGATCATCCTCGTGTCGCTGCTGATCCTCGGCATCGGCACGCTCGACGGACTGCTCGGCACCGCCGAGGGCGGCAAGTTTGCGATTGCGCTGGCCATCTTCACCACCTCGGCCGTGGTGGCGGTGGCATCGATCTCCAACGACAACCTGCAGGACCTCAAGACCGGTTGGCTGGTCGGCGCCACGCCGTGGCGGCAGCAGGTGGCGCTGCTGATCGGCTGCGCGGTAGGGGCGGCGGTGATTCCGCCCGTCCTGGAGCTGCTGTATCACGCCTACGGGTTTGCCGGCGCCTTGCCGCGCGCGGACATGGACCCCGGTCAGGCGCTCGCGGCGCCGCAGGCGACGCTGATGACCGCCATCGCCACCGGCATCTTCACGCGCCAGCTGAACTGGACCATGATCCTGACCGGCGTTGCGCTGGGCGCGGTGCTGATTGCGATCGACGAGATGCTGCGCCGCCGCCAGCAACGGCACGGCGGTGTGGCGCGCCTGCCGGTGCTCGCGGTCGGCATCGGCATCTACCTGCCGCCGACCATCAGTTCGGCGCTGGTGGTCGGTGCGGTGCTGTCGTGGTGGCTGTTGCGGACCGAGCGCCGCCGTGCGCAAGCGCGCGGCGACGACGTGGCGCTGGCAGTGGCGCACGCCGAACGGCGCGGCACCCTGCTGGCGTCGGGACTGATCGTCGGGGAGAGCCTGGTCGGTGTGGCGCTGGCGGCAGTGATCGGGCTGTCCGGCCACGATGCGCCGCTGGCCGTGGTCGGCGAAGGGTTTGCAGCGACGGCGCAATGGCTCGGGCTGGCCGTGTTCGTGGCGGTATGCGTAGCGTTCTGCCGGCGCATCCTGGCGGCGCGGTAGGGGGGCAGTAGGGGGCAGTAGGAGGCAGTAGGGGGGGCAGCAGGGGTGGCGCGGCAGGTCGCGCGCCCGGCGGCGCGCAGTGCGCTCAGTGATCCTCGGGATCCTCGGGCAGGTCCGGCGAGGGCGTCTCGTCGGGTTTGCCGCCGATCACGTACTTCTCGGCCGCCCAGGCGCCCAGGTCGATCTGTTTGCAGCGGTCCGAGCAGAACGGGCGAAACTTGTTGTCGGGGATCCACGCGACATCCTTGCCGCAGGTGGGGCATTTGACGACGGCAGGCATCAGCGTTCTCGACGTTCCGGAATCTGCGACTTCAGAAATTGCACAGCTTGAGCAGGAACGGGATATCGGCATCGACCGAGCGCGGACGCAGATCGCCATCCTGCTGGGTAAAGCGCACCCAGAGCATGTACTTGTTGGCGCTCATCTCGGGGATAAACGCCAGTAGCGATTCGTCCAGATGGACCTGCATCAGCTGGTAGCTGCGGCCCGACAGCATTTGCTGGTAGCTGCCGCCGGTGGCAATGACCTTGCCGCTCTGGCCCGACTCGCGCAACAGCCGCAGCACGATCCCCGCGCCCATGCGCAGCGACGCCAGCGGCCGTGCCCATTTGAGGATATCGGCGCGGCGATCCTCGCCTGGACGGTGTTGCCAGGCGTAGTAGGCGGGCAGGTCGAACTCGCAGGTGCCGCCGGGAATGATGGCGCGGCTGCGGATGCTGGTCAGCCATTCGTTGTCGGCGAGCAGCTGGCCCGCCTTGCCGAAGGTCTGGTTCAGCGCACCGATGCCCTGCTCGATCTCGGAAATCACGCTGACGAGCGCATCCTGGTCGATCTGGGGATTGGCCCGCAGCGGTGCCAGCGCCTGGCGCTGACGCTCCAGTTCCTTGATGAGATCGGTCTTCAGGTCCGCACGGCCCGCCACGTCGATAATCTCGAACAGCGTCGTGATCGCCACGTGGTGCTGCAGGGCATGTTCCTGCGCGAGGAAATAATCCAGCCGATCGAACAGGTCTTCCAGCCGCAGAAGCGTCCTGATTCGTTCGTTGAAAGGATATTCGTACAGGATCAAGTCTATGTCCGTGCTGCGCGCCGGGGTGCGGCGGTGGTCTGGCCAGGGTGCGGCTGCTGCGTCCCGCATCGGAGGGCGGGGACGCAGGCCGAAATTCGGCGATATGCGATATTTCCCGCTTGTTTTCAGCGCATTCTATGCGAGTCGGCGCGCAAGGACAAATCCAATTGTGTGGAGTGGTCTCTCGGTATGCACGCGGCGGGAAGCCCAGCGCTCGAGACGAGCACCCGAGGTATTGCTGGCAGAGCGGGCGTACATCGGCCCCGATGCCGCGCCCATGGCCAATCCGGGCCACGCCGGCACCTGTGCCGCGAAAGGGTGCGAAGGGCGCGAAGGGCGCGAAGGGCGCGAAGGGCGCGAAGGGCGCGAAGGGCCGCGACGGGGCTATCCCCGCGCAGCGGTGGTGCCGGCCCGTGGGGACGGCCCCCCGCTATCGTGCCGCCGCGCCATCGCGCAGGCTGCGGTACAGGGTATCGAGGCGCTCCACCTGTGCGTCGAGCGCTTCCGGCGGCCCGTCGTTGTCGATCACGTCGTCGGCTGCGGCCAGCCGCGCGGTGCGCGTGGCCTGCTTGCGCATGATGGCCTCCACTTGTTCGCGCGTGAAGCCATTACGCGCCATCACGCGCGCAATCTGCGTATCCTCGCGGCAATCGACCACCAGCACGCGGCCGACCCGGTGGCGCCACGTGCCCGATTCCACCAGCAAAGGCACGATGTAGATCAGGTACGGATGCTGCCCCGCCGCACGGATCTCGGCGGCGCGCGCTTCGGTGAGCGCACGGATGAGCGGATGGGTGATGGCTTCGAGCGTCAGCTTGGCCGACGGATCCGAGAACACGCGCGCACGCATCGCATCGCGGTCCATCGCGCCATCGGGACGCAGGCAGGCGGGGCCAAACGCGTCCACCAGCGCGGGAATGGCGGCGCCGCCGGGCGCCGTGATCTCATGCGCGAGGAGGTCGGTATCGATCAGGGCGGCGCCACGTGCCGCAAACATGTTGGCCACGCGGGTCTTGCCCGACCCGATGCCACCCGTGAGTCCGATTTCCAGCATGCGACAGGGAAGGTTGTTTGCCGATGCCGCCAAGATACCAGCTATCGCGGCGACGGCTGCGGCGCGCCCGGCGTCGTCAATGTCCGAGCGCGAGCTGCAGCGGCAACACGTCCGCGCCAAAGAACAGCACGATCAGACCCGCGCCGGCAATGAACGGACCAAACGGGAACGGCGTCTCGCGGCCCTGGCGGCGCGCCACCAGCATGACGATGCCGAACACCGCACCCACCACGGACGACAGCAGCACCAGTGCCGGCAGGGCCTGCCAGCCAAACCACGCGCCGAGCGCGCCCATCAGCTTGAAGTCGCCATAGCCCATGCCTTCCTTGCCACGCACGAGCTTGAACAGCCAGTACGCGCTCCATAGCACCAGGTAGCCGGCCGCGGCACCGATCACCGCATCGGTCAGCGGCACGAACAGTGTCTGCAGATTCAGCAGCAGACCGAGCCACAGCAGCGGCAGCGTGATCTGGTCCGGCAGCAGTTGCGTATCGGCATCGATCATGGTGAGCGCGATCAGTGCCCACACCATGACGATGGCGGCCAGCGCCTGCACGGTCGGGCCGTAGTGCCACATGGCCAGCGCGCTCAGCACCGCGCTCGTGAGTTCGACGAGCGGATAGCGCATGCCGATGGCGGTCTTGCATTGCGCACAGCGCCCGCGCAGGAACAGATAGCTGACGATGGGAATATTCTCCCATGCAGCAATCTGGTGCCCGCAGTGCGGGCACGCCGAACGCGGCACCATCAGGTCGTAACGGTCCGGGTGGGGCAGCGGCTCCTCGCGCAACTCGGCAATGTAGTTGGCCTCGTCGTTCGCCATCATGCGCGGCAGGCGGTGGATCACCACATTGAGGAAGCTGCCCACCATCAATCCGACCAGTCCGGCCGCCACCACGAGAAATACCGGCGGCAGCGCCGCCAGGACCGTTACCTGCTGCATGCGTTACACCACTTGTCCCAGCTTGAAGATCGGCAGGTACATCGCCACCACCATGCCGCCGATGACCACGCCGAGGATCACGATGATGATCGGCTCGATCAGGCTGGAAATGGCGGCCACGGCATCGTCGACCTCGCGTTCGTAGAATTCCGCCACCTTGAGCAGCATGTTGTCCAGCGCACCCGATTCCTCACCGATCTGCGTCATCTGGAGCACCATGTTGTCGAACACGTGCGTGGCCTGCATGGCGTTGGTCAGGCTGGTACCGATGCGCACCGCCTGCTCGATCTCGCGCGTGGCGTCGTAGTAGAGCCAGTTGCCGGCCGCGCCGGCCACCGATTCCATCGACTCCACCAGCGGCGTGCCGGCCGCGAACATGGTGGCGAGGGTACGGGTCCAGCGCGCGATCACGGCCTTGCGGAACAGGCTGCCGAAGATCGGCATGCGCAGCAGTGCCTTGTCGTGGAAGCGCTGCACCTTTTCCGAGCGCGAGCGCGAGCGCAGATACGCCACGATGGCCAGTATTGGCCCGAATACGATGAAGTACCAGTTGGAGACGAAGAAGTCGGAAATGCCGATCACCACCATGGTCGGCGCCGGCAGCGATGCGCCAAAGCTCGAGAACACGCTCTTGAAGGCCGGCACCACGAACAGCATCAGCACCACGGTCACGGCAAAGGCCACCGTCAGCACCGCGATCGGGTAGATCATCGCGGATTTGATCTGGCTCTTCAGCGCGATGGATTTCTCCATGTAGAGCGACAGCCGTTCCAGCAGCGCATCGAGAATACCGCCCTGTTCGCCGGCGTCGATGAGGTTGCAGTACAACGTGTCGAAGTAGCGCGGATGGCGGCGGAAGGCCGTGGCCATGCTGCTGCCGGCCTCGATGTCGAAGCGGATATCGGACAGCAGCTGGGTGAAGTTCGGATTGGCGTGGCCGCGCGCGATGATATCGATCGATTGCAGCAGCGGAATGCCCGCCTTGAGCATGGTCGACAGCTGGCGCGTGAAATACGCGATGTCCTTCTCCGTGATCTTGCGCCCGCGCGCCGCCTTGCGCTTCTTGAGCTTGACGACCGTCAGGCCCTGCTTGCGCAGCGTGGCGGTGACCTCCGCCGCGTTCTCGGCACGTTGTTCCCCGGTGAAGGACTTGCCCTTGCGGTCCTTGCCTTCCCACTCAAAGATGTACTGCGTGGGCGCCTTCCGCCCTCTGGCCCGCTGCGACGGCGCTGCCGTTGCCCGGGCGCCCGCCGCTGGTGCGCGCGTCGCCATGTTTTGACCCCCGACAAAAGTTTTTTATTACGTGTTGGTGGTGGCCAGCACTTCTTCGAGTGACGTGACCCCCTGCTTGACCTTGAGCAGGCCAGCCTCCCGCAACGATAGCACGCCGTCGCGACGCGCCTGCTCGGCGATCTGCAACGCCGTGCCGTGCGACAGGATGATCTGCTGCATGGCTTCCGTGATCGGCATGACCTGGTAGATGCCGCAACGTCCCTTGTAGCCGCTGCCGTTGCAGCGCTCGCAGCCGACCGGGTGGTACGGCTGCCAGCTGCCGTCGATATCGGCTTCCTGGAAGCCGGCGTCGATCAGCACCTCGCGCGACAGGTCGCCCGCGCGCTTGCAGGTGCAGAGCCGGCGCGCCAGGCGCTGCGCGGTGATCAGCAGCACGCTGGACGCGATATTGAAGGGCGCCACGCCCATGTTCATCAGGCGCGTGAGCGTGGTCGGCGCGTCGTTGGTGTGCAGCGTGGACAGGACCAGGTGGCCGGTCTGCGCGGCCTTGATCGAGATATCGGCGGTTTCCAGGTCGCGGATTTCGCCGACCATGATGATGTCCGGATCCTGCCGCAGGAACGACTTGAGCGCCGCGGCAAAGGTCAGGCCAGCCTTGTCGTTGACGTTGACCTGGTTGATGCCGGGCAGCTGGATTTCGGCCGGATCCTCGGCCGTGGAGATATTGATGTCGCCCTGGTTCAGCAGGTTGAGGAACGTGTAGAGCGACACGGTCTTGCCGCTGCCGGTCGGACCCGTCACCAGCACCATGCCGTACGGACGCTTGATCACGTCGAGCAGCAGTGCCTTCTGGTGCGGCTCGTAGCCAAGCTGGTCGATATCGAGCTTGTCGGACGAGGACTCCAGGATACGCATCACGATCTTCTCGCCGAACAGCGTGGGCAGCGTGGAGACGCGGAAGTCGATGGCCTTCTCGATGGTCTCCTTGCCGTCCTTGTCCTTGGGCAGCGTGAGCAGCAGCTTCATGCGGCCGTCCTGCGGCACGCGTTTCTCGGAAATATCCAGGCGCGACAGCACCTTGATACGCGTCGCGACCTTGTCGCGGATATCGAGCGGGGGCCGCGCCACCTCCTGCAACACGCCGTCCACGCGGAAGCGGACGCGATAGAAGAACTCGAAGGGCTCGAAGTGAAGGTCCGACGCGCCGCGCTGGAAGGCCTCGGTCAGCAGCTTCTGCAGGAAGCGCACCACCGGCGCGTCGTCGATGTCGTTGGCGGTGCCGGTCTTGCGCGCACCCGCCGCGGCGACCGGATCGTATTCGATCATCTTGGTGGGCGCGGCACCCACCGGCGAAATGTTCTTGAGCGTGCCGAGCGCCTCGCCGGCCGAGCGCACATGCTTCATCAGCTTGTCGTGCTCGACCACCACCGTTTCCACGGGCAGGTTGAACTTCTGCTTGATGGCATCCACGCCGGCCTGGTTGGCCGGGTCGGACAGCGCGACCACCAGGCGGTTCTCGCGGCGGCCGAGCGGCAGCAGCCGGTGCGCGTGGAATTCGCGATTGCCGGCCAGCGCGGGCGGCACGCGGCTGAGGTTGTACTGGGCGAGATCGAGCAGCGGCAACTGGTACTTGTCGGCGGCGAAGATCGCCACGTCGTGCGCGCTCATGGTTCCGCTCGCAATGATCTCGTCGATCAGTTGCGACTTCTTTTCCCGTGCCGACTGCTCCAGCTGGGCAAGCAGTGCGGGCGCGATCCGCCGGCTCTGGGCAAGCGCGAGGCCTAGTGTCATGGCAAGTAGGATGCGTTGACGTTGCGTTGGGACTACGGCGGGAGCGGCGGGGCGTACGTCCCGGATGCGGGGCAGTTTGCCGCCGGGGTCACTTTTTGTAAAGCGAGGCGGGCCGCGGCGTTGGCGTTTGCGCGACAGTGTGCAACCCTACTTGCGCGGGGGCGGACAGCGCGGGTCCGGCGGTGCGGGTGGAAAGGGCGAGCGAGGCGGCGTGCAGGACAACGGCAGGACAACGGCAGGGCACCGCGCCGCGGCAGAACGAGGCAGAGCGCCCCGGACGCGCAAATAAAAAAGCCGCACATTGCTGTGCGGCTTTTTTGGAATCTGGTCGGGGTGAGAGGATTCGAACCTCCGGCCTCTACGTCCCGAACGTAGCGCTCTACCAGGCTAAGCTACACCCCGATTCATCATTGCTTCGTTACTGCTTTAACCTCGTGCTTCAACCTCATGCGTCAACATCGTTTCCGATGTCGTTTGGCTTTGGTTTGCTTCGGTTTGCTTTTTCAGCGCCTCGCGTCAGGACTGACGTTGCAGCGAGAAAGCACATAAGTCTATCAGCGTTTCCTTCAATTGGGAAGGGGGAAATTGCATTGCCGCTTTCTCCGCCGCTTCCGCCTCGCGTTGCGCGGCGGCAAACGTCACGTCGAGCGCGCCGCTGGCGTGGATCGCCGCGAACACCGCGTCGAAGTGTTCGGTGCCGCCCTGCACGATCGCATCGCGCGCCAGCTCGCGCTGTTCGGGGGTGCCGTGCTCGAGCAGATGGAGCAGCGGCAGCGTGGGCTTGCCCTCGCGCAGGTCGTCGCCGGCGTTCTTGCCCATCTGCTCCGCGCTGGCCGTGTAGTCGAGCATGTCGTCGATCAGCTGGAACGCGGTGCCGATGCGGCGGCCATATTCCGCCGCGGCTTCTTCCATGGCGGCGTCCGCGCCCGCAAGCACCGCACCCAGTTGCGCGGAGGCTTCGAACAGCTTCGCCGTCTTGTAGCGGATGACCTGGAGGTAGCGCTCGACGGTCACGTCCGGGTCGTGCATGTTCAGCAGTTGCAGCACTTCACCCTCGGCAATCACGTTGGTCGCGTTGGAGAGGATCTCCATGATGCGCATGCTGCCGGCGTCGACCATCATCTGGAACGCGCGCGAATAGAGAAAGTCGCCCACCAGCACGCTGGCCGCGTTGCCGAACACGGCGTTGGCGGTCTCCCGTCCGCGCCGCAGTTCCGACTCGTCGACGACGTCGTCGTGCAGCAGCGTGGCCGTATGAATGAATTCGACCACCGCGGCAAGTTCATGATGGCGATGGCCGTCGTAGCCGAACGCGCGCGCGCTCAGCAGCAGGATGACGGGGCGCAGGCGTTTGCCGCCGGCGCTGATGATGTATTCGCCGATCTGCTCGATCAGCGGCACTTCCGAGGCCAGTCGATGCCGGATGACGGCGTCAACGGCGCGCATGTCGGCAGCGACCGGGGCAAGCAAGGCAGTGGCGGAAGACTGGGACAAGATGTTCACCGTTACGGGAGGGTAGGAGGAGCCCATTGCTAGACCCCTCCCCCCTAAGAACCGTACGTGCGAGTTTCCCCGCATACGGCTCAAGCCTCTACAAAATGTATGAGTTATTCAAACACCGGCTTCACTGCGACTCTTCCGTAGTGATGAACCTGGACATGGCAGTCGGGATGTACCAGTACACGATTGCTTAGAGCGTCGGACCCACCTACTACTCGGGGTTCGATGTGATGGTCATGCCACCCGGTCTCTTTGCTTATCGCGCTGTGACACACCGCGCACAAGCCTCGCTGGGACATGAACAGCTTTGCCCACTGCTTCCGGTACGCCATGCTTTCTGCCATGCGTTCCTGTCGCAGCGTTTCGCCATACATTTCCTGCGCTGGGTCGAAAGGGTTGTAGTCCCCCCGCACCTTCTTGTGCCTCCGGATTGGCGTACTCGGGATCGAATACAGTCCTTTCCAGTAGCGTTCGCCAGCCTTGTTCACTTCCGTGGAACCGAACACCCAATTCCGATCATCGATTGATGCGAAATATTTCTTTCGCACCCAGTCAACTTTCTTTCTTCGATGTCGCCGTTTTGCCCACCGCCACAGAGCCCTAAAAATCAGGTGCTCCATTCTGGTGAACGTCGCCTTCGCAACCACCGGGCTGTGATACTGCGCCCAGCCCCTAAGCATCGGGTTCAGCGTTTGGACCAGGTCCGCCTGCTTTCGCCCGCTGTGAGTACTGATGACCTCCTTCACCTTGCAATAAAACGTTTGTGCGTTCTTCTTGCTCGGTTTGATGAGCAGGGTTCCCGAGTACTTCCGGAAATTCCACCCAAGGAAGTCAAAGCCTTCAGCGATGTTGACGATTCGCGTTTTCTCCGTGGACAGCGAAAGCCCCCTTGTTGCTAGGAACTGTTCCACCCACGGCTTCACTTCGTTTTCTAGGACTTCCGGCGTGTAGCCGGTGATCACGAAGTCATCCGCATACCGTACGACATTCACTTTCAACTTCTTAGTGTTGGTTACTCCCAGCTTTGCCCGTAGGGACTCGACCAGTTGTTGTTCCAACCCATTCAGTGCCACGTTAGCCAAGGTCGGGGAAATGATGCCCCCCTGTGGTGTTCCAGCGTCGGTCGCCTGAAACTGGCCTTGAAATACCACGCCAGCTTTCAGCCACTTCCGCAGGATTGCTTTGTCCATAGGGACATTGCGTTCCAGCCAGTCGTGGCTGATATGGTCGAAACACCCTTTGATATCCGCTTCTAGGATCCATTGGGCCGAAGCCTTTCTGGATAAGTTGACGAATAGCTGGGACATGGCATCCGCCGTGGATCGATTGATCCGGAACCCATAGGAGTTCGGATCGCTCGTCCCTTCGGACACTGGTTCCAGCGCCAGCAGATACAACGCCTGCATGGCTCTGTCCAACATGGTCGGAATACCCAGAGGGCGTTCCTTCCCGTTGGCTTTGGGGATAAAGACCCGCCGTAATGGCATGGGCCGATACCCCCGGCGCTTCAACCGCCCAATGGCTTCCCATCGGGCCTCAGGCGATTTCCACTTTTCGCGGTCGACTCCTGCCGTCCGCGCACCTTGGTTCATCGCCACTCGCCTTACCGCCGATGCTTTGGCGGAAAACGAGCGGGTCAGGGATCGTTGCAAGGCTTTCACCCTGCGCCAGTCCCTTTCCTGTGTTGCCTTCGCAATTCGAATCTGCATTGCCCGAACATTCCGATCGACGCGGCGCCAATTGATGTCGCCCCATCGTTGCGGGATGCCGGAGGGCGCAGATTCATCCTCTCGGATCAATGCTTCCATGCTGCTCTCCTATCTTGAGGACTTCCCCAAACAGCAGAGACAACATGCCCCCTTGGGGGCATGTCACCCCCCAAGGGAAGAAAATTAAACAAGCGAGTTCAGTCAGCCGCCTTGCGACGAAAGACCAGTTGGAAGTCTGCTCGCTTTCGCGTGGGATGATGTTTCAACCCCTATCCGGACCATTACAGCCTGGCGTTCGCTTTCTCCAACCTCCCATGCCCGCACAGCCAACAGCGTTCCTTACGGTTCGCCTGCCTGAGTCAAACTGCACTCCGGCAGCCATACGGGCTTACCACGTTCCCTGCGCATTACACGACTGGGTTAGGGCCTGCCTCTCCGCCGGTGGTCATACTAGCGACGTGTCCCGAGTTTTGAGCGGGGCATCCGACCACGTACCTTTTGGTTAGTGCCTATCAGCAGCTTTGGCACCGCAATCCTTACGACGTTTATCAGCAGTTCACTGCGTTACCCATACCAGCCAGCCCGCACCTCGACCCCTTTGCTGCTTGGAGCCTTTACATCCCCGCCTCACGGCATGGACGCACCCTTACGGGGGCAGCGTTGTCAGAAGAGCTTCACACCCCACCGTTACCAGTGACGCATGTCTCCCTAGGCTACTGCTAGTCGCATAGCAGGTTCTCTATCGAGGCACCCTCGCGGGTGTATTCGACCGAACCATAACGCGCAGAGCTATACGCTCCGGGAAACCTCACTTCATTACTTCAGTGCCTCCGTGCTGGCAGGCGCTTGACAACAGACGGGCTCTTACGAGCGCATGGCCTGTGTCCCAAAGAACGTAGCGCCGACCCTATTGGGTCGGTTTAAATGCTATGTAGCGAACACGCAGCGAAACTGCCGCTGCATGTCCACCCGCACCCTCCGGGGAGAGCGCGTACTGCAAAGACACCTGCCCAAAGGCAAGCGTCCCCGCCTTTGGGCAATGGCTGGAAATCCATCCAGCAAATAGCAAGCTGCGAGTTAGCCGATACGCTGGCCTTCCCCGCAACACATGGACTCGCTCCAACCTTGCGGCTGGGCTTGTCAAAGCAAGAAATGGTTGAGATTGGACGGTTCAGGCCGAGGCTTTCCCCTTGTCTCAACGGAAGGTCGATGCTCCTTACGTTGGAGCTACCCGGACACGAGTGTGCGTGTCGCACCAAAACCGGTGGATTATATGCGATGGATGTGTGCATATGGCGGCCTGCGCGGCGACACGCAGACGCACCGCGTGGTGCGTGCGCGCACCGGACATGTCCCGATGCGCGCAGGGGACCGTGCTCACTATAATGCGAGGCATGGACAAGCCCCGCGCTCCTCGCCGGCAATCGCGACGCACCGTCTGGTGGATCGCATTCGCCGCGCTGGCCGGCTTTCTGCTGGCCGACCTGACCTGACGACCTGACATGGCGCGCCCGGCCGCCGTGTGCCGGATATGCCGCTGCCAGTCCCCGGCTGGCTATCTATTTGTTTTCTTTGCGCTTTTCTGCAAGCTGGTATAGAATTGCCGGTTCCTTCGGTCTCACCCGGCCCCAGTGGCCCGGGCGCGGCGTCAGCTGCAGGCTGCAACATGCAGACTCAACGTTGCAGGCCGTCGGAGATCATGGCGCAAGAAGCGACGCCTGGCAGCATTCCTCGCTTCATTCACATCGAGAGGTTCGACAATGTACGCGGTCGTAAAAACCGGCGGCAAGCAATACAAGGTTGCTGCTGGCGAAAAACTGAAAGTAGAACAGATACCGGCAGACATTGGCGCAGAAATCACGCTCGACCAGGTGCTCGCAGTGGGCGCCGGCGACCAAATCAAGTTTGGTACGCCGCTGGTGAGCGGGGCTTCCGTCAAGGCTACCGTGATCTCCCAGGGTCGTCACGACAAGGTGAAGATCTTCAAGATGCGCCGTCGCAAGCACTACCAGAAGCGTCAGGGCCATCGTCAGAATTACACCGAGCTGCGCATCGACACGATCGTTGCCTGATCGCGTTTCGGTCTAGACAGGAGTTAAGACATGGCACAGAAAAAAGGCGGCGGTTCCACGCGGAACGGCCGTGATTCGGAATCGAAGCGCCTGGGCGTGAAGGTGTACGGTGGCCAGGCCATCAACGCCGGCGGCATCATCGTTCGTCAACGCGGCACCCGCGTGCACGCTGGCGAAAACGTCGGTATCGGCAAGGACCACACGCTGTTCGCCCTGGTGGACGGTCATGTGCAGTTCGCCGTCAAGGGCGCTGCCAAGAAGCAGCAAGTCAGCGTCGTTCCGGCGGCCTGATACAGCCTTTGCAGCACGAAGGCCCCGCAACGCTTGCGGGGCTTTTTCATTTCTGGCGAAAATGTATGGTCCGATGCGTATCCGACGCGCAGCCTGACTGACGGCGCCAGCCGAGCTCCATACGGAAGATCATCATGAAGTTTATCGACGAAGCCCGAATCGAAGCGATTGCCGGCAATGGCGGCAACGGGAGCGCGTCGTTCCGGCGCGAGAAGTTTGTGCCGTTTGGTGGCCCCGATGGCGGTGACGGCGGCCGCGGCGGCAGCGTGTTCGCACAGGCGGACCGCAACATCAATACGCTGATCGACTTTCGCTACGCCAAGAAGCACGTGGCCAGGAACGGCGAGAACGGCCGTGGCGCCGACTGCTATGGCGCCGCCGGCGAGGACGTGACGCTGCGCATGCCGGTCGGCACGCTGATCACGGACATGGATACCGGCGAACTGATCGCCGACCTGACCGAGCACGGCCAGACCGTATGCCTGGCCGAAGGCGGCATGGGCGGCTGGGGCAATCTCCATTTCAAGTCGAGTACCAACCGCGCGCCGCGCCAGCAGGTGGACGGCAAGCCTGGCGAGCGCCGCATGCTCAAGCTCGAGCTGAAGGTGCTGGCCGATGTGGGCCTGCTCGGCATGCCCAATGCCGGCAAGTCGACCCTGATCTCGCATATTTCCAATGCGCGGCCGAAGGTGGCCGACTATCCGTTCACGACGCTCCATCCGAATCTCGGCGTGGTGCGCGTGGACCATGAGCAGTCGTTCGTGGTGGCCGATATTCCCGGACTGATCGAAGGCGCCGCGGAGGGCGCGGGCCTGGGTCATCAGTTCCTGCGCCACCTGCAACGGACGGGGCTGCTGCTGCATCTCGTGGACCTGGCCCCGTTCGACGAGAACGTCGATCCCGTGGCCGAGGCGCGCGCCATCGTCAACGAACTGAAGAAGTACGACGAGTCGCTCTACGACAAGCCGCGCTGGCTGGTGCTCAACAAGCTGGACATGGTGCCCGAAGACGAGCGCGAGGCGCGCGTCAAGGACTTCGTCAAGCGCTACAAGTGGAAGGGCCCGGTATTCCGGATCTCGGCGCTGACCGGCGACGGTTGCCGCGAACTGATCTACGCGATCAAGGACCACCTCGCGGCGCTCAAGGCGGAAGAGGCCGCGGCCCTGGCCGAACCCGATATCCGGCTCGACGAACGGCTCCACAATATCGACCGCGGCGGCGACGCCTCCTGATTTCGACATCTCCCGAGCTTCCCACCATGCAATCGGTCATCGCGCAGGCAAAACGCATCGTCGTCAAGGTGGGGTCGAGCCTTGTCACCAACGACGGCAAGGGGCTCGATCACGACGCCATCGCGCGCTGGGCCGCGCAGATCGCCAAGCTGCGCGCGGCGGGCAAGGAAGTGGTGCTGGTCAGCTCGGGCGCCATTGCCGAAGGCATGCAGCGGCTGGGCTGGGTGCGCCGCCCGAAGGAAATCCATGAACTGCAGGCCGCCGCGGCGGTCGGCCAGATGGGCCTGGCGCAGGTCTACGAAAGCCAGTTCGGCCACTACGGCATCCGCACCGCGCAGGTGCTGCTGACCCATGCCGATCTTGCCGACCGCGAACGCTATCTCAATGCCCGCTCGACGCTGCTGACACTGCTGTCGCTCGGCGTGGTACCGATCATCAACGAGAACGACACGGTCGTCACCGACGAAATCAAGTTCGGCGACAACGACACGCTGGGCGCACTGGTGACCAACCTGATCGAAGGCGATGTGCTGGTGATCCTGACCGATCAGCGCGGTCTCTATACCGCCGACCCGCGCAAGGATCCCGCCGCCGAGTTCGTGCACGAGGCCCTGGCCGGTACGCTGGAGCTGGAGGCAATGGCCGGCGGCGCCGGTTCCGCCATCGGCCGCGGTGGCATGCTGACCAAGATCCTGGCCGCCAAGCGCGCCGCCAAGTCGGGCGCGCATACCACCATTGCCTCGGGCCGCGAGCCCAACGTACTCGAGCGGCTGGCCCTGGGCGAGGCCATCGGCACGCAGCTGCTGGCACCGACCGGTCGCCTGACCGCGCGCAAGCAGTGGATGGCCGACCATCTGCAACTGCGCGGACGGGTGGTGATCGATGCCGGCGCGGTGGAGAAGCTGACCGGCGGCGGCAAGTCGTTGCTGCCGATCGGCGTGGTGGAAGTGCAGGGGGAATTTGCGCGCGGCGAGGTAATTGCCTGCGTCGATCCGGCCGGCCACGAGGTCGCGCGCGGCATTACCAACTACTCGAGCGCCGAGGCCAGGCTGATCGCGCGCAAGCCGTCGTCGGAGATCGAGACGGTGCTGGGCCATCTCAACGAACCGGAACTGATTCACCGGGACAACCTCGTCCTGGTGTAAAAAAGCCGCCGGCAGCGGTTGCTGCCGGCGGCTTTCTTGTCTCAACCCACCTCCCGCGCGCCTCAGGGCCTCAGGCGGCATCACCCGCCGTCAGGGGCAGACCAGTCCCGCGGCGCCGTCCCGCCCTCAGCGCCAGCTCGGCGCGTAGGCGCGCAGGTCGCGCACCAGCTGTTCGGGCTTGCCGGCCACGGTGCGGCCCTCGCAGAAGTAGTCGGTGGCCAGCGTGGCGGCATAGCTGTTGCGCTGGCGCGTCTGCATCCGTTGCCAGTCGTCCATGCCCCGGTTGGACACCCATTCCTTGGCGCCTTGCGGCATCACGGCGTAGATCTTGCGCTCGAACGCGTCGCAGCGCATGCCCTCGTAGCTCACGTTGCGCGCGCCGCTGGCGCTGGTAATGACCACGGTATAGCGCACCACGTTGTCGGCGCCCACGCTGATCGACCTGGCGTCGACGGCGAACTTGAAATTGCCCGAATCGCCGACCGTGAACGGAATCAGGTCGGCATCCCTGGGCGGCGCCGGTAGCGGGGCCTCGGCTTCCTTGAACGGCTTGGAATCGAACGGATCGAGCCAGGCGGCCTCGTCGGATTCGGCGCCGGCTGGCTTGGGAGCGGACTTGCAGCCTGCCAGCGCCAGGCAGGCCGCCACAAGCAGCAGCCCGGCGCGAGCGGCCGGGCCGGTAAAACGTTTCATCAGGACTCCGTTTGGTCAGTGGCCGCCGGGGTCGCCGGCGGGAGAGCGTCCGCCACGCCGTCGGCGGTGGGGGCGGTTGCGTTGGCGGCAGGCGCGCACGACGAGACGGCGGGCCGTGGCTGGCCGCCGCCGTGACGGCCCGGGTTACCGTGGCTGCCGTGATTACCGTGATTACCATAGGGGCTCAACGGTACGCGGCTGCGATGCAGAAAGCGTGACAATTCCGTCAGCGCCATCTGGTAGACATCGCGCTTGAATTCGATCACCGCCTCCAGCGGCACCCAGTACTGGCTCCAGCGCCAGGCGTCGAACTCCGGATGGTCGGTGGCGCGCAACTTGATGTCACAGTCGCGGCATACCATGCGCAACAGGAACCAGATCTGCTTCTGGCCCTTGTAATGGCCGCGGATCTCGCGGCGAATGAACTTGTCCGGCACCTCATAACGCAGCCAGTCACGCGTGCGACCGACGATCCTGACATGTTCCGGAAGCAGGCCGACTTCTTCTTGCAGTTCGCGGTACATGGCCTGTTCCGGCGTCTCGCCGTACTTGATGCCGCCCTGCGGAAACTGCCATGAATGTTCGCCGATTCGCTTGCCCCAGAATACCTCGTTGCGTGCGTTGATGAGGATGATGCCGACGTTCGGGCGAAAGCCTTCACGATCGAGCATGACTGCACCTCGAATCCTTTAGAATTACGTCGATTATAAAGGAAGCGCGCGGGTCGGCCCGGTGCGGGGGATGCTGGTTTTCCCCGAGCGGCAAGGGCAGTTTCAGGCGCGTCTTGTCACCTCGCAACCGACCGTACTCAGAGATCGCAGAGAAATCAACGGATGAAAGCCTCGCAATTCTTCATTTCCACGCTCAAGGAAGCGCCCGCCGACGCGGAAATCGTGTCGCACAAACTCATGATGCGCGCCGGCATGATCAAGAAGCTCGGTGCCGGCATCTACAGCTACATGCCAGTGGGCCTGCGCGTGATCCGCAAGGTGGAGAACATCGTCCGCGAGGAAATGAACCGCGCCGGCGCCGTCGAGCTGTCCATGCCCGTGGTCCAGCCGGCCGAGCTGTGGCAGGAAACCGGCCGCTGGGACAAGATGGGTCCGGAACTGCTGCGCCTGAAGGACCGCCACGAGCGCGACTTCGCGCTCCAGCCCACCTCCGAGGAAGTGGTGACCGATATCGCCCGCAGCGAAATCCGCAGCTACAAGCAGCTGCCGGTGAACTTCTATCAGATTCAGACCAAGTTCCGCGACGAGCGCCGGCCGCGCTTCGGCATCATGCGCGGCCGCGAATTCACCATGAAGGACGCGTATTCGTTCGATCGCGACCTCGACGGGCTGAAGGCCTCGTACCAGTCGATGTACGACGCCTACGTGCGCATCTTCAAGCGTTTCGGCCTGGAGTTCCGTGCCGTGGCGGCCGATAACGGCGCCATCGGCGGCTCGGGCTCGCACGAGTTCCACGTGATTGCCGATACCGGCGAGGACGCCATCGTCTATTGCCCGACCTCCGACTACGCGGCCAACATGGAGGCCGCCGAAGCGCTGCCGCTGCTGGCCAGCCGCGCGGCCCCCGCCGAGGCGCTGGTCAAGGCATCGACGCCGGGCAAGGCCAAGTGCGAGCAGGTGGCCGAGTTCCTCGGCATGCCGCTGACGCGCACGGTCAAGTCGATCGTGCTGGCCAAGGATACCGACGCTGGCACCGAGATCTGGCTGCTGCTGCTGCGCGGCGACCACGAGCTCAACGAGGTCAAGGCGTCGAAGGTGCCGGGCCTGGCCGACTTCCGCTTTGCCACCGAGAGCGAGATCGTCGACACGTTCGGTTCGCCTCCGGGCTACCTGGGCCCGCTCGGCGCCAGGAAGCCGTTCCAGCTGGTGGCTGACCGGACCGTGGCCAACATGAGCGATTTCTGCTGCGGCGCCAACGAACGCGACTATCACTACACCGGCGTCAACTGGGGCCGCGACCTGCCCGAGCCCCTGGTGGCCGATCTGCGCAACGTGGTGGCCGGCGATGCGTCGCCCGACGGCAACGGTACGCTGCAAATCTGCCGCGGGATCGAAGTCGGTCACGTGTTCATGCTCGGCACGCGCTATTCTGAAGCGATGAACGCGACCTTCCTCGACGAGAACGGCAAGACCCAGCCGATGCAGATGGGCTGCTACGGGATTGGCATCACGCGCATCCTGGGCGCGGCCATCGAGCAGAATTTCGACGAGCGCGGCATTATCTGGCCGGCGGCGATCGCGCCCTTCCAGGTGGTGGTGTGCCCGGTGGGGTACGACCGCTCGGAGGCTGTCAAGGCAGAAGCGGACCGCATCCATGCCGAGTTGCTGGCGGCCGGCGTCGACGTCATCCTCGACGACCGCGGCGAGCGTCCCGGCGTGATGTTTGCCGACTGGGAGCTGATCGGCGCGCCGCATCGCGTGGTGGTGGGAGACCGTGGCCTCAAGGAAGGCAAGGTCGAGTACCAGGGCCGCCGCGATGCCGAGGCCACGCCCGTGGCGGTGGCCGATGTGGTTGGCCACGTGCGCGCCAAGCTGGCGCAATGACGCCGATGCGCGCCCGCCTGCGGTCGTGCCTGCGCCAGTGGCTGACGGGCGGATTGCTGTTGACGCTCGCCGCCGGCGTGGCGCACGCGGGCGCGCAGAAGGAAGAAGCGCTGGCCGATTCGGTGCGCGGCGCACTGGCCGCGGCCATCGCCGACAACCGGCCGGTGCGGCCGGTGTTCGCCAGCGGCTCGGAGCGGCTCGGCTACCTCAAGTGGCTGGGCGAGATGTCGCGCCGGCTCGAGGTGAAGATCCCCGAGCCGCAGGTGCGCGTCGAGCTGATCGAGACGGTTTACTACGAGGCCAAGCGCGCCGGGCTGGAGCCCGCGCTGGTGCTCGGGCTGGTGCAGGTGGAGAGCGGCTTCCGCAAGTACGCGATCAGTTCCGCCGACGCGCGCGGGCTGATGCAGGTGATGCCATTCTGGGTGCGCAGCATCGGCGATGGCGACACACGCAAGCTGTTCCATCTGCAAAGCAACCTGCGCTACGGCTGCACGATCCTGCGCCACTACCTGGACCGCGAGAACGGCGACCTGTTCCTCGCGCTGGGGCGCTATAACGGCAGCCGCGGGCGCCCCGAATATCCCAACGCGGTACTGGCCGCGTGGAAGCGCTGGCAGTACTCGGAGGCGACGGTGACCATGGCGGGCGATCCCGAGACCGCCGCCCCGGCGCGCCGCAACCTGCGGCCCGAGGCCCCGGCGAACAATCCCTTCTCGCCGCAACGGATCACCAATCCATCATGAGCACGGAAACGAAAGGCGGCTACAGCACGTCGTCGCCCGAACTCGAACGCTGGCTCGCGCGCCATATCGAGCAGGGCTTCGGTGCCGAAGCGCTGGTCAATTCGATGTTGCGCTCCGGGTATGAGGCCGCCTTCGCGCGCGATACCGTGGCGGCGGCGCTGGGACTGCCGATGCCGCCTTCCGCGCCGGCGCCCATGGCACCGAAGGCGCGCAGCTCCGCGGCGCCCGACGCGGTGCAACC
This sequence comes from Cupriavidus sp. H19C3, assembly GCF_049393815.1. Lineage (NCBI taxonomy): Bacteria > Pseudomonadati > Pseudomonadota > Betaproteobacteria > Burkholderiales > Burkholderiaceae > Cupriavidus > Cupriavidus sp. H19C3. The sequence continues at coordinate 3,590,949 of NZ_CP184985.1, forward strand.
CGGCAGCAATGCGTTCCGCCATCTGGGGCATACCATCCAGATCCTGTTCGGACTGGAGTCGCCGCGCATCCTGCTGTTGCAGAACCTGCTGACCGAGGCCGAGTGCGATGCGCTGATCGCGCTGTCGCGCGGCCGGATGGAACGCTCGCCAGTGGTCAATCCCGATACCGGCGACGAGAACCTGATCGACGCGCGCACGAGCATGGGCGCGATGTTCCAGGTGGGCGAGCATGCGCTGATCGAGCGCATCGAGGCGCGCATTGCCGCGGTGACCGGCTTGCCGGTGGACCACGGCGAGGGGTTGCAGATCCTCAACTACAAGCCGGGCGGCGAGTATCAGCCGCACTTCGATTTCTTCAATCCGCAGCGTCCCGGCGAGGCGCGCCAGTTGCGCGTGGGCGGGCAGCGCGTGGCCACGCTGGTGATCTACCTGAACAGCCCGGTGGCGGGCGGCGCCACGGCGTTTCCCAAGCTCGGACTGGAGGTCGCGCCGGTCAAGGGCAATGCGGTCTTCTTCAGCTATCGCCTGCCGGACGGCGGCCTGGACGAGCGCACGCTGCATGCGGGACTGCCGGTCGAGTCCGGCGAGAAATGGATCGCCACGAAATGGCTGCGCGAACATCCTTACCGGAGTTCGGTCTCGTAAGCTGACGGAGGACCGTCGGCGCCCCGCTCCCGGCGGCGGGAGCAGGGCGCGCATCGTCCCGATGTGCGCTTTTACGACTTCACCGGCGACTTCACCGGCGACTTCACCGGCGGCTTCCCGCCCGCCGTCACGCGGCCGCCACGGGCGGCTTCAGCAGGTCGGACAGTCCCACCCGATGCAGCATCTCCGCGCGCAGCCGGTCCAGTACCGTGAAGCCGACGTCCGCGCCGTCCTGCGCCGGATCGACATGCACGCGGAACGGCCGCAGGCCGGACGGTCTGGCCACCACCTCGACGATGGCCTCGGCCACGGTGCCGGCATCGGCGTCCGCGGGCACGATGGCCGCAAAGGCCTGCTGGATCTGCGTGCCAAAGCCCGCATAGGGGCCTGCCTCGTACTCGGCGGCGCGCGCCGTATCGGCCGGCACGCCGGCATGGGCGAAGTGGTTGGTGCCGCTGGTGAACGCGCCCGGCACGATGATCGAGGTCTCGATCCCCCAGCGCGACAGCTCGCGCGCATACTGCACGGCAATTGCATCCATCGCCGCCTTGGCCGCGAAGTAGGGCGCCAGGTACGGCGGCGTGCCGCCGGCCGAGCTGCTGCTCGATACCCACACCACCAGGCCTTGCCCCTGACGACGCAGATGAGGCAGCACGGCGCGATTCACGCGCTGCGTGCCGAGCACGTTGACGTCGTACACCTGCGCGTACTGTTCGGGCGTGAACGACTCGGCCGGACCGAACACCATATGGCCGGCGTTATGCACGATCACGTCGATGCGGCCCGCTTCCGCCACAACCGTGGCGACGGCGGCATCGACCGATTCCTGCGACTGCACGTCCATGTCGACGGTGCGCAGATCCACGCCGTGGGTCCTGGCGAAGGCGGCCATCTGCGCGACCACGGCAGCGTTGCGCCCCGTGGTATGGCGCATCGAGGCGTAGACGATATTGCCGGCCCGGGCGAGAGCTTCGGCGGTGAGGCGGCCAAAGCCGCTGGAGGCGCCCGTGATCAGTACGGTCTTCTTCATGAGGTTGCTCCTGGATGCGAGAAGGATTCCCTGGCTGCACCTTGCAGCGCGGTGTGAGATCACTATGGACGGGCGCCCGCTGTAGATAATCGGTCGTGAATTGCCAGCACTGGTTCCACGAGAGAAACAATGGAGCGGGATGCACCGGCACACTCGACGGCGGCGACACCTGGGCTGTACCGGAACCTTTCAGATCAATCGTACCGGTACTGTATAGGTTGTCCGTCCTAGACTAGGGCCTTGCGTCTTTTCTTTCCTGGAACGCCCCCATGGCTCTGGCATCCCTCTCCGCAAGTTCGGGCATATTTGCCGCGTTCTGCGCCTTCGTCTTTGTCTCGTCGATCACGCCCGGACCCAACAACACGATGGTGCTCGCGTCGGGCGTCAATTTCGGCTTTATGCGCACGGTGCCCCATCTGCTCGGGATTACCGTGGGCGTCTCGATCATGGTGATCCTGGTCGATCTCGGCCTGGGCTCGATCTTTGCCGCGCTGCCGTGGACCTGGCAGGTGCTGCGCGTGGCCGCGGCCGGCTACCTGGTGTGGCTGGCGTGGCAGCTGGCGACGTCGGGCGGGTTGCAGGAGCGCGAGGTGGCGCGACCGATGACCTTTCTGCGCGCGGCGGCGTTCCAGTGGGTCAATCCGAAGGCGTGGGTGATGGTGGTGGGCGCGTGCAGTACCTATGTCCTGCACGGCAATGTCTGGCTCAACGTGCTGCTGATGGTCGCCGTGTTCGGCCTGGTCAACCTGCCGAGCGTGGCGGTGTGGGCCGTGTTCGGTTCGGCATTGCGCCGCTGGCTGGCCTCGCCGCGCGTGCTGCGGGTGTTCAACGTGACGATGGCCCTGCTGCTGCTGGCATCGCTCTGGCCGATCCTCGCCAGCCATTGACGGCGGCGGGGATGGCCGGGCGGCCGGGATAGCCCCGGCCCGGCGGATCAACGCAGCGCGCGGATGGCGCCGAGATTGCGCCAGTAGCCCTTGGCATCCATGCCGCAGCCAAACACGTAGCGGTCCGGCACCTGGAAGCCGCAGAAGTCCGGATGCATGGGCTTGGCTTTGGCCAGCGTCTTCTCGCACAGCACGGCGGCGCGGAATTCCCGGGCACCCATGTCCATGATGCGCGTGCGGATGGCGGCCATGGTTTCGCCCTCGTCCAGGATGTCGTCCAGCACCAGCACCACGCGGTCCTTGACCGATTCGCGTGGCGCCACGCGCCATTGCATCTCGCCGCCGACCGTCTTGTTGTTGTAGCGCGAGAGGTGGATATAGTCGAACTCCAGCGGGAATTGCAGCTTGGGCAGCAGCATGCCGGTAAAGACCACGGCGCCGCCCATGACCGACAGCACCAGCGGAAAGGCATCGCCCATGCTGGCGGTGATCTCGGCGGCCATGCGGTCGAGCGAGGCCTGCACCTCGGCCGCGCTGACGATTTCCTCGGAATTCGCCCACAGTTCGCGGGCCTGTTCGGCGCTCATCATGATGTGTTGTCCTTGTCTTTGCGGGGATGGGGGGCGGCGCACCCCGGTGGCCACACCTTAGCGGTTGAACAGGCCCTTCATGCCGCCCTTCATCGCGCCCATCTGGCGCATCATCTTCATCATGCCACCGCCCTTGAGCTTCTTCATCATGCCCTGCATCTGGTCGAACTGGTTCAGCAGGCGGTTGACCTCCTGCACCGGCACGCCGGCGCCGGCCGCGATGCGGCGCTTGCGGCTGGCCTTGATCAGTTCGGGCTTGGCGCGTTCCTGCGGCGTCATGCTGTTGATGATGCCTTCCATGCGGCGCACCTGCTTCTCGGCCTGATCCATGTTGGCGCCCTGGGCCTGCTGGGCAAACTGCGCGGGCAGCTTGTCCACGAGGCTGCCGAGCCCGCCCATCTTCTTCATCTGGCCGATCTGGGCCTTGAAGTCCTCGAGGTCGAAGCCGCCGGTCTTCTTGATCTTCTTGGCGAGCTTCTCGGCGGCTTCCATGTCCACGCCGCGTTGCGCTTCCTCGACCAGCGCGAGAATGTCGCCCATGCCGAGAATCCGCTGGGCCATGCGGTCCGCGTAGAAGGGCTCGAGGCCGTCGAGCTTTTCGCCGACGCCGACGAACTTGATCGGGCGCCCGGTGATATGGCGCACCGACAGCGCGGCACCGCCGCGCGCATCGCCATCGAGCTTGGTCAGCACCACGCCGGTCAGCGGCAGCGCGTCATTGAAGGCCTTGGCGGTATTGACGGCGTCCTGGCCGAGCATCGCGTCGACCACGAACAGCGTTTCGGCGGGTTTGAGTTCGGCGTGCAGCGCGGCGATTTCCTGCATCATCGCCTCGTCGATACCGAGCCGGCCGGCGGTATCGACGATCAGCACGTCGTGATAATGCTTGCGCGCCCAGTCCAGCGCCGCGCGCGCAATGTCGACGGGCTTCTGGTCCGGCTGCGACGGGAAAAACTCCGCGCCGACCTGCTCCGACACGGTCTTCAACTGGGCGATGGCGGCAGGGCGGTACACGTCGCACGAGACCGTCAGCACCTTTTTCTTCTTTTGTTCCTTGAGCCACTTGGACAGCTTGCCGACCGTGGTGGTCTTGCCGGCGCCCTGCAGGCCGGCCATCAGGATGATCGCGGGCGGCTGGACGTTGAGGTTGAGCTCGCCGCTCTGGTTGCCCGGGGTCACGGCTTCCTCGCCGCCGATCACCGCGGTCAGCTCGCGCTGGACCACGCCGACCAGGGCCTGGCCCGGCGTGAGGCTGGTGACCACCTCCTCGCCGAGCGCCTTCTCCTTGACGCGCGCAATGAATTCACGGACCACCGGCAGCGCGACGTCGGCCTCGAGCATGGCCAGGCGCACTTCGCGCAGCATTTCGGCGGTATTGGCCTCGGTCAGTCGGGCCTCGCCGCGCATGGTCTTGACGACCCGCGCCAGGCGTTGAGTGAGGTTGTCCAGCATGGCAAAGAAGGGGAACGATCCGGCTAGGAGTAGGGGGAACAGGGCGCCTGTGCCGACGCATGTCGGCGCCGTGTCGACGTATTACCGCGACGCGATGTCGCGACGCCATGAACGCGCATCCGACAATATGGGCACTAGGGTAAACTGCGCAAATGGTCATTGTACTGTATGCCCTGACGGCACTTCTCTATTGCGGCCTGGCCCTGCACGGCTGGGCCACGCGCCATCCGCGGCTGGCCGCGGCCGGCGGCGCGGCGGGCGATGCCCCCCTGGTTGGATCGCTGGGGGGGCCGCTGGGCGGGCCCGGCACCCCGGTGCTGGTGCCGCATGGTGTGCCGGGCGGCGGTGCCGCGGCGAGCGAAGCCCAGCCGCCCTGGTGGCACATCCTGATGCTGGCGGCGCTTGCCTGCCACGGCCTGCTGCTGCACGAGACGATTTTCCCCGCCGACCGCATGGTCTTCGGCTTTGCCTTCGCGCTCTCGGCCATGCTCTGGCTCGGCGTGGGCATCTACTGGATCGAAAGCTTCTTCTTCGCGCTGGCCGGGCTCGGGCTGATCGTGATTCCGGTCGCGCTGCTCGCCAGCCTGATGCCGCTGGCGTTTCCGGGCGCGCAGATCCTCGGTTACGCGGCGCGGCCGCTGTTCAAGCTTCATTTCATCATCGCCAACGTCGCCTACGGGCTCTTTACGCTGGCGGCGTTTCATGCGTTCCTGATGCTGCTGGCGGAGCGCCGCCTGCACGGCTTTACGCGGCCGCCGTCCGGCGAACGGGCGCCGGGCCAGTGGCTCGGGCGCTGGCTCGACCTGCTGCCGCCGCTGCTGACGCTCGAGAAACTGCTGTTCCGCCTGATCGCCGCCGGCTTCGTGCTGCTGACGCTGACCATCGTCTCGGGCTTCCTGTTCTCCGAGCAGTTGTTCGGGCGTGCCTTCCGCATGGACCACAAGACCGTGTTCGCGATCATCTCGTGGGCCATGTTCGGCGGCATCCTGATCGGCCGCCGCTTCCGCGGCTGGCGTGGCCGCACGGCCCTGCGCTGGGTCATCGCGTCGTTTGGCATCCTGCTGCTGGCCTACGTCGGCAGCCGGTTCGTGCTCGAAGTCATCCTGCACCGTCTCACCTGAGGCTCGTCCCCTCCCCCGTCATGGCAAGAATCCTGCTCCTGCTCGCCATCGTGCTGGGCATCTTCTGGTGGCTGCGCGATCGTGCCGGGGCGCGCCAGGCCGACGCCCGCGCCCGCCCGCCGGAGCCCGCCGCGCGGCGCCCGGCCGGGCCCGCCGACGAGACCCAGCCGATGGTCCAGTGCGCGCAATGCGGCGTGCACCTGCCGCGCGGCGAGGCGATCGGCTGGCAGGGCCTCCACTACTGCCGGCGCAGCCATCTGCCGGACGCCACCGAAGCCGGCGGCGGCCGCTCATGAGCCGGCCGGCCGCGTCCCGCACGCAGAAGGCGACCGCTTCCTCCCACGCCACGCCGGCGCCCGCCAGCGTGCTGCGGCAACTGTGGCAGCAGCCCGAGCCGCCTGAATTCCACTGGCGCCTGCTCCGTTATTTCTGCTGGACGCGGCTGGCCGTGGCGCTGCTGTTGCTCGGCTACGCCTGGGTGCCGCTCGAGCGCGGCTCGCGCGGGCTCTATGAAATCGAGGCCGAGACCGGCGCGCGCATGGCGGCGGCCATGCCGGCGGTGGTGCCCTACCTGGTCATCGCCGTGGTGCTGACGGTGGCGGCCTTCTGGCGCCGGCGCTTCCAGTTGCGCGTGCGCGCGGAGGTGCTGGTCGACCTGGTCATGCTCGCCTCGATCTTTACCGTGCTGACCAAGGGCAATCATGGCGAGGGCGTGGCCATGATCTTCCTGTTGCCGGCGCTCACGGCCGGTGCGCTGACCAGCCTGCCGTTCGCGCTGTTCACGGCGGCGGCGTCCGCGCTGGTGGTGATGAGCGAGCCGTTCGTGCATACGCTGCTGTCGCATCAGGCCGATGCCGACCTGCTCGGCTCCGGGCTGTTCAGTCTGGTATTCATGATCGCCGCGTTCGTGATGCACATGCTGGCCAATCGCCAGATCGCGCAGGAGCAGCTGGCGCTCGCGCGCGAGCACGAACTGCGCATGCAGCAACTGGTCAACCGTCTGCTGGTCAACGACATGCAGGACGGCGTGATGCTGGTGCGCGCCACCGGCGTGGTGGTGGCCGCCAACCCGGCCGCGATCGTGCTGCTCGGCGTGCAGCCGCACGAGCGCATCGGCGACGGCCAGGTGCGCGCCGGCGAGCGCGAGGGTGCGCTGTTCGACCTGCGCCGTATTCCGCGCCTGCAGCCGCTGATGGAGATGCTGCGCGACTGGCTGCGCACCAAGGACGATGTGCCGCGCATCCTGCAACTGCTGCCGTTGCCGTCGCGGCCATCCGCCACGGGATCGCCGATGCTGCATACGCGTCTGCGCCTGCGCTTTGTGCTGCCCGGTCTGGCCGGCGTGCGTTCGACGCTGTCGAATGCCTACACCGTGCCATCGTCGCTCGATACCGAAGGCTGGAACGAACTGTCGCCCGAGAGCGCGGCGCGCATGCGGCTGGCCATCGCGCAGACCGAAGCGATGGCGTGGAGCGCCGAGGACGAGACGCTGTTGCGCAGCGAGATGCGCGACACCCTGCTGGTCCATATCGAGAGCTGGGAGCGCATCGCGGAGCAGGTCCAGCAGGAAAAACTCGCGGCGATGGGGCGGCTGGTGGCCAGCGTGGCGCACCAGATCCGCAACCCGCTGGCGGCCATCAGCCAGGCCAACGAACTGCTGGCGGACTCGACGCGCCACGCCACGTACGGCGCGGGGAGCGGCCCGGATGGGGAGGGCGACGCGGGCGGCGAGAGCCAGGGCTTTGGCGGCGGCGATATCGATGCGCGTCTGCTGCGCATCATCAGCGACAACGTGCGCCGGCTCGACCAGGTGATATCGGACGTGCTGCAGCTGTCGCGCCGGCCGCGCACCGGCCATAGCGCGGTACAGCTGACGCAGGCATTGCCGGAGATCGTCGACCGGTGGCGGCTGGAGATGCGTTCGCGCGCGGGCTCGCGCGCGGACGTCAATGCCAACGCGATCCGCATTACGGTGGACCTGACGCGGCCGGTCATCTTCGATGCCGCGCAACTGCAGCAGGTGCTCGGCAACCTGCTCGACAACGCATGGCGGTATTGCAGCCGGCTACCGGGCGCAATCCGGCTGTTTGCGCATGCGTTGGATCAGCACCACGCCGAGCTGATCGTCTGGAACGACGGCGCCGAGGTGTCGCGCGAGCATCAGCGCAGCCTGTTCGAGCCGTTCTTCACCAGCAACGCGCAGGGCACGGGCCTGGGACTGTTCATGGCGCGCGAGCTGTGCGGCGCCAACGATGCGCAGGTGCGCTACGGCACCATCGCGCTGGAAACGTTGCTGGATCGCACAGGGCTGCTTACCCCCGGCGCTCGCGATACACTCCCGGCCAAAGCATTCGTATTGACCATGCGAATCGAGACCCCCGACCTGCCTGCCCAAGCGTAAGCCGGCGGCCGGGTGGATAGCACAGACAGAACCGCCAGATCAGAACGACCCATGCCCCCGAGACCGCCCGCCCTCGCTCCGATTCTCGTTATCGACGACGAGGCCGACCTGCGCGAGCTCCTGGAGATTTCACTGCGCCGCATGGGGCACGATGTCGTAATGGCTGGCTCTCTGGCAGAGGCCCGCCAGAAGCTGGCCGAGGGCCGCTATAGCCTGGTGCTGACCGATATGCGTCTGGGCGACGGCCTCGGCATCGAGATCGTGCGCCAGCTGTCGGCCGCGCCCGAGCGGGTGCCGGTGGCGGTGATCACGGCCTATGGCAGCGCCGACAATGCGGTGGACGCGCTCAAGGCCGGCGCCTTCGACTACATCGCCAAACCGGTTTCGCTCGACCAGCTGCGCACGCTGATCCTGAACGCGCTGGGCCGCAAGCAGCACGATGGCGGTGCGGTGGCCGCCGCCGATAGCGCCGAGGCCGTCGATCTGGCCGATCGCATGACCGGGCTGCTGCCGGGGCTGTCGCCGGCGATGCAGGAAGTCCGGCGCTCGCTGTCGCGGCTGGCGCGCAGCATGGCGCCGGTGGTGATCAGCGGCGAGTCGGGCAGCGGCAAGGAACGCGCCGCGCGCGCGATTCATGCGGTGAGCGCGCGGGCCGCGCATCCGTTCGTTGCGGTCAATTGCGGTGCGATTCCGGAAACGCTGATGGAGTCCGAGTTCTTCGGCTATGTGAAGGGCGCCTTCACGGGCGCCGATGCCGAACGCGGAGGCTTCTTCCAGGCGGCCAATGGCGGCACGCTGTTGCTCGACGAGGTGGCCGACCTGCCGCTGGCGATGCAGGTCAAGCTGCTGCGCGCGCTGCAGGAACGCCGGGTGCGCAAGATCGGCGCAAGCAAGGAAGACACGGTCGACGTGCGCGTCATGTGCGCGAGCCACAAGGACCTGGCCGCGATGGTGGCGGCGGGGTCGTTCCGGCAGGACTTGTACTACCGCCTTAACGTGCTGGAATTGCGCATGCCGACCCTGCGCGAGCGGGCCGAGGATGTGCCGGTGCTGGCGCGCGCGATTCTGGAGCACCTCGCGGTGCGTTATGGCGACGCGCATCCGCGCCGGCTCTCGCGCGCGGCGCTGGCCCGGCTGGCGACCTATCCGTTCCCGGGCAATGTGCGCGAGCTCGAAAACCTGCTCGAACGGGCCTACGCGTTTGCCGAGGGCGACGAGATCGATGTGGCCGACCTCGGGCCGCTCGACGCCGGCATGGAGCGCGCCACCCTGCTGCAGCCGCCGCCGATGCCGCCGGTCGTTTCCAACGCCTATCCGGTGTGGGGCACCGCGCCGGGCTGGGCCATGGCGCCCGCCAGCGCGATGCCGGTCGGCGTGCCGGAGCCCGCGCCCGACCCGGAACCGGAGTCGCCGCCGGCCGATGCACTGGTCGAAGCGCTTGGCGATATCACGTTCCCGATCGACCTGCCCGCGCGGCTGGAGGCGATCGAGCGCGAGCTGATCCTGCGCGCCTTGCGCCAGACCGGCTTCAACCGGACCGCGGCAGCGCCGCTGCTGGGTTTGAATTTCCGCCAGCTGCGCTATCGCATCCAGCAACTGGAGATCCGCGACGAGCGCGATGGCCGCGATGGCCGCGATGGCCGGGACGGTCGCGATGGCCGGGACGGGCGTGACGACAGTGACAGCGACAGCGCGGAGTCGCTGTCCGCGGACGAAAGCCGCGATGCCTGAGGCCGCGGACCGCCCGCCCGACCCGACGTACCTGCCCGACGCGGACGGCTGGGTGGCGGCCGCGCGCCGGGTGCCGTCGCCGAATTTCGACGCCCGTCCGGCCGGAATGCCGCTCGACCTCGTGGTCATCCACAACATCAGCCTGCCGCCGGGACAGTTCGGCACCGGCGATATCGAGGCCTTCTTTCAGAATCGCCTCGACATCGCGCGTCATCCGTTTTTCGAGGAGATTCGCGACGTACGGGTGTCCGCGCATTTCCTGATCGCGCGCACGGGCGAGCTCGTGCAGTTTGTCGCGTGCACGCAACGCGCCTGGCATGCGGGGCAGTCGGCGTTCTGCGGACGTCAGCGCTGCAACGATTTCTCGATCGGCATCGAGATCGAAGGCACCGACGATCAGCCGTTTACGCCGGCCCAGTACGACACCGCCGCCGCGCTGGTGAGGGCCCTGCGCCAGGCGTATCCGGTGGCGGCCGTGGCCGGGCACAGCGATATCGCGCCCGGGCGCAAGACCGACCCCGGACCGCATTTCGACTGGGAGCGTCTGGCCCGGCTGCCGGCCACGCTCTTGCCGTACCATACCGGCCCGGCCGACGGCCCAGGCCGCTGAGCGCTTTGGCGTGGTGCAGGCGCTGGTGGCGCGTGCCTCATATGCGATCCGTCACGCCGTGTCGGTCGTGTGAATTCCCCGCTACGGGGAAGCCTATCGACGCACCCCTGCCATAGAAAAAAATTTAAGTTTGTGTGCGGCAGCGGACGAACAGGCGGCATCCCTTGGCCTAGCGCGGCTGGCGGGAATGTGGCGCTGCCGCATCCGAGGAAAAGCGGGCGGAATGGCCCTTGTCAAGACTGTTCATCCGGCAACGATTCACTATACTTAGCCCAGTTTTTCGCGATGACCACTACATCTAGTGGTTATCTTCGGGGACCGCCCCAGATGTGAGGCCCGCGCCGCAAGCTCTTGCGACGCCGGCGCCACAGCAGCGGATGGGGCGGTAAGCATTACCAAAGTCCCTAGCAGAATGAACGCCTGTGCAGTTGGGTTCTCGCCCGGCAAAGCCGGATTCGAGAGTGTCTTCTGAAGCGCATTTTGCTAGGGACTTTGTCACTTCAAATACAAGGGGAACTACCTCATGCAAACGGCCCAGAACGAATTCGCCTCCGGCGTATCGGGCGTTGCCGGCGCTACCGGCACGTCGCAGTCCACCCCCGCCGCTGCGGGCGCAGGTTATCAGGACTACAAGATCATTCGCCGTAATGGCGCCGTGGTGGCGTTCGAGCCGAGCAAGATTGCCGTTGCCATGACCAAGGCCTTCCTGGCCGTCAATGGTGGCACCGGCGCCGCCTCCGCGCGCGTGCGCGAGCTGGTGGAACAACTGACCCAGAGCGTGGTGCGCGCGCTGCTGCGCAGCCGTCCCAATGGCGGCACGTTCCATATCGAGGACGTCCAGGATCACGTGGAACTGGCGCTGATGCGCTCGGGCGAACATGAGGTGGCCCGCGCCTACGTGCTCTATCGCGAGAAGCGTACCCAGGAACGCGCGCAAGCCAATGCACAGGCCGTGGCCCGCGTGCAGCAGGGCGGCGTGAGCGTCAATGTGACCGACGGCGGCACCGTCCGTCCGCTCGACCTGGTGGCGCTGCACGAGCTGATCGACACCGCCTGCAGCGGCCTGGGCGAAGGCGTGAGCGCCGAGCCGATCCTGAAGGAAACGCTCAAGAACCTGTACGACGGCGTGCCGATGACGCAGGTCTACGACTCGGCCATCCTGGCCGCGCGCACCCTGATCGAGAAGGATCCGGCCTACAGCCAGGTGACCGCACGCATCCTGCTGCACACCATCCGCAAGGAAATCCTCGGCGCCGAAGTGACCCAGGCCGAGATGGCCACGCGTTACGCCGAGTACTTCCCGAAGTTCATCGCGCGCGGCATCGAGGCCGAGCTGCTCGACGAGAAGCTCGCCACGTTCGACCTGGCCCGCCTGGGCGCGGCGCTGGACGCCTCGCGCGACTTCCAGTTCAACTACCTGGGCCTGCAGACCCTGTACGACCGCTACTTCCTGCACGTCGATGAGGCTCGCATCGAGATGCCGCAGGCCTTCTTCATGCGCGTGGCCATGGGCCTGGCGCTCGAAGAAAAGGATCGCGAAGCGCGCGCGATCGAGTTCTACCAGCTGCTGTCGTCGTTCGACTTCATGTCGTCCACGCCCACGCTGTTCAACGCGGGCACGCGCCGTTCGCAGCTGTCGTCGTGCTACCTGACCACGGTGTCGGACGACCTCGAAGGCATCTACGAGGCGCTCAAGGAAAACGCGCTGCTGTCGAAGTTTGCCGGCGGCCTGGGCAACGACTGGACCAACGTCCGTGCGCTGGGCTCGCATATCAAGGGCACCAACGGCAAGAGCCAGGGCGTGGTGCCGTTCCTCAAGGTGGTCAACGACACGGCCGTGGCCGTGAACCAGGGCGGCAAGCGCAAGGGCGCGGTCTGCGCGTACCTGGAAACGTGGCATCTGGACATCGAGGAGTTCCTGGAGCTGCGCAAGAACACCGGCGATGACCGCCGCCGTACGCACGACATGAACACGGCCAACTGGATTCCGGACCTGTTCATGAAGCGCGTGATGGAAAACGGCGAGTGGACGCTGTTCTCGCCCGCGACCTGCCCGGACCTGCACGACAAGGTCGGCAAGGAATTCGAAGCTGCCTACCTTGGCTACGAAGCCAAAGCGGCCAGCGGCGAACTGAAGCTGTTCAAGAAGATCCCGGCCATGCAGCTGTGGCGCAAGATGCTGGGCATGCTGTTCGAGACCGGCCATCCGTGGATCACCTTCAAGGATCCGTGCAACATCCGCAGCCCGCAGCAGCACGTGGGCGTGGTGCACAGCTCCAACCTGTGCACGGAGATCACGCTCAACACCAATGACAGCGAGATCGCGGTCTGCAACCTGGGCTCGGTCAACCTCGTCGCGCACCTGAAGCAGCAGGCCGACGGCACGCATGTGCTCGACCACGCCAAGCTGCAGAAGACCATCCGCACCGCGATGCGCATGCTCGATAACGTGATCGACATCAACTACTACGCGGTCAAGAAGGCGGAGAACTCGAACCTGCGCCACCGTCCGGTCGGCATGGGCATCATGGGCTTCCAGGACTGCCTGCACGTGCTGCGCGTGCCGTACGCGAGCGATGCCGCGGTGAAGTTCGCCGATACCTCGATGGAAGCCGTGTGCTACTACGCGTACCTGGCCTCGACCGAGCTGGCCGAGGAACGGGGTCGCTACAGCAGCTATACGGGCTCGCTGTGGGATCGTGGCATCCTGCCGCAGGACTCGCTCAAGCTGCTGGCCGAGCAACGCGGTGGCTACCTCGACGTCGACATGTCCGCCACGATGGACTGGGATACGCTGCGCGCCCGCATCAAGCAGCACGGCATGCGCAATTCGAACTGCATCGCGATCGCGCCGACCGCGACCATCTCGAACATCATCGGCGTGTCCGCCTGCATCGAGCCGACGTTCCAGAACCTGTACGTCAAGTCGAACCTGTCGGGCGAATTCACGGTGGTCAACGACTACCTGGTGCGCGACCTGAAGGCGCGCGGCCTGTGGGACGAAGTGATGGTGGCGGACCTGAAGTACTTCGACGGCTCGCTGGCCCGCATCGACCGCATTCCGCAAGACCTGCGCGACATCTATGCCACCGCGTTCGAAGTCGAGCCGACGTGGCTGGTGGAAGCCGCCAGCCGCCGGCAGAAGTGGATCGACCAGGCGCAGTCGCTGAACATCTACATGGCCGGCGCCTCGGGCAAGAAGCTGGACGACACCTACAAGCTGGCGTGGCTGCGCGGCCTGAAGACGACGTACTACCTGCGCACGATCGCCGCCACGCACGTGGAGAAGTCCACGGTGTCGCGCGGCTCGCTGAACGCGGTGTCGTCGGGCGCCGACACCGGCGGCGTCTCCGCGCTGGAAGCCGCCGCCGCCGCGGCCCCGGCCATGCCGGAAGCCGAAGGCGCGGTCTGCACGATGCGCCCGGGCGACCCCGGCTTCGACGAGTGCGAAGCCTGCCAGTAAGCCAGTTCCATACGCTATCACCGCGTCATCACCGCGCCATACCGGTTGCGTACGCGGCGCCCCTGACGCAGGGGCGCCGCCGGCAAAGCGGTCCGGGCCCGACGGTTTGCGCCCGAGGGTCCTGCACCCCAGGTCCGCGCCCGAGAGCCTGCACCTGAGGGTCCGCTTTTCACGCAACCGCGAACACTAATCGGAGAATCATCATGCTGAGCTGGGACGACGACGTTCAAGCCACACCGCAAGCTGCGCCGCAGCCTGCGCTACAACCCGCCACCCGCGCTACCGCCGACGAACAGGGCGCGCTGCCGCCCGCGGCCACGCAGCCGAGCGGGATTCTGGGCAACCACCCCAACGCCGCCGCCGCGCAAAGCGAGCGTCGCGTGAACGCGGCCGACAAGCGCGTGATCAACGGCTCGACCGACGTCAACCAGCTGGTGCCGTTCAAGTACAAGTGGGCGTGGGAAAAGTACCTCGCCGGCTGCGCCAACCACTGGATGCCGCAGGAAATCAACATGTCGCGCGACATCGCCCTGTGGAAGGACCCGAACGGCCTGACCGAGGACGAGCGCCGCATCATCAAGCGCAACCTGGGCTTCTTCGTGACGGCCGACTCGCTCGCCGCCAACAACATCGTGCTGGGCACGTACCGCCAGATCACGGCGCCCGAGTGCCGCCAGTACCTGCTGCGCCAGGCCTTCGAGGAGGCCATCCACACGCACGCGTACCAGTACATCGTGGAGTCGCTCGGCCTCAATGAAGCCGAGATCTTCAACGCGTACCACGAAGTGGCGTCGATCCGCGACAAGGACGAGTTCCTGATCCCGTTCATCGACACGCTGACCGATCCGTCGTTCAAGACCGGCACGCTCGAGACCGACCAGAAGCTGCTGAAGTCCCTGATCGTGTTCGCCTGCATCATGGAAGGCCTGTTCTTCTATGTCGGCTTCACGCAAATCCTGGCCATGGGCCGCCAGAACAAGATGACCGGTGCCGCCGAGCAGTACCAGTACATCCTGCGCGACGAGTCCCTGCACTGCAACTTCGGTATCGACCTGATCAACCAGATCAAGCTCGAAAACCCGCACCTGTGGACCGCCGAGTTCAAGGCCGAGATCGTCGAACTGTTCAAGAAGGCCGTCGACCTCGAATATCGCTATGCCGAAGACACCATGCCGCGCGGCGTGCTGGGGCTGAATGCACCGATGTTCAAGTCGTACCTGCGCTTCATCTGCAACCGCCGCTGCCAGCAGATCGGCCTCGACCAGCTGTTCCCGAACGAGGAAAACCCGTTCCCGTGGATGAGCGAGATGATCGACCTGAAGAAGGAACGCAACTTCTTCGAAACCCGCGTGATCGAGTATCAGACGGGTGGGGCGCTGTCGTGGGATTGAGCGCTCAGCGCTGACCCGGCAGGACGACCGCTACGGTCCGTCCTCGCGCATCGCCAAAAAGCCCGGCAAGATTTGCCGGGCTTTTTGTTTGTGTCGGCCCCTGCCTGGCCATCCATGCCACGCCGGACGGCACGATGCACTCACCGATGCAGTTTCCTCACCACGCTCGACTGGCTGATGCCCAGGGCACGCGCGACGTCGCGGGTGTTGCCGTGGGTGCGCAGGGCGTCTTCGATCAGGCGGCGTTCGAAGCGGCTGACCCGCTGGCGGAAGGAGCTCTCGGGATGGGCTTCCAGTACCTCGGGCGGCAGTACGCCGTCGAGCAGGGCGGGTTCGATCAGGTCGCCCTGGCTGGTCACGACCAGTCGTTCCACCACGTTGCGCAGCTCGCGCACGTTGCCGGGCCAGTCGTGGGCGATCAGCAGGGCCATGGCCTGTTCCGAGACCATGCGGCGCAGGCCGTAGCGCGCGTTGAATTCCTCCAGGAAGCTGAACACCATGGGCGCGACATCGTCCTTGCGCTCGGCCAGCGGGGGCACCTGGATCGGGACGACGTTGAGCCGGTAGTAGAGATCGTCGCGAAAGGTGCGGTCCGCGACCATGGCCTTGAGGTCGCGGTTGGTGGCGGCCACGATGCGTACGTCCACCGGCACCGTGCGCGTCGCGCCCAGCCGCACGATGACGCGATCCTGCAGCACCTGCAGGAGCTTGACCTGCAGGTCGAGCGGCATGTCGCCGATTTCGTCGAGGAACAGCGTGCCGCGGTTGGCCAGTTCGATCAGGCCCGCCTTGCCGTGCTTCTGCGCGCCGGTGAACGCCCCGCCTTCGTAGCCGAACAGTTCCGACTCGAGCAGGTCGCGCGGCACCGCGCCGCAGTTGATCTTGATGAGTGGCCCATTGGCCCGCGCGCTCTCGCGGTGGATCAGGCGCGTGATGACATCCTTGCCGGCCCCGGACGGACCGGTCACCAGCACCGTCGCATCCACCTTGGCGACGCGCATGGCCAGCGACGCCACGCGCTGCATGGCTTCGCTCCGCAGGATCAGTCCGTCCACGCTGAGGTTCTGGCTGCGCAGCGCGCGTACCTCGTCGTCGACGCGCTGCAGTTCGGCCTTGGCCTTGGCCAGCGCGTCCTGCAACTGGACGAGCTCGGTGGTGTCGCGCGAATTGATGATGACCTTGCGCACACGGCCGGTATCGTCGAGCAGCGGGATGCCCGTCACCATGATGGTCTTGCCGGTGTGGGTGCGCTGCGTCGTCGTGATGCGTTGCGCGGTGCGTGCCACGTGTTGCGCGACCACCGGGCGGATCCAGCCCTTCTGTTCGAATTCCGATACATGGTGGCCGATCAGGTCGCTGGCGCGCACATCGTAGTTGCGCTCGCATCCTTCATTGACCATCACGGTCACGCCGTCGCCGTCGGCCACGAAGATGCCGTCGAACGAGTTGCGGAAGATTTCCTCCAGATCCTTGCATAGCTGGCGCTGCCGGCCGAGGTCCGGAAAGATGCCGGCGCAATGGTGCTCCGGCAGCAGCCAGAGCAGATGGCCCTCGGCCGTGGCGGAGGTGCCGACGTAGTACGCGCCGCCGGACACCTGCAGCCGCTCGGGCGCGGCGCCGCGGTCGTCGCCGAGCAACAGCGCGACGGCACGCTCGCCGTCGTCCGTGGTCCTCGCCTCGGCCAGCGCATGGCGCGCCAGTGCGTTCTGCCACAGCAGTTGTCCGTCGCGCACCCAGGCCATGCCGATGGGGACGTCTTCCAGTATCGCCAACATGCTTTCCAAGTGTCTTCCCCGTCTTGCCGCGCGGTACGTGCCGAGCTGGGACTTATACCACCGGCCCGATACGCCTCCGATGCTGCGACGCACCACGCAAAAATGCATCAGCGCGCCGCAGATGCGGTTCAGCCACGCGCGCCTCCATCGTGCGCCCATCCGCGCAGGCAAGCAAACACCGCGATAGCAGGTTCCGGCACGGCGATTGCAGTAGAGAGCCGGCGTCCGGCGCGTTCACACGCGTGACCGAGACGCAGCCCTGCCGGCAGGCGGGCATAACCATGGAGACACGCAATGATTGAGTTATCGCAGGACGCAGCGCTCGTGGGCCAGGCCATCGCGCCAGACGCCCACGCCGCGCGCGGGGCGCGCGACGCCGTGAATACCCCCGCATTCCATCGGCTGGTGGAGGCCAGGCGACGCATCGTGGTGCCGCTGCTGGGCGTGAGCCTCGCCTATATCTTCGCCATGACCCTGCTCGCCGGTTACGGCAAGCCGCTGATGGCCATCAAGGTGTGGGGCGCATTCAATCTCGGCTACCTGATGGTCCTGGCGACCTATCTGCTGTGCTGGGTGGTGGCCGTGATCTACGTGCGTGTGGCCAACCGGACGTTCGAGGCGCTGGGTCAGGAGGCGGTGGCGGAAGTCCGCAGGGGAGCCGCATCATGAAGGCGCTCACGATCGGCATCTTCCTCGTGATCCTCACGCTGACGCTGGTGATCACCTACTGGGCCGCGCGCAAGACCAACACCGCGAGCGAGTTCTACGCAGCCGGCGGCAACCTGACCGCGCGCGCCAATGGCTTTGCGCTGGCCGGGGACTGGATGAGCGCGGCGGCGTTCCTCGGCTTCTCCGGACTGATCGCCACCAGCGGCATGGACGGCTCGCTCTACGCGGTGGCCGCGCTGACGGCGTTCCTGGTGGTGCTGATGCTGGTGGCCGAGCCCGTACGCAATACGGGACGCTTCACCTATGGCGACGTGATCGCCGAACGCATGCGCAGCCGGCATGCGCGCCTGGCCGCGGTGATCGGCACCTTTGTGGTCAACCTCGCGTACATGGTGCCGCAGATGGCCGGCGCCGGCGCGCTGATCAAGCTGATGCTCGGCATTTCGTACGAGGCGGCGGTGGTCATGGTCGGCATCGGCATGATCGTGTACGTCCTGTTCGGCGGCATGATCGCGACGACGTGGGTGCAGATCGTCAAGGCGGTGCTGCTGCTGGCGGCGGCGGCCGTGCTGGTGGTCATGCTGCTCGCGGCCGTGAAGTTCGAACCGCTGACGCTGTTCTCCGCGGTCGAAGCGCGCTACGGCGCTCACATGCTGCTGCCGGGCGGCTACTTCAAGCACGCGCTCGATCCGTTGTCGCTGTTCCTGTCGTTTATCTTCGGCGTGGCGGGATTGCCGCACATCATGACGCGGTTCTATACCGTGCCCGATGCGCGCACCGCACGCAAATCCGTGCTCTGGCTGATGTTCCTCGCCGGCAGCTTCTTCCTCGTGACCACGCTGATCGGCTTTGCCTCGGCGATGTTCGTGGGCCAGGATGCCATCCGCGCGGCGGACAAGGGCGGCAATCTTGCCCTGCCGCTGCTCGCACAGTACCTCGGCGGGGGCCCGGGCACCTTCGGCGGGCAGTTCTTCCTCGCGTGCATCTGCGCGGTGGCGTTTGCCGCCATTCTCGCGGTGGTCGCCGGCCTGACGCTGGCATCGTCGGGTGCGATCGCGCACGACCTGTACGTCAACGTCATCCGCCGCGGCGAGGTGCCCGAGGCGGAACAGGTGCGCGTGGCGCGGCTGGCCACGCTCGCCGTGGGCGTGCTCGCGGTGGCGCTCGGCCTGCTGGCGCAGGGCATCAATGTGGGCGTGCTGGTGATTCTCGCCATCGCGATTGCGGCATCGGCCAACTTCCCGATCATCGTGCTGTCGATGTTCTGGCGCCGCTTCAACACCGCCGGCGTGATCGGGGGTGTCACCGCGGGCCTGGTGTCGTCGGTGGTGCTCGCTTTCCTCGGCCCGGCGTTCCTCAAGGACCAGGCCGTCTTCCCCATCGTCAATCCCACCGTGCTGAGCATGCCGATCGGCTTTCTGGGCGCGTGGCTGTGTACGGTGATGAGCCGGCGCAGCGCCGAGCACGAGAACCGCTTCGACGCGTTCGTGTTCCGGGCGCAGACGGGCGTGGCCCCGGAGTCGGCTACGGGCCGGGATTGAGGTTTTGCATGCGTACGCAGTGACGGGTTTTTTCTTGTTTTTCTTGGAGACATAGATGGATATTCAGGGCGTTGTTTTCGATCTGTACGGCACGCTTTACGACGTGCATTCGGTGGCCGGGCGCTGCAGCGAGTTCTATCCGAGCCGCGGCATGGAGATGAGCATGCTGTGGCGGCAGAAGCAGCTCGAATACACCTGGCTGCGCAGCCTGATGGGGCAATACCTGTCGTTCGAGCAGGCCACCGAGGACGCACTCGTGTACACGTGCAACCGGCTCGGGCTCGACCTCGACGCGCGTACCCAGGCCATCCTGTGCGAGGAATACCTCAAGCTCAGCCCCTATCCGGAAACGCCGGCCGCGCTGGCCACGCTGCAGGCCATGGGGTTGCCGCTGGCCATCCTGTCGAACGGCTCGGTGCATTCGATCCATCGTGTGGTCAGCCATTCCGGCCTGCAGGACCGCTTTGCCCATCTGATCAGCGTGGAGAACGTGGCGGTATTCAAGCCGCATCGCACGGTGTACGAACTCGGCGAGCAGACCTTTGGCGTGGCCCGTGATCGCATCCTGTTCGTGTCGTCGAACGCGTGGGATGCTTCCGGTGCCAAGCACTTCGGCTATCACGTGGCCTGGGTGAACCGCACGGGCAATACGTTCGAGGAGCTCGGCGTGCGCCCCGACATCGAGGTGAAGTCGCTCGACGGGCTGGCCCCCTGGGTACGCGAGCGCGCTGAAGCCTGACCGGCTGACAGGCCATACCGGAGAGCCGGCGGCGTGTGCCGCCGGCTTTTTTTTTCATGACGGCATGCGCCGCGGCGCATAGCCGAGCGCCAGCGAATCGTAGATCGGTGGCGCCAGCCCGCGTGCCACGGCGTGGCCGACCAGCGAAGCGGTCATCAGCGGCAGTGCGGCGTCGAGCGAGCCGGACATCTCCATCACGATCACGAACGACATCACGGGATGGCGCGTGACGGCGGCCAGATAGCCGGACATCGACAGCGCGATCGATGTCGCGCTGTCCGCCATCAGCCACGGCTGGAGCGCCGCGCCGAAGGCTGCGCCGATGGTGAGCGACGGCACGAAGATGCCGCCTGGAATGCCGGCCAGGCAGGTCAGCAGCAAGGCGAGCAGATAAGCCAGCGGATAGGCCAGCGGATACGCCATGGATAAGGCGCTACCCGCGCTCAGCGCCTGGATGGTCTGGTGGCCAGTGCCGAACATGGGAGGGCCCGCCGCCAGCGTCAACGCCGCCACGGCAAGGCCGCAGCAGGCGCTGAACCAGACCGGATGCTGTGTGCGCAGTCGTGCCATGGCAGGCGGCATCCAGCGTGCCGGATGCACCAGCAGCCACGAGAACGCACTGCCGGCCAGCCCTGTCACCAATCCCGCCGCCAGCGCCGCGCCGAGCGTCCAGTGCGCCGATTCGCGCACGCTCACGGCATGGAGCAGCGGCGCGCGCCCAGTCATGGCGGCGCTGGCGCAGGCTACCAGCACGACCATGAAAAGCGGGCCATACAGGCGCGGTTCGAACCGCCGCAGCAGGCGCTCGGCAGCGAAGGCCAGGCCGGCAAGCGGGGTCTGGAACGCGGCGGCAAGGCCGGCGGCAGCGCCGAGCACGATGAACCGGCGTGCCCACGCGCGCGCGGCGGCCTCGTGCGGGGCGGGCGTCCAGCGGCGCAGCCGATGCATGACGACGGCGCCGACGAACACCGTCGGGCCTTGCCGCCCCACCGGCAAACCGCCGGCCGTCGCCAGCACCGTCAGTCCGATCCTGGCCAGCGCCAGCCGCACCGTCAGCAGCCGCAGCCTGACGGCCTCGCCGCCATGCAATGCGGCGAGCGTCTGCGGAATGCCGCTGCCCTCCGCACCGGCAAAGTAGCGCCGGGTCAGCCAGACCGAGGCGGCGCCGACGGCAGGGCAGAGCAGCAGCATGATGGGGGCATGGCCGGTGACGGCGCCGACGAACCACCTGTGCGCCTGCTCGATCAACCATGCGTAGGCCGATGCCATCGCGCCGATCGCCAGCGCGCCAGTCACCAGTGCGCCGATCCATCGCGCGCGTTGCCGCAGCCATTGGCTTTGCATCTCGCGTCGCGGTAACGCGTTCGGTATCCGGCCTGGCATGGTGTCTCCGTACGTTGTTGGGATGGGCATCTGCGATGGGCTGCCGTAACGCAGATACCGTGCCAGCGATGCGAGCACCGTGCGCGATGGCCCGGGGCGTGCGCGGCGCCGCCGTCGGGTGCGCGGTGCCGCGCGACGTTGCGCGTCTCTTGTGCGTCCCCTGTGCGTCCCCTGTGCGTCCCCTGTGCGTCCCTTGCGCGGAGCGCGACCGCGCCGCGCCGGTGAGACGATCGAGCAGATTATCGATCCAGGCGGCACATCGGAGACATGGGCTAGCGTCCTACTCTTCCTGTGTAGACGCGCAGCACGAACACGAACCCCGCTTCAAGGACCGGGCTTCGGTTTTGCGGCGCGGGGGGCGCCACGCACCGGCGTGGTGTCGAATCCAGTCTTGCAGGAGGTATTCATCATGCGTTCCGTTTCTCTCAAGCATCTTGTGTCGGTGGCAGTGGTTGCCGCCGCGGCGTCGGTATCGTTTGCCGCCAATGCGGCGGATGTGGTTGGCAATAGCGCGTCGGCTGGCCCAGCGCCTGTGACGCACGCCAGTCTGATGAAGGAGCTGCAGGCGCTGCGCGACGTTGGTTACGACATGTCGGACGACAAGTTTCCCGAGTCGCTGGAGCGCGCCCAGCGCAAGCTGGAGGCCAAGCGTCGCGGCGAGCCGGTCGGGTCGGTGCAGTGAGGACTTCGTGGGTGTTGTATTTTGTCCGGGTGTAATTGATTCCTACAATAACACCCGGATATAATCTCCTGCATCTCGACCATTGCAGGAGACCTGATGCGTTCCACTCGACCCCCAACTGCCGCCAGGGCCGCTGCGCCCACGGCCTCCCGGGCCTCCACCGCCCCCACCGCCGCGGCATTCGCCACCGCCTTTGCCGATGAGCAGGTGCTCGCGCGCGGGTCTCATCTGCAGGTCGCGCTGGCGATCAAGGCGGCGCTGGAGGGCGGATCCACGGCCACGATCCTGAGCTTCGACGATGCCACCGGCCGCCAGCTCGACTTCGATCTGCGCGGTTCGGCGGAAGACGTCGCCGCGCGCCTGTCGACGTCCGACGCCGGCGCCGAAAAGAAGCGGGCGGGCCGGCCCGCGCTTGGCGTTGCCGCGCGTGAGGTCACGCTGCTGCCACGGCATTGGGAATGGCTCGCGGACCAGCCCGGCGGCGCGTCATCGACGTTGCGGCGACTGGTCGATGCGGCCAGTCAGGCGCCGGAAGCCAGTATCCGCCGCGCCCAGCAGGCAGCGGACCGCTTCATGTCGACCATGCTGGGCAACCACCCCGGCTACGAGGAAGCCGCGCGCGCGCTCTATGCATCGGATCGCGAGCGCTTCATGGCATTGAGCCGGAAGTGGCCGAAGGATCTGCGCGAACATGCGCGCCGGCTGGCGGCGGGGGCGTTTGTGCAGGCCGTTTGATCGCACCCTGTGAGCGGCCCCTGTGAGCGGTCCCTGTGAGCGGGTGCCGGACGCGAGGCGGCCACGGCCATGGTTTCGCCCCGCAATTTTTTACAATCCGGCGGCCGCCGACAGCGCTAGCCTATGGGGTATCGACATTCCCTGTTTGTGACCGATCATGCCAATCGAAGTCCCCGCCCTCGGCTTTAACAGCGACAACATCGCCGGTGCCGCGCCTGAAGTCATCGAAGCCCTCGTCGCGTGCAACGCCGGGCAGAGCGCGCCGTATGGCAACGACGAATACACCGCGCGCGTGGAGCGCAAGTTCGCCGAGCTGTTCGAGCGCGACGTCGACGTCTTCCTGGTGCCCACCGGCACCACCGCCAACGCGCTGTGCCTGGCCACGATGACGCCGCCGTGGGGCAGCATCCTGTGCCATCCCGGCAGCCATATCAACAACGACGAGTGCGGTGCGCCCGAGTTCTATACCGCCGGCGCCAAGATCGTTACCGTCGACGGCCCGGCGGCCAAGATGGATCCGGCGCGGCTGCGACAGGCGGCGACGTCCAAGGTGGGCGACGTGCATACCGTGCAGCCCGCCGTGGCCAGCATCACGCAGGCCACCGAAGTCGGCAGCATCTATCGGGTCGACGACATCGGCGCCATCGCCGAGGTGTGCCGTGCCGCGTCGATCGGCTTGCATATGGATGGCTCGCGTTTCGCGAATGCCCTGGTCGCGCTCGGCTGCACCCCGGCGGAGATGACCTGGAAGGCCGGCGTGGACGCGTTGTCGTTCGGTGCCACGAAGAACGGCGTGCCCTGCGCGGAGGCGATCGTGCTCTTCGACAAGACGCGGGCCGCCGAGATGGGCTATCGTCGCAAGCGCGCCGGACATCTGTTCTCGAAGATGCGTTTCCTGTCCGCCCAGATCGACGCCTACCTCGAGAACGACCTGTGGCTGCGCAATGCGCGCCAGGCCAATGCCATGGCAAAGCGCCTGGCCGACGGCATTCGTCATCTCGATGGCGTGGAGATCCTGGACGGCGCGGAGGCCAATATCCTGTTCTGCCGGTTGCCGGACGCCACCATCAAGGGCCTGCTCGCTGCCGGATTCCGCTTTTACGCGGAACGCTGGGGCCCGGGCGTGGTGCGCTTTGTCACCTCGTTTGCCACGCAGCAGGCCGATGTCGACCACCTCGTGGCCCATATCGTCCGGCTTGCACGCTGACACGGGCGGGACCTCGGCCGTCGGCACGCACATAGGCCAGCAACGGGTCAGTAACGGTCCAGTAGGTAACGATCCAGTACCGGGTCAGTAACGAGACGGAGCGACGCCGAACGCGTGGCGAAACGCGCGGTTGAAATGGCTCTGGTCGTAGAAGCCGACCTCGAGTGCCACCTGCGCGATGCTGCCGCCGTTTCGCTGCAGCAGCGCGCAGGCCTGCTCCAGCCGCAGTCGCACCAGCCAGGCATGCGGCGTCATGCCAACGGTCTGCTTGAAGAGCTTGAGAAACTGAAACCGGTCGACGCCGCACAGCGCGGCCAGCTCGTCGAGCGTGATCTTGCGCGCGAGATGCGCATGACAATACGCCTTGACCTGCTCCCATTGGCGCGGCGACAGGGCTCCCTTGACGGCTTGCGAGACGACACTCCGCGAGCGGGAAAACAGACGCTCCATGAGTGTCAGCCACGCCGACTGCATATGCAGCGGCGACGTGTCATCGCCGCCAAGCAGGGCGTCGTGCAGGCGCATCAGGGAAGCGGCCAGCGCGGGGTCGTCGAGCACGGCGCCAGCCAGTGCAGGTGGCTGCGGTGTGCCGGTGATCTCGCCCGTCACGCTGGCCAGCAGGGCAGGGGAGAGGCGAAACGTCTTGAGCGAATAGGCCTCGCCGCTGTCCGGATCGCCGTCGTGAATGTCGCCCGGCGGCATCAGGCAGATGCGCCCGGGGCCGAGCCGGTAGGTCTCGCCAAGATAATGCTGGCGCTGGACGCCGGCCGTCACGAGCCCCACGTGATAGTCCAGGTGGTAATGACGGCCGAAGCGCAAGCCGACCTGCCGGGCCTCGCTGAGTACGAGGCCGGGCACGGCATCGGCGCGGCGGTATTCGACCTGGTCTGTCATGAGCGTGAGGGTGACCGGAAGCGTGACTGCGCTGGCGGCGGCGGCAGTCCGACCATGCGTGTCAGGAGGGAGTGTGCATGAAGTATGTGGATGGTACCGAGGTCCGCGTCGGCGATCGCGTGCTGCTGGGCGCGGAGGCGCCCGGCGTCGTGGTCTGTTCCATGGAAACCGGCGAGTACAGCGCCGGGCACCCCGAGGCGCAGTGGGGCTATCTGATCCGCGGCGTGATGATCGAATTTCCGAAGTACGGGCTGATCCACTATCTGGAGATGGAATCGGATATCGTCTTTATCGCGCGCGGGACGCTCGCCCCGCCGTAAGCCTGGGTTTGCGCCTGGGCTTGATGGTCGACGGACGGGTCGGCAATTCGGGTCGTCCGATTTCCTGCTGGATGAAATCGATAAACACGCGCAGCTTCATCGGCATGGCGCTGCGGTTGTAGTAGTAGAGGTAGAGCGCCGCGGGCGAGGTCCAGCCCTGCAGCACCTCCACCAGCTGTCCCGCGTCCAGCGCGGCGCCGGCACTGTCGCGGGCCAGATAGGCAAAGCCATAGCCGTCGCACGCGGCGCGCACCAGCAGGTCGGTATCGTTGGAGGAAACCCGGCCGTTGACGGCGAGCCGCACGCGCTTGCCGTTCTCGTCGAACTCCCATTTGTAGAGCGCGCCGGTATCGGCGCTGCGGTAGTTGATGCAGGTGTGCTTGAGCAGGTCGCGCGGATGGCTCGGCACGCCGTGCGCGGCGAGATAGGCGGGCGACGCCACGACCACGAACGGCATCGGTGCGATGAGCGGAATCGCGACCATGTCGTCGCCGAGCACGTTGTCGAAGCGGATACCCGCGTCGAAGCCCTTGGTGACGATATCGACCAGGCTGTTATCGACCGCCACGTCGAGATTGATATTGGGATGGGCGTCCAGAAAGCGCTTGAGCAGCGGCTGCATGATCATGCGACTGGCGGTGCCGGGGATATTGAGCCGCAGCGTGCCCATCGATACGCTCGAGGCCACCGACACATCGTGCATGGCAAGCTGCAGTTCCTCGAGCAGCGGTGCCACGCGGTCCATGAAGGCGCTGCCGGCCTCGGTCAGACTCACGCTGCGTGTGGTGCGGTTGAAAAGGCGGGCGCCGAGCTGTGTTTCCAGCGTGCGCACGGCATAGCTGGCGGCCGACACCGAGATGCCCGAGGCTTCCGCCGCCGCGGTAAAGCTCTGCGTTTCCGCCACGCGCATGAACAGGCGTAGCGAGGGAAAATCGGGTTCGCTCATTGTGAAGATTTATTGCATAAGGCGTCCCGATTATCGCTCCTTTTCTCACAAAGTGTGGCGCGGCTTCGAGGCGGCCGGCGTCGGCTCAGCCTTCCTTCCCATCGACGCGGGCGCGCGACAGATAGGGCGCGTACTTGACCAGATAGAGCACGAACGCCGCCACCCACAGCATGCCGGCGGCGCCAATCGCATATGGCTTGAAGGCCGGCAGCGCGAGCGGCCCGAGCACGCGCACGAGCGCCGCCAGCACGATGGAGGCGTAGGCCAGGTGCTCGATGCGGCCAGTGGCAAGACGCCGGCCGGTATGGCCGAGCGCGGTGCGGGTGATCATCGCCAGAATCGCGCAGGCAATGGCGCCGACGGTCAGCGCGTGCAGTGCGGTCGAACCGTCGAGCCAGCCCACCGCGGCACCTGCCAGCAGCGCAAAACCGAGTGGCAGGAAAGCATAGGCCACGTGCAGGATGGCCACCAGCGGGGTGCGCAACGTTCGTAACGGATCCCAGCCTGCCAGGCGCACCGCATGCGTGGCGGCCGCCGCGAGCGCCAGGGGCACCACCGCGAAGGCCGGCGCGTGCGCGCTGTGGGCGACGATCGCCAGCAGCGTCGCGGCCACCACCACGCGCTCGACCCACGCGCTGCGACGGATGGTAACGCCGGGCACCGCGTTGGCGGTGAACATCGGAATCACGCGTCCGCCAATCACGGTAATGAAGAGGGTGATCAGGCCGGTGGCGGCCTCGGTCACGCGCAGCGCGCCGCCGAGGTCGCCGCGCCCTGCCGCCACATGGAAGGCGAGATTGAGCGCGCCGAGCACGCCGAGGGCGAGTGCCAGGCCGATATTGCGATGGTTCCGCGCGCGCCGCAGGAGGCGGTAGAAGCTGGCCGCGCACAGCGGCAGAAAGACGAGATCGAGCGCGATGGCAAGCCATGCCGGGCCGCTCCACATCAGCACGCGCGCCGCCAGCCAGACGCCGGCAAGCGCGCCGAGCCAGGCGCCTTGCGGGGTTTGCTGGCCGGTCCAGTTCTTGCCCGCGGTGAACAGAAAACCGACCACGACCGCGGCCGCAAAGCCGAACACCATCTCATGCGCATGCCACACCATGGCGCCAAGCCACGGACGCGAGGCCGGCTGCCACCAGCCGAGATAGATCGCCACCCAGGCGGCGATCGCGATGACGCCGAACGCGGCGGCAAGGAGGTAGAACGGGCGGAAGCCGAGCGCAAGCATCGGCACGCCGCGATAGCCGGTGTGGCGCGGGGACGGCGGAGAGATCCGGATCGACGTGGGCATGTTGGTGGCGCGCCGGTGAGGACGCGGTTCTTGATGCGGTTCGCGTGTCGCAAGCGGAAGTGCGACGGGCATGACACTGGCCCGATGCCTCCGAGTCTAGTTATGTTGCATAGAAAATGCAACATATAGGCCGCTATCCCGGACCTGGGATAGGGTGGCATAGGGTGGCAAGCCGTACCGCTCAGGCCGGCGCCAGCGCGCGTGCTTCCTCGGCGGCCCGCGCCGCGCTATGCACGTGCTGGAACAGCAGATCGCGCGCGGCATCGGCGTCGCGCTTCTCGATGGCGGTGACCACCGCATCGAGCTCCTTGAGCGATTCCGCAAGGCGTCCCGCGCGTCCGAGCGAGACGCGCCGCAGCAGCGTGATGCGATTGTTCAGCTGGGTAAGCATCTGGCCGGCAATCGCGTTGCCGCATCCTTCCATCAGGATCGCGTAGAAGGTGTTCTTGCCTTCGAGCAGGACGTCGGTGTTGGCCGAGGCCTCGGGCGAGGCCAGATAGCGCAGCGCCTCGCGCAGGCGGAACACCTGGGCCGCCGTCGCATTGCGCGCAAAACCTTCGCCGATACAGGCTTCCAGGTAGGCGCGCACGGCGTAGATCTGGCGCGATTCTTCCTCGGAGATGGTGGCCACCACCGGCCCCTTGTGCGGCACGAGGTGGATCAGGCCTTCGGCCTGGAGCTGCTGCAGCGCTTCGCGTACGAGCGGGCGGCTCACCCCGAGGTTCTCGCAGAGTTCGCGCTCGACCAGCCGCATGCCGGGCGAGAGATGGCCGGCCAGGATGGCCTGACGTAGCCGCGCCGTCACTTGCTGGCGCAGCGTGGTCATTTCGCGCTTGATAAACAGATCGGTATCCATAGGTCACCCGCAGGTCAGCCGCGATTATCCCAGATTTGCAGCCCGAAAGATTGTCAGACAATCATATTGACTTACTAAATCGGGCGCCATACGATGCAGGCTTCCTTCACCGACCACGGAGCGAGTACATCGTGAACCAGGAACTGTTTGATAAAGGCCTCAAGACGCGCCGCGAAGTGCTGGGCAGCGACTACGTCGATGCCTCCCTCAAGAACGCCGACGAATTCAGCATGGCCATGCAGGAGTTCTCGACCATGTACTGCTGGGGCGATATCTGGAACCGGCCGGGGCTTGAGCGCCGTACCCGCAGTTTCCTCAACCTCGCCATGATTGCCGCGCTGAACCGCCCGCACGAACTCAAGCTGCATGTGCGCGCCGCCATCACCAACGGCCTGACCAAGGAAGAGATCAAGGAGGTCTTCCTGCAGGTGGCGACCTACTGCGGCGTGCCGGCGGGCATCGACTCGTTCCGCATTGCGCGCGAGGCATTCAAGGAAATGGGTATCTGAGGGGCAGCCATGAAGCAGATTGGATTCATCGGCCTTGGCATGATGGGCTTTCCGATGGCCGGCCGGCTGGTGGCCGCGGGCCTCGACGTACTGGCGTATGACGTCGTGCCGGAAACCACGCGGCGCTTTGCCGCCGAGCACGCTGGCGCCAAGGTGGCCGCGAGCCTGCAGGACTTTGGCGGCTGCGAGGTGCTGGTGACCATGCTGCCGAACTCCGACATCGTGGATGCCACGGTGCAGCAGCTCACCGCGGTACTGCCGGCGGGCGCGCTGGTGATCGACATGAGCTCGGCCGATCCCGTGCGCACCCGCAGCCTCGCCGAGGCCGTGGCGGCCGCCGGCAAGGTCATGATCGATGCGCCGGTCTCGGGCGGCGTGAGCCGCGCGCAGACGGGCAAGCTGGCCATCATGGCGGGCGGCGAGGCGGCCGAGGTCGAGCGCGCGCGGCCGTTGCTCGCGCATCTCGGCAGCACCATCACGCATGTGGGCGCGATCGGTGCCGGCCATGCCATGAAGGCACTCAACAACTACGTTTCCGCCGCCGGCCTGATCGCCACCGCGGAGGCCCTGGTGGCCGGCCAGCGCTTTGGCATCGACCCGAACGTGATGGTCGACGTGCTCAACAGCTCGACCGGCAAGAACAACACCACCGAGAACAAGGCCCGGCAATTCATGCTGTCCGGCGCATTCAACTCGGGCTTCTCGCTGGCGCTGATGGCCAAGGACGTGGCGATCGCCGCGGCGCTGGCCGAGGCCGTGCACGCATCGACGCAACTGGGCGCGCACGTCAGCGCGATGTGCAACCAGGCCTCGGAGGCATTGGGCAAGGCGGCCGACCACACCGAAGTCTATCGCTTCGCGCAGCAGCACAAGGCCTGAGGTTCCATGCGCGCGGGCCCCGCGCATGGGGTCTGCGCGCATCGGGTCCGCGCGCATCGGGTCCGCGCTTCAGGAGGGTTGGCGCACGTGTGTCACCACCACCGCAGGGTCGGTGGGGGACGCGTTCGTCCTTTCAATTTTGTCACGCAGATAAGGCGCATCCAGGCAGAGCGCCACAGCAAAGGAGACATCCATGCAACGCATTTCCGCCGCATTGGCCGGCAGGGCTTTCGCCATGGCCACGGTGATGGCCGCCGTCATGACGACGATCTTGACCGCCAGCCAGGCCGAGGCCCAGACCTTTCCCGCCAAGCCGGTCCAGGTCATCATTCCCTATGCGCCGGGTGGCTCGACCGACGTGATCGGCCGCGCCCTCGGCGAGGCGATGGCGCGCGATCTCAAGCAGCCGGTCGTGATCGAGAATGCCGGCGGGGCGGGCGGCACCATCGGTACCGCGCGCGTGGTCAACGCGTCGGCCGATGGCTACACGCTGTTGTTCCACAACATGGGCATTGCCACCGCGCCCGCGCTCTACAAGAAACTGAGCTTCGACGCGACGCGCGACCTGGAGCCGATCGCGCAGGCGGCCGACGTGCCGATGATCCTGGTCGGCACCAAGGGCCTGGCCCCGGCCAACCTCAAGGACCTGATCGCGTATATCAAGCAGAAGCAGGTGGGCGTGCGCTTTGGCCACGCCGGCAACGGCTCGACCTCGCACCTGTGCGCGATGCTGATTGCGAAGGCGCTGGGCACCGAGGTCACGATGGTGCCGTATCGCGGCACCGGTCCCGCGCTGCAGGATCTGCTCGGCGGCCAGGTGGACCTGCTGTGCGACCAGCCGGTGGCGACCGGGCCGTATATCCGCAGCGGCATGCTCAAGCCGTACGCGCTCGCGGCAAAGTCGCGGCTGTCGATCCTGCCCGACGTGCCGACCTTCGCCGAGGCCGGCCTGCCGAACTTCGAGCTCGAAGTGTGGCACGGCCTGTACGCCCCGAAGGGCACGCCGCCGGCCGTGGTGGCGCGCCTCAATCATGCGCTGCGCTTTGCGCTGGCCGATCCCGCCGTGGCGCAGCGGCTGGGCCCGCTGGGCGTGACCGTGCCGGCCGTGGACAAGCTCGATGCGCCGGTGCTGGGCACGCGCACGAAGACCGAGATCGAGCGCTGGACGCCGGTGATCAAGGCCGCCGGGGTGTACGCCCAGTAGTGCCGTTGACGGCGGGGCAGCGGCGACGGTCGCGCCGGTGCCCGGTGCTGCGCCCGCGGGTGCTCGAGGTCGCCGGTGGCGCTGCCGCTGAGCGCACGCGGGGCGGGACGCTGGTCGTTCGACGGTTTGCGTGCACCCGCCGCGTGATCCGTGCGGTCCGGGCCGCCTGATTTTCAGAATCGGCTCATAGGTTTGTGCCGGATGGCTTTCTACGATCGACAGTTCGATCCATCCGTAGGGAGTACGTCCGATGCAAGCCGCCGTTCTTCACCACCTCGGCGAGGTGCCGCGCTTCGAAAGCTTTGCCGATCCCGCAGTCCTTGTCGGCGAAGTGCTGGTGCGTGTGGCCGCCGCGGCCATCAAGCCGCTCGATCTCGTGATTGCCGGCGGGCGCCATCATCGCAGTCCGCTCACGTTGCCGTCGGTCTGCGGCACCGACGGCGTGGGTTACATGGAGACCGGCGAGCGCGTCTACTTCACCGGCATGCGCGCGCCGTTCGGCGCGATGGCAACCTTTGCGCCCGCGCAGTGCGTGGCGATGATTCCCGACGATATCGACAACCTGACGGCCGCGGCCATCGTCAGCCCGGCGCTGGCCGTCTGGTTGCCGTTGCGGTGGCGCGCCGACGTCAGGCCCGGCGAGACCGTGCTGATCGTGGGCGCGACCGGGGCGCTGGGCCGCATGGCGGTACAGGCGGCACGCTCGCTTGGCGCGGGCCGCGTGATCGCGGCGGGCCGGCGCCAGGATGTGCTGGCGCGGCTCGGCGCCGATGCCATCATCGATCTGCGCCTGCCGCCCACATCGCTGCACGAGGCGTTTGCGAGCCATGCGGTGGATGGCATCGATGTCGTCATCGACTTCGTATGGGGCCCCATCGCGGAGGTCCTGATCGCGGCGCTGACCACCTCGGTCGGCCACGGCCAGCGTGGCGTGCGCATGGTATCGACCGGCGATATGGCGGGCGACATGATCGCGCTGTCGGGGGCATCCTTGCGCGATTCGCCGGTGGCGCTGATGGGCAGCGGCCCCGGCAATGGACCGTCGTCGCGCGAGCTGGAAAGCATGATTGAGACGATTCTCAAGCATGCCGCCGATGGTGCGCTACGCATCGATGCGGACATGGTGCCGCTGGCGGATGTCGCGCAGGTGTGGGAACGCGCTGCCGGCCGCGAGCGGCCGATGGTGTTGAAGGTGGGGTAGAGGGCAGGCGCAGGTCGCGCGCCAGGGCCGCCAGCCTGGGTTCGCCCGCCTCGGTTCGCCACCTCGGTTCGGCCGCCTCGGTTCGCCAGCCTCAGTTCGCCAGCCTCAGTTCGCCAGCTTCAGTTCGCCCGCTTCAGGCCGCCCGCTTCTCCTCGACCTGCCGTTCGCCACCGAGCGCCTCGGTCAGGTCGGCCAGCAGGCCGGCCAGCTCGCCGGCCATCAGCGCGAAGTCCGCGTCGAAACGCTCGTCCTCGTCGTGTGCCGTGCCATCGGCCTGCTCCTTGATCACGTCGAGCGGGGCCACGCGCTTGACCGCGAGCGCGTCGGTCAGCACGAACGACACGCGGTCGTTCCACGTCATGGCCAGGCGCGTGCAACGCTTGCCCGCCGCGATATGGCGCTGCAGGTCTTCGGGGTCGAGCGGGTGGCGCACATAGCGGACGGTGGCCTTGCTCTCGCTGCTCGCTTGCAGCTCGATCTCCTGGTCCACGCTGAAGCCGGCCGGCGCGGTATCGGCCGCCAGCCAGCCGGTCATGGCGGCGACCGGGGACTCGTTCACATGCAGGCCGACCAGCGGCAGCGGGTCGATCGCCTTGAACAGCATGCCGCGCACCTCGTCGGCCTTGGCCGCGCCGGCGGCATCGATCGCCAGCCAGCCGTTGACGGGGTCGATCCAGACGCGCGTATCGCGGCGGATGCTGAACGCGCGCGGCAGCAGTTCCTCGGTGACCTGGTCCTTGAGCTCGCGCAACTGCTTGCGGCCCGGCTTGAAACCTTGCTGCTCCTCGAGCTCGGCGGCGCGCGCCTTGGTGACCTGGTTGACCACGGTCGCCGGCAGCAGCTTCTTCTCGGTGCGCAGCACCAGCAGCATCTGGCGATTGACACAGTGGACGAGCTGGCCGTTATCGCGCGGCGAGGCCCAGCCCT
Organism: Cupriavidus sp. H19C3; assembly: GCF_049393815.1. Classification (NCBI taxonomy): domain Bacteria; kingdom Pseudomonadati; phylum Pseudomonadota; class Betaproteobacteria; order Burkholderiales; family Burkholderiaceae; genus Cupriavidus; species Cupriavidus sp. H19C3. The sequence continues at coordinate 3,624,029 of NZ_CP184985.1, forward strand.
GCGTTTGCGGTTCGAGACTGGTGCCGGGGAAGAAGGCGTGCGTGGCGAGGCAGGCTTCCACCTGCTCGGCGCTCAGCGACCACGGGGCGGAGAAGCGATGAAGCTGAAGATTCTTGAACCACATGAGAATTCGGCCACGAGCGGGCGGGAAAAAAACGAGAGGGTCGAATTCTATCCGCTTGCGGCAGGCACGCGGGCGAAATGCCGGACCGCGGTCGCGATGCGCGTAACGCGGCGCAGGCGCGCGAAGGTGCAGCGGGAGCAGAGAATGCGCGAAAACCGGGTAAACCAAGACAAAGAAGGCGAAAAAAAGCGCAAAAAAAGCAGGCCGGGCGCGCCAGCGCCGGGCCTGCCGCCCGTACCGGCCCGCCGCAAGGCGCACCGGCACGGTTTTGCGTCGGAGGCAACGTCAGATGTCGAGCTTCGAGATCTTGGTGCCTTCCAGGCTCAGGCCAGCCATCAGGCCGGCATTGGTCATGGCAAAGCCGACGATCGGCTGCTGGGCCGTGTTGGTATCCAGCTGGCCATTGGCGCCGATCGTCGCCAGCGCGACGGTGGCGTCGGCACCGACGGTCCAGCCGCTGCTGTTGACGAATTTCTGATACGCGTCCTGCGTCATGAACATCAGGATGAAGGCTTTCGACTGGGCGCCGATCTGCCAGCCGATGGAGCCCGAGATGGCGCGGTAGTAGCCACGGTTGGCGCCGCCGGAGCGCAGCACGCCGTCGCCGTACTCGCCGCCCACCACGAAGCCCGCCGAGAGCAGTTTCGGGAAGACCAGGATGCCGCGAGCGCGGTTGCCGAGCTCCTGCGAGCCCCGCACGGAGCTGTACAGGCGATTCAGGGTATCGGTGGCGCCGGCATCGATTTCACGGCGTTTGGCGGCCTTGTCGGTGCCCGAATCCGGGCCGGTGACAGAACATCCCGCGAGCGAGAGCGCGCCGAGGGACAGACCGGAGAGGCCGACAAGTCCGGCACTGCCGGCAGACAGGAAGGTGCGTCGTTTCATTGTTTCCTCCAGGAGGGGGTTCGTGTGTTGCAACCGCCTCTACAGCATAGGCGTGCAACGCACATTCGCCAATGCGATATTGTCTGACACGGACGGGGTGCGCATCTGACACGGCACAGACATACTTTCTTGCAATTACTTGCTCCGTGACTGCCCCATTTCGCCCCGATCCTTTGGAACAATGGAGCCCCCGATCCATGACACGCCGCAGAAGCGCCCCCGCCATCATGCGTACCTTTCCTCTGACTTCCGTCCCCCGTTCCTCCGCGCTGATGACCGCCCCCAGGGCAGCTCTCACCCTGGCCTTCGCGTTGGCCCTGGGCGCGTGTTCCACGGCGCCGACGAACCCGGCCGCCGCTGACGCGTCCGATGCGGGCGGCGCGGCCGCTGCGCCGACCAGCGCGTCCACCCCGGGCCCGGATGCCGCCTGGCTGTCGCTGCGCGCGCGCTATATGGACTGTGTGCAGGAACGCGCCAAGGCCAACCTCGGCGCCAAGGGCGCCGCCAGGGACGTCGCGGCCAGCGCGCTCGATGCCTGCAAGAGCCAGCTCGATGCGATGCACGACGCCTTTCAGGACTACCTCTCGGCGCAGATGTCGTCGTCGCATGGCAAGAGCAGCGCGCGCCAGGCCGCCAATCGTGTCACCACGGATACGCGCGAAAAGGCGCGCTCGTACCTGACGCAGTATGTCGAGCGCCAGCGCTACGAGCTGGGCCAGCGCTGAGCGTTAGCGCCGGCTCTCTCCGCGCCCGGGCGGGAGCGGTCGCGCCGCCTTCATCTGCGGTCAAGCCAGCGGCCGCGCGAGAATATCGGCGTTCGACCGCCTACAGCATCTCCAGCGGCCGCGGCCCGCGCGGCGGCGGAAAGATCGTGTCGAGCTCGGCCAGTTGTGCCGCCGTGAGCGTCAGGTCGAGCGCGCCGATATTCTCGCGCAGCCACTCGCGCCGGCCGGTCTTGGGGATCGCGATCACGTCTCCGCCATGCATCGCCCAGGCCAGCGCGGCCTGCGCCGGCGTCATGCCGTGGCGCCCGGCAAACGCCTGCAGGCTGGCATTGCGCAACAGACGCGCCTGCTCGATCGGCGAATACGCCATCATCGGTATGCCGTGCTCGCGCAGCCAGGGCAGCAGGTCGTATTCGAGCCCGCGCCGGCCCAGGTTGTACAGCAGCTGGTTGACGGCGATCTCACTGCCGCCGGGTACTTCCCACAGCTCCCGCATATCGGCGAGGTCGAGATTGCTGACGCCGAAATGGCGGATCTTGCCGGCCCGACGCAGCGCCATGAATGCCTCCATGGTCTCCGCGAGCGGCACGTCTCCGCGCCAGTGCAGCAGATACAGATCGAGATGGTCGGTGCCGAGCCGGCGCAGGCTGCGCTCGCACGCGGCCACCGCGCCGGCGCGGCTGGCGTTGTGCGGGTAGACCTTGCTGACCAGGAATACCTGAGCGCGGCGGCCCTGGATAGCCTCGCCGATCAGCGCTTCGGACGCCCCCTCGCCATACATCTCGGCGGTGTCGATCAGGCGCAGGCCCAGGTCCAGGCCGAGGTGCAACGTGGCGATTTCCTCGGCGCGCGTGCGGGCGCTGTCGCCGATATTCCAGGCACCCATGCCGAGCGCCGGAATCCGTTCTCCACCAGGTAGGGTGACTTGCTTCATGGGGCCTCCGTAGTCAGGACCGCGCTAGACCAGTCCCGTCACATAGAACACGGTAATCACGAAGAATACCGCCAGCGTCTTGATCACCGTCACCGCGAAAATATCGCGGTAGGACTCCCGGTGCGTCAAGCCGGTCACGGCCAGCAGCGTGATGACCGCGCCGTTATGCGGCAGCGTGTCCATGCCGCCGCTCGCCATCGATACCACGCGGTGCAACACTTCGAGCGGAATCTGCGCGGCCTGCGCACCCTGGATAAAGGTGTCGGACATGGCCGCCAGCGCGATGCTCATGCCGCCCGAGGCGGAACCGGTAATGCCGGCCAGCGTGCTGACCGAGACCGCGGCATTGACCAGCGGGTTGGGAATGCTGCGCAGCGCGTCGCTGACCACCAGGAAGCCCGGCAGCGCCGCGATGACGCCGCCAAAGCCGTACTCGGAGGCCGTATTGAGCGAGGCCAGCAGCGCGCCACCGACGGCGCTCTTGGTACCTTCGGCAAAGCGCGTGCGCACGGTGCCGAACGCCGTCACCAGCACCACGAGAATGCCGAGCAGCAGCGCGCCTTCGACCGCCCAGATGGCGGTCACGCTCGCAATTCTGGTCTCGATCGGATGCGGAATGCCGGGCAGCGACACGGTGCTGGTGGCGCCGTACCAGAGCGGAATCATGCGCGTCAGCCAGAAGTTGGCGACGCCCACCACGACCAGCGGCAGCAGGGCCAGCAACGGTGCCGGCAGTTTGCCGCCGGCGTGTGGTTGAGGTTCGTTCTGCAGGCTGGTGCCATAGCCCTCGCCGGCCGCCATGGACGCGCGGCGGCGCCATTCGAGGTAGCTCAGGCCCACCACGATAATGAACAGCGAGCCGATCACGCCGAGGCTCGGCGCGGCCCACGAGGTGGTCTTGAAGAAGGTGGTCGGGATGATGTTCTGGATCTGCGGCGTGCCCGGCAGCGAATCCATGGTGAACGAGAATGCGCCCAGCGCAATCGCACCCGGCATGAGGCGCTTGGGAATATTGCTCTGGCGATAGAGCTCGGCGGCGAACGGATAGACCGCGAATACCACCACGAACAGCGACACGCCACCGTAGGTCAGCAGCGCGCAGACCGCCACGATCACCGCATTGGCGCGCGAGCGGCCGATATAGCGGATGGCGGCGGCGACGATCGATTCCGAGAAGCCGGACAGCTCGATCACCTTGCCGAACACGGCGCCGAGCAGGAATACCGGGAAATACAGTTTGACGAAGCCGACCATCTTCTCCATGAAGATGCCCGAAAACACCGGCGCCACGGCCGCCGGCTCGGTCAGCAGCACCGCGCCGAGGGCGGCAATGGGCGCAAAAAGAATCACGCTGTAACCGCGATAGGCGGCAAACATCAGGAAGGCGAGGGCCGCCAACACGATGACGAACGACATGGGGTCTCCTGTTACATGCAATCGCAAGGCGGCGACTTTGCCACAGGTTGGAGACACACGTCAGGTCAGGTCTCGCTCCATTGCCGCATCAGATTGTGGTAACAACCGATCAGGCTGCGCCGCGCGCGCTCGTCTGCATGGGTCTGGTTGAGCGTCTGGATCGCGTTGTCCATGTCGAACAGCAGCGCCCGCCGGGCATCGTCGCGGATCAGGCTCTGGATCCAGAAGAAGCTGGCCAGGCGCGTGCCGCGCGTGATCGGCGTGACCTGGTGCAGGCTCGTGGCGGGATAGATCACCATGTCGCCGGCCGCGAGCTTGACCGCGTGGGTGCCGTACGTGTCTTCCACCTGCAGTTCGCCGCCGTCGTAGCTGGCCGGCTCGGACAGGAACAGCGTGGCCGAGATATCGGTACGCAGCTTGCGTCCGTCATGCGGATGGAGGCGAACGCTGCCGTCCACATGGGCGCCGAAGGTCATGCCCTCGCTGTAGCGGTTGAACATCGGCGGATAGACGATATTGGGCAGCGCCGCGCTGATAAACAACGGATGGCGTTCGAGCGCGGACAGGATCAGGTGCTGGCACTGGGCCGCCACCTCGGCGCGCTCGTCGATCTGCTGGTTGAACTTGACCGGGGCGCCCGAGTAGCCGGCCGTGACGCGGCCGTCCACCCAGGCATCGCCCGCATGTTCGAGCTGATGGACCAGCACGGCCAGCTGTTCGGTGTTGAGGACCTTGGGGATGCGGACAAGCATGGATCGTTCCTGGCAGTTGCCGCGCCCGGCGGCGGCCGCCATGGGCCACCGCGGCTGGCCACCGCGGTTGGTCACCGCGGTTGGTCACCGCGATTGGCAACCGCGATTGGCAACCGCGACCGCAACTGCGGTAGCCACCGCGGGCGACGGACTTACATCCGATACGTGAAGGACAACATGGCGGTGCGGCCGGTTCCCGGCACGGAGCGGCCGCCGTCCGACTGGATCAGCGCATCGTAATACTTCTTGTCGAAGAGGTTGAACAGATTCAGGCGCACATCGTATTTCGGTTGATGGAACGCGATCATGCCGTCCCATCGCACAAAGCCGCCCACCTGCGTGGTGTTCTGGTTGTTGGCGTAGCGCTGTGACATATAGAAGGCGCCACCGCCGATCTCCCAGTCCGGCAGGATGGCGTAGCTGGTCCACGCCGTGGCAGTGTGCCGGGGCGTGTTGCCCGGCGTCTTGCCCGCTCCGCCCGACGAAATGCTGCCGCTCTTGATCTCGGCATCGAGGTAGGTATAGCCGGCAAACACCTGCCACCGCGGCGTGATGCGGCCGGTCACGCCGGCGCGAAAGCCGTCCACCTGCACCTTGCCGGTGAGGTCGTAGGTGGTGGCGTCGATCTGGCTGCGCGCATTGTCCTTGGTGATACGGAACAGCGCCGAGGTGATGGACAGGTTGCCAGCCGCCAGGTCCCACTTGCCGCCCACCTCGTAGGACTTGTTCTTTTCCGGGTCGAGGCTGGTCTGGCCCACGGTGCCCACCAGCTGTTCGAGCGACGGATTGAACGAGGTGCCATACGCCACGTAGTAAGACTGCGCTTCCGTCGGCTGCCAGATGCCGCCGAGCCGCACGCTGGTGAAATTGACGGTCTGGTCGGCGTTGGCGAGCGCCGTATTGCCGCGCGTGTTCTGTGCATTGACCGAATTGCTGATGCTGGCGATATAGCGGTCGTAGCGCACGCCCGCCACCAGCTTCCACTGCCTGGTGAACTCGATCGAATCGTTGGCGTACACGGCGACGGTATTGGCCGAGCCGCCCTGCAGGTTGCCCGGCGTCTCCGGCACGTTCGATGGCGAATCGCTGTAGACCGGATTCACTACCGGCGTGCAGGCGACAAAGCCGGGGCAGGCTCCGCCGACGCTGGCGCGTGCGAAGTTCTGGTTGTTGTAGCCGTCGTGACCGAACTCGAGCCCGGTCAGCAAGGTGTGCTTGATAAACCCGGTGGAGAAGGTCGCGGTCAGCTCGGTCTGGTTGAAGATCGAGTAGTCGCGAATGTTGCGGTCATGACTCTGCTGGCGCACGAACAGCGCGGACAGCGGCAGGGTGGTGGTGGTGAGCGGCTGGAAGGTGCCGCCCGGGCCGGTCAGCGATCCGACCGCCTGCGGCGCGGTTTCGCGCGCGTCGGTTTCCACGTAGTTGAACTGGGTCCGGTTGCGCAGGCGCAGGTTCGGCGAAAACCGATGCGTGACGCCCGCGGACAGCATGGCGATGTCCTGCCGCGTGCGGTCGTTGTTGAAGCCGTAGAAGGTGTCGCGGTCGACGTTGACCGGATGGCCGTTGATCGCCGGCAGGCCATAGTCGGCCATGTCCTCGTTGTGCTGGAGCAACGCCGACAGCGTGATCTCGGTGGAGGTGCCGATGCCATAACGCCACGACGGCGCGATGCCGAAATCCTGCACCGTCATCTCGTCGCGCGTGCTCGGCTTGCCGTCCTGGGCCATGGCGGAGATGCGGAAGGCCGAGGTGTCGCCGGTCGGCGTATTGACATCGGCGGTAGCGCGCACCAGGCCGTTGGTAGTGACCGAGCCGCTGACCTCGGTCGCCGCCTTCAGCGACGGCTTCTTGGTGACCTGGTTGATCACGCCGCCGGTGGAGCCGCGGCCGAACAGCATCGACGACGGGCCCATCAGCACTTCCACCTGGTCGAGCGCGAAGGTGTCGCGGTAATACTGGGCACGATCGCGGAAGCCGTCGAGATAGATGTCCGTGCGCGCCGAGAAGCCGTTCAGGTTGATGTTGTTGCCGATCTGCCCGCCCTCGGCGCCGCCGATGGTGATGCCCGGCACATTGCGCAACGCATCGGACAGCGAGCTCACACCCTGCGATTGCATCAACGCCTTGTTCACCACCGTGACCGATTGCGGTACATCGCGCAGATCGGCAGGCAGCTTCGACAGTGACGTGGTGCCCGCGTTGAAGTCGTCGCGCGCGGCCGCGCCCTGCACGGTGACGGGCGCCAGCGTCGGCGTGGCGGTGCCTGCGGTGGGGGTTGTGGCGGGTGCGGTGGTGCCGGGGGCGGGAGCTGTTTGCGCGAACGCGCCGGGGGCGGCGCACAGGGCGAGCAGCGCGGTCGCGACGGGCGTGCGGCCGAGGGCGATGCGGTTCATTCTCTGTCCAGTTCTCCCCTCAGATCCGGGCCCGATACCGTCCCGCGCCGCCATGTGCGATTACGCATGGTCCGACGCGGCCTGAGAGGCAATATGGTGATGGGCGAGCGGAATATAAATGCGAATGATTAGCGTTGCAATTTGCATGCGCCGGCCGTTGCGCGCGTTACACAGACAAGGAGGACCGCGTCCGAATGTTTCCATCTCCACACATCGATGTGCGCGGATATCAACAATCGCGGCGCGCGGTGGGCGGAAATCGGCGCCATTGTTGTTCTGGCAGCACAAATAAAAATGGCCCGCCGGGGCGGACCATCGATGGTGCGGCAGAGACATGGGCGGCCCGTTGCCAGGCGCGCCCCCGGATCAGGGCTCGCCCAAATTCATTCGGCCTGCATATTGGCGTTCCTGGCCAGGCGGCCGAGACGCTCGCGCTCCGACTTGATGAACGCGACAAAGCTCTCCTGCGAGCCGCCCGCGGGTTCAATGCCGTTCGGCAGCAGGCGTTCGCGCGTCTCCGCAGTCTGCATCGCGGCAGTCATCTCCTGGTTCAGCTTCTTGAGAATGGCCGGGTCCGTGCCCTTCGGCGCAAACAGGCCGGCCCAGTGTCCGATGCGAACTTCCGGCATGCCCTGCTCGGCAGTCGTGGGGATATTGGGCGCCGCGCTCATGCGCTTGTCCCACGTGGCACCGAGTGCCTTGAGCTTGCCCGCCTTGATCTGCGGCAGCACCACGACGCTGGCTTCCGATGTTGCCGCGACCTGACCGCCGATCACCGCGGTGATGCTCTCCGAGCCGCTCTTGTATGGCACCACGACCAGCTCGGCGCCTTTCTCCTTGAGCATCTCTTCAACGAAGTGAGGCGTGCTGCCACTACCGGCGGTGGCGAAGTTGGCACCCTTCTCCTTCTTCGAATACTCGATCAGCTCCTTGAGGTTGTTCACCGGCAGCGATGGCGCGGCGACGATCACCGAAGGACTCACGGCGATCAGCGAGATCGGAATCAGATCGTCCGGACCATACGGCATCTTCGGACGGATCAGACTGTTGGTCACGGTGCCGACCGCGCCGACCAGGAAGGTGTAACCATCGGGCCTGGCCTTGGCGACATAGTCGGCGCCCACCACCCCACCGGCACCGGGACGGTTCTCGATGACGACGGTCTGGCCGAGGCGTTTGCCCACCGCATCGGCGGCGGCACGCGCCACCAGGTCGTTGGCGCCGCCGGCGGTGAAGGGCACGACGAACTTGATCACATGATTGGGCCAGGCATCCGCCGCGTGCGCGGCGGCGCTGAACAGCGAGGTGGCGGCAAGCGCCAGCAAGCCGGCGCGAAGGGATGAGCGCATGGGGTGTCTCCGGTAATTTTAGGAATGATCGGGCTGTCGATCTTACCGGAGGCAGCTGTCAATTACCTGTTGGGAACCCCCGCGCGCGTCTTACTGTTCGCGCTCCCAGGTTTGCGTGCGGCCGAGCAGGCTGATGCCGATAAAGCCGCGCACGTTGAGCTTCTTGCCGTCGTCGGCGAGCGACATCTTGCACTTGTACAGCTTGCCCGACTCGGGATCGAGAATCTCGCCGCCGGTCCACTCGTTGTCGGCGGTCTTGCGCAGGCCGGTGAGCAGCGTCATGCCGATGATCGGCTGGTCCTTGCGCGAGTCGGTGCACTTGTCACAGACCTTGACCTTGCCATCGCCGCTCTCGCTCAGGCTCTTCACCAGGCGGCCGCTGTATACGCCGTCCTTCTCGGTGATCTCGATCAGTCCGCGCGCCTTGCCCGTGTGGTCGTCGATGGTCTTCCACATGCCGGCCGGCGTAGTCTCCGCAAATGCGGCGGCGCTGGCGGCCAGGGCGAGTGCGAATGCGCTCGCGCGCAGCAGTCGGGGGGTCAGGGCATGCATGGCAATCTCCAGTTGGTTTCTCGGCGTCGCCAATCTACTGGTGCGCGCGCCTCCCTGCAATCACCTACACCCGTTTGCGTACGCACCAGCACGCCCACGACGGCGACCCGCAGACGCAGCAGGCAAGCGGCCACTGCCGATTTCTGTCATGCAGCAAACGGTGGGCTGAAGCAATCCTCTAGTCGGTGCCGATGCGGGGTCGCTGCGCGACGACTGGCAACGACCCCGCTATGACGACCGCTGACCCGCGATGATCCGCGATGACCCGTGCGCCGCCATTGACCGGTGGTGCGACGGGCATGGTGCCGAGGACGATGGCAAACGTGTCGGCCTGGACCGATCCACGTCGCGCGTTGCACACGGCATGCCGGCACCGTCAACGAACCTGCCGGCACCCGCGCGCGACCCGCCGCTGTCGGACCGCCACGCACACCAGGTGTCGGTCCGTCGCCGACACCGATCCGTCTCTGACTGCGCAGGTGCGATCGGCAGCGCCGACGCCGGTCGGCATCCTGCCGCCACCGCGCGCCGATCGCGCGACGACTTCGTGTCGGCCCCTCGACGACTCCGCAACGACAATGCGACGACGCTTCGGCCACCCTTCGACGACCCTTCGACATCCGTTCGGCCACCACTCGCGACGACATCGGACGGCGCGCGACGACTCGCGACGCGCGTTGAATCGAATCAGCTTGTGACAAACCGTTGCGTTGACGCATCACTCGTCGCGCCGTCGTTCGCGTCGCCACTGCGTGCTCGTGCGTGGTCCGCATGCACGGCGCGGGTGGTCGCCGCGACAACGGTGTCGCGTACGTCGGCGGCGCGCGCGCGCCGCCGCATGCGCATGCTCGCGCGCGCGTCCGAGCGCCAGCGCCGCCGTGCACGGCGGCGTGCTCACGAGGCCCGCGCGTTTTGCCGAGAGCCAATGTTCATGCGGGTTTGCGGCAAGGCGATGGCGCGCGCGCGGCAGCCTGCGAGCACACGCGCATGGCACCGACGCGAGGCCGGACGCGATGCACGCGCACGCGGTTCGCGCGCGTCCGACACCGGTGCGGAACGTCGTCGACGCGGCAAGAAATTCGTCGCGCGGAGGAACTCGAAGACGTCGATCGAAGTCGAGAGCAACGTGTGAGTCGATGATGTCGATGCATCGATGCGAGCGCGATCTAGTCTTAGTCGTTCACGCGTGCAAGTTTTTTTGCACTTTTTTCTTAACATCATCGAACAAACGAATTATGATTCGCCTTGACAAGAGTCTCACTTCATTGCAGCGGGACTTCGATGCGAACACCGACGAAGATGACGACGTGAGCAAGACCGTCGCGGTGCCAGCGGGAAGGAACAGGCAGGGTGCAAGCAGGTGCTGAAGCAACGGTGGTATGTCGAGGCGGGACGCACAACCTCGACGGACGCAAGACTCACCACGAGCGCACAGCTGGACGAACAGCCGGACGAACAGCCGGGCGAACCGGCGGTGACGTAGCAACAGCGATGAAGCCGCGGAAGCAGCCGCCATGGCGATGCTTCCCGATGCAGTGAAACGGATAGTCGAACGGGTAGCCGAGGAGCACCAGAACTTTGACGCAGAACGAGCCGAGCTGGCTTCTTAAAACGCGTGCAGTCTCCTGCAGCCCGGTAACGGGCTGGGCCTGGTACCCCCTGACGATTGCCGTCCGCCGTGCGCGTGGCGATGCCCGCACCGCGGATACGCTGACAGATATCTCCTCTTTTTGGACCGCGCGCCGACCAGAAGCGCGTCGCGGACCGATCGAATATTCCAGGGCGCGGCATGCCTTGGAAACCCGCGCGGGGGCTGCCATTGCGGCCTCCGGCGAGGTTTCCCGCTGCCGCCTGCGCACCGCGCGTCGCGGTGCCCCTGCCACCGAATTCATTAGCGTGCGACCCAGGTTGTGCCGTGCGCCGATGAATCGCTCGCTCGACTGGGGTCATGCGGTATCGCACCTCGGGTCGGTCGGGTCGCCAACTTAGGTCATTCGATATTCACGTTAGTGAAGGAGTTATCCATGGCAACTGCTGCAAAGAAAAAGCCGGCGGCTAAGAAGGCCGCCAAGCCGGCCGCCAAGAAGGCTGCCGCTAAGAAGGTAACCGCCAAGAAGGCCGCTCCGGCCAAGAAGGCTGCTGCCAAGAAGGTCGCGGCAAAGAAGGTAGTGGCAAAGAAGGCCGTCGCCAAGAAGGCGCCTGCCAAGAAGGCTGCAACCAAGAAGGTAGCGGCGAAGAAGGTAGCGACCAAGAAGGTTGCCGCCAAGAAGGCGCCTGCCAAGAAGGCCGCAACCAAGAAGGTTGCAGCGAAGAAGGTAGCCACCAAGAAGGTAGCGACCAAGAAGGTTGCCGCCAAGAAGGCGCCTGCCAAGAAGGCCGCTCCGGCCAAGAAGGCTGCTGCCAAGAAGACCGCTGCCAAGAAGCCTGCCGCGAAGAAGGCTGCTGCCAAGAAGCCGGCTGCCAAGAAGCCTGCCGCCAAGAAGGCTGCCGCGAAGAAGGCTGCCCCTGCCTCGAAGCCTGCCGCTGCGCCTGCCGTGGCGCCTGCTGTTGTTGCCAAGACCGCGCTGAATCCTGCCGCGGCCTGGCCGTTCCCGACGGGCAACCGTCCGTAATCGTTTCGCCGCGTGCGAACGATCACGACAGGGAATTTATCGCGTACGCCTCGTGCGTCGCAGTGACCGGATACGCGGTATCCGGTCAGCATGACGGAAGTCCTGCAACCCGCCGATGGCATCCTTGCCCGGCGGGTTTTTTCTTTGGGATCGCGGCCAGAAAAAAGCGCCGTGGCCTTGCGGCTCACGGCGCCCGGATGGCATCCGTCACGTGACGCGGCGACAAACGCGCTACGCCAGGACGCGGTACCACGCGCCCTCCGGCGCGCATGCGGGTCAGTGCGTGACGCGCGTCACGCCACCCGACGATAGCAGTCGCACGCGCTCGCCCGGCCGAAACACCTCGTCCGCTTCCTGCGTGATGGCGCGCATCTCGCCGTTGTCGAGCCGCACGGTGATCTCGATGCCGCGGCGCTGCTGCAGTCGGTTCTCGGCCGCGCTGCCGGCCAGACCACCGAGCACCGCGCCGATCAGGCCGGCTGCCACCGCACCGTTGCCACCGCCGATGGTGCTACCCGCGGCCACGCCGCCGAGCACGCCGCCGGCCACCGTGCCCGCGCCGGTCTGCTGGCCCTGGATCAGCACCTCGCGTACGCCTTCCACCACGCCATAGCGGACGGTCTGCTCGCGCTGGGCCTGGCCCGGCGAGTAGACGCTGTTGGAGTTGGACCAGCTGGAACAGCCGGCGGTGACCAGGGTGGTGGCAGCCAGGATGGCGATGCCGCCATGGCGAATGCCGTTGCGAGCGCCGTTGCGAACGCTGTTGCGAAGCATGTTGTTCATGGTAAATCCCGTAAATCGCTGACGCGAGACCGGCGCGCTTCACATTGGCATGCGGGTCGCGCCATATTTCAACTGTAGCGGTAACCGAAGGCGGATTGGAAGCGATGGCCAATCTCGTCCTGCGACAGCCAGTGGTTCTGCGGACCCTGCTGCGCGATCTTGAGCGCGCCCATCAGCGACGCCAGGCGGCCGGTGGTCTCCCAGTCCATGCCGCGCTCGATGCCGTACAGGAGGCCACCGCGGAAGGCATCGCCGCAACCGGTGGGGTCGACCACACGTTCGGCCGGCACGGCGGGAATCGCATATTGCTTGCCCTCGGCAAAGACGCTCGCGCCGCGCTCCCCATGCGTCACGATGAACGCGCGGACCTTGGCGGCGACCTCGGCGCTGGTCCACGCGGTGCGCGACAGCAGCACCTGCGCTTCGTAGTCATTGACCGTCACGTAACTGGCGAGTTCAATGAACTGCCGCAGGTCTTCGCCGTTGAACAGCGGCATGGCCTGGCCCAGGTCGAAGATGAACGGGATGTCGGCCTCGGCGAACTGGCGCGCATGATGCAGCATGCCCTCGCGGCTGTCCGGTGCCACGATGCCGAGCGCGGGGCGCTGGCCGCCGGTGAGCGCATCCTGCACGCCCTGCAGTTGCGAGTGGCTCATCGCGCCCGGGTGGAACGCGGTGATCTGGTTGTTCTCCAGATCGGTCGTGATCATCGCCTGCGCGGTAAACATCTCGGGCAGCGTGCGAATGAAGTCGGTGGCGATGCCGAGGTCCCGCAGGTACTGGAGATAGGGGCTCGCGTCCTGGCCGACCGTGGCCATCACGATCGGGTCGCCCCCGAGCATCTTCAGCGTATAGGCGATGTTGCCGGCGCAGCCGCCGTATTCGCGCCGCATGCCCGGAACCAGGAACGACACGTTCAGCATATGGATCTGGTCCGGCAGGATGTGTTCGCGGAAGCGCCCGTCGAACGTCATGATGGTGTCGTAGGCAACGGAGCCGCAAATCAGGCTGGCCATTCTTGCTCCAGAGTGGCCCGGCTGCGCCGGGCGGTGATGTCATGAGGCCGCCCCGTCGGATGACGACGGCGGCCGCGTGGAAAGTCCGGCGCAAGGCCGGATCGTAAAAAAATCAGGGGTAGAAGATCAGCACGCGGTAGTTGGCGGCGGTCTGCTGTGTCCGGAATCGTACCCGAACCGGCAGCTCGCTACCCGCGCGCAGGCCGGTCGCGGCGAAACCGCGCTGGGCAGGCTCAAGATATTCGGACGGCTGCAGCACGCGGCGCAGCAGCAACTGATCCTGCAGATCCGTCATGACCAGCTCGATCGCGGGCAGCGCCGTGGTGGCACGGCCCTGGTTGCGCATGGTGACGGCGAGCTGGTAGACATCGTTGCCGTCGTCCTGCTTCTGCAGCTGCGAGCTGTCGATGCGGAGCGCCTCGAGGTCGCGCCAGGGTGGCACGTCGCAATGCAGCGGTGCGCATGCGGCCTCCAGCAGCGGCCGCAGCGCGGGCACGCTGCCGGCCAGCTGGCTGCGCGCGAGATAGGTACCTTCGAGAAGCGCGCCGAGCGCGAGCACGGCGACCGCGACACGGGCCAGGCCGCGCCGGCTGCCCGGCAGTGCGACCCGATGCGCGCGCTGGCGACCGGGGCCGCGCGTATGGCGCAGAAAGTCGGGGGGCGAACAGCGGACCCGAGCCGCCGTGACGGCGCAGCCAGTGCCGCGCGGTCGGCTCGCCTGCCACCGCGCCAGCGCTGCCGATGCCGCTGCCGCTGCCGGGGCTGGTGCCGACGCTGACGCCCATCGCCGTATCGGGCGCGGCGGTCAGTTCGGTTTCGATGGCTGCCCATGCCGCGTCGGGACCCGCCGGTGCCTCGTGGGACCCCGGCGTGGGGTCGGCCGCGCGCAGGAATTCGCTTGCGCTGCGCACGGGTTCCGGTTCGTGAGCGGCGGGAACCAGCGCGGGCCATGGCTGTTTTGCGCTGTACGCGCCTGCCACCGGCAGTCCGGCGGGCAGTGTCTCGGGGGTGGCCTTGCGATCCGCCGCGGCGTCCGCTGCGGGGGGCGTGGGTATGCGTGCCGGCGGTGCCGTATCGCCGAACGCCGCGTGATCGAGCGTCGGCCAGGGCTCGGGCGGTAACGATGGTTCGATAGGCTCGGGTTCCGGCGTGGCCAGCGCGATGGGCACCATCGCAGGCGGCATCGCCTCGGTCGCTTCCGTCGCCTCGGTCGCCTCGGTTGCCTCGGCGCCGGCATCGCGTCCGTCGTCGCTGCCGCGACCGGGGCCCCAGTCCGGACCGCGATCGGGACCAACGTCGGGACCAACGTCGGGACCATCGTCGGGACCAGGCAGCGCCTCGGGCTCGGCCATCATCATGGTCGGCGAATCGAGCGACGGCACTTCGTAACCCGGGTCGAAGCCAGGGTCGAACGGTTGCGCGGCGGCGTGGGCCCGCGCCACGGCCTGGGTGCGCTCGGCATGGGCCAGCGCGGCCTCCACGGTCAGCGGCGACGTGGAGGCCGGTGTGGTGTTGGGTGTCGTGGCGGGCGCGGTGGTGGATGCAGTGGTGGATCCCGCGGTGGATCCTGTTCCGCCCGTAACTGGCGAGGCGGCAGCGATGCCAGCCGTCGACCCAGTCGCCGAGGTGCTGGTCGCGTTCGTCGCGTTCGTCGCGTCAGGCGCGTTCGTCGCAGCTATCGCGCCGGCCCCCGGGGCAGTGCCACCCGATGCCTGCGCGACCTCGACCAGATGCTCGCGCGCGTCGAAGACCGTCTCGCAATGGCCGCAGCGGACCAGTCCTCCACGCAGGCGCAACTGATCCGCGACGAGCCGGAACGCGGTACGGCAGGCCGGACAACGCGTGACGAGCTTGGCGGCGGCCATGGCGTAGCCTCAGGAGTGCGACGAGACGCTGGTCAGCGGGCGGGTGCCGTGCAGGCACACCCAGCCTTCGTCGCTGCGCCATACCGATAACGGCAACCACGGCGCATAGGCGGCGGCCACTTCGTCGGCCTGGCGCTCGAGCACGCCCGACAGCACCAGGCGACCGCCCGGGCGCACGCGCGCACTGAGCATGGCCGCCATCAGCTTGAGCGGATTGGAAAGGATGTTGGCCACCACCAGGTCGTGGGTGGCTTCCGAGACCGATTCCGGCAACGCGAAGCTGGCCTCCACACGATTGCGCTCGGCGTTGTAGCGCGAGGCCTCCACCGCGTTCGGATCGATATCGATGCCGAGCGTGTCGCCGGCGCCGAGCTTGCGCGCGACGATCGCCAGGATGCCGGAGCCGCAGCCATAGTCGAGCACGGTTTCTCCCGCATGGAGGTTCTGCTCGAGCCACTGCATGCACAGCCGCGTGGTCGGATGGCTGCCGGTGCCGAAGGCAAGGCCGGGGTCGAGTTCAAGCACCACCGCATCGGGCTCCGGTGCCTCGTGCCATGACGGCACGACCCAGATGCGCTCGCCGATGCGGATCGGTTCGAATTGCGATTGCGTCAGACGTACCCAGTCCTGGTCCGCGACCTCGCGCAGCACATGCGCCGGCACCGGGCTGACGCCCAGCGCGTTGGCCGCGGCGGCGAGCGCCAGGGCCGGATCGGTGTCGTCGCCGAACAGCGCGACCACGCGCGAGCGGTCCCAGGCCAGGCGCGTTGGCTCCAGGCCTGGCTCGCCGAACAGCGGCTTTTCATCGGGCGTGTCGGCATCGGCGTCTTCCACGGACACCGACAAGGCACCGAGATCGAACAGGGCGTCGGACCAGGCCTCGGCCTGATCCTGCGCAACCTCGATCACACATTCATGAAAAGCCACGGGTCTCCCTTGCAGCGATGTTGCAGCGATGCCTGGCAGCGCGGCCAGGCCTCAGGCCTCAGGCCTCTGGCCTCTGGCCTCATCAGGCCTTTTCGCCCTTGGCCACGGCCTTCTGGGCCAGGCGGTGTTCCAGATAGTGGATGCTGGTGCCGCCTTCCATGAAGTTGGCGTCCAGCATCAGCTCGCGGTGCAGCGGCACATTGGTGAGAATGCCGTCCACCACCATCTCCGACAGCGCGATGCGCATGCGGGCGATGGCTTGCTCGCGCGTGGCCCCGTACGTGATGATCTTGCCGATCATCGAATCGTAGTTCGGCGGCACGAAGTAGCCATCATACGCGTGCGAGTCCACGCGCACACCAGGGCCGCCCGGCATATGCCAGGCAGTGATGCGTCCAGGCGACGGCGTGAACTTGAACGGGTCTTCGGCATTGATGCGGCACTCGAGCGCGTGGCCGCGCAGTTGCACGTCCTTCTGGCGGAAGCGCAGTTTCTCGCCGTACGCGATGCGGATCTGTTCCTGCACGATGTCGATGCCGGTGATCATCTCGGTGACCGGATGCTCCACCTGCACCCGCGTGTTCATCTCGATGAAATAGAACTCGTTGTTCTCGTACAGGAACTCGAACGTGCCGGCGCCACGGTAGCCGATCTTCTTGCAGGCCTCGGCGCAGCGATCGCCGATGCGCTCGATCAGGCGGCGCGGGATATGCGGTGCCGGCGCTTCCTCGATCACCTTCTGGTGGCGGCGCTGCATCGAGCAGTCGCGCTCGCCCAGCCAGATGGCCTGCTTGTGCTGGTCGGCGAGAATCTGGATTTCCACGTGGCGCGGATTCTCCAGGAACTTCTCCATGTAGACCTCGGGGTTGCCGAACGCGCGGCCGGCTTCCTCACGGGTCATGTTGACCGCATTGATCAGCGCGGCCTCGGTGTGCACCACGCGCATGCCGCGGCCGCCACCGCCGCCCGCGGCCTTGATGATGACCGGATAGCCCACGCGGCGCGCGGTGGCCAGGATTTCCTTGGGGTCGTCGGGGAGGGCGCCGTCGGAGCCGGGCACGCACGGCACGCCGGACTTGATCATGGCCTGCTTGGCCGACACCTTGTCGCCCATCAGGCGGATGCTGTCGGAGGTCGGTCCGATGAACACGAAGCCCGATTTCTCGACACGTTCGGCAAAGTCGGCATTCTCGGACAGGAAGCCGTAGCCCGGGTGGATGGCCTGGGCGTCGGTCACCTCGGCGGCCGAGATGATGGCCGGCATGTTCAGGTACGACTGCGGGGACGGTGCCGGGCCGATACAGACGGCTTCGTCGGCCAGCTTGACGTACTTGGCTTCCTTGTCGGCTTCCGAGTACACCACCACGGTCTTGATGCCCAGCTCGCGGCAGGCGCGCTGGATGCGAAGCGCGATTTCGCCGCGGTTCGCGATCAGAATTTTTTCAAACATGGTCTCTCTCTGCGAGATCAGAAGCGGGCCCGCGCGTCGCCGGGGACGGCACGGCGGGCGCGCGGCCGCCGGCGCGCCGGCAGGGGGCGCCTGCCGGCAGGCCGGTTGCGCATCAGCCGATAACGAACAGGGGCTGGCCGTATTCGACGGCCTGGCCGTTCTCGACCAGGATTTCCTTGATCACGCCGGCCTTGTCGCACTCGATCTCGTTGAGCAGCTTCATGGCTTCGATGATGCAGACGGTCTGGCCTTCCTTGACGGCGTCACCGACGTTGACGAAGGGCGCGGCGCCCGGCGACGGGGCGCGGTAGAACGTACCCACCATCGGCGAGGTCACGATATGGCCGGCCGGCAGTTGCGGGGCGGCGGCGGCATCGGCGGCGACGGGCGCGGCCGACATGGTGGGGGCAGCCGCGGTCGGCAGCGCCTGCATCTGGGGCATGGCCATCGGCGCGGCCACGACCTGCGGCGGCGCCTTCACGATGCGTACCTTGCCGTCGCCCTCGGTCACTTCCAGCTCCGAGATGCCGGATTCGGCCACCAGGTCGATCAGCGTCTTAAGCTTGCGCAGGTCCATCTTCTTGTCCTCCAGAATCGGGTTGTCCGGCCACCATCGCACACGGGGCGTGCGGGGGCGGCGGTGAGTCGTTCATGACAAAGGCGCCTGGCGGTCGCCAAGGCGCCTTGTCTTCAGCTTCGGTCGTTGCGGCTAGCCCTTCGGCGCAGCCGCCTCCTGTGCGAGCGCATATTCCAGCGCCAGCAGGTAGCCCTGCCAGCCGAGTCCGCAGATCACTCCGATCGCCACGTCGGAGAAAAAGGAGTGATGACGGAACGGCTCGCGGCGATGCACGTTCGAGAGGTGGACCTCGACGAACGGAATCGCCACCCCGGCCAGCGCGTCGCGCAGTGCCACGCTGGTATGCGTGTACGCCGCCGGGTTGATGATGATGAATTCGACGCCTTCGGTACGGGCCGCATGGATGCGGTCCACCAGGGCGCCCTCGTGGTTGGACTGGAAGGTATCCAGTGCCAGCCCCGCGGCCGCGGCACGCTGGTGCAGCGCCTCGTCGATATCGGCGAGCGTCGTGTGGCCATAGGTCTCCGGCTCGCGGGTACCCAGCAGGTTGAGGTTCGGTCCATGCAGGACCAGCACCTTGCGGTAGCGGGCAGAGCGGCTAGCGGGACGGTTTGCGGACACGGCGCCTCGACCAGATCAACGAAATTGCGCGGAGATTACCGTAGCTTAGAGGGATTTGTCTAGCGCGGGCGACAATGCGCAGAGCGCACCCGGCTCATTTTTTGCCGATTTCACCGCTTTTGCGCCCCAGTCGGCGCTTGTGGCGAAAATTGGCAGCGCTTTCACGGATGATCGGGGTCAATTGCGTGCAGTTGGTACTGCGCGTCCCTAGCTACGCGGCAGCGCGGCCCGCAATTCCTCCATATGGACGCGCCCCAGCTTGGTGAAACGCACCGCGCCATCGGGCGCGATCACCAGCGTATAAGGCAGGCCGCCCTGCGCATTGCCGAGGTTGCGCGCCAGTTCGGTGCCGCTGAATCCGGCCACTGCGAGCGGATACGCGACTGGCACCTTCTGCAGGAACTGCTGGATGTTGCTGGCGGAATCGATGCCGATGCCGACGAATTCGACATTGCGCCCGCTGTACTCGGCATGCAGCGCGGTGAGCTCGGGCATTTCTTCCACGCACGGTCCGCACCACGGCGCCCAGAAATTGACCACCAGCGTCTTGCCGCGCAATTTGCCGAGGTCGACTTCGCCGCCGCCCGGGGCGGGCAGCCTGGCGGCAAACAATGCCTCGACCGCCTGGTCGGCCACCGGTTTGGGGCTGAATACGAAATGGCTGACCAGGGCGCCGGCGGCGGCGGCCAGCACGGCGATCACAATCCACAGCCAGAGGCGCCCGCGGCGCCGGGTGACAGGAGGGGTGATGGGGGGAGTGTTGGGAGGCGTGGCGGTGGCAGTCATGTTGGCATCCGATGGATGGCGCGCACTATATATAGCGGGACGATCAATGGTGGCCCGGATTGCCACCGGGGTGGCCGGGGCCGGCGGCGTCCGCCGGGTCGGCCGCGGCCGCCGCGAGCGCGCGCACGGCGGCCAGATCGGCGCGGGCCACGCGGCCGCTCGCATCGGCGCGTACCGCGCCGCGTTCGTCGTCGGCGTCATACAGCGCAATGTGGATGCCGACCGGCGCGCCGAGCTCGGCGCGCACTTCGCCCGCCAGCAGACGTGCCTCGCGCTGGGCGGGCCACTGGCCGCGCCAGAGGAAGCTCAGCGTCTCCACCTCGCCGCGGCCGCCGAAGTGGCGCGACTCGCTGGTATCGAAGTCGACGCCGGCGTTGAGCAGGTGCAGGGCAACGTCCTTGGGGCTATCGCAAAAGCACTGCAGATAGACGTCGGAGTGTTCGGTGGCGGTGCCGTTGAGCACCGCGCCGACCAGATAGGGGCGGAACGCCGCAAGGTCGGTCATCGCCAGCACCGCCAGGCGCCGCAGCAGCGCCAGGATGCGCGGCTGGCTGTCGGCGTGGAACAGGGCCTGGTAGGTGCGGACTTCGGCCTCGATGGTCTCGTTGTCGGGCAGCCATTCGCCGGCCACGCGAACGTCGCCGAGCAGCTGGCGCGCGGCTTTGCGCTTGGCCGTGGCGTAGTCGGCGCCATCCTCGGCGATCATGCGCGCGGCGGCTTGCGCAATCTCGTCACGCAGGCGGGTGGGGTCGGTGGGGGCACGTCGGGACATGTCGCGATGATACCGGAGGCGCCGGGCCGGAGGGTCGCGGGCGGCCGTCGCGGCCAGGGCTGCTACAAAGTGTCACACCATGGCCCGGCGCGTACCGCGCGAGGCCGGTGACCCCTCGGGTACAATCCGTGGATTCCTGCCCGGCCGGCCGCATGCCGTGCGGGCCCAAGGACCGGGCGGCCGTGGCGCATGCCGCGCAGCGGGCGTGGCATGGCAACGCCGCCATACGGCCCCCGCCCCGGTCGCCGTTCTAGCTTTCGACGCACCCATGCATATTCATATCCTCGGCATCTGCGGCACTTTCATGGGCGGCCTTGCGGTGCTGGCCCGCCAGGCGGGCCACCGCGTCACCGGTTGCGACGCCAATGTCTATCCGCCGATGAGCACGCAGCTCGAAGCCCAGGGCATCGACCTGATCGAGGGCTTCGACCCGTCCCAGCTTTCCCTCGAACCCGACCTGTACGTGATCGGCAACGTGGTATCGCGCGGCAATCCGCTGATGGAAGCGATCCTCGACCGCAACCTGCCGTACGTCTCGGGTCCGCAATGGCTCGGCGAACACGTACTCGCCGGCAAATGGGTGCTGGCGGTGGCCGGCACGCACGGCAAGACCACCACCACCTCGATGCTTGCGTGGATTCTGGAGGACGCCGGCTACGAGCCCGGCTTTCTGGTGGGCGGCGTGCCGCAGAACTTCGGCATCTCCGCGCGGTTGACGGCATCGGACTTCTTCGTCATCGAAGCCGACGAATACGACACCGCATTCTTCGACAAGCGCAGCAAGTTCGTGCATTACCGCCCGCGCACCGCGATCCTCAACAACCTCGAATACGATCACGCCGACATCTTCCCCGATCTGGCCGCCATCGAGACGCAGTTCCATCACCTCGTGCGCACCGTGCCAGGCCAGGGCCGCATCGTCGTCAATGGCATGGAGCCGAGTCTTGCGCGCGTGCTGGAGCGCGGCTGCTGGAGCGAGGTGGAACAGTTCGGCGCCGGAGACTGGCGCGAAGGCAATGCGGCCACGCCGGTGCCGGCCGGCAAGGACGGCTTCGAGGTCTGGTTCGACGAGGCACTGCAGGGCACCGTGATCTGGGACCTGCAGGGCACCCACAACCGGATGAACGCGCTGGCCGCGATCGCCGCCGCGCGCCATGTGGGCGTGCCGCCGGCACAGGCCATCGCGTCGCTCGGCCGCTTCGCCAATGTCAAACGCCGCATGGAAGTGCGCGGGGTGGCCAACGGCGTGACCGTGTACGACGACTTCGCCCATCACCCCACCGCGATCCAGACCACGCTCGACGGGTTGCGCCGCCGCGTCGGCGCGGCGCGCATTCTCGCCGTGCTGGAGCCGCGCTCCAACACCATGAAGCTGGGGGTGATGAAGGCGCAGTTGCCGGCCAGCCTCGAAGCGGCCGATCTGGTGTTCGGCTATGGCGCCCCAGGCGGCAAGGACGCGCTCGGCTGGGATCTGGCCGAGGCGCTCGCGCCGCTCGGCGACAAGGCCGCCGCATTCCAGGATCTCGTCCCGCTGGTGGCGGCCGTGCGCGCGGCCGCGCGGCCCGGCGACCATGTGCTGGTGATGAGCAACGGCGGTTTCGGCGGCGTGCACCAACAGTTGCTCGACGCGCTCGCGGCCTGACGGAGCGCATCGATGCTGCTGTATCTGCACGGTTTCCGCTCCTCGCCGCAATCGTTCAAGGCCCGGCTGGTGCAGGACCGCATGCGCGCCTGGGGCGTGGGCAAGTACTACGCCTGTCCCGAGCTCAATGTGTCTCCGGCCGCGGCGATCGCGCAGGCCGAGGCCACCATCGCCGGCGCGCGCGCCGGTGGCGCGCAGGACCTCGCCATCGTCGGTTCCTCGCTCGGCGGCTACTACGCGCGCTGGCTCGGCGAGCGCCATGGCTGCCGCACGGTGCTGCTCAATCCGGCCATCCACCCGTGGACCGACCTCGAGGCCTACCTTGGCGAGCAGCCGTTGTGGCATGGCGGCGGTTCGGTGACGGTGGCGCGCCATCACCTGCAGGAGCTGCTCGACCTGCGCGTGGAGACGCTGGCCGATCCCGCGCGCCATTTCCTGCTGGCCGCCACCGGCGACGAAGTGCTCGACTACCGCGAGATGGTGGCCGCCTACCCGGGCGCGCGCATCCAGGTCATCGAGGGCAGCGACCACGGCATCAGCGAGTTTGCCGACTACGTCGACGACGTGCTGGCATTCTGCGGCTACGGGCCGGGCGGCCGTACGCCGGCGACCTCGATGGCATGACCGGTAGTCTGGAACGATGCGCGCGGCCGGGAGCCGGGGCGGACGGCGCGCGCGAGGGGCGGCGTGGACACCAGGGGCCGCCCGCACGCTGGCACGCGCATCTGCCGTACGACGCGGCGATGCCGCCCAACCTGCGCCGCTGGGTCACGGGCGACGGTTCGCTGACGGCGCGGCTGATGGCGGCATCGGCGCGCTTTCGCGTGGCGCGCCTGGCGCAGCGACCGGCCCTGCCGTATGCGGACGAATGGCAGGTACTGGGCCTGGCGTGGCCCGCGCCGGTGCTGACGCGCGAGGTCATGCTGATCTGCGACGGCCGCGCCGCCGTCTACGCCCATACGGTGGTCATGCCGCGCCATGCCCGGCGCGACTGGCCGTTCCTGCGCGGGCTGGGCGAACGCCCGCTCGGCGGGGCGCTGTTCGTCGACCCGCGCGTCTCGCGCACGCCGTTCGCGTTTGCGCGGCTGCGGCCAGCCCACCCGCTGCGCCGCGCGATGCGCGAGGTGCTGCCCGAGCTCGCGGCCACGCCGATGCTGCCCGCGCGGCGCTCGGTGTTTCACCGCGGCGGCGGTGCCATGCTGGTCACGGAGGTGTTCCTGCCGGACCTGCTGACGCGGCCGGCCCCAACGGGCGCGGTCACCATGTAAGACAGCCGCCGTGCACCACGCGCGGGCGTGCCGGCGCGGCGGTGCGGTATCATGCCCGCTCCCCGATCGCGCCCGGTGCGGTGTCCCGGCATTTCTGAAAGTACCGATCCATGCAGTTGCTGTTTGAAGAAGGCGGCGAAATTCGCGCCGGCACCGTGCTTGCCCAGCAGGGCGAGGCCTACCAGGTCGAGTTGCCCGCCGGCAAGCGCACCAAGGTCAAGGCACGCGATGTGCTGCTGCAGTTCGCCCAGCCGTCGGCAATCGAGATGGTGCGGCAAACCGGCGACCTTACGGCCGAGATCGATCTCGACTTCCTGTGGGAATGCGCACCCCCGGACGAATTCGGCTTTACCGAGCTCGCCGAGGAGTACTACGGCGCGGGCGCAGACGCGGTCAAGCAGGCCGCGCTCGCCATGGCGCTGCACGGCAATCCGGTCTACTTCCGCCGCAAGGGCCGTGGCCGCTACCAGCGCGCGCCCGAGGACCAGCTCAAGGCCGCGCTGGCCGCGCTCGAGCGCAAGAAGCAGCAGGCGCTGGTGCAGGCGGAATACGAGACCCAGCTCAAGGCGCGCACGTTGCCCGACGCGTTCCGCGGCAAGGTGCTGCAGCTGCTGTTCAAGCCGGACAAGAACAGCCTCGAATACAAGGCCATGGACGCCGCCTGCACCGCGCTCGGCATGTCGCCGATGCGGCTGATGGTGGCGGTGGGCGGCATCTCCAGCCCGCGCGCGCTGCACGAGGCGAAGTTCCTCGCCGAATGCTTTCCGAAGGGCATCGGCTTTCCCGATGTGACCGTGCCCGACCCGGCCGGCACGCTGCCGGTGGCGGAGGTCGAAGCCTTCTCGATCGACGATGTCACCACCACGGAAATCGACGATGCGCTGTCCGTGACGCCGCTCGCCGACGGCAAGCTGCGCGTGGGCATCCATATCGCGGCGCCCGGGCTGGGCATCCAGCGCGGCGACGCGCTCGACGCGATCGCGCGCCAGCGGCTGTCCACGGTCTACTTCCCCGGCGACAAGATCACCATGCTGCCCGACGCGGTGGTCGAGCGCTATACGTTGCAGGAAGGCCGTACCTGTCCGGCGCTGTCGCTCTATGTGACGGTCGACATGGATCATGACGGCGGCCCGGCCATCCTCGCCAGCGAGACCCGTGCCGAGCTCGTGCCGATCGTACGCAACCTGCGCCACAACCTGCTCGACGATGTGGTGACCGAGGCCGCGCTGGAAGCCGGCACCGGCGACTATCCGTTCCGCGATGCATTGACGCACCTGTGGCGCTTTGCCGGCTTTCTCTACGACGAGCGCCAGAAGGCCCGCCTCGCCAGCGGCCTGCGGCCCGAGTCGCACAACCGTGCCGACTACAGCTTCTATATCGATGCGCTCGACGACGGCGGCGAGCGCGTGCGCATTGAGCAGCGCAGGCGCGGCTCGCCGCTCGACAAGATCGTGGCCGAGCTGATGATCCTGGCCAACAGCACGTGGGGCAAGCTGCTGGCCGACCACGGCGTGCCGGGCATCTACCGCACGCAGAAGGCCTGGGGCATGCATCGCACGCGCATGCAGACCTACCCGGCACCGCACGAGGGGCTGGGCGTGGCCCAGTACGCGTGGAGCACCTCGCCGCTGCGCCGCTATGTCGACCTGGTCAACCAGTGGCAGATCCTGGCGGTGGCGCAGCATGGCGTGACCGCCAAGCTGGTGGCGCCGTTCAAGCCGAAGGACGCCGACCTGCTGGCCGCGGTGGCCGACTTCGAGGGCACCTACGCCGCCTACGCCGAGCACCAGTCGACCATGGAGCGCTACTGGTGCCTGCGCTGGCTGGCCCAGGAAGGGCGCGACCGCATGATGGCCGCGGTGCTCAAGGAAGGCGCGGTGCGCTTTGCCGAGATTCCGCTGGTCACGCGCGTGCCCGAGCTGGTCCAGGCCGCGCGCGGCACGCAGGTCATGCTGGAGATTGCTGACACCGACGAAATCGCGCTGGAAGTGTCCTGCCGCGTACTCGAGGTGTATGCCGGCGAGGCGGTGCCCGAGGAAGATCTCGAGGCCGAGGAGGAGGCCGCCGAGGCCGCCAGCGAAGTGGCCGCCGAGGAAGATGCCGCGGCCAGCGCCGAGGTGGCCGCGGAAGCCGCGGCGGAGGCCGCCGCCGAGGGGGGCACGGAAGCTGCCGCCCCCACCGGCGAGGCGTCGGCGGCGCGCGACACCCCCCCGCCGTCGGCGGGTTGATCGCTTCGGAAAAGCGGGCGGGTCCCTTACAATCCAGTCTGTCCGGACCGCTGCCCGTGGCCGCGGTCCGGACACCCGTCCTGACACGCGTCCTGACACCCGTGTCGACAACTGTCTCGACACCCGTCGCGACTTCATTACCAGGCCGCGCGCCCCAACCTCCAACCACCGCCTGCCGACCGTGAACGCCGCTCCTGCTGCCGTTGCCGCATCCGCCGCATCCAGCCACCCTCGCCAATGGTGGCAATCCAGCAGCACGCTGGTCAAGGCGCTGGTGGTATCGCTGGTCATCCATGCGGTGCTGCTGATGGTGCGGATCGCGGCGCCCGAGGTGTTCGAGATCAAGCGTTCCGATCCGACCCTGGACGTGGTGCTGGTCAACGCGAAGTCCGCCGACAAGCCGCGCAATCCCACCGTGCTGGCCCAGGCCAATCTCGATGGCGGCGGCGATCACGACGTGCAGCGCGCCACCACGCCGCTGCCCGCGCAGACCGAGTCGAAGGACGGCGACCTCGTGCGCCAGGTGCAGCGCCGCGTGGAGCAGCTGGAGCAGGAGCAGCAGCGCCTGATGACGCAGTCGCGCGAGCCCGCGCCGTCGGTGCGCAACCAGCCGCTCAAGCCGGGCGAGCAGCGCCTCGACAACCAGCAGCGCGGCCAGGACGACCGCACCAGCACCGACGAGATGGCCAAGCTCGAGGCCGAGATCGGCCGCAATCTGGAACACTACGCCAAGCGCCCCAAGCGCATGCAGCTGACCGCCACCAGCGCGCAGGGCGTCGACTACGCGCAGTACTACGACCGCCTGCGCCGCAAGATCGAGGCGCGCGGCACGCATGATTTCCCGCAGCGCAACGGCAAGCCGCTCTACGGTCAGCTGATCCTCGTGATCAACGTCAACCGCGCCGGCAAGCTTGGCTACAACCGCGACGGCTACAACGTCGAGGCGATCGATGTGGCCAAGAGTTCGGGCGATCCCGCGCTCGACCGCCAGGCCGTGGCGATCGTGCGGGCAGCCGCGCCGTTTGGCGCCTTTACCCCGGAAATGCAATCCCGCCAGGACATCCTGGAAGTCATTTCCACCTTCAAGTTTTCGCGCAGCGGACTCGACGTCCGGCTGCAGACGCGTTGATGACAGCAGATTCCCCGCTTCAGGCCGATCGCTATGTGGTGATCGGCAACCCGGTGGCGCATAGCCGCTCGCCGGCCATCCATGCCGCCTTTGCCCGCCAGACCGGCGAAGCGGTGCAGTACGACCGCCTGCTGGCGCCGCTCGACGGCTTCGCCGATACCGTGCGCCGTTTCTTTGCCGAGGGCGGCTACGGCTGCAACGTGACCACGCCGTTCAAGCTGGAGGCGTACGACCTTGCTGACCGGCTCACCGAGCGTGCCGAGGCGGCCGGAGCGGTCAACACGATGTGGATCGAGGAAGGTCTGATCCACGGCGACAACACCGACGGCGTGGGCCTCGTGCGCGATATCCAGGACCACCTCGATACGCTGCTCGAAGGCAAGCGCATCCTGCTGCTTGGCGCCGGTGGTGCCGCCATGGGGGCGATGTTGCCGCTGATCGAATGCCGCCCCGAGCGGATCGTGGTGGCCAACCGCACCGCGGCGCGCGCGAGCGACATGCTCGAAGCGTTTGCCGAAGCGGGCGACCAGTACCACGTGGAGCTATGGGGCGGTGGCCTCGATGCCCTCACCGGCCTGTCCGAGGACGAGGCCTGCGACGTGGTGATCAACGCGTCGGCCAGCAGCCTGCAGGGCGAAGTGCCGCCGGTGCCCGCGTTCCTGCTGGGCCCGGACGTGCTTGCCTACGACATGATGTATGGCGCCACGCCCACGGTCTTTCTGGCCTATGCGGCGCAATGCGGGGCGCGTACCAGCGATGGCCTCGGCATGCTCGTCGAGCAGGCTGCCGAGGCGTTTTACAACTGGCGTGGGGTCCGGCCCAAGACCGCGCCGGTGCTGGCCGAACTGCGCGCGGCCCTGCAGGCCGAAGCGGCGCGCTGATACTCGCCGCGTGCCGACCGGCAGCCGACCCAGGCAGGCCACCGGCAGCGCGGCGCAGCGCTGCGCTGGCTCGGTTACGTGGCGGGCTGCCTGCTTGCGGGCGTGCTGGCGATGCAGCTGTACTTCTTCGTGCAGATCGCCAGCTGGCAATACGTGAATCCGTCGTCCACGTCGTTCATGCGCGCCGAGCGCTGGCGCCTGTGCGGCTTCAACCTGTGGAGCTGCTCGCTCGACCGCCGCTGGGTGCGCTACGACGAGATCTCGCGCCACCTCAAGCGTGCCGTCATTGCCAGCGAGGACGCCGATTTCGTCAACCATCCCGGCTACGAACTCGACGCCATGCTCGACGCGTGGGAGCGCAACAAGCAGCGCGGCCATATCGTGCGTGGCGGGTCCACCATCACGCAGCAGCTCGCCAAGAACCTGTTCCTGTCGTCGGAGCAGAACTACCTGCGCAAGGGACAGGAGCTCGTCATCACGTGGATGCTCGAATTCTGGCTCGACAAGCAGCGCATCTTCGAGATCTACCTGAACTCGGTGGAGTGGGGCGAGGGGGTGTTCGGCGCGGAAGCCGCCGCGCAGCATTACTTCAAGACTTCGGCCGCCCGGCTGAGCGTGGGTCAGGCGGCGCGCCTCGCGGCTGCGCTGCCGGCGCCGCGCTGCTTCGACAAGAAGACCAACTGCGCCAATGTGCGCGTCAATTTCCGCGTCAAGGCCGGCATCATCGCGCGCCGCATGGGCGCGGCCACCTTGCCGGACTGAACGCCCGGCCGATACGCGCGCGGGCGCCTCAGCCCAGCCAGCCCTTGCGCCGGAAGTACACCAGCGGTACCGCCGCCGATACCGCCATCAGCGCGATGGCCCACGGATAGCCAGCGGCCCAGTCGAGCTCCGGCATGAACTTGAAGTTCATGCCGTAGATGCTCGCGATCAGCGTGGGCGGCATCAGCGCCACCGACACCACCGAGAACAGCTTGATGATCTTGTTCTGGTTGATGTTGATGAAACCGACCGTCGCATCCATCAGGAAGTTGATCTTGTCGAACAGGAACGCGGTGTGGTTCTCGATCGAGTCGATATCGCGCAGGATCTGGCGCGCCTCGTCCTGCTGCTCGGCCGACAGCATCTGGCTGCGCATCAGGAACGACACCGCGCGGCGCGTATCCATGATGTTGCGGCGGATGCGGCCGTTCAGGTCCTCTTCGCGCGCGATCATCTCCAGCACGTCGGCGGCGGCGGCATCGGTCACGTTCTCGGCCAGCACGCGGCGGCTCGCTTCCTCCAGCCGTTCGTAGATCTCCTCGATCGAGTCCGCCGAATACTCGGCGTCGGTCGCGTAGAGATCCATCAGCACGTCCTTGGCGTTGCGCACCGAGCCGGGCCGCATGCGCGCGCGCAGCCGCACCAGCCGGAACACGGGCAGGTCTTCGTCGTGGATGGAGAACAGCACGTCGCGCGTGAGCACGAACGCGACCCGCACGTTGCGCGAGGCGTCTTCCTCATCGAGCAGGAAGTCGGTGCGGATATGGATATTCTCGTCCTCGCCCTCGAAATATCGCGCCGAGGCCTCGATGTCGCCGAGGTCCTCGAGTTCGGGCAGCACGACGCCGTACGCTTCCTTGATCCAGGCAAGTTCCTCGTCGTCCGGGTTGACGACGTCGATCCAGATCGGCTTGTGCTGCAGCAGTTCGCTGCGTTCGTCGACCTGCTCCTGGGCAAGCCGGCCTTTCTGGAGGACGAACAGGTTGATCATCCCTGTGATTCCTTGTGACTGATGGCGCTGTGTCGATGCTCGACGGAGACAGGCACGCAGGGCAAGGCTCGCCAACCTGACACGGTGTGACCATGGCGCGGCCACGGGCAAGCGTGATCGCGCTGCGCCGCCGGCCGACCGGTACGCGCAAGGCGATGGCGTTTGCCTGGGTTTGGCTGGCAAGCCGGGAGAGGGAAACTCCGAGGAGGCCGGGCGATGCGTCGGACATGACGCGCGGCGCCGGCCGCGATGAACGCCATGGCCGACACCGGCCATCGAGCGATTCGGAAAGACACTCACCCACAGTGTGCTGCGGGCGAGGACGGCGAGGGTGGCGCGCCGGCATCGTCATCGGGGCATGGGATGGACCCGCGAACGATGCATGCGTCACCGGTCGACGTTACGCAGCCCGCAGTGACATGGCATTCGTCGTCGTCGCGGCGCCGCCGCGGCAACTCGAACACCCGATGCTACTGCCCACGTACTTTCTCCGGGATTCTGATGGCCGCGAGTGTAGCCCAACGCAGGGGGGCTTGTTAAGCGAAATCTGGTGGGGAGTCGTGCCTCCGCGCCACATGTCCTCAGCCCCGCCGCAGACGCGGGACCAGCATCACGCTTGCCAGCGCGGCGAACATCAGCACGATGGCCGCGAAGTCCTGCCAGTGCGGGGTTTCGTCGAGCAGCCACATGCCGGAGAACACGCCGATCACGGGGATGAACATGATCGAAAGGCTCGACACCACCGGCGGCAGGCTGCGCGCGAGCGCAAACCACACCAGGTGGCAATAGGCAAACACTACCACCGCGTTGTAGCCGATGGCCGCCCATTCCACGCCGTTGGGCATGCGCCAGCCCGACTCCAGCAGCAGCGTGCCAAGGCCGAGGAACGGCAGCGTGAAAGCCAGCATCCAGAACGTCAGCGCGCCGAGCGGGACCTCGATGCGCGAGCGTTTCATCGCTTGCGTGCCGAAGCCCCATGCGCATGCGGCCGCGAGCATCAGCAACGTGCCAGTCGGGCTGCCGGTCATCGCGGCGATCTCGCCCGACAGCAGCAGGAGCGTGCCCGCCAGCGCGCAGCCGATGCCGAACCACGCCGACGGCGCGAGGCGCTCGCGGTACAGCACCAGGCCCCACAGCACGGCCCAGATCGGCATGGTGTAGCCAAGGATGGCGGCGCGGCCGGACGACAGCATCTTGACCGCGCAGATCGCCAGCAGGTGCCAAAGCACCATGTTCGGAATCGCCAGTCGGATCACGGCCGGCCAGGCCGCGCGCGGCATCGCCAGCGACTCGCCGCGCAGGCGCAGCGCCACGCCCAGCGCCAGCACGCCACCCGCCATGCAGAGCAGGCGGAACCCCATGGCCGGGAAATGCGCGACGCCGAGTTTGAGGATGGGCCAGTTGACGCCCCAGGCGACGGTCAGGATAACGAGCAGCAGAAGACCGCGGCGGTCCAGTGTCATGAGGCGGACGGGCGGCTCGCGTGCGCCGCCTTTCTTGTCGGTGGAAGACGAGCCGAACCATAGCATGCGGCGTTAGAATTGGCGGCAACGACCCTGATGCCGAGTCCCCCCATGACCTTCACCGAGCTGCTGTCCGGCGCCTGGCAGCGCAACGATTCCCTGCTATGCGTCGGCCTCGATCCCGATCCCGCCAAGCTGCCGCTGTCCCTGACCGGCGCGGGCGGTGCGATATTTTCGTTCTGCCGTGAAATCGTCGACGCCACCGCCGACCTGGTCTGCGCCTACAAGCCGCAGATCGCCTACTTCCATTCGCAACGGGCCGAGGACCAGCTCGAGCAGCTGATCGAATACATCCACGACGCCCATCCCGGGATTCCCGTGATACTCGATGCCAAGCGCGGCGATATCGGCTCGACGGCCGAGCACTACGCGCTGGAGGCGTTCGAGCGCTACAACGCCGACGCCGTGACCGTCAGTCCGTACATGGGCTTCGATTCGATGGAGCCTTACCTGGCCTATCCGGAACGTGGCGTGATCGTGCTGTGCCGTACCTCCAATGCGGGGGGCTCCGACGTGCAGTTCCTGCAGGTCGACGGCAAGCCGCTTTACCAGGTAGTGGCCGAGGCCGCGCACGCGCGCTGGAATACCACGGGCCAGATGGGCCTGGTGGTGGGCGCCACGTTTCCGGCGGAAATTGCCAAGGTGCGCCAGATCGTGGGCGACATGCCGCTGCTGATTCCCGGCATCGGCGCCCAGGGCGGCGATATCGAGGCCACCGTCAAGGCGGGCCGTACCGCCGATGGCACCGGCATGATGATCAATTCCTCGCGCGCGATCCTTTACGCGAGCCGCGACAAGAACTTTGCCGGCGCCGCGCGCAACGTCGCGCAGCAGACGCGCGACACCATCAACCGCTACCGGCACGGCTGAGGCTGCCTGCCCCCGGGCAGACGCGGTATCGGCGCCGGGGCCGGCCCCGGGGTGCGGAACCGGCGCGCGCCTCAGGCCTCGTTGCGGATCAATTCCAGCAGGCCGCGCAACGCGTGCTCCGCCGCCTGGCGGCGGATCTGCGCGCGGTCGCCGCGAAAGCGCTGGGTCTCGGTGCGCGTGGTGATGCGATTGCTCCAGCCGAAACAGACCATCCCCACCGGCTTCTCGGCGGTGCCGCCGCCGGGTCCGGCCACGCCGGTAATCGACAGCGAGACCTGCGCGCGGCTATTGAGCAGCGCGCCTTCTGCCATGGCGTGCGCCACCTCCTCGCTGACCGCGCCGTAGTCGCGGATCAACTTGGCCGGCACGCCGATCATGGTGGTCTTGGCCTCGTTGGAATAGGTCACGAAGCCGCGCTCGAACCAGCCCGAGGAGCCCGAGATATCGGTGATGGCGGCCGACACGAGGCCACCGGTACAGGATTCCGCGGTGGCCAGCATCAGCGAACGCTCGGAGAGCGTCACGCCGACCTGGACGGCGAGTTGGTCGAGCAGGCGACTGACAGACATGATGGGATCGGCAGGAAACGAAAACCGGGCGTGGCGTGCTCAGAGCGAGCGCCACAACGCGAACACCAGCAGCGTGTAGAACGCCGCCAGCACATCGTCGAACATCACGCCGAAGGCGCCCAGCAGACCCGGTCCCTTGAGCGTGCGGTCGTAATGGCGGATGGGCGCGGGTTTGGCGATGTCGAACAGCCGGAACCACAGGAACGCGGCAAACTGGCCCCAGAAGCCGGTAGGCGTGACGAACAGCATCACCAGCCAGAACGCGACGATCTCGTCCCAGACCATGCTGCCGTGATCGAACACGCCCATGTCGCGCGCGGTGCGGCGGCAGGCCCACAGGCCCACCAGAAAACTGCCGGCGATGATCCAAAGCCAGGTGGTCGGCTCGATCCACAGCGAGATCACCACGAAGGACAGCCAGCCGTACAGCGTGCCGACCGTGCCGGGGCCTACCGGTGACAGCCCCGAGCCAAAGCCGAGCGCGATCGCGCGGGCCGGGTGGCCGAGCATGAAACGGGCCGTCGGACGCGTGATCCGGACGGTCTGGCCGGCTTCCAGCGTGAGCGGATCGGCGGTGTCGCGCGGGCGGGCACCGGGAGGAAAGGTGGACATCAAGGGTTGGGCTCTTCGGCTGATTTCTCGGTACGGCTTCGGTGGTTCCGTGTTCTTGTCGTGGCGCGGCGGACGCTGGGCCAGCCACGCATGGCGGCATCATGACACGGCTCGCGCCGGCGTGTCAGTCAGACTTGTCGGGGAGGACTCAAGGCGTGGCGAAATGATCGAAGCCGGCGCCTTCGAAGCGGAACGGGTTGCCGTCCCGGTCGACCAGCCGCAGGCCCGCTTCCGGAGTGATGGCGCCGACACGCGCAAGCGGCAGGCCAAGCCGCTCGCCGATCGCGGCGATGGCCTCGCGGGCCGTGGCCGGCGCCGTAAAGCAGAGTTCGTAGTCGTCGCCGCCGGTCAGCACGCAGGTGTGCTGGCAGGCCAGCGGCTGGCTGGCGAGGATGGCCGAGCGCGGCAGCGCATCGACGTCGATCCAGGCGCCGGTCGCCGAGCGCGTCAGGATATGGCCGAGGTCGCCAAGCAGGCCGTCGGACACGTCGAGCGCCGCATGCGCGACGCCGCGCAGCGCCATGCCAAGCGCCACGCGCGGGGTCGGGGTGTCCATGCGCGGCCGCACCGCGCTGAAGTCGGGTTCGGGCAGGAGCCATTCGCCGCGGCAGTCGCCGAGCGCCAGGCGCGCATCGCCGAGCGTGCCCGAGATCCAGATATCGTCGCCGGGCCGGGCGGAATCGCGGCGCAGCGCCTGGCGCGGCGGCACGTCGCCGAACACCGTCAGCGAGAGCGTGAGCGGGCCGCGCGTGGTGTCGCCGCCGATCAGCTCGCAGCCATGCGCGTCCGCCAGCGCCAGCATGCCGGCGGCAAACGCCTCCAGCCACAGCGGGTCGGCCTCGGGCAGCGCCAGCGCGAGCGTAAAGGCACGCGGCTCGGCGCCCATCGCGGCGAGGTCGGACAGATTCACGGCCAGCGCCTTGTGGCCCAGCGCCTCGGGCGGCACGTCGGGAAAGAAATGCCGGCCGGATACCAGCATGTCGGTACTGATGGCCAGCTGCTGGCCAGGGCGGCCCTCGATCAGCGCGCAGTCGTCGCCCACGCCGAGCGCGGCCTTGCGCACCGGGCGCGTGAAGAAACGGCGGATCAGGTCGAATTCGGAGAGGGCGGCAGGCGCGGGAGCTGACATCGGAGGGGGCGGCAGGGCGGGAGCAGGTAGGACGGATCAACCCCGGCTGGTCAAGCCCACCGGCATGCGGCATATTGTACCGAAACGCAAAGCTGCCCCGCGCAAAACGCTTATTGTGAAATAATATTTCACAATATAAAATGCGGGGCTCCATTCAGAGAGACAGCGGGTACGGAGCCGGCCCGCCTCGGTCCCGTTACGTCCAGAGCGGCTCCACCGATCGGAAGATGCGCAGATGACAAGTCCTCAGCAGTCCCCGTCCCAAGACGACCTGAAACAACAGCAGCGTGAGGCGCTGCGCAAGGCCGCGCTCGAGTATCACGAGTTTCCGACGCCGGGCAAGATTTCCGTTACCCCCACCAAGCCGCTTTCCAACCAGCGCGACCTCGCGCTGGCGTATTCGCCGGGCGTTGCCGCCGCGTGCGAGGAAATCGTCGCCAACCCCGCCGACTCGTTCCGCTACACCGCGCGTGGCAACCTCGTGGCCGTGATCACCAACGGTACCGCGGTGCTGGGCCTCGGCGATATCGGCGCGGCCGCGTCGAAGCCGGTGATGGAAGGCAAGGCAGGTCTGTTCAAGAAGTTCGCCGGCATCGATGTGTTCGACATCGAAGTCGACGAGAAGGACCCCGAGAAGCTGGTCGACATCATCGCCTCGCTGGAGCCGACCTTCGGCGGCATCAACCTCGAGGACATCAAGGCGCCCGAGTGCTTCTACGTGGAGCGCAAGCTGCGCGAGCGCATGAAGATTCCGGTCTTCCACGATGACCAGCACGGCACCGCGATCGTGGTCGGCGCGGCCGTGATCAACGGCCTCAAGGTGGTCGGCAAGGACATCTCGAAGGTCAAGCTGGTGGCATCCGGCGCCGGCGCCGCGGCACTGGCCTGCCTGGACCTGCTGGTGGACATGGGCCTGCGGCTCGAGAACATCTGGGTGACCGATATCGCCGGTGTGGTCTACGAAGGCCGCGCCGAACTGATGGACCCGGAGAAGGCACGCTTTGCGCAGAAGACCGACAAGCGCAAGCTGGCCGAAGTGATCGGCGGCGCCGACATCTTCCTGGGTCTGTCCGCCGCGGGTGTGCTCAAGCCCGAGATGGTCAAGGAGATGGCCGACAAGCCGCTGGTGCTGGCGCTGGCCAACCCGAATCCGGAAATCATGCCGGAACTGTGCAAGGAGGTGCGCCCGGACGCGGTGATCGCCACCGGCCGTACCGACTACCCGAACCAGGTCAACAACGTCCTGTGCTTCCCGTTCATCTTCCGCGGCGCGCTCGACTGCGGCGCGACCACCATCACGCGCGAGATGGAGATCGCCGCGGCCAACGCCGTGGCGGAACTGGCGCGGCAGGAACAGAGCGACGTGGTGGCGACCGCGTACGGCATCCAGGACCTTTCGTTCGGCCCTGAATACCTGATCCCCAAGCCGTTCGATCCGCGCCTGATCGTCACCATCGCGCCGGCGGTGGCCGAGGCTGCCGCCAAGGGCGGCGTGGCCGCGCGTCCGATCGAGGACATGGACGCGTACCGCCTGCAGCTGCAGCAGTTCGTCTACCACTCGGGCACGCTGATGAAGCCGATCTATGCGGCTGCGCGCAAGGTGGACATGGAGAAGAAGCGCATCGTCTTTGCCGAGGGCGAGGAAGAGCGCGTGCTGCGCGCGGTGCAGGTGATCGTCGACGAAAAGCTGGCCAACCCGATCCTGATCGGTCGCCCCGCCGTGCTCGCGCACCGCATCGAACGCTTCGGCCTGCGCCTGCGCATGGGCGTCGACTTCACGGTGGTCAACCCCGAGCACGACGAGCGCTTCCGCGACTATTCGGATACGTACTACAGGATGATGGCCCGCCAGGGCATCACCCCGCAGTACGCCAAGCTGGAGATGCGCCGCCGCACCACGCTGATCGGCGCCATGCTGATCCGCAAGGGCGAGGCCGACGGCATGATCTGCGGCACCGTGAGCAACACGGCGGCGCACCTGCGGTATATCGATCAGGTGCTGGGCGGCACGCACTGCGTCTACGCGGCGATGAACGGCCTGGTGCTGCCGGGCCGCCAGATCTTCCTGGTGGATACGCACGTCAATATCGATCCGAGCGCGGCCGAACTCGCCGAGATCACCATCATGGCGGCCGAGGAGCTCAAGCGCTTCGGCATCGAGCCGAAGGTGGCGCTGCTGTCGCACTCGAACTTCGGTTCGTCGGATTCGCCGTCGGCGATCAAGATGCGCGAGACGCTGAAGATCCTGCGCGACCGCGCGCCGGACCTCGAGGTGGATGGCGAGATGCATGGCGACAGCGCGCTCGACCAGAAGCTGCGCGATACGCTGGTGCCCGATGGCGCGCTGAGCGGCGAGGCCAACCTGCTGGTGTGCCCGAACATCGACGCCGCCAATATCTCGTACAACCTGCTCAAGGTGGCGGCGGGCAACAACGTGGCGATCGGGCCGATCCTGCTGGGCGTCAATGCGCCCGTGCATATCCTCACGCCGTCGGCTACGGTGCGCCGTATCGTCAACATGACGGCGCTGGTGGTGGTCGACGCCGCGGCCAAACGTTAAGCCGGCGCCATCTGCGGCAATTGCCGTCATTGAGTCAGCCGTATGAAAAAGCCGGGTCCGCCCGGCTTTTTTATTGCGCCTCGCGCAGATAGTAAGTATGCGCACACATCGCAATAACATGTTGAAACAATTGAGGAATTCGGGCTGGCCTGAGAGCGGGGATTGATTAATTGGCGGCAGACGCGTAACCTTACGCCTTTGAATGCAGACGTTCGTCACCGGGCGTCATACGCTGCTCTTCCTTCCAACCTTATTCAAGCAACGTGGGTCACCAGAAATCCCCGAGCCAGTCACAGCGGCAGCCCCTACGGAAGTCCCTGAGCCTGGCCCGGCGTCTGGCTGGTGGACTGCCCCGCATCCTGCCCCGGGTCCTGGGCAGCGGGATGGCCGGCGTGGCGATCGGCATGACCGTCGCCGCCACCATGGCGATGGCGCCACACGACGCACTGGGCAGACAGGCGCCGTCGTATGCCGAAGGCGCTGTCCAGGGATCGGGCGCGGCAAAGGGCATGGCGGGAACCATCGCCGTGCCGCAGTTGCCAAACGAGGCGCAACGTACGCTGGAGCGCATTCAATCCGGCGGGCCTTACCCGTATGAGAAGGACGGATCGCGATTCGGCAACTACGAACGCATCCTGCCGCAGCAGCCACGCGGCTATTACCGCGAATACACCGTAAAAACAAATAGCCGGAATCGGGGAGCAAGGCGGATCGTATGCGGTGGTGATCAACGCGCCGCCAACGACTGCTACTACACGGAAGACCACTACAACAGCTTCAAACGGATAACCAAATGACGACTGACATTTTCGGACTGGGCGACGCCCTTGCCGCCCGCGAGGAGCGCGGCGCCGGAGATGGCTGGCACCGGGCACACCATCAGGCCCAGAACCTTTACGACAATGTGCTGATGATGCCGCGCCAAGAGCTCACGCACAGACTACCGCCCGCATGTGCGCCGATCGTGGTGCCCGGGTCCGAAGACGGCACCAACGAGGGAGCCATGAACCTGTTCAAGACGGTGCGCCCGAACATCGTCCAGTCGATCCGCGCGTTCCGCGTCCGTGAACTGGCCCAGGCGGCCGCCGCGCTCGACCAGCATTTTCTGTATGCAAACTGCGCGCATTGCCAGAGCAAGGCGGAAATCCTGGATACCATCGCCACCGAGTTCCTGTTCCCGAAGCACTTCGGCAAGAACTTCGACGCACTGTCCGATTGCCTGACCGACATGATTCACAAGGCCGGCCCGCAGCCGGGTTTCGTGATCGTGCTGGAAGGCCTGCCGATCGCGCAGAAGTTCGACAAGGAAGCGCGCGAGGTCCTGCTCGATGTATTCCGCGATGCGGCCGAGTTCTGGGCCGAGCGCAAGGTCCAGTTCCGCGTGTTCTACTCGTTTGCATGAGTTGACCTCACGAGTTTGCCCTCATGCGGTCGACCCCACGAGTTTGACTTCATGAGTTTGACCCCGCAGTGAAATCACCGCGGCACCAGGCCACAAACAGCGACGCCCGCATCCAGCGGGCGTCGCTGTTTTCAGCGTCATGTTGAGCGCCACGCGACGGCGCTGGCTTACTCCGCGCCCGGTACCCGCCCCTGGGGCGTAAGCCGGTCGATCAACTCGGGCAGTCCTTCGCTGAGGCTTGCGGCCACGTCCTCGTGCGTCATCCCGGTGGTCTCGGCGAGCGAGTCGAGGGCGCCGCTGCCGCCCAGCGCGGTGGACAGTTGCGCGGGGCTGACCGGCTCGTTGGCACCGGTGCCGATCCACGAGTCCACCTGCTGCCCCAGGCCCGCCTGAGCCAGCACCTCGCGCAAGGCGCCAATCCCGCCCGCGGCGGCACCCATGGCCTGCGCGCTGCCCGCCGCCTCGCCCTGGCCACCGAGCAGCCCGCCCAGCAGCGAACCCAGATCGAGCCCGCCCGGCGCCGGTGCGC
The DNA here is from genome assembly GCF_049393815.1 of Cupriavidus sp. H19C3. Taxonomy (NCBI): domain Bacteria; kingdom Pseudomonadati; phylum Pseudomonadota; class Betaproteobacteria; order Burkholderiales; family Burkholderiaceae; genus Cupriavidus; species Cupriavidus sp. H19C3. The sequence goes on from NZ_CP184985.1 coordinate 3,662,663, forward strand.
TGCCGCCGCCGAGCATCCCGCCCAGTACGCCACCCAGGCCACCCAGGCCACCCAGGCCACCCAGGCCGCCTGCGCTGTCGGGCGCGCCCGCATCATCGGCACCGGTTGCTGGCGCACCGTGGCCACCCTTGTTGCGCATGGCAAGCATCGCCAGCAGTCCCAGCGCCATCATGAGCTTGGGATTGAGGCCGCCGGCCGCGGCCTGCCCATCCTGCTGCTGGCCGCCGAGTTGGCCGAGCACACCGCCCAGCATGCTATCCAGTAGTCCCATGGTCGCTCCTTCAAAAAGGGGTAAGGCTGTCAGAATCCGCCGAGTACGGCGTTCAAGGTCGCCAGGCATGCCAGCCCGGCGGTTTCGGTACGAAGGATGCGCGGGCCGAGTGACACCGCGGTAAAGCCGGCCCGCAGCGCGGCATCTTCCTCGTCGGGCGCGAGGCCGCCCTCGGGTCCGATCAGCAGCGTGATGCCGGTGTCGAGCCAGGCGTCGCGCCGCGCCGCCGCCAGCGCCGGCAACGACACCGTGGCGCGCGGCGATACCAGCAGCCCGGCGCCGGCAGTCGGCGCGCTGGCCAGCCACGTTTCCAAGGTAGCCACCGGCGCCAGCGCCGGCAAGCGGTTGCGCCCGCACTGCTCGCACGCGGCCGCGATCAGCGCCTGCCAGTGCGCCTCGCGCCTGGCCGCGCGCTCGCCGGACAGGCGCACCACCGAGCGCTGTGCCTGCAGCGGCTGGATGGCCGCCACGCCAAGCTCCACTGCCTTCTCGACCAGCCAGTCCATCTTGTCGCCCCCGGCCAGGCCCTGCGCGAGGGTGACCCGGAACGGCGGTTCGGCCTCGCTGGCATCGTGCGCGCCGATCTGCGCCAGCGCATGGCGCTTGCCGAGTTCGACCAGCGTGGCGGCATGGCTGCCGCCACGGCCGTCGAACAGCGTGATGGCATCGCCGGGACCCAGGCGCAGGACCTGCGCATGGCGTACCACGGTGTCGGGCAATTCCAGAATGGCGTCGGCGGCGAGGGCCGCTTCGACGTAGAAACGCGGGGGCATCAGGGAGCGGTGGGTTTGTCGAGAGATTTGCCGAAGCCCCAACGGTAACCGTCGGGATCCTGCACCATGCAATACCGGTCGCCCCAGAACTGGTCGGCGGGCGGCATCAGGCTGGTCGCGCCGGCGCCGAGCGCGCGCGCATACATGGCGTCGACGTCGTCGCAATATACATAGAAGGTCTGCGGCGCTTCCACGCCGAGCGAGCGCGGCGTGCGCGCCGTGCTGCCCCACGCGCCCTCGGGCGCGAACATCACCACCAGTTGGCCCTGGTAGTGCATCTCGGCGTGGGTGGGCACGCCGTTCTCGTCGACCACATGGCCGGCGGTGAAGCCGAATGCGCGGCTATAGAAGTCCAGCGCGGCACGTCCGCTGGCGACCGTCAGGTAGGGGGTGAGCCAGGGAGTGTTGGGCGGTCTGCTCATGTCGTTCTCCGCATGCGGGTCGGTCGCGAACCTGTTGCGAATTGTCGCGAACCGGCCGCGCGTCTGTGGCGAGTCTGTGGCGAGTCTGTGGTGAATCTGTGGTGAATCTGTGGTGAATCCGTGGTGAAGCTGTCGGGCGGCTGCCGGCAGTGCGCTGCCCGGCAAGCGTGTCAGTTTAAGCGGCAGCGCCGGTGCTGTCGAAAATCGCCTCGATATGCCGAGGCTGCACGAACAGCGAGGGGTGCAGCGCGGCGTGATAGCAGCGCAGCGCGCCCGCAAGCCGCCACTGCTCGAGGCGTGCCGCGATCAGCGCGGCCGGGCAGGCGGCGATATCGAGCATGTCGCTCGCGAGCGCGATGCCCCAGAGCGCGCCATAGGCCGGCACGAACACGGTTAGCGGACTCACGTGGGCAAACTGCCGGCGCAGGCGGCCGAGCAGCAGGCGCGCCGTGTGCGGCCGGTGCAGCGGGGGGCCGAGATGCAGCGAGAGGGCTCCGCCCGGCGCCAGGCAGCGGCGCGCAATCTGCAGCCCGTGCGCGGAGAAGAGGGCGGCCGCGGGGCTGCCATCGTCGGCGTCGGTGAGATCGAACACGATCAGGTCGAACTGCCGTCCGGAGCGGGCGCAGGCTTCCATGAAGCCGAGCGCGTCGCCGATGGCAAGGTGCAGCCGCGCATCGCCGGGCTCGTCGAGGGCGCCGCAATGGATGCCGCGCAGCCATTCGCGCGCCAGGCGCACCACCTCGGCATCGAGCTCGGCCACCACGACCTCGCGCATGGTGGGGATGCGCAGCAGCTCGAACGCGGAGCCACCGTCGCCGCCGCCCACCACGAGCGCGCTGCGCGGCGCGCCATGGGCCGCCGCGAGCGGGTGCACCATCAGCTCGTGCTGGATGAAGGCGTCGGCTTCCGTGCTCATGATGCGGCCATCGAGGCGAAAAATGCGCCCAAATTGCGCGTTCTCGCCGATTTCCACCTGCTGGTGGGGCGAGCAGGCGGCCGCCACCAGCGCAATGTCGCCGAGCGTGGTGCCGATCCCGGGCACCAGCCATTCGGTCCATGTCTGTGTGCCGCGCCGGTTCGCCTCGGCGCGGTCAGGAATACCGCCTCCTTCTGCTAAAATTGCGGTTTTCCCGCCGTCAGGTTCTCGCCGCATGTCTGCCCTCGCCCATCCCGCCACAAGTCCATATGCTTCCCAGCCTGCATCGCTGATGGCCAACGCGATCCGCGTGCTCGCCATGGATGCCGTCCAGCAGGCCAATTCCGGCCACCCAGGCATGCCGATGGGCATGGCGGATATCGCCGTCGCGTTGTGGAGCCGCCACCTCAAGCATAACCCGGCGAATCCGCACTGGGCCGACCGCGACCGCTTCGTGCTGTCCAACGGCCACGGCTCGATGCTGCTCTACGCGCTGCTGCACCTGACCGGCTACGACCTCCCGATCGGCGAGCTCAAGAACTTCCGCCAGCTCCACAGCAAGACCGCCGGCCACCCCGAATACGGCATTACCCCGGGCGTGGAAACCACCACCGGCCCGCTGGGCCAGGGCATCACCAACGCGGTAGGCATGGCACTGGCCGAACGCCTGCTGGGCGAGGAATTCAACCGCCCCGGCTTCGACATTGTCAATCACCATACCTTCGTCTTCATGGGCGACGGCTGCCTGATGGAAGGCATCAGCCACGAGGCCTGCTCGCTGGCCGGCACGCTGAAGCTCAACAAGCTGATCGCGCTGTGGGACGACAATGGCATCTCGATCGACGGCGACGTGGTGCACTGGTTTGCCGACGACACGCCCAAGCGGTTCGAAGCCTACGGCTGGAACGTGATCCGCGCGGTCGACGGCCATGACGCCAACGCGGTCGACGCCGCCATCGCACGCGCCAAAGCCAGCGACAAGCCGACCCTGATCTGCTGCCGCACGGTCATCGGCAAGGGCGCGCCCAACAAGGCCGGCGGCCACGACGTCCACGGCGCGCCGCTGGGCGGCCAGGAAATCCTCGCCACGCGCGAGGCGCTGGGCTGGACCCACGCCCCGTTCGAACTGCCGGAAGAGGTCTACGCGGCATGGGATGCCAAGGCCAACGGCGGCGCGCTCGAGAAGGCCTGGAACGCACTGTTCGACGCCTACGCCGAAGTCCACCCGTACGAAGCCGGCGAATTCCGCCGCCGCATGCGCGGGGAGCTGCCCGACAGCTTCGACGCATGCGTGAATGCCTTTATCGCCAAGTGCGAGGAAAAGGCCGAGACCATCGCCACGCGCAAGGCCAGCCAGAACACGATCGAGGCCTTCGGCCCGGTGCTGCCGGAGTTCCTCGGCGGCTCGGCCGACCTGACCGGCTCGAACCTGACCAACTGGTCGGGCAGCAAGGCGGTGCGCGGCGACGCGTGGGGCAACCACATCAACTACGGTGTGCGCGAGTTCGGCATGAGCGCGATCATGAACGGCATCGCGCTCCATGGCGGCTACATTCCGTACGGTGCCACCTTCCTGACGTTCTCGGACTACAGCCGCAATGCGCTGCGCATGGCGGCGCTGATGAAGATCCGCTCGCTGTTCGTGTTCACCCACGACTCGATCGGCCTCGGCGAGGACGGCCCGACGCACCAGTCGATCGAGCATGTCGCCAGCCTGCGCCTGATCCCCAACATGGATGTCTGGCGTACCGCCGACACCACCGAGACCGCCGTGGCCTGGGCCGAGGCGATCCGCCGCGAGGACGGCCCGAGCTGCCTGATTTTCAGCCGCCAGAACCTGCCGTTCCAGCGCCGCGACGACGCCACGCGCGCCAGTATCGCGCGCGGCGGCTACGTGCTGCGCGATGGCACCAACCCGCGTACCAGGCGTCCCGACGCCGTGATCCTGGCCACCGGCTCGGAAGTCGGCCTGGCGGTCGGCGCGGCCGAGCAGCTGGCCGCCGACGGCCTCCACGTGCGCGTGGTATCGGTCCCCGCCACGACGGTGTTCGACAAGCAGGACGCCGCCTACAAGGCGAGCGTGCTGCCGGCCGGCGTGCCGCGCGTCGCGGTCGAGGCGGGCGTGACGGACTTCTGGTGGAAGTACCAGGTCCAGGCCGTGGTCGGCATCGACACGTTCGGCGAGTCGGCCCCCGCCGGCGTGCTGTTCAAGCATTTTGGTTTTACCGTGGACAACGTCGCCAACACGGTGCGTGCCACGCTGGCCCAGTAATTCTCCCGCCCGGCAGCCGGTGCGACGCGCCGGCCGCCGGCGGCCCCGGTTTCAACGAGTCACTAGGAGATAGACATGACCATCAAGATCGGCATCAACGGCTTCGGCCGTATCGGACGCATGGTGTTCCGCGCCGCCGTCGCCAATTTCAAGGACGTCGAAGTCGTCGGCATCAACGACCTGCTGGAGCCGGACTACCTGGCCTACATGCTGAAGTACGACTCGGTGCACGGCCGCTTCGACGGTGAAGTCTCGGTGGATGGCAATACGCTGGTCGTCAACGGCAAGAAGATCCGCCTGACCGCGGTCAAGGATCCCGCCGAACTGAAGTGGGGCGAGCTGGGCGTGGACGTGGTGGTCGAGTCGACCGGCATCTTCCTGACCAAGGAAGGCGCGCAGAAGCACATCGACGCGGGCGCCCGGAAGGTGATCATGTCGGCGCCGTCGAAGGACGACACCCCGATGTTCGTGTACGGCGTGAACCACGACACGTATGCCGGCGAAGCGATCGTCTCGAACGCCAGCTGCACCACCAACTGCCTGGCACCGATCGCCAAGGTGCTCAACGACAAGTGGGGCATCAAGCGTGGCCTGATGACCACCGTGCATGCCACCACGGCAACGCAGAAGACCGTCGACGGCCCGTCCAACAAGGACTGGCGCGGTGGCCGCGGCATCCTGGAAAACATCATCCCGTCCTCGACCGGCGCCGCCAAGGCCGTGGGCAAGGTGATCCCGGTGCTGAACAAGAAGCTGACCGGCATGTCGTTCCGCGTGCCGACCTCCGACGTGTCGGTGGTCGACCTGACCGTCGAGCTCGACAAGCCCGCCACCTACGAGGAAATCTGCGCCGAGATGAAGTCGCAGAGCCAGGGCGCGCTCAAGGGCATCCTGGGCTATACCGAGGACAAGGTGGTGGCCACCGATTTCCGCGGTGATGCACGCACCTCGATTTTCGACGCCGAAGCTGGTATCGCGCTGGACTCGACCTTTATCAAGGTCGTGAGCTGGTACGACAACGAATGGGGCTACTCGAACAAGGTGCTCGAGATGGCCCGCGTGGTAGCCAAGAAGTAAGCGCTTCCGCTATCTTGCTGTGTCCGCCCCGGTGCCAGGCGCTGGGGCGGGGCGCTTTTCACTGAGCGTCCCCCGTCGTTTCCTGCCGTCTCCTGCCGTCTCTGCCATCTCTGCCGCCATCTCTGCCGCCTGCTCAGGCGCCATCGGTGCCATCGGTGCCATCAGGTGTCAGCGGCCTGGCGTCGATGGCGTCGCCATCGACCAGAAAGTGGCCCCCGGCCACATGATGAATCGTCCGTAGTGCGTCCTGGCCCTCGAAGTGCCAGCGGCCTGCGCTGAACACCCGCGTATCCGCGTGTGCGGCGACCACCTCCCCAAGAAACAGATCATACGATTGCTGAATGCCGGCCTCCGGCAGCAAGCGGCATTCGAGCCATGCGGCACAGCCTTCCAGCAACGGCGCGCCGACCACCTGCCCGGCAAACGTCTGCAAGCCATAGGCGGCGAACTTGTCGATTCCCTGCTGCTCCGTGAGCGCGAGCCCCGAGCTCGACCCCAGCGCCTGGGTCAGGTCGACCTGGCTGACGGTGGGGACGTGCAGCGCGAACTCGCCGCTGGCTTCGAGCAGCTGGCGCGTCCAGGTCGATTTGTCGAGCACCACCGCCACCTTGGGCGGTGCGAAATCGAGCGGCATGGCCCACGCCGCCGCCATGATGTTGCGCCGGCCACCGTGGGCGGCGCTGACCAGAACGGTCGGACCGTGGTTCAAAAGGCGGTAAGCTTTTTCCAGTTCGACGGGAGCGCGAAAAGTAGTCATGACGGTCGGAAAGTTCGGGGCCGGGTCGCCCCTCTAAAGCAGGGCGTTTACTATAGCCACCAGACAAAAACCGCGTCATAAAGCAGGTCTCGGACATTATCTGTCGCGATAAAGTCTAATTCAGATCAAAATGCGCCCAGACAGAGTGCAAGAAATGCTGAATTTGCTTTCCGAGGTAGTTTTTTCCTCTTACACTAGAAGAATCTGTTGACATCTGATGTGCAGCCAGTGCAAGTGGTGGGGCCATCGACGAAGCACGTAAAAAACTGACCGGGCCTGATCATGGTGAACGTGGATACCAAGCTGCTCGTGATTTTCACCGAGCTGCTAAGCAAGCGAAACGCCACATACGTGGCGGAAAAGATGCACATGACGGCGCCCGCGGTCTCGCACTCGCTGGGCCGCCTGCGCGAGATCTTCGACGATCCGCTCTTTATCCGTGTGCCGCATGGCCTGACGCCGACGCCGCGCGCGCTCGAACTGGGGCCGAAGATCCGCGACATGCTGGACCTGTGGTCGTCCATTAATGAGGGCGACGCCGACAATTTCGATCCGGCCGTCGCCACCGGCACGCTCAATATCGGTTTTGCCGCGGAGCTCGGCGATACGGTGTTCAACCGTTTCGTGCTTCGCATCAAGCAGCTCGCGCCCGACCTGCATATCCGCCTGCTCGAGTCCCATTCGTGGGAAGCGGATGTGGCATCGATGCGCGCCAACGAGCTGGACCTCGCGTTCTCGCCGTTCCCGACCCGCCATCCCGAGATCGTCGAGGAGATGGTGACGTCGTTGAACCTGTGGGTGTGCGCGCGCAAGAGCCACCCGGTGCTGCAGGCGGAATGCACGCTCGAACAGTATCTCGATTGCAGCCATATCTTCATGGCCCACTCCGGCGGCGCAGGCCGGCCGGCGCCGGCGCTGATTCCGCTCGACTACGCGCTGCAGCAGCGCGGCCTCAAGCGCAACGCCACCCTGACCGTGCATTCGTGGCGCGCGCAGGCCGAGCTGGCGGCGCAGACCGACATGATCTTCACGGTCAACGCGCTGACCAAGGACATGGCGTGCGAAACCTATGGCCTCAAGGCGTTTCCGCTGCCGGGCGAGCTCAATACGATGCTGGGCCTCAACATGTTCTGGCACCGCAGCCGCAATACCCATCCGATGCTGGTATGGGCGCGCGGCCTGTTCCGTCAGGTCGTGGGGGAGTTCGTCGGGCTACCGCAGGTTTCGCGCGCGCAGCGGGCGATGATCGAGCAGGACATCGTCGAGGAACCCTGAGCGGGGCGGCTTCGCACGGAAGCGACAAGGGCCGACGCGGGACCTACGTTCTCGGCCATGAAAAAACCGGCGCCATGGCGCCGGTTTTTTTATGGCGGGGCCGCCCGGCTGTGGCCGGGGGCAGCGCTTATCGTTTGGGTTTGTGGGGACACTCGTGCTTGGTGCAGTTGCCATAGAGCGACAACGCGTGTTCCTGCAGCGCAAAGCCGCGCTCGCGCGCGATGCTCTGCTGGCGATGCTCGATCTCGGAATCGAAGAACTCCTCGACGCGGCCGCAATCGAGGCACACCAGGTGATCGTGGTGCTTGCCCTCGTTGAGCTCGAAGATGGCCTTGCCCGATTCGAAGTTGTTGCGCGACAGCAGGCCGGCCTGTTCGAACTGGGTCAGCACGCGATAGACCGTGGCAAGACCGATATCCATATGCTCGTTGAGCAGGATACGGTAGACGTCTTCCGCGCTCAGGTGGCGCTGCTCGCTGGTCTGGAAGATCTCGAGGATCTTCAGGCGGGGGACGGTCGCCTTGAGGCCGATATTTTTGAGGTCCGCCGGACTCGGCATGGGCGTGACTCCCTAGAGTACAATGTCTGGATAGCTGAATCATAAGGGTTTTGGCGACAAAAGTCGCCTTGGTACCCGGCCGGCCCCGGCAGGCCCCTGCGGGATCCCGTAGCCGCGTACCGTGCCGAACCCGCCGCTTCCGCCGCGCCCCCAGGCCGTCTATCGGCCGCCCGGGGAAACCTCGGCTGGACCACTCGGCGCGGACTCCGGACAATGCCTACCCCTCCTTTTTTGAAGCGAGAGACATGCGTTCAAACCGTTCGACCGCCATGCGCCCGGCGCTGGTGACTTCCCTGCTGGCAGCCGCACTGCTGGCCGGCGCCTGCTCGGCTTACGACAGCACCTCGCGCAAGGTGGCCAACGCCATCACGCCGTACCGTATCAATATCGTGCAAGGCAACTTCGTCTCGCGTGAAGCCGCCTCGCAATTGCGGGAAGGCATGACGCGCGACCAGGTGCGCTTCCTGCTCGGCACGCCGCTGCTGACCGACGTGTTCCACGCCAATCGCTGGGATTATGTGTTCTCGTTCCGCCGCGGCAGCACGCCGGTGGTGCAGCAACGCCGCTTTACCGTATTCTTTGACGGCGACAAGCTGGCCAGGTTTGGCGGCGACGAACTGCCGTCCGAGTATGAGCTGATCGCCGAAATCGACGGTTTCAAGGCGGTGCAGAAGAACCAGACCGCGACCAAGATCCTGACCGGCACCAACGACGATGTGCCGAAGACGCAGCCGGCGGCAGCCAGCGCGCCCGCCAGCGCGCCCGCCGCCGCGCCGGCCAGCGCTGCGACCGCCACCCAGCAGGCCTCGGCGTCCCCGACCCCGACCGCGGCGACGTCCGCCACGTCCGCCCCCGCGCCGGCCGCGGATGCCTCGGCGCCGGCGGCCACCCCCGCCGCCCCGGCTGCCGCCGCGCCGCAGACGCCGGAGGCCCCCGCTGCCGAGGCGCCCGCCCCGACGGTCAAACCGGTCAATTGACCTGCGCGGACCTGCGCGCGCCGACGGATCCACGCCGGCCAATCCGCGCCACCCGCTTCGCACGATCTGATTCCCGCTTCCGGGCCGGCCCGTTGCGGATCGGCCCCGTTACCTTCCACCACGACTGATACCGACATGAACATCGCCATCGCAGGCGCTTCCGGCCGCATGGGCCGCATGCTGATCGAATACATCCTCGATACCGACGGCGTCACGCTGGCGGGCGCGCTCGACGTGCCGGGCGCGATGGCACTGGGCCAGGACGCGGGGCTGTTCCTCGGCCGGCAGACCGGCGTGACGATCACCGCGGATCTGGAGGCGGGCCTGAGCGGTGTGGATTGCCTGATCGACTTCACCCGTCCGGCGGGCACGCTGGCCCACCTGGCCGTGGCGCGCCGCATGGGCGTGAAGATGGTGATCGGCACCACGGGCTTCGACGCCGCCGGCAAGGCCGCGCTCACCGAGGCGGCGCAGGATGTCGGCATCGTCTTCGCGTCCAACATGAGCGTGGGCGTGAACGCGACGTTCAAGCTGCTGGAAGTGGCGGCCAAGCTGCTGTCGACGGGCTATGACGTCGAGATCATCGAGGCGCACCATCGCCACAAGGTCGATGCGCCGTCCGGCACCGCGCTGACCATGGGCGAGGTGGTGGCCAAGGCACTGGGGCGCGACCTGGACCAGTGCGCGGTCTATGCACGCGAGGGCCATACCGGCGAGCGCGATCCGCAGTCGATCGGCTTTGCCACGGTGCGCGGCGGCGATATCGTCGGCGATCACACCGTCATGTTCGCGGGCATCGGCGAACGCATCGAGATCAGCCACAAGTCGTCGAGCCGCCGGTCCTACGCCGACGGCGCCGTGCGCGCGGCGCGCTTCCTGGCCGGCAAGCCGAACGGCCTGTACGACATGCAGGACGTGCTGGGCCTCAAGTAAGCCGTCCGGAACCGTATAATCGTTGCTTTGGCTTCACCCATCGTGGCGGTGGCCGGCGCGCACGCTCTGGTGTTGGCGCGCGCCGGGCTGCCGACCGGCCGCGGCCCTGAACCCGCGGTCCTGAAGCTGCCATCCCGAATCGCCGTCCTCTGAATCGCTGTCCTGAATCGCTGTCCTGATCATGCAAGACAAATACCTTCCGTCCGCCGTTGAACAAGCCGCCCAGCAGCACTGGCAAGCCACCGATGCCTATCGGGTATCGGAGCATGCGGCCGGACCCGACGGCAAGGAGAAGGCCAAGTTCTACGCCTGCTCGATGCTGCCGTATCCGTCGGGCAAGCTGCATATGGGACACGTGCGCAACTACACCATCAACGACGTGATGGCGCGCTACCTGCGCATGAACGGTCATAACGTGCTGATGCCGATGGGTTGGGACGCGTTCGGCATGCCGGCCGAGAATGCGGCCATCAACAATGGCGTGGCGCCCGCCGCATGGACCTACGACAACATCGCTTACATGAAGAAGCAGATGCAGTCGATGGGCCTGGCGATCGACTGGTCGCGCGAGGTCGCGACCTGCAGCCCCGACTACTATCGCTGGAACCAGTGGCTGTTCCTCAAGATGCTGGAGCGCGGCATCGCCTATCGCAAGACCGGCACCGTGAACTGGGACCCGGTGGACCAGACCGTGCTGGCCAACGAGCAGGTCATCGACGGCCGCGGCTGGCGCTCGGGTGCGATCGTCGAGAAGCGCGAAATCCCGATGTACTACCTGCGCATCACCGATTACGCGGAGGAGCTGCTGGGCGACCTCGACGGCCTCGGCTGGCCCGAGCGCGTCAAGGTGATGCAGCAGAACTGGATCGGCAAGAGTGTGGGCGTGCGCTTTGCCTTCCCGCACAAGATTGCCGGTGCCGACGGCCAGCCGATCCAGGACGGCAAGCTGTATGTGTTCACCACGCGTGCCGACACCATCATGGGCGTGACGTTCTGCGCGGTAGCGGCCGAGCACCCGCTGGCCACGCATGCGGCCGCGTCGAACCCGGCGCTGGCGGCGTTCATCGAGGAATGCAAGCAGGGCTCGGTCATGGAAGCCGACATGGCGACCATGGAGAAGAAGGGCATGCCGACGGGGCTCAAGGTCACGCATCCGCTGACCGGCGACGAGGTCGAGGTGTGGGTCGGCAACTACGTGCTGATGACCTATGGCGACGGCGCCGTGATGGGCGTGCCCGCGCACGACGAGCGCGACTTCGCGTTCGCGCGCAAGTACGGCCTGCCGATCCGCCAGGTGGTGGACGTCAAGGGCCAGCCGTACGACACCGATGCCTGGCAGGAGTGGTATGCCGACAAGGAACACGGCGTCTGCATCCATAGCGGCAAGTACGACGGACTGGGCTACCAGGCCGCGGTGGAGGCGATTGCCGCCGATATCGGCGCGCTTGGCCTGGGCGAGAAGAAGACCACCTGGCGCCTGCGCGACTGGGGGATTTCGCGTCAGCGCTACTGGGGCACGCCGATCCCGCTGATCCATTGCGACAGCTGCGGCGTGGTGCCGGTGCCCGAGCAGGACCTGCCCGTGGTGCTGCCCGAGGACCTGGTGCCGGACGGCAGCGGCAACCCGCTGGCCAAGGACCCGCGCTTCCTGAACTGCACGTGCCCGTCGTGCGGCAAGCCCGCGCGCCGCGAGACCGACACGATGGATACGTTCATCGACTCGTGCTGGTACTACATGCGCTATACGTGCCCGGACGCCGCCAGCATGGTCGACGCGCGCAACGATTACTGGATGCCGATGGACCAGTACATCGGCGGCATCGAACACGCGATCCTGCACCTGCTGTATGCGCGCTTCTGGACCAAGGTCATGCGCGACCTGGGCCTGGTCAAATTCGACGAGCCGTTCACCAACCTGCTCACGCAGGGCATGGTGCTCAACGAGACGTACTATCGCGAGGACGCCAGCGGCAAGAAGACGTGGTACAACCCGGCCGAGGTCGATGTGAAAACCGACGAGCGCGGCCGCCCGGTGGGCGCGACGCTCAAGGCCGATGGCCAGCCGGTGGTGATCGGCGGCGTCGAGAAGATGTCGAAGTCCAAGAACAATGGCATCGACCCGCAGGCGCTGATCGACCAGTACGGTGCCGATACCGCGCGCCTGTTCGTGATGTTTGCCGCGCCGCCCGAGCAGCAGCTCGAGTGGAGCGGTTCGGGCGTGGAGGGCGCGTCGCGCTTCCTGCGCCGCGTGTGGGCCTATGGCCATGCCAACGCCGACGCCATCCGCGACGGCGCCGGCACCGCGCCGGTGGCCGACGATGCCGCGCTGCGCCGCGAGCTGCATGGCGTGCTCAAGCAGGCCAACTACGATTACCAGCGCATCCAGTACAACACCGTGGTGTCCGCCACCATGAAGATGCTGAACGCGCTGGAAGACGCCAAGGGCGCGTCGCCGGCCGCGCGCCGCGAGGGCTTCGGCATCCTGCTGCGCGTGCTGTATCCGGTGGTGCCGCATATCGCGCACGGCCTGTGGCAGGCGCTCGGCTATGCCGCCGAAGCGGGCGAACTGCTCGACGCGCCGTGGCCGCAGGTCGACGACGCCGCGCTCGTGCGCAGCGAGATCGAACTGGTGCTGCAGGTGAACGGCAAGGTGCGCGGCAGCCTGACCGTGCCGGCCGATGCCGACCGCGCTGCAATCGAGGCGATGGCCGCCGCCAGCGAGACGGTGGCGAAGTTTGCCGCCGGGGCCACGCCCAAGAAGATCGTGGTGGTGCCCGGACGCCTCGTCAACGTCGTGGTGTAACCCTGGCACACCCACTGTATCGCCCGTCTAGCCCGTATAGCAGAGGACCCCAGCAGCCATGACCCGACCGAACCTGCGCCGCCGCACGGTACTTGCCACGATGCTGGCCGCCGGCCTGCTGGCGGGCTGCGGCTTTCACATGCGCGGCACCGCCGACTTCGCGTTCAAGAAACTCTATATCGGCATGCCGGCCAACTCGCTGATGGGGGCCGACCTGCGCCGTACGGTGCGCGGCGGCTCCGATACGGTGGTGGTCGAGGACCCGAAACAGGCCGACGCGCTGCTCGACGTACTCGGCGACACCCGTGGCCGTTCGATCCTGTCGATCACGACCGAGGGCGTGGTGCGCGAATACCGCCTGACCCAGCGCTTTACCTTCCGCCTGCGCAATGCCGCGGGCAAGGAACTGATTCCGCCGTCGACCATGGTCCTGACGCGCGATATCACGTACAACGAGTCCGCCACGCTGGCCAAGGACTACGAGGAACAGCAGCTCTATCGCGACATGCAGCGCGATATCGTGCAGCAGCTGATGCGTCGCCTGTCCGCGGTCAAGGCGGTCTGACGCACGCCATGCAGCTGCGGCTCGATGGCCTCGACGCACACCTGAAGCAGGCCCAGGCCAAGGGCCTGGCGCCGCTCTATGTGGTGCACGGCGACGAGCACCTGCTGGTGCTGGAGGCCGTGGACCGGCTGCGCCGCGCCGCGCGCGAGGCCGGCTTTACCGAGCGCGACGTGCTGGTGGCCGAGCGCGGCTTTCACTGGAGCCAGCTGGTCGAGGCGCAGCAGTCGATGTCGCTGTTCGGCGACCGCAAGATCGTCGAGGTTCGCATTCCCACCGGCAAGCCCGGCAAGGACGGCGGCGAGGCGCTGCGTGCCGTGGCGGCGCAGCCGTCGCCCGACGTGCTGATGCTGGTGACGCTGCCGCGGCTCGACTTTGCCACCGCCAAGTCGGCCTGGTTCCAGGCGCTCGAAGGTGCGGGCGTCTCGATCAAGGTCGATACGGTGGACCGCACGCGCCTGCCGGCGTGGGTGGGCGAGCGGCTGGCGCTGCAGCAGCAGCGGGTGGAGGCGGGCGAGCCGGGCCGCCGCGCGCTGCAGTTCATTGCCGACAAGGTGGAGGGCAATCTGCTGGCGGCGCACCAGGAAATCCAGAAGCTCGGATTGCTCTATCCGCCCGGTGCACTGAGTTTCGACCAGGTCCATGACGCGGTGCTCAACGTGGCCCGCTACGATGTATTCAAGCTGTCCGAGGCGATGCTGGCCGGCGATGTGCCGCGGCTCGTGCGCATGCTGGCAGGACTGCGCGGCGAGGGCGAGGCCACGGTACTGGTGCTGTGGGCGCTGACCGAGGAAATTCGCGTATTATCCAAGGTCCGGCAAGGGCTGGCCGAAGGCAAGCCGGCACCGGTGCTGATGCGTGAGTTGCGGGTCTGGGGACCGCGCGAGCGGCTGGTGCCGCAGGCCGCGCAGCGGCTGTCGACGGCGCAGCTCGAGGCCGCGCTGGCCCTGGCCGCGCGGCTGGACCGGCAGGTCAAGGGCCTGGGCGATTTGCCGGGGCCGTCCGGCATGCCACTGCCCGCCGAGCCCTGGGATGGCCTGCAGCAGCTGGCGCTGACGATCGCGCGTTAGTGGTGCGCAGCAGCGAACCGCATCGGCCATCGGCGGCTTTGACCGGCGGCGGACCGGCACCGGACCGGCACCGAACCGGCACCGGACCGGCACCGAACGCCACCGGCCCCACAAGACAGCAAGCATGCCGGGACGCTTCCCGGCCACGATCATGACCGAGTTCGACCTCAACCAGTACATGGACCGCGTCGGCCAGCAGGCCCGCGCGGCTTCGCGCGCGATGGCGCGTGCCTCCACCGCCGACAAGAACCGCGCGCTGCTGACCATTGCCGCCGCCATCCGCCGCGACGCCGACCGGCTCAAGGCCGTCAACGCGCGCGATGTCGAGCGTGCCCGCGCCAACGGGCAGGACGCCGCCTTCGTCGACCGCCTGACGCTGTCGGACAAGGCCATCGCCACCATGGCCGCCGGCCTCGAACAGATTGCCGCGCTGCCCGACCCGATCGGCGAGATCACCAACATGAAGTTCCGCCCGACCGGCATCCAGGTCGGACAGATGCGCGTGCCGCTCGGCGTGATCGGCATCATCTACGAATCGCGCCCCAACGTGACCATCGACGCGGCGGCGCTGTGCCTGAAGTCGGGCAATGCGACCATCCTGCGCGGCGGCTCGGAGGCGATCGAGTCGAATACCGCGCTGGCTGCACTGGTGGCCGAAGGGCTGGCCGACGCGGGGCTGCCGGCGCAAGCCGTGCAGGTCATCGAGACCACCGACCGCGCCGCCGTGGGACGCCTGATCACGATGACCCAGTATGTCGACGTGATCGTGCCGCGTGGCGGCAAGAGCCTGATCGCGCGACTGATGGAAGAGGCGCGCGTGCCGATGATCAAGCATCTGGACGGGATCTGCCACGTCTACGTGGACGACGACGCCGATCTCGACAAGGCGGTGCGCGTGTGCGACAACGCCAAGACGCAGCGCTACGCGCCGTGCAATACGATGGAAACGCTGCTGGTGGCCCGCGGCATCGCCGCGCAGGTGTTGCCGCCGCTGTGCCGCATCTACCAGGAGAAGGGTGTCGAGCTGCGCGTCTGCGCCGACACGCGCGCCACGCTGGAGGCGGCCGGCTTCCGCGGCCTCGTCGATGCCAACGAGGAGGACTGGCGCCTGGAATACCTGGCTCCGGTGCTGGCGATCCGCACGGTCGACGGCCTCGATGCGGCCATCGCCCATATCAACACCTACGGTTCGGCGCATACCGATTCCATCATCACCGAGAACTACTCCACCGGCATGCGCTTCCTGCGCGAGGTCGATTCGGCCAGCGTGATGATCAATGCGTCGACGCGCTTTGCCGACGGCTTCGAATACGGCCTTGGCGCGGAGATCGGCATCTCCAACGACAAGCTCCACGCGCGCGGGCCGGTCGGGCTGGAAGGGCTGACCTCGCTCAAGTATGTGGTGTTCGGGCACGGCGAGATCCGTACCTGAATCCGGCCGCTGCCTTCCGACACATAAATCGATCACAATCGTCCGCCATGCTCTGGATCAAGTCGCTGCATATCGTCTTTGTGGTTTCGTGGTTCGCCGGGCTGTTCTATCTGCCGCGCATCTTCGTCAATCTGGCGATGGAGACCGATACGGCGGCCACGCAGCGGCTGCTGCTGATGGCGCGCAAGCTGTTCCGCTTCATGACGATACTGGCGGTGCCGGCCGTGGTGTTCGGCCTGTGGCTGTTTCTCGGCTACGGCATCGGACGCGGGCCGGGACAGGGGTGGATGCATGCGAAGCTCGCGCTGGTGGTGGTGCTGATCGGCTATCACCATGGCTGCGGCGTATTGCTGCGCAAGTTCGAAGCGGGCCGTAATACGCGCTCGCACACGTTTTATCGCTGGTTCAACGAGATGCCGGTACTGGTACTGCTGGCAATCGTGATCCTGGTGGTGGTCAAACCGTTCTGAGGAAAAGATGAGCAAGCAGGTCGAATATTTCCTGGCGCCCCAGTCCCCGTTCGTCTATCTGGGGCATGCGCGCTTCGTGGAGATCGCGGCGCGCCACAACGCGCAGGTCCTCCTCAAGCCGTGCGATCTCGGCAAGGTCTTCTCGGTTTCGGGCGGTCTGCCGCTCGCGCAACGCCCGCCGCAGCGGCAGGCGTACCGGCTGGTGGAGATCGTGCGCTGGGGCGAATACCTGGGCGTGCCGATCCACCCGCAGCCGACCTTCTTTCCGGTCTCCGGCGACGCCGCCGCGCGCCTGATCATTGCCGCGCAACTGGCCCACGGCACGGCGCGCGCGCTGGTGCTGACCGGCGCCATCTGCCGTGCCGTGTGGGCCGAGCAGCGCAATATCGCCGACGCGGCCACGCTGGCCCAGATCGCGGACGAGAACGGCTTTGACGGCGCGAGCCTGCTCAAGGCCAGCGAGGCGCAGGCGGTGCAGGCGGCCTATGCGCAGAACACGCAGGACGCGATGTCTGCGGGCGTGTTCGGCGCGCCGTGGTTCGTGGTGGATGGCGAGTCGTTCTGGGGCCAGGACCGGCTTGAATTTGTCGACCGCGCGCTGGCGGCGCGCTGAGGCCGGCACGATCGTATCGCGGTATCCCGTCCGCCACGGCGGACGTTTTTGTTTGCGGCGGCGGCTTTGCCCGTAGCCGCCTGTGTGGTCCGCTTGTTGCCCCTTTGTTGTCCCCTTGTTGTCTCATTGTTGCCCGATGCCATGACCGAAGCCTTCTTTGCCCCTTGCCCGCGCGGCCTCGAGAGCGCGCTTGCCGAAGAGCTGCGCGAGATCGCCCAGATGCCGGTGGTGGTCGCCACGGCGCCGTTCAATGTCCATGGCGAGATGCCGGGCGGCGTGCCGTTCTCGGGCGGCATGGCGGCCGCCTATGCGGTCAACCTCCATTCGCGCATTGCCAGCCGCGTGCTGCTGCGCGTGGCGCAGAAGGGTTGCCGGCATGAGGACGATGTCTACGCGCTGGCACGCGCGCAGCGCTGGGAGACCTGGTTCTCGCCCGACGAGTCGTTGCGTATCGATGTCACCTCGCACAAGTCGCCGCTGCGCAGCCTCAACTTTGCCGCGCTGCGCGTCAAGGACGGTATCTGCGACGCCATGCGCGAGCGGCTCGGTGCGCGGCCGAGCGTGGATACGGTCAGCCCCGATGTGCGCGTGTACGCGCACCTGACCGAGTTCGACTGCACGCTCTACCTCGATACCACCGGCGAGCCGTTGTTCAAGCGCGGCTGGCGCATGGAAAAGGGCGAGGCGCCGCTCAAGGAGAACCTTGCCGCCGGCATCCTGCGGCTGGCGGGCTGGGTGCCCGGGCACACCGCGCGGCCGTTCTACGACCCGATGTGTGGCAGCGGCACCTTCCTGGTGGAGGCGGCCCAGGTCGCGCTGGGCATGGCGCCGGGCGCGGGCCGCACGTTTGCGTTCGAATGGCTCAAGGGCGCCGACACACGGGCCTGGCAGACGCTGCGCAGCGACGCCCAGCGCGCGCGCGAACTGGCCCAGGCGGCCAATCCCGATACGCTGCGGGTGGCAGGCTCCGATATTTCGACGGACATGCTGGCCAAGGCGCAGGCCAACTGGCAGCGCGCGGGCCTGCCGGGCGAAGCGCGCCTCAAGCAGGTCGATGCGCGCTTTGTCCAGCCGCCATCGTTTGCGGACGTGGGTGCCGAGGCGGGGGCGGGTACGGCGGAGTCGGCCGAGCCGGGCATGCTGTTGATGAATCCGCCCTACGGCGAGCGTATCGTCGTGCGCGGCGAGCGGCGCCAGCCAGCCGAGGCCGCGCCGCGCGACGAAGCCGAGGAGGCCGCCGCCAACCAGTTTGCGAGCGCGTTTGCCACCACGCTCAAGCAGCATTTCGCGGGCTGGCAGGCGTGGGTCTTCACGGGCGACATGACCATGCCCCGGCGCATGCGGCTCAAGGAATCGCGGCGCACGCCGCTCTACAACGGCAATATCGAATGCCGGCTGTTCCGCTTTGACATGGTGCGTGGCGGCAACCGGCCTGCCGCGGACCGTTCGTCGGACACCAGCCCGGGCACCGCGCCGGACACCGGTCCGGCGGCCTGATCAGGCCTTGCGGTGGGTGAGCGCCTCGCGATTGCGGGCGAACTCGCTCAGGAAGCTCTGCAGACTGACCACCGGCTCCTGCAGCAGATGGCGCGGCAGGTCGAACAGGGCATAGAAATATTCCTCGCGGCCTTCGCAGCGCTCCGCCGGCAGGCAGTACTGCTCCCAGTCGATGCAGGCCGGCGTGTACATGCCGTTGCCGGGCCAGAAGAACGGCACGATGCGGCCCTCGCGCAGGCCTTCGATCAACGCGGCCGGCGCCTCGTAAGCTTCCGCCGATTCCACCTGGTTCATCAGCCCGGCGCGGGTCTCGATCACCATCAGGGTGGCGTGGCCTTGTGCCGTCAGCAGCAGGATGCCGACCGGATTCGGGTAGAGGTAGTACTCGACGAAGTTGTAGCGCGCGGCGGTCTGGCGCACCCGTTCCGCCATGACCGGATCGGACAGGAACGAGTACGAATGGCGCGTCAGCAGGTCGCGCAGCGTGCGTGACAGCGTGGCGAAGTACTGTTGCTGCAGTGCGTCGATCTCCTGATCGAGGCGCGCCACCATGTTGGGGTCGTGCTTCTTGACGTAGCGGTCGATCAGCCCGTTGTTGAAACCCTGGATCGCGATGCTCTCGTCGGCGGTGCCGGTCAGCAGGATGGTCTTGCAGGGCAGGTCCGACAACGCCTGGCAGAACTCGAGGCCGTCCATCTGCGGCATCGAATAGTCGACCACGATCACGCCCGGCTGGAGAAAGCGCTGCACGTCGTGAATCTGGCGGTGAATGCGGTCGACGTCGAGCTGCACCGTGCGCCGCTCGCTGAGGAAGGTCAGGTCGTCGTGCGTCACGCGGACCGGCAGGAAGCCCGGGTAGCGCGTGTCGTACGACTGGCGGATCCAGGTCAGTGCCTCGCGCGGATCGGTAAAGCTGACCACCGCGCGCGACGCATCCATCTGGAAGGCCAGACTATCGATGAACGACTTGCTGTCATCCACAAGCACCGTCAGGATGGGGTGATGGAAGACCGACAGGCTTCTGTCGTGCGGGCTGAAAGTCATGATGCGTTCGGATCGGCAGCGGACGGTGAATGAGTCTCGGGTGCGGGGCGGATACGTCGAAGGCGGCGGCGCGTAGGTGCCACAGTGCGACAGTGGCACAGTGCCACAGTGCCACATGGGCTGCCACGCCGGCTGGCTGTCGCCACGCTTTGGCTCTCGCGTGGCGCCAAGGTTCGGGGCCAGTATAGCGCGCCAACGGGGCCGCGCAAGCCGCGCGCCGCAAAGCAAACGGCCGGCGTTGTCCGCTGGCCGCATGACTTCGAAAACTTTGATTTCAGGTATTCACCGCACTTTATTCGGCGCCCGATCTGCCGTTATTCAACGGCCTTGACCATGTCTTCGACCACCTTCTTGGCGTCGCCGAACACCATCATCGTCTTGTCCATGTAGAACAGTTCGTTGTCGAGTCCAGCATAGCCGGCCGCCATCGAACGCTTGTTGACGATAATGGTCTTGGCCTTGTAGGCCTCGAGGATCGGCATGCCGGCGATCGGCGATTTCGGATCGGTCTTGGCGGCCGGGTTGACCACGTCGTTGGCACCCAGCACCAGCACCACGTCGGCCTGCCCGAATTCGCTGTTGATGTCCTCCATCTCGAACACCTGGTCGTACGGTACCTCGGCCTCGGCCAGCAGCACGTTCATGTGCCCGGGCATGCGGCCCGCCACCGGATGGATCGCGTACTTCACGGTCACCCCGGCGTCGGTCAGCTTCTCGGTCAGCTCCTTGAGCGCATGCTGCGCGCGCGCGACCGCCAGGCCGTAGCCCGGCACGATGATCACGGTCTCGGCATTGCCCATCAGGAACGCGGCGTCGTCGGCCGAACCCGACTTGACGTTGCGCTGGGCCTGCGTGCCCGCGCTGGCGCCGCCGGCCTCGCCGCCAAAGCCGCCCAGGATCACGTTGAAGAACGAGCGGTTCATCGCCCGGCACATGATGTACGAGAGGATGGCACCGGACGAACCCACCAGCGAGCCCGCGATGATCAGCATCGGGTTGTTGAGCGAGAAGCCGATACCGGCCGCGGCCCAGCCCGAGTACGAGTTCAGCATCGACACCACCACCGGCATGTCGGCGCCGCCGATCGGGATGATGATCAGCACGCCGAGCACGAAGGCGATCGCGAGCATGATCAGGAACGGCAGCCACGCCTGCGTCAGGAAGAAGATGATGCCGAAGCCGACCATCGCGATGGCCAGCAGCAGGTTCAGCCAGTGCTGGCCGGCAAACACCACCGGCGCGCCCTGGAACAGGCGGAACTTGTAGCGGCCGGCCAGCTTGCCGAACGCGATGACCGAACCCGAGAACGTGATCGCCCCGACGAAGCAGCCGATGAACAGTTCCACGCGGTTGCCGGTCGGGATCAGGTGCGAACCCGGGGCCGAGATGCCGAAGGCGTCCGGCTCCGCCACCGCAGCCACCGCGATGAACACGGCGGCAAGACCGATCAGCGAGTGCATCGCGGCCACCAGTTCCGGCATCTTGGTCATCTCGACCTTGCGCGCCACATAGGCGCCGATGCCGCCGCCGACCACCAGCGCGGCAAGGATCAGGCCGATGCCGGTACCGACCGATTCCTGCGCCACGCCGGCCGCGAGAAATTCGTTCTTGAGCTTGACGATCAGGACCAGCGTGGTCACCACGGCGAGGGCCATGCCGATCATGCCGAACGCGTTGCCCTTGCGCGCGGAGGCCGGGTGCGACAGGCCCTTGAGCGCCTGGATGAAGCAGATCGAGGCCACCAGGTAGAGCAGGGTGACGAGGTTCATGCTGATGAGCGCCATTACGCAGCCTCCTTCGCAGCCTCGGTCCTGGCCTTCGGTTCCTTCTTCTTGAACATCTCCAGCATGCGCTGGGTCACGAGGAAGCCGCCGAACACATTGACCGCCGCGAGTGCCACCGCGAGCGTACCCATCACGCGGCCCACGCCGCCTTCGGTGAGGCCGGCCGCGAGCATCGCGCCGACGATGATGATGGCCGAGATCGCATTGGTCACGGCCATCAGGGGGGTGTGCAGCGCCGGTGTGACCGTCCACACCACGTGGTAGCCCACGTATATCGCCAGCACGAAGATGATCAGGTTGATCACCGTGTGGTTCACCATCTCCATCGACTTCTCCTCCGTTGCTTGAATCCTGTGATTCCGGTAACCGGGTCGACTTCCCTGCAAACCTGCGCCATGTCCGTGCCGCGCGGCACGGGCATGGTACCTCCTCCCGGGAGGTCAGAGCTGTTTGATTTCCTTGATGCCGTTATTGCCATCCACCAGGATGATCTTCGGCTTGTACGTGCGGATTTCCTCGTCGCTCATCGGCGCGTAGGTGCAGATGATGAGCTGGTCGCCCAGATGCGCGCGGCGCGCCGCGGCGCCGTTGAGCGAGATCTCGCCGCTGCCGCGCACGCCCTTGATGATGTACGTGGAAAAGCGCTCGCCATTGTTCACGTTGTAGAGCTCGATCTTCTCGAACTCCTTCATGTCGGCGGCTTCGAGCAGGTTCTCGTCGATGCCGCACGAGCCCTCGTAGTTCAGGTCCGCCTGTGTCACGGTGACACGGTGGAGCTTGGCGCGAAGCATGATGCGTTGCATGGGTAATACGTCCTTCAGGAATAAAACGTGCGGCGCCGGTGCGAAGCCGGCGCCGTCGGTGGGTAAAGCTGGCAAAGCGGACCAAGCGGACCAAGCGGACCAGGCGGACCAGGCGGACCAAGCGGGTACACCGCGCCCGGCGTCAGGCGGCCTGCCTGATGAGCTGGCCGTCGCGGCACATCAGGCACGCAGCCACGATGTCGTCCTCGAGGTTCAGCGTGTAGCGCGCGTCCTTGTCGACGATCAGCTTGAGGAAGTCGAGCACGTTGCGCGCGTAGAGCGCCGACGCATCGGCGGCCACCATGCTGGCAAGGTTGGTATGGCCGACGAAGATCACGCCGTGCCGCTCCACCACTTCGTCGGCGACGGTCAGCGGACAGTTGCCGCCCTGCGCGGCGGCAAGGTCCACCACCACCGAGCCCGGCTTCATCTGGCGCACCGTGTCTTCCTGCAGCAGGACCGGTGCCTTGCGGCCCGGGATCAGCGCGGTGGTGATGACGATATCGGCCTGGCGCGCGCGCTCGTGCACGAGCTCGGCCTGGCGGCGCATCCAGTCGGGCGGCATCGGGCGCGCATAGCCGCCCACGCCTTGCGCGATCTCGCGCTCCTCGTCGGTGATGAACGGCACGTCGAGGAACTTGGCGCCGAGCGATTCGATCTGCTCCTTGACCGCGGGGCGCACGTCCGACGCCTCGATCACGGCGCCCAGGCGCTTGGCCGTGGCGATCGCCTGCAGGCCAGCCACGCCGGCGCCGAGGATCAGCACGCGCGCGGCTTTCACCGTGCCGGCCGCGGTCATCAGCATGGGCATGAAGCGCTGGTAGTGGTGCGCGGCGATCAGCACGGCCTTGTAGCCGGCGATATTGGCCTGCGACGACAGCACGTCCATGCTTTGCGCGCGCGTGGTTCGCGGGGCGGCCTCGAGCGCGAAAGCGGTGATCGAGGCGGCGGCCATGCGCGCGTTGTTCTCGACATCAAAAGGATTGAGCATGCCCACCAGGATCGAGCCGGGCTTCATCTGGGCGCGCTCGGCGTCGTCCGGGGCGCGCACCTTGAGCACCAGCTCGGCGCCAAGCGCGTCGGCAGCGCTGCCGATGCGCGCGCCGACCGCCTCGTAGGCCGAGTCCGGTTGGCTCGCCCGTACGCCCGCGCCCGTCTGCACCGTGACCTGATGGCCCTGGGCGACATACTTCTTGACGGTCTCGGGGGTGGCGGCGACGCGAGTTTCGCCTGCCCGCGTTTCCTGCGGGATGCCGATATGCATCGTCAATTTCTCCTTTTGATGGCGTCGTTACTCACATTTTGTATTTGGGCCGGGCGGACGTCTGCGCCCGTGGGGAACCCGTCCGGATACCCCAAGTTTTGTGCAGCTTACCCGAATATCCTGGCGCATGGTGACCATGCGGTCGGCTTTTGTGCCGTCGGGCGCCACTTATTTTGAGCGCGCATGAAAGGCGAGATTTGATGCGCGAGCCCCGCTTCTTGACACCGATTTGATGCCCCGCTCCGTATCGTGGCGGGCACGCCGCATCCGGGCCACCCGCATCCCAGGGGGCCCGGGTGCGATCCTCCACCCAGTCAAGAACCGCCATGATCGCTTTACGTCCGACGACGTCCGTACTGTCCCGTCTTCCCTCCTGCCTGCCCTCGCTACGCGCGCTGCTGCCGGCCGCGGTCCTGCTGGCCGCGCCCGGCGCCGCCGTGCTGGCCCAGCAGGCGCCGGACGCGCCTTCGTCCGCCAGCGCAAACGCGAACGCAAACGCAACGGCGTCCGCGGCGTCGCCTCATAGCTTCACCGCCAACCTCACGCTCGCCACCGAGTACCGCTATCGCGGCCTGATGCAGACCAATCGCCGCCCGGCCATCCAGGGCGGATTCGACTACTCGCACGAGAGCGGGCTCTACCTCGGCAACTGGAACTCGAACATCAGCTGGCTCTCCGACAGCAACGCGCAGGTGTCGGCGCCGATCGAGATGGATTTCTACGGTGGCTTCCGCAACCGCGTCGACGTGGCGGGGGCGGAGATCAACTACGACGTGGGCGTGCTCGAGTACTACTATCCGGGCGACTATCCCACCGGCTTCACGCGGCCATATACCACCGAGATCTATGCGGGCGTGGGCTATGGTCCGGTCTTTCTCAAGTACTCGCATGCGCTGACCAACCTGTTCGGTTTTGCCGACAGCAGGAACAGCTACTACATCGACCTCTCGGCCAATGTCCCGCTCAACGTGTGGGACCTGACCTTCAACGCGCATGTGGGCTACCAGGGCGTGGCGCACTTCAGCGAGGCCTCGTACACCGACTGGAAGGCCGGTCTGACCAAGGACTTCGGCCACGGCCTGACGGTGTCGCTGGCCTATCTCGACACCAATGCCGCGCGCGGCGTCTACACCAACGCGCATGGGCGCTACATGGGCAAGGCCACCGCGTTCGCATCGGTCACCAGGACGTTCTGAGGCGCCGGCATACGGCGGGGCGGGGCGGCGTCGTTGACGCGCTTTTGATGTCCGGGCCCCGCTTTGCTGCATCAAATTGAGGCGCGCGTCCCTAGCATGTTCACATGTTCCACAGACGACCCGCCGCGCGCGGGTCCACCTTCATGAGACCGTCCAGCCTTGCCCTCGCCTTTGCAGCCGTGCCCCGACGTCGGATGGCCCGTGCACGATCGGCGCCGCCGCGCGGCGCGGGGAACGCCGCGCTGGCCCTCGCCCCTGCCGCCGGTCCCGTCGGCGCCCGACGCGGCGAGGCCGTGGTGCGGCCGCACGCGGGCAGCGGCGCGGGTCACTGGATCCGGCTCCGGCTGGCGGTGGCCTCGGCCCAGGTATTCGCGCTGCGGCAGACGTTGCATCGCGCGCTGGGCGAGGTGGCACGCATCTACGTGGTGGAGGTCGATCACCGTCACGGCGAAACCATCCTCCATATCGAAGTGGCCCGCGGTGGCCGCGATGCGGCCATGCACGCGATCATGCGCGCGCTGCCCGCCGCCGAGTTCGGCGTGACGACGTTGCTCGGGAGCGAGCATGGCACGCACTGACGCGCTGGCCGGTGCGCGCAACCCGCGCGGGCGCGGCATGGCCACCGTGGGCACCGTCGGCAGCATGGACACCGGCGCGGTGGCGCGCGCCGCAATCGGGCCCGGCCTGTGGCTGCCGCTGGTGACGCCGATGCGCGCCGGCGCCCCCGATCTCGCCGTGCTGCAACGCCTGGCCGCGTGGTACGCGGACGCCGGGGTGGACGGGCTCATCGGGCTGGGCACCACGGGCGAGGGCGGCCTGCTGACCGATGCGGAACGGCTCGCGGTGATCGCGGCCGTGACGGAAGCCGTGCATGGCAAGGTGCCCGTGATGGCGGGCGTAGGCGCGGTCGATACGCGCGCCGTGTGCGAACAGGTACGCCGGCTCGAACGCCACGACCTCGCCGGCTACCTGGTGCCGCCGCCCTACTATCTGCGCGTGTCGGACGAAGGCATCGCCTGGCATGTGCGCCGCGTGGCCAGCCAGACCGCGCGGCCGCTCATGCTCTATAACGTGCCGCGCCGCACCGGCGCGACCATTTCGCCGGACCTCGCGCTGCGGCTGGCCGCGCAGGGGCAGGTGTGCGCCATCAAGGAGTGCGATCCGGCCGGCATGCGGGCGCTGGCCGGGCAGGACGGCATCGCGGTGTATTGCGGCGACGATGCGTCGATGTTGGACCATCTGCTGGCCGGCGGTGCCGGGGTGGTGCCGGCCGCCGCGCATGTGCGGCCCGATCTGTTCGTGCAACTGCTGCGGCGGGTACGCGCCGGCGACGAGGCCGGTGCCCGCGCGCTGTTTGCGCGGCTGGTGCCGTTGATCGCGCTGCTGTTCGCTGAGCCGAACCCGGCGCCGGTCAAGGCGGCGCTGGCGCTGTGCGGCCTCGCGCGCGACGAGGTACGCCTGCCGTTGACGCCGGCCAGCGCCGCGCTGGTGGCCCGGCTCGAGATGACGCTGGCGCGGCTGCCGCCGCCGGTCGCCGCGCCAGCGGGGGCGCCGGCCTTGCCGCCCGTGCCGGGCGCGCGTAACGCGATGCACGATCGGGCCGCAGCCGGTAAAATGCCGGATTGCCTAAAAAATGTGCATCATGTCACGTGACTGGAACGCCAGCGTCACCGTCGCCGCCGTCATCGAACGCGGCGGCCGCTTCCTGCTGGTCGAAGAGGAAACCCCCGGACGGCCTGCGGCTCAACCAGCCCGCGGGCCACCTGGAAGCGGGCGAGAGCCTGATCCGCGCCGTCATCCGCGAAACGCTGGAGGAAACCGCGCACACCTTCGAGCCGCGCGCGCTGCTCGGCTGCTATATGAGCCGCGGCCGGTCCTCGCGCGACCATGGCGATACCACCTATGTCCGTTTTGCCTTTACCGGCGACCTCGGCGCGCTCGACGAGGGCCGCCAGCTCGATACCGGCATCGTGCGCACGGTATGGATGGGCGCGGACGAGTTGCGGGCCTGTCCCGAGCGCCATCGCACGCCGCTGCTGATGGCGTGCGTCGACGACTATCTGGCGGGCAAGCGCTTTGCGCTCGATGTCCTCTACACCCACCCGAACGCGCTGGCGCAGCCGGCGGCGGACGCCATCCCGGCCGACGCGGAGGGCCAGCCATGAGCGGGCGCCGCGTGGTGGTCGGCATGTCGGGCGGCGTGGACTCGTCGGTCACCGCCTGGCTGCTCAAGCAGCAGGGGTACGAGGTGATCGGCCTGTTCATGAAGAACTGGGAGGATGACGACGACAGCGAGTACTGCTCGACGCGCCAGGACTGGCTCGACGTGGCCTCGGTGGCCGATGTGATCGGCGTCGACGTGGAAGCCGTCAATTTTGCCGCCGAGTACAAGGACCGCGTGTTTGCCGACTTCCTGCGCGAATACTCGGCCGGCCGCACCCCCAACCCCGACGTGCTGTGCAATGCCGAGATCAAGTTCAAGGCGTTTCTCGACCACGCGATGTCGCTCGGCGCGGACCTGATCGCCACCGGCCACTATGCGCGCGTGCGGCAGGGCGCCGACGGGCGTTTCGAGTTGCTGAAGGCGCTCGACCCGACCAAGGACCAGAGCTACTTCCTGCACCGGCTGAACCAGGCGCAGCTGTCGCGCACGCTGTTTCCGCTGGGCGACATGCCGAAGACGCGCGTGCGCGAGATCGCGGCCGAGATCGGTCTGCCCAACGCGAAGAAGAAGGATTCCACCGGTATCTGCTTTATCGGCGAGCGGCCGTTCCGCGACTTCCTGAACCGCTATCTGCCGACCCACCCGGGGCCGATGAAGACCGACGACGGCAAGGTGGTGGGCGAGCATATCGGGCTGGCGTTCTATACGCTGGGCCAGCGCAAGGGAATCGGGCTGGGCGGCAGCCGCGAGGGCAGCGGCGATGCCTGGTACGTGGCGCGCAAGGACATGGCGAGCAACACGCTATACGTGGTGCAGGGCCACGATCATCCGTGGCTGCTGTCGTCCACGCTGGACGCGGCCGATCTGTCGTGGGTCGCCGGTGAAGCGCCGGCGCGCGGGCTCGAGATTGCCGCCAAGACGCGCTATCGGCAGAGCGATGCCGCCTGCCGCGTGGACCAGGCCGACGGCGATGCGCTGGCGCTGGCGTTTGCCGAGGCACAATGGGCGGTGACGCCCGGCCAGTCGGCCGTGCTCTACGACGGCGACGTCTGCCTGGGCGGCGGCATCATCCAGTAAGGGCGGCGCTTACGCGCTTACGCCTTGGGAATCTGCGTATCGACAAACGACTGGCGCTTCTCGATCTTTTCCTGGAACGCGGCGAGGTTGGGATGCCGTGTGCGCCATGGAATCTCGGGGAAGCGGAAGTCGAGGTAGGCCAGCGCGCAGCCCATCGCCACGTCGGCCAGCGTGTAATGGATGCCGGTGCACCACGGGCGGTCGCCGAGGCCGTTGGCCATCGCCACCAGCGCCGCATCGATCTTGCCGCGCTGGCGTTCGACCCAGCTCTGGCTGCGCTCGTTCTCGGTGCGCAGGGTGTGCTCCATGCGCACCAGCAAGGCCGCGTCGAGCAGGCCGTCGGCGAGCGCTTCCCAGCAACGGACTTCCAGGCGCTCGCGACCGCTTTGCGGAATCAGCCGGCTGACCGGCGAGAGCGTGTCGGCATACTCGACGATGACACGCGAATCGAATACCGCGCCGCCGTCTTCCATGACCAGGCAAGGCACCTTGCCGAGCGGATTGAATTGGCCGATGCGAGTGTCCGGCGAATAGACGTTCTCCTCGATCATCTGGTAGTCGATCTTCTTTTCCGCCAGCACGACGCGCACCTTGCGCGCGTACGGGCTGGTCAGCGATACATACAGCTTCATATTCTCCCCTTGAGCTTGTTATGAAGTGCATCGGCGCTCCGTGGCAGGCGGCTGGCGCAGGCTGGGCGCGGCCTCCATGCCCGATGCACTTCATAACAGGCTACCGGAAGGGCGTGCGCGAGTATACCCGCGCCAACGCCCGAATGCCGCCCCATTGCGGGCTTGCGCACGGATGCGCGGGGCCGTCGGCCGATGCCCCGCACAGGGCCGGGGCGCGATGGTAAAATCGCGCGTTACGCGATGCCAGACCGCCTGCCGAGGTGCCTGTGACATCCCTGCGGACGATCCCGGAGGACGGTCCCCCGAGGACCATCCCCAAGGACCATCCTCGAGGATGATCCCCGAGGACCGTCTCCGCAGACGATTTGCGGGCAGCAGGCAGGCAGGCAGGCAGGTCCGGGCCGTGCGGCGCATTGGTCGCATCTGCGGTCCGACGCCCCGATGTCGTCGATGTCGTCGATGCCGCCGACGCCGTCGATGCCCGGTTTCCTCCATCGCATTCCCTTTCTTCGTTGCTTATTTCCTCCCGGTTGCCAGCATGTCCACGCCACTCCTATCGCCGCTTACCGCCTTGTCCCCGATCGACGGCCGCTACGCCTCCAAGGCCGATGCGCTGCGCGAATGGCTCTCCGAAGCGGCCTTCATGCGCAACCGCGTCAAGGTCGAGGTCCACTGGCTGATCGCGCTGTCCCAGGCCGGCCTGCCCGACATACCGAAGTTCTCGGCCGACTCCGAGGCCAGGCTGCTGGCGCTGGTGGACAACTTCAGCGAAGCCGACGCCGCGCGCATCAAGGACATCGAGGCCGTGACCAATCACGACGTCAAGGCCGTCGAGTACTGGCTCAAGGAGCAGGTCAAGGGCAACGCCGAACTCGAGGCCGCCAGCGAATTCATTCACTTCGCCTGCACCTCGGAAGACATCAACAACACCTCGCACGGCATGATGCTCAAGGGCGCGCGCGAGGCCGTGATCGTGCCGACGCTGCGCCGCGTGCAGGCGCGCCTGGTGGAGCTGGCCAAGGCCAACGCGCGCCAGCCGATGCTGTCGCGCACGCACGGCCAGCCCGCCAGCCCGACCACGCTCGGCAAGGAAATGGCCAACGTGGCCGCGCGCCTGGCACGTGCCATCGAGCGCATCGAGCGCGTCGAACTGCTCGGCAAGATGAACGGCGCGGTCGGCAACTTCAACGCGCACCTGTCGGCGTATCCGGCGTTCGACTGGGAGTCGTTCTCGAAGCAGGTCATCGAGACCCGCCTGGGCCTGACCTTCAATCCGTACACGATCCAGATCGAGCCGCACGATTACATGGCCGAGCTGTTCGATGCGGTGGCGCGGGCCAACACGATCCTGCTCGACCTGGACCGCGATGTGTGGGGCTACATCTCGCTCGGCTACTTCAAGCAGAAGACCAAGGCCGGTGAAATCGGCTCGTCGACCATGCCGCACAAGGTCAACCCGATCGACTTCGAGAACTCCGAAGGCAACCTCGGCCTGGCCAATGCCGTGCTGCGCCACCTGTCGGAGAAGCTGCCGGTGTCGCGCTGGCAGCGCGACTTGACCGACTCGACCGTGCTGCGCAATATCGGCGTGGCGTTCGGCTACAGCCTGCTCGCCTACGAAGCCTGCCTGCGCGGCCTCGGCAAGCTGGAGACCAATCCCGAGCGCCTCAACGAGGATCTCGACAACTGCTGGGAAGTGCTGGCCGAACCGGTGCAGACCGTGATGCGCCGCTTTGGCGTGCCCAACCCGTACGAGCAGCTCAAGGAGCTGACGCGCGGCAAGGGCATCTCGCGCGAGGCGCTGCAGACCTTCGTGGCCGGGCTGGCAATTCCCGACGACGCCAGGCAGCTGCTGCTCCAGATGACGCCGGCCAGCTATATCGGCAAGGCCGTGGAACTGGCCGAGAAGATCTGACCGGGAAGATCTGACTCTCATCGCCGCGGGTTGGCGCCAGGCAGTTCAATGGTGCGAACCAATCGGCGCCGCTACCCAGGCACGAAGTGGGGCGCGGATTGGGCTCAAAGCGGGGCTCAAAGCGGGCCTCAAAGCGGGCCGCATGGCAAGCCCCGCTGTGGCACGGATGCGGCACGGATGAGGGTTTATCTTGGCCTGCGCGCCGAAATCGCTCAAGTACAATCCTACCCACTGGTAACCGGACTGACTGGGGCGAGGAGACATATGGAAGCGCGCTACGCGACACTGGCCAGGCAGATCGTCAGCGATATATCTTCGGGCAGGATCGCAGTGGGGGCGCAGTTGCCGAGCGAGGTGGAGCTCGCCAGCCAGTACGAGGTGAGCCGCGCCACGGTGCGCTCGGCACTGGATGTGGTGGAAGAGCTCGGACTGATCTCGCGCAAGCGCCGCGCGGGCACGCGCGTGGAAAGCGCAAAGCCGACGCGCGACTATACCGGCTCGGTGATGACGGTCGGCGAGCTGATGCAGTACGCGGCGGAGACCGAGCGCCATGTGCGGCAGGTCGAGGACATCGTCTGCAGCGCCGCGCTGGCGCGGCAGCTCGGTTGTGCACCGGGCAAGGCGTGGACCAACGTGCAGATGCTGCGTACCGAGCCGTCACCGGAGGGCACGCGCGGCGGCCGGCCGATCTGCTGGACCGACGTTTACCTTGAGCCCGACATCGGCCACGCCATCGGCGACCGGGTGCATGTCTCGCACGGCCTGATCTGCGAAATGATCGAGCAACAGTGCGGCCGCTTTATCTTCGAGGTCAAGCAGAGCATTCGTGCGGTGCTGCTGCCCGAGCCGCTGGCCGACGCGCTCGGCGCCGCTGCCGGCACCGCGGCGCTCGAAATCACGCGGCGCTATCTCGATCGGCTCGGCGGCATGGTGCAGGCATCGGTCAGCGTGCATCCGGCCGACCGCTTTACCTATCAGTTTTCACTGCGCCGCGACGGACCCGCGCACGCGGGCTGAACGCGAGTACGCTCGCTCGCCCGCCGGGCCGGTGCGCTGGCCGCCGGCGCATGGCGCCGGCGGCGTCCTCACCGTGCCAGCCACGCGGCCGCGTCGCCGCCCAGCCTGGGCGTCGGCCGCTGCCACCGGGGCGGCGTTTCCGACAGGCCCAGTGCCGGGCCGAGCGTACGCAGTTCGCCGTACACGCTGGACTCCTGCACCAGCCATGGCCGCAGCGTGTCTTCGTCGAGCCGTCCCGGCGCGGCGGCAAATCCTTCCACCATCCCCTGGCGCTGCACCAGCATGGCCGCACCGGCGAGCGCAGTCCGCACGCGATAGCCGCCGCCGGTGCCGGCGCGGCGCGCCAGCGCGAGCAAGGTGCCATACGCGGCGAGATATCCGGTGGTGTAGTCGCACACGGGCGCGAACACCAGCCTGGGCTGGCCCGCGCCGAGCGCGCGGCCCTGCGTCTCGCACACCCCGGTCACCGCCTGCGCCACCTGCTCCCAGCCCGCACGGTCCGCCCACGGACCGCCCGCACCGAAACAGCTCACCGACACATGCACGAGGTCCGGCCGCAGCCGCCGCAGCGTGGCGTCGTCGAACCCCAGCGCGGCAAGCCGGCCGGGACGATAGCCGTCGACCAGGACATCGGCCTCCGCGATCAGCGCGCGCATGCGGCGCGCATCGTCGGCCTGGCGCAGGTCCAGAAAGCAGCTGCGCTTGCCATGGCTGGTATCGCGGACATGCTCGGGGGTCTGCGGCAGATGCGGGGCGGTGACCATCAGCACATCGGCGCCGAGCTCGGCCAGCGTGCGGCCGGCTACCGGGCCGGCCAGGATACGCGTGAGATCGAGCACGCGGATGCCGGCCAGCGGCTGCGCGGCGTGCGGGGTCCATGCCGGCGCGGGCGCGTCGCCGCTGCGGTCGACCTCGACCACCGGACGGCTGGCCAGGTACCGGCCCTGCGGATGCGCAAGCCATTCCTCGCGCGTGCGGATCTTGCCGCCGCAGGCGCGCGCGGCCGCGATGGCGTCTTCGAGCGCGTCGGCATCCCATTGCGCCACCGCGGCGCGCACCGCGTCGGGCGTGCTGTCGCATTGCAGGACGTCGAGCACGCGCCGCGACAGGTGCGGCAGGTTCAGGTGCGGCAGGAACCAGCGGCCGTCGCGCGTGGGCCAGGGCTGCGTGACGGTGAGCATATGCGCCATCGCCGGCGGGATCGGTACGTGCTCGAAGCCGCCTGCGGCATCGCGGGCGCGTGTGTAGTCGACGGTGCGGACCGTCGCGGCGGCGTGCCGCACGTCGACGGTCACCTGCTGACGCCGGCCGGTGCGCATCTGCCAGATATCGTTGGCCGCCACGCCCACCGCCGCGAGCACCGCCGCCGTGGTCTCGCCGACGCGGAACGGCGTCGGGTGAAACGGATCGTGGCCGGCGATCGATACCTCGCCGCCGGCGACGGCGTCGCGGCCGCGCAAGGTCATCATTTCATCGAACGCGCGCGGTGCCGTCGGCGGGGCGGCAGGCGGTTGCATGGGCGGGGTCGGCATGACTTCAGGCATGCGAGTAGAGCGGCGCGCCCGCTGCCGGCAGCTCCGCTTCCAGCACCGTGCCGCTGGCCGATTCGGTCAGCACCAGCTGGCGCGTGCCGGGCCGGAATGCGACGTTGGTGACCGTGCCGCCCAGCGGGCTGCGGACAAAATGCGTGCACCAGCCATGCGCGTCGAGCACGAAGGCCCCGCCCAGGCTGGCGTGCGCGACCACCAGGCGGCCCTCGGTGTCCATCGCGAGCCCATCGGGGCCGCTGGTCCCGAAGAAGGTCTGGAACGCGCCGGCCTTCGACACCGAACCGTCGGGCAGCAGCGGCATGCGCCAGACCGCGTTGGCGCGCGTGGCCGCCACCAGCAGGAAACGCTGCGCGGGGTCGAGCACGACGCCGTTGGGACTCGGCACGTTGGCCAGCAGCAGGTCGAGCTGGCCCGACGGCCGCAGCCGGTAGACGCGTCCGGTGGGATCGTGCAGCCCGGTCTGGCCCTGGTCCGTGAAGTACAGGTTGCCCTCGCCGTCGAACGTCAGGTCGTTGAGTCCGCGGAAGCTCTCGGAGTTGCGATGCCCGCGCACGACTTCCACGTCGCCGCAATCCGGCTCGATGCGCAGCAGGCCGCAGCGGTAATCGGCCACCCACAGGCTGCCGTCGCGATGCAGCGCGATGCCATTGGGCCAGCCCGCGGTCTCGGCAAACGGCTCCCAGCGCAGGTCCGGCGTAATGCGGAAGATGCGGCCATGCGGAATGTCCGTGACGTAGAGATTGCCGGCCCGGTCGAAGGTCGGCCCCTCCAGGAAGCTATCGACGATCTGTCCGGGTTTGTTGGCGTCGGCCCACTCGCTGCGGCGGGCGATACGCAGTGCCGCGGGCATGCGCGTGAGCACGCGGGCCTCGATGATCTGCGGCGGCGTGAAATTGACGTTCCACATACGTTGTCCTGTGCCTCAATCAGCCTTGATGCCCGCTGCCTTGATCACCGCGCCCCAGCGCTGGATCTCGTCGTTGAGCAGTCTGGTTGCCTGCGCCGGCGTGCTACCCACGGGGTCGAGGCCCTGGTCCTGCAGGCTCTTGCGGATCTCCGGCGTGTTGACGGTATCGACCATCTCCTTGTTGAGCTTGTCGACGACCGGCTGCGGCGTGCCGGCCGGCACCGAGAAGCCGACCCAGAATTTCATCACCATGCTGGGCATGCCGACCTCGGGCGCGGCGGGTACGTCGGGCAGCACCGGCGAGCGCACATCGTTGGCGAGCATCAGTGCGCGCAGCTTGCCGGTCTTGATATAGGGCAGGGCGGTCGGCAACGAGGTGATCAGGGCCTGTACCTGGCCACCCAGCAGATCCTGCAGCGCGGCGCCGGCGCCGCGATACGGCACGTGCACCAGGTTGACGCCGGCCAGGCTGTTGAACAGCGCGCCGCCGAGGTGGGTGTTGGTGCCGTTGCCGCCCGAGCCGTAGTAGTACTTGCCGGGATTGGCCTTGGCGAGCGCGATGAACTCCTGCACGGTCCTGGCCGGCACGCTCGGGTTGACCACGAGCACGTGTGGCATCGACGCGGCCACCGTCACCATCTGGAAGCTTTTCTTCGGGTCGAACGGCAGCTTGGGCAGCAGCGTGGCCGCGATCGCGTACGACATCTCCGTCGTCAGCATGGTGTAGCCGTCGGGCGTGGCGCGCGCCACCGTACCCCAGCCGATCACGCCGCCGCCGCCGGTGCGGTTGTCCACCAGCGCGCTGGTGCCGCGCGCGCTCATGCCGGTGGCGACCAGGCGTGCCACGAGGTCGGTGGAGCCGCCCACCGAGAACGGCACGATGATGGTGATCGGCTTGGACGGGAAGGCGTCGGCCGCCAGCGCGGGCGCGACCGGACCGGCGGCGAGGGTGGCGGCGGGGATCAGTGCGGCAAGGGTGCGAAGAACGGTACGGCGTTGCATGGTGTCTCCTGATGCGATATGGACGGGCAAGGCATGCTCTGCGGCATGTCGGGACGGGAAGGGCGCGGCACGCGCACGGTACTCAGGCGCCCTGGCCCGGATGGCGGCCGCCGGCGGCAAAGCGGGCCAGACCCGCCGCGGCTGCATCGGTACGCGCGCGAATCCGGGCGTTGACGGTCTGGCCAAAGGCCATGGCCGCGCGCGGCTGCGTGATCTCGGCGGGAATCTTCTCCAGCGCGGCCTTGGTCTCGGCCAGCGCGGCGGCGTCGAAGCCGGCCAGTCGCGCCGCCAGCTCGGCCGCGCGCGCGGCGAGCCGCTCCGGCGCCACCACCTCGTTGACGAGGCCCCAGCGCTCGGCCGTGGCGGCGTCGATGCGCTCGGCGGTCAGCAGCATCCAGGCCGCCCGCTTGCGCGTGAGCAGCAACTGCGAGGTGGGACCGGCCATGCTGGCGTAGGTGGCAAAGCCGATCTCCGGGCAGCCCAGCGCGGCGGTGGTGGCCGCGATGGCGAGGTCGCACATATTGACGAGCGTGACGCCGCCGCCGAGCGCCAGTCCGTTGACGGCGGCAATGAAGATGGCGGGGTGCGCGCGCATGGCCAGGTTGAGTTCGATGGCTTCCTCGCCCGCCGTATCGGGCCGGCCCGCGGCCCGCTCGGCCTCGCGTTCCCTGATATCGAGGCCGGCGCAGAAGCTGGCGCCGCTGCCGGTCAGCACGATCGCGCGGGCGTGCTCGCGCAGCGCGTCGAAGGCTTCGCGCAACGCCTGCCGGGTGGCGCGATCGAGCGCATTGCGCCTGGCTTCGCGCGCGATGCGGACCTCGGCCCAGCCGTCGTGGCGGGTCACCTGGACGGTACTGTCCATCGTGTGTCTCCTGCTGCCGGACGCCGGTGGTCCGGCGCGCTATGCTTGGTAGTCGTTCTATAAGTCAGAACGTTGTTCTAATTATCATCCGGTTGGCCGCTACGATTGTCAAGCCCGGGCGTGCGCAATGGCCGGGCAACGGCGCCGGGCGACACCGTGCCCTGCGGGCATCGGGTCACTTCAAATGTTTTGAACGACTTCATTAAGATCGGCTCCGCATCGCGCACATTGGTCCCTCAATAATGCGAGAATCGGATGCCATGCAGGAAGCCGGTCGGTCAGCCTGGCCCGCTCGTGCGCGTGCATCGCCTCCAGACAGAACCAGCGTGAAGGAATAGGAACGACATGACATCGCCAGGGACTTCGCGGACCCGTTTTGCGTCCGGCACCCCGGCCGCCTGCCCGGCCACCTACACGGCTACCGCCATCGGCCTGCACTGGCTGATCGCGTTCGGCATTTTCGCGGCCTTCGGCCTGGGTCTCTATATGACCGGCATTCCGGGCCTGACGCCGACCAAGCTCAAGCTGTTCTCGTGGCACAAGTGGCTCGGCGTGACGATCTTCGCGTTCGCGCTGCTGCGCGTGCTGTGGCGCGTCACCCATGCGGCGCCGCCGGTCGCGGCGGGCACGCCCGCGTGGCAGGCGCGTGCCGCCGCGGGCGTGCACCATCTGCTCTACGTGCTGATCCTGGTGGTGCCGGTGACCGGCTACCTCTATAGCTGCGCGGCCGGTGTGCCGGTGGTCTACCTCGGCCTGTGGAAGCTGCCGATGCTGATCGGACCCGACGACACCGCGCGCGACATCCTCAAGGTCACCCATATCTGGCTCAACTATGCGATGGCCGCCATCGTGGTGATGCACGCGCTGGCCGCACTCAAGCACCAGCTGGTCGACCGCGACGGCACGCTGGCGCGCATGGTGCCGTTCCTGCGCTGACGGCGGCCGCGCGTTGTGATGGTGCACGCGCGCCGGGCCACGGACATGCCATCCCGGGCCCATGCCCGGACAACAACAGTACCGATCTCTCCAAGGAGTCTCTGATGACAAGCAAATTCCGTCGCGGCCCGCGGCCGCTCGCTACCGCCGTGGCGGTCCTGGCCAGCGCGGCCGCGCTGGCCGGCATGGCCAATCTCGCCTGGGCCCAGGTGGATGCGGGCAAGAGTTCGGTCACGGCTACCGCGCGCCAGATCGGCGTGCCGATGGAAGGCAAGTTCAGGAAGTTCGATGCCACCGTCGACTTCGATCCCGCCAGGCTGGCGAGCTCGTCGGCCAAGGTCGAGATCGACGTGGCCAGCTTCGAGATCGGCGATGCCGAGACGACCCGCGAAGTCAGGGGCAAGGACTGGTTCGACGCCGCGAAGTTTCCCAAGGCGGTGTTCCAGTCGACCAGCATCCGCAGCGGTGCCGCCGGCAAGTTCGAGGTGGCCGGCAAGCTGACCATCAAGGGCAAGACCGTGGATGTGGTGGTGCCGGCGACCTATCGCCAGGACGCCGCCGGACAGGTGTTCGATGGCGTGCTGCCGATCAAGCGGACCGCCTTCAACATCGGCGAGGGCGAGTGGAAGGACACTTCCGTCGTCGCCGACGATGTGCAAATCAAGTTCCATATCGTCACCGCGGCGAAGAAGGGCTAGCAGGGCCGAGGCCCGCCGCCCCCTGCGAATGACGAATTCCTTTTCCAACCTTTCGTGAGATTTCCCATGCAAATGCGTCACCTGCTCGCCACCGCCGCCGCCCTGGTCGCGGCCTCCGCCACGTTTGCCGGCGCCGCCTCGGCCGCCGTCAGCACCTACAACCTCGACCCGACCCATACGTATCCGAGCTTCGAGGCCGACCACCTGGGCGGCCTGTCGGTGTGGCGCGGCAAGTTCGACAAGTCGAGCGGCGTGGTGACGCTGGACCGCGCGGCCAGGACCGGCACCATCGACGTGAAGATCGACCCGGCCTCGGTGGACTTCGGCAACGCCAAGCTGAACGAGCACGTCAAGGGTCCGGACATGTTCGACGTGCAGGCCTTCCCGGAAGCCACGTACAAGGGCAAGTTCTCGAAGTTCAAGGGCGACGTGCCGACCGAGGTCGACGGCGTGCTGACGCTGCGTGGCGTCTCCAAGCCGGTCAAGCTCGAAATCCGCCAGTTCAAGTGCATGGAGCACCCGATGCTCAAGCGCGAAGTGTGCGGCGCCGATGTGGTGGGCCAGTTCAATCGTGCCGACTTCGGCGTCGATTATGGTGCGAAATACGGCTTCAAGCAGGACATCAAGCTGGCCATCCAGGTGGAAGGCGTGAAGGCGGAGTGACGACGTGCGCGGCTATCGCGCGCGCGGAAAGGCCGGCAAGCACGCCGGCCTTTTTTTTTGTTCCGGACCAATACCACTGCCCGCCCTAGGGACATACCCCACCTTTTACGATGCTCGGTCGGTTGTACGCCGCGGGAATGCCACAGTACAATGGCCCGGCTGCAGTCCCATTCACCGGCTAACCGCCTAACCGCGCGATCGGTCACGCGTATCGAATATGAGCATCGGCTGCATTCCCTGATCCAGGCTATCCGCCGCGATTCCTCTTGCCCGAGCTGTACCCGGCCTGCCGTTCCCCATTGCGGCGCCCTGGCGCGCAGCGTTTCTCGGATTTCCCTGGCGCGATACCGTGTACTCCAAAACGCAAATCGATCCGGTCGTTAGTTTCCGCAACTCGCAGGGCGAACAGGTGCGCGGGACGATCATCAATCTCCAGAGAAAATCTCTGGTGATGGAAATCTACAATCCTTACTCGATCGTGCAGGTCAGTGAGGTATTGAGCGAACTCAGTGTCCGCATGGGCACCAAGAACGCGTATCTCGGCAAGGCCGTGGTCATGAGTCTGGTGAATACGGGCCTGACCGCGGTGGTGTCGCTGACGCTGATCGACGAGTGGCGCGAACTGACCGACGTCAATAACGAGCCCAAGTCCGTCGCGCGCGAAGCCGAGATGTTCGTGAAGGACTGGGACACGCGTTTCAATATCCGGCGCGACTACCAGATCGTGGTCAACGAGATGCGCGCGTATCTGTCGGAAGTGTCGCGCTGGGTCGAGCAGGTGGACCTGACCGAGTCGCTGCCCAAGCAGGAGGGCCGTCTGCGCGAGGACGTCTTCTACGAACTCGCCACGCCGCTGATGACCAAGGTCAAGACCTACCTCGACTGGCTCGAGGGAGAGGCGCAGCGTGTGGATCCGGAGATCGCGCCGGTGCACCGTACCTATGCGCAGGCGGCCCTGCATCCGCTGCTGCTGCGTGCGCCGTTCGTC
Source organism: Cupriavidus sp. H19C3 (assembly GCF_049393815.1). Taxonomy (NCBI): domain Bacteria; kingdom Pseudomonadati; phylum Pseudomonadota; class Betaproteobacteria; order Burkholderiales; family Burkholderiaceae; genus Cupriavidus; species Cupriavidus sp. H19C3. Next base: position 3,701,844 of record NZ_CP184985.1, read on the forward strand.
TACCGCACGTTCACCAAGCCGCTCGGCTATGCCGGCGACTATGAGATGGTGAACCAGATCCTGAGCGATCCGCAGCAGGGGCCGACCACTTACTTCCAGATCGTCAACACCGCGTTCCTGAAGGCGGCGGTGGCCACCGCGCACCGTAACCGCATCGACCTGCTGGTGGACTTTCTGACGCGCCAGGCGGAACGCGCGCGCGCCGCCGGCCGGCCGTTCCGCGTGCTCAACGTCGGCTGCGGGCCAGCGTTCGAGATCCAGCGCTTTGTGCGCGAGTATCCCAATCCGGAGCTGCTGTCGTTCCAGCTGGTCGACTTCAGCGAGGAGACGCTCGAATATACGCGCGAGTCGATCGAGCGGTCGGCCGCGTCGGCGGGACGCAAGGTCTCGGTGGAAATGGTGCACCAGTCGGTGCACGAACTGCTCAAGCGGCGCATTGCGCCCGACGAGCCCGACTGGCGCGCGTTCGAGGCGGTCTACTGCGCGGGCCTGTTCGACTACCTGTCCGACAAGGTGTGCGCGCGCCTGCTGACCTATTTCGCCTCGCGTACCAAGCCCGGCGGCGAGTTGCTGGTCACCAATGTCCATTCCGACAATCCCGAGAAGTTCGGCATGGAACATCTGCTCGAGTGGTACCTGATCTATCGCGACGAGGCCGGCATGGCTTCGCTGCTGCCGGAGAACTCGCATGCCCACCGACTCTATGTCGATGAAACCGGCGTCAATGTCTTCGCCGAAGCCACTATCCAGTGAGCCTGCCGCGCTTCCGGCCCAGACCATGAGTGCCAACCAGCTCTACGCGGGATACCAGTCCGAGCTCGCGGACTTTCGTCTCGCGTTTTCGCGCGGCGGGGCCTATACCGCGATCGTGCTGGTACTGCTCGGGGTCGGGCTCGACTACGGCCAGTATCCGTCGCAGCAGCTGCCGTTTGCGATCGCACGCGTGCTGGTGTCGCTGCTGATCGCCGGGGTGGTGATGCTGCTCTACAGTGCCTCGGGGCGCCGCTTCGCGCCCTGGCTCACGCTGACATGGCTGCTGCTGCCGCAGGTCATGATCGCCTGGATGATCTCGCAGACCGAGGGCGTGCAGTCGCCGTACTACGTGGGCCTCAACCTCGCGATCTTCGCCTCGGGCATCGCGCTGCCGTTCGGCCTGTGGCAGAACGTGGTGTTCGGCATCCTGTCGTATCTGCTGTATGCGGCGGCGTGCCTGGTTCATCCGGGCGGCATCGAGCCGGTGGGCACCTTTATCGTCAATTCGCTGTTCCTGCTGTTCGCGGCCGCCGCCAGCGGGGTCTACACGTTCTTCAACGAGCGCGCACGCTTTATGCTGTTCCGCCTGAAGGCCGAGGTGGCCGAGAAGAACGTCGAGCTGGAGGACATCAACCGCCAGCTCGTCGACATCAAGGGCCAGATGCTGCAGCAGGAAAAGATGGCCGCGATCGGTACGCTCGCCGCGGGCCTGCTGCACGAAGTGAACAATCCGGTGAACTTCTGCCTGATGGCGATCGAGGTGGCCATGGAAGAGCCGGCGGCGAAGAACGCGCCCGCGCTCGAGGAATGCCTGGTCGATGCCAAGCAGGGCATGCAGCGCATCCAGCATATCGTCTCGGACCTCAAGACATTTGCGTACCGCAAGCCGGGTGCCGAAGTCGAGGGCACGCCGTTCCTGTTCGAGAAGGCGCTCGATTCGTCGGTCCGTCTGACCGCGCATGAACTGCGCGGGGTGAAGATCACCCGCGAGATGCCCGACGATACGCTGGTGTTCGGCGACGAGGCCGCCATCATCGGCGTGCTGATCAACCTGTTTTCGAATGCCGCGCTCGCGATGCGCAAGGCCGGTACCACGGGTCCGGCCATCCACACCACCGTCAAATGGCAGGATGGTCGCCTCCATGTGCGGGTTCAGGACAACGGCCCCGGCATCGCGGCCGAACACCTCGCGCGGGTATTCGAGCCGTTCTTCACCACGCGCGAGGTCGGGCAGGGTCTGGGCCTGGGGCTGTCGATCAGCTACGCGGTGATCGAGCGGCACGGCGGCGTGCTGTTTGCCGAAAGCGAAGTGGGCCACTGGGCGGCCTTCAGCTTCGACCTCCCGCGCGCGGAATGAGCCTGCCATGAGCCATACGCCCGATACGCCGCAGTCCCGGCCGACCATCGTCTACGTCGACGACGAGGAGATGGCGTGCAAGTATTTTGCCCGCGCGGTCGGCAGCGAGTACGAGGTGTTGGCCGTCACGAGCGCCGACGAGGCCATCGAGATCCTGCGCACCCAGGGCACGCGCGTGAGCGTGCTGGTGACCGACTACCGCATGCCGGGGCGCGATGGCGGCTCGCTGCTGCGGCAGGTGGCGCAGGACTACCCGCAGATCGTGCGGATCCTGGTCACCGCGTACGCGGACAAGGACATGCTGCTGGAGACGGTCAACAACGGCGAGGTGTTCCGCATCCTCGAAAAGCCGCTGGCCGTGGGCCATGTACGCGAGGTGTTGCGGCAGGCCGGCGAGCGCCATCGCGAACGCGCGGTGCGCCAGCAGCGGCTGATGGCGATCGACGAGACGCTGGCGTTCCTCGCGCACGAACTCAACACGCCGCTGGCCGCGATCGCCAATTTCGCGCGCGGCATCGAAACGCGCGTGGAGGCCGACGATGGTCCGCAGCGGCTTGGCGAGATCGGTCAGGCCGCCGGCAAGATGCACGACAACGCGCAGTATTGCCTGGCCGTGCTGTCGTCGTTCCTGCAATCGGTGCGCAGCAGCGCGGGCGGTACCGGTCCGCGCCAGGCGAGCGGCGAGGCGGTCAGCGCGGGGTCGCTGGTGGCGTCGCTGCTCGATACCTATCCGTTTGCCGATGCCCAGCGCAACTGGGTGCAGGTGGAGCTGCACGGCGATTTCCCGGTGGCGACGCTGCCCAACTGCGTGGCGCTGGTGCTGTCCTCGCTGATGAGCAACGCGCTGCGCGCGCTGGCCGATGCGCCGCAGCCGGTGCTGCGCTTTGTGGTGGTGGCGGGCGAGCATCCGGAGATTCGCATCTCCGACAACGGCCCCGGCATTCCCCCGGAGGTCATGGAGCGCCTGCTGGTCGATCCGGTCACCACGCACGCGGGTGCGGGCGGCAGCGGGCTCGGCATGATCTTCTGCAACCGCGTCATGCAATCGTTTGGCGGTGGCATCCGGATCGCCTCGGCGTCCGGCGTCGGCACGACCGTGACCCTGGATTTTCCCAATTTCAAGAATCGTATGCACAGGAGTGAACGATGAGCGAACTGAATACTACGCAGGCACCCCCGGCGATTCTGTTCGTGGATGACGAGGCAACCGCCGTCAAGTATTTCCAGCGTGCCATCGGCCAGCTGGCGCCCGTGGTGACGGGTGGTTCGGTCGAGGAGGGCAAGGCCCTGCTCGATGCGCATGGCGACAGCCTGGCGGTGCTGGTGTCGGACCAGCGCATGCCGGGCGAGTACGGCAACGAACTGCTGCGCTACGCGCGCGAGCGTTACCCGCATATCGTGCGCATCCTGACCACCGCCTATTCGGAACTCGACCAGACCGTCGAGGCCGTCAACCAGGGCCAGATCCATCGCTATATCAAGAAGCCGTGGGACATCACGGCGCTGCGCATGGAACTCAAGCAGGCGCTCGAACTGTCGGGCTTGCGCCGCGAGCGCGACCAGCTCGTGCGCGAGAAGCTCTCGGTGCTGCAGAAGCAGACCGTGGCCACGCGCGTCGGCATGATCCATGCGCTCGCCGCCAGCCTGATCGGGCCGGGACGCTTCCAGCCGGTGGAGACTTACCTGGCCGGTGCCGACCTGGCTGGCGCGCGCAATGCCGAGCCCGACTGGCAGCGCATGGATTACGCCGACCTGGTCGGTGCCGAGAGCCAGCGCAGCGGCAGCTTCGGCCATGCGGTCGGCATGCGCCTGGCAGAATTGCGCACGCGCCTGGCCGGCCGCGGCGCGGCGGATGCCGCCGCCGTCCTGGCCGAACTGCTCGGCGACGGCACCGTCCGCCGCGACGGCGATGTGGTGACCTGGACTGCGCCGGCCACGCTGGCCGAGTTTATCGAACGCCCGGTCAGCGAGGCGGTGTCTGCCGCCCACGTGAGCTGGCTGGCGGCGCTGCTATGGCTCGAGGAAGTCGGCGGCGCGCTCCAGCTCGCGCACGAAGGCGATACCATCGCCGGCCGCGCGGGCACCCGCAACGAGTCGTTCGCCGCGGACCGGCTGGCGGTATGGATCGAGAAGCTGTCGGAGGAGACGCTGTAGTCGCCTGCCGAGCTCGTCTTGAGCGTGGAGGAAGCGTAAAAAAAGCCGCCCCGGTTGCCCTGGGCGGCTTTTTTGTCCTGCCTTGCGCGTGCGCCAGGCCTGTGCCCCAGGCCTGTGCGCTAGGCTTGTGCGCTAGGCTTGTGCGCTAGGCTTGTGCGCCATAGTTAGGATCGTTACGGTCGACGTTGTCGCCCTTCTTGTCCGACTTGACGAGGTCCTCGCGCTTGACGCCGAGCCACATCGCCAGTGCCGCGGCCACGAACACCGACGAATAGATACCGAACAGGATACCCACCGTCAGCGCGAGCGCGAAGTAGTGCAGCGTGGGGCCGCCGAAGAAGAACATGGACAGCACCATCATTTCGGTCGAGCCGTGCGTGATGATGGTCCGCGAGATCGTGCTCGTGATCGCGTTGTCGATGATCTCGTGCGTGCTCATCTTGCGGTACTTGCGGAAGTTCTCGCGGATCCGGTCGAAGATCACCACCGACTCGTTCACGGAGTAACCCAGCACCGCGAGAATCGCCGCCAGCACGGACAGCGAAAACTCCCACTGGAAGAACGCGAAGAAGCCCAGAATGATCACCACGTCGTGCAGGTTGGCGATGATGCCCGCCACGGCAAACTTCCACTCAAAGCGGAACGACAGGTAGATCATGATGCCGGCCACCACGCACAGCAGCGCGAGCATGCCGTCGGTGGCGAGTTCCTTGCCCACCTGCGGGCCGACGAACTCGACGCGTTGCAGCTTGACGTCGGGCGTGGCGGCCTGCAGCGCGGTCATCACCTGCTCGCTCTGCTGGGCCGACGTGATCTGCTTGCCGTCCGGACCTTTCTGCAGCGGCAGGCGAATCATGACGTCGCGCGACGTGCCGAAGTTCTGCACCTGCACGTCGCTGTAGCCGAGCTTGCCGACCTGGCCGCGGATCTGCTCGAGATTGGCGGCCTGCTGGTAGTTGACCTCCATCACGGTGCCGCCGGTGAATTCGATCGACAGGTGCAGGCCCTTGTGCCAGAGGAAGAAGACAGCGGCGGCAAACGTCAGGAAGGAAATCACGTTGAAGACCAACGCGTGCTTCATGAACGGAATGTCGCGCTTGATGCGGAAAAATTCCATGATGTTGTCCTCTGTGTCCTTGCCTTACTTGACGGCGGGCGGCGTCTGCGTGCCCGGCTTCCAGATCTGGCCGATGGCCACGCTCTGCAGTTTCTTCTTGCGGCCGTACCAGAGGTTGACCAGGCCGCGGTTGAAGAACACCGCCGAGAACATCGAGGTCAGGATACCGAGGCAGTGCACCACGGCGAAACCGCGCACCGGGCCCGAGCCGAACGCGAGCAGCGCGAGGCCGGCGATCAGCGTGGTCACGTTGGAGTCGAGAATGGTGGCCCAGGCGCGGTCGAAACCGGTGGCGATGGCCATCTGCGGCGACGCTCCCGCGCGCAACTCCTCGCGGATCCGTTCGTTGATCAGCACGTTGGCGTCGATGGCCATGCCGAGCACGAGCGCGATGGCGGCGATGCCGGGCAGCGTCAGCGTGGCCTGCAGCATCGACAGCACCGCGATCAGCAGCAGCAGGTTGACGCCCAGCGCGGCCACCGAAAAGACGCCGAACAGCATGTAGTACAGCACCATGAACACCGTGATGGCGCCAAAGCCGTAGGCCACCGAGTCGAAGCCCTTGCGGATGTTGTCGGCACCGAGCGACGGGCCGATCGTGCGTTCCTCGATGATGTCCATCGGCGCGGCCAGCGAGCCGGCGCGCAGCAGCAGCGCGAGGTCGTTGGCGGCCTCGGTCGAATAGGAACCCGTGATCTGGAAGCTCGAACCCAGTTCCGACTGGATGGTCGCCACCGTCAGCACCTCGCCCTTGCCCTTCTCGAACAGCACGATGCCCATCGGCTTGCCGATGTTCTCGCGCGAGACGTCCCGCAGCACGCGGCCGCCCTGGGCGTCGAGCTTGATGTTGACCGACGGACGCTGGTTCTGGTCGAAGCCGGCCGAGGCGCTTTCGATGCGGTCGCCGGTAAAGATCACCTGCTTGCGCAGGATGACCGGGGCGCCGTTGCCTTGCGTGAACAGCTCGTCGCCGAACGGCACCGGATCGCCCGGACGCGGGTTGCGCGGGGCGTCCGGATCGGCCAGGCGCGCTTCCAGCGTGGCGGTGCGGCCGATGATGTCCTTGGCCTTGGCGGTGTCCTGCACGCCCGGCAGCTGCACCACGATGCGGTCCGCACCCTGCTGCTGGATCACCGGTTCGGCCACGCCGAGTTCGTTGACGCGGTTATGCAGCGTGGTGATGTTCTGCTTGACGGCGGCGTCCTGCACCGCGCGGCGCGCGGCGTCGGTAAAGGTGCCGACGATGTTGTTGCCGTCGGCCGCGAAGGCCAGTTCGCGCAGGTTGTCGGCCAGCAGGCCGCGTGCGCGGTCGGCGTCGGCGGCGTTGTTGAAGCGCACGGTCAGGCGCTCGCCATCGCGGTCGATGCCGCCGTGGCGGATGTTCTTGTCGCGCAGCAGCGTGCGCGCGTCGCCGGCCAGGCTGTCGAGCTTCTTGTCGACGGCACCCTTCATGTCCACCTGCAGCAGGAAGTGCACGCCGCCGCGCAGGTCGAGGCCGAGGTACATCGGCAGGGCGTGCAGCGCGGTCAGCCATTGCGGCGAACCCGACAGCAGGTTCAGCGCGACCACGTAGGTGGGATCGCTGGGGTCCGGATTGAGCGCATGGGTCAGGATGTCCTTGGCCTTGAGCTGGTCGTCGGTGGAGCGGAAGCGCGCCTTGACCGAGCCCGACTGGCCGGAGACGTCGAAGAACACGCCGTCAGGCTGCAGCTGGTTCTGGGCCAGCACTTCCTCCACGCGTTTCTGCATGGACAGGTCGACCTTGACCGTGGCCTTGCCCGAGGACACCTGGACCGCGGGGGCCTCGCCGAAGAAGTTCGGCAGCGTGTAGATGATGCCGATGGCAAGGGCCACCAGGATCACGATGTATTTCCAAAGCGGATAGCGATTCATCTTTGGCCAGCAGTAACGGTCCGCACCGGACCGGTTGGCAAACAGCCGCCTGGCAGTCCCGGCCGGGTCGCGGAGCGACCCGTGGGCTGGTCAGGCGGCTGCGGGGGCATGCGCGCGACACCGTGGTATCGCGCGCGCGCCGGGCAAGGCTTGCCGGAGGGAAGAAAGCCGATCGGACGGGATCAGAGCGACTTCAGCGAACCCTTCGGCAGCACCGTCGTGACGGCGTTCTTCTGCACGGTGACTTCCGTGCCTTCGGCAATCTCGATCGAGACGTACTGCTCGCTTACCTTCGTGACGCGGCCGAGGATGCCGCCCGCGGTAACCACTTCGTCATTCTTGGCCAGGGCTTCCAGCATGGCCTTGGCTTCCTTCTGGCGCTTCATCTGCGGGCGGATCATGATGAACCACAGCACCGCGAACATCAGGATGATGGGCAGGAAGCTCATCAGGCCACCTGCCGCGCCGCCGGCACCGGCGGTCTGGGCAAAAGCACTCGAAATCAGCACGTTACTTCTCCGTCACAAAAGTCATTCAGGGAATCGGGCATTCTATCACCCGCTGTTGTCCCGCCTGTGCATTCTAGGGCGATTTGCGGGTTTGTTCGGGGGCGTTCCGGGGGACTTCCGGCCAGGTCATGCCAAGGCCGCCCCGGCCACCGGACGCCGCCGGGGGATTCGACCGCGTGGCGCCAGAAAGTTCGGCGCCACCGCGGCGGCGCCTCACCGGGTACCGCGCGCGCGTTCCTCGGCAAAGCGGCGCCGGAACGCCTCGAAGCGGTGCTGCTCGATGGCCTCGCGCATTTCGCGCATCAGTTCCAGGTAGTAATAGAGGTTGTGGACGGTGTTCAGGCGTGCGCCCAGGATCTCTCCGACGCGGTGCAGGTGGTGCAGGTACGCGCGCGAGAAATTGCGGCAGGTATAGCAGCCGCACTGTGCGTCGAGCGGGCGCGGGTCGTTGCGGTGCGCCGCGTTGCGGATCTTGACGTCGCCGAAACGCGTGAACAGCCAGCCGTTGCGCGCGTTGCGCGTCGGCATCACGCAGTCGAACATGTCGACACCCGCGGCCACGCCGGCCACGAGGTCTTCCGGCGTGCCCACGCCCATCAGGTAGTGCGGCTTGTGGGCCGGCAGCCGCGGCGCCACGTGCGCCAGCACGCGCATCATGTCTTCCTTGGGCTCGCCGACCGAGAGGCCGCCGATCGCATAGCCATGGAAGTCCAGTTCCGACAGCCCGGCCAGCGACTCGTCGCGGAGGTCCTCGAACATGCCGCCCTGGACGATGCCGAACAGCGCGTTGGGGTTGGCCAGGCGCTCGAATTCGTCGCGCGAGCGCCGCGCCCAGCGCAGGCTCATGCGCATCGAGCGCGCCGCCTCGTCGTGCGTGGCGGGACGGCCGTCGATCTCGTACGGCGTGCACTCGTCGAACTGCATGACGATGTCGGAGTCGAGCGTGCGCTGGATCTGCATCGAGATCTCGGGCGACAGGAACAGCTTGTCGCCGTTGACCGGCGAGGCAAAGGTCACGCCGTCCTCGGTGATCTTGCGCAGCTCGCCCAGCGAGAACACCTGGAAGCCGCCCGAGTCGGTGAGGATGGGCTTGTCCCAGCCGATAAAGCGGTGCAGGCCGGCATGCGTGTCGACCACGTCGAGGCCGGGACGCAGCCACAGGTGGAAGGTGTTGCCGAGGATGATCTGCGCGCCGATCTCGCCCAGCTCGAGCGGCGACATCGCCTTGACCGAGCCATAGGTGCCCACCGGCATGAAGATCGGCGTTTCCACCACGCCGTGGTTGAGGGTGACGCGGCCGCGCCGGGCGGCGCCGTCGGTCGTGATCAGTTCGAAATCGAGCATGGTTGAGTTCCGGATGGGCTGGGTGCCGTGCGTCACGCCTGGCGGGTCAGCAGCATGGCGTCGCCGTAGCTGAAGAAGCGATAGCGCTGCGCTACCGCGTGGCGATAGGCGGCGCGGATCGCTTCCACGCCGGCCAGCGCCGAGACCAGCATCAGCAGCGTGGACTTCGGCAGATGGAAGTTGGTGATGAGCGCGTCGACCAGGCGGAAACGGTAGCCGGGCGTGATGAAGATGTCGGTGTCGCCGCTGCCGGGTGCGAGCGTACCGTCCTCGCGCGCGGCGGCTTCCAGCGCGCGCAGCGAGGTGGTGCCGACCGCGATCACGCGTCCGCCGCGCGCGCGCGTCTCGCGCACCGCGTCGGCCAGGGCGGGCGCGATGGCGTACCACTCGGAATGCATGCGGTGCTCGGCCAGGTTCTCGGTACGCACGGGCTGGAACGTGCCGGCGCCGACGTGGAGCGTGAGGAAGGCGCGGCGGATGCCGGCGGCGTCGAGCCGCGCGAACAGCGCCTCGTCGAAATGCAGCCCGGCGGTGGGCGCGGCCACCGCGCCCGGGTTGCGTGCGTAGACGGTCTGGTAGCGCGTCTCGTCATAGGCATCGGGGTCGTGCGTGATATACGGCGGCAGCGGCAGGCGGCCGTACTGCTCGATCAGGTCCAGCGCCGGCGCGGGAAAGCGCAGCGTGAAGAACTGGTCCACGCGCGGGCCCACGGTGACCCGGAAGGCGTCATCGGCAAGGTGCAGCGCGCTGCCTTCGGGCGGCGTCTTCGAGGCGCGCACCTGCGCCAGCACGGTGTGGGTGTCGAGCACGCGCTCCACCAGCACCTCGACCTTGCCGCCGCTGGGCTTGTGGCCGAAGAAGCGGGCCTTGATCACGCGCGTGTCGTTGAACACCAGCAGGTCGTCCGGGCGCAGGTAGTCGAGGATATCGCTGAAGGCGCGGTCGACCAGGCGCACGGCCTCGGCCGTATCCGCCGGCGCGATGCGGTCGACCACCAGCAGCCGGCTCGCGCTGCGGTCGGGCAGCGCGGATTGTGCGATCAGCTCGGGCGGCAACGGGAAATCGAAATCGGACAGCGTCAGCATGGTGGGAACGGCGAGGTAAAAAGCGCGGCGGGTGACCCGGTCGGGACCGGTCCGGCGAAGCGGCGCCGGTGGCGACGGCCGGGTGCCGCGGGCGGCATGGGTACAATCGGCGAATCCGACATTGTAAGGCCCCGCGCGCCACGCACCACGCACCAAGCCGCGTACGGGTCTTCGTGATGCCGACTATTTCCGCCCAGATGCCAGGCACCGCCACCAAATCGCGCAGGACCCCCCCTCCCGCCGCCGCTGCCGCCGACGTGCCCGCGGTGCCCGACGCGCCCGTCGGGCCAGTTGCCGCGCCCGACGGCGCGCCGGACCGCCCGCCCGGCCGTGCGCGCGCTGCGGCCGGGCGGGCGCCGGCCGCCGGCGCCAAGCCGTCCACGGCCGCCGCACGCCTGGCCAAGCTCGGCCTGCGCCGCAGCGTGGACCTCGCGCTCCATCTGCCGATGCGGTACGAGGACGAGACCGCCATCCTCACCATCCGCGAGGCCATCGCGCGCGCCGGCGTCGGCCTCGCCGCACAGGTCGAGGGCGAGGTGATCGCAAACGAGGTGACGTTCCGCCCGCGCCGCCAGCTGGTGGTCAAGATCGCCGACGAGACCGGCGAGCTGACCCTGCGCTTTCTCAATTTCTACGGCAGCCAGACCAAACAGATGGCGGAAGGCGTGCGCCTGCGCGTGCGGGGCGATGTGCGCGGCGGCTTCTTCGGTGCCGAGATGGTGCACCCGACGGTGCGCCCGGTGGCGCCTGGTGAGGCGCTGCCGGACCGCCTGACGCCGGTCTATCCGGCCACGGCGGGCATCTCGCAGGCCTACCTGCGCAAGGCCATCGGCGGCGCGCTGGCGCGCACGCCGCTGCCGGAGACCGTGCCGCAGCCGTTGTTACGGGGCCCGCTGGCGCGCCTGAAGCTGGCCCCGCTGGCGGATTGCCTGCGCCTGCTCCACAACCCGCCGCCGCAGGAAGACGAAGCCGCGCTGGCCGACCGCTCGCACCCGGCCTGGCAGCGCATCAAGTTCGACGAACTGCTGGCGCAGCAGATCTCGCTGCGCCGCTCGCAGGCCGCGCGCCGCGAGAAGAACGCCCCCCGATGGCGCGCCGCGCCGACGGCCTGCTGACGCGTTTTGTGGGCGCGCTGCCGTTCCGGCTGACCGGCGCGCAGCAGCGCGTGGTCGAGGAAATCGCCGCCGACATGGCGCGTCCGCATCCGATGCACCGGTTGCTGCAGGGCGACGTCGGCAGCGGCAAGACCGTGGTGGCCGCGCTGGCGGCCTGCCAGGCCATCGATGCGGGCTACCAGGCGGCGCTGATGGCACCGACCGAAATTCTTGCCGAGCAGCACTATCGCAAGCTGTCGGCGTGGCTGGCCCCGCTGGGGGTGCCGGTGGTCTGGCTGGCCGGCAGTCTCAAGGCCAGGGAGAAGCGCGAGGCCGTGGCGCGCGTGGAGTCGGGCGAGGCGCAACTCGTGATCGGCACGCATGCGCTGATCCAGGACACCGTACGCTTTGCGCGGCTGGGCCTGTCGGTGGTCGACGAGCAGCACCGCTTTGGCGTGGCGCAGCGGCTGGCATTGCGCGGCAAGGCAGGCGAGGGCAAGGCAGGCGAGGGCAAGGCAGGGGAGGGCGAGGCAGGGGAGGCTGCCGCGCGGCCCCACGGCGCGCCGCCCGCCGACGACCGCGTGCCGCACCAGCTCATGATGTCGGCCACGCCGATCCCGCGTACACTCGCCATGACCTACTACGCTGACCTCGACGTCTCGGTGATCGACGAACTGCCGCCCGGGCGCACGCCGATCGTCACGCGTCTGGTCAACGACGCGCGCCGCGACGAAGTGATCGCACGCGTGCACCACGCCGCCGCCGAAGGACGTCAGGTCTACTGGGTGTGCCCGCTGATCGAGGAGAGCGAGGCGCTGCAGCTGCAGACCGCGGTGGAAACTTTCGAGACGCTGGTGGCGGCGCTGCCCGACCTGCGCGTGGGCCTCGTGCACGGGCGCCTGCCGCCGGCCGAGAAGGCGTCCGTCATGGAAGACTTCAGCGCCAACCGGCTGCAGGTGCTGGTGGCCACCACGGTGATCGAGGTGGGCGTGGACGTGCCCAACGCCTCGCTGATGGTGATCGAGCACGCCGAGCGCTTTGGCCTGGCGCAGCTGCACCAGCTGCGCGGCCGGGTCGGGCGCGGCAGTGCCGAGTCGGTCTGCGTGCTGATGTACCAGGCGCCGCTGTCGCCCACCGCGCGCGAGCGGCTGGCCACCATGCGCGAGACCACCGATGGCTTCGAGATTGCCCGCCGCGACCTGCAGATTCGCGGTCCCGGCGAGTTCCTGGGCGCGCGCCAGTCGGGCGAGGCCATGTTGCGCTTTGCCGACCTGGAGACCGACGCCTGGCTGGTCGAGTATGCGCAGGAGGCGGCCGAGGCCATGCTGGCGCACTATCCCGAGGCGGTCGAGGCACATCTGTCACGCTGGCTGGGCGGCCGCGAGCATTTCCTCAAGGCCTGAACTTTGTATGGATTGCAGCACAATCACGCGCGGCTCTGACAGCGCCGGCAATAGAAGCTAAAATCTATCGCCTAACCGAACCTGATAAGTCATGACGCTCACCGAACTCAAGTACATCGTCGCCGTCGCACGCGAACGCCATTTCGGCCGCGCGGCCGAGGCGTGCTTCGTGTCGCAGCCGACCCTCTCGGTGGCCATCAAGAAGCTCGAGGACGAACTGAACGTCCAGATTTTCGAGCGCGGCACTTCGGAAGTCTCGGTAACCGCCATCGGCGAGCAGATCGTGGCCCAGGCCCAGCGCGTGCTGGAGCAGACCATGGCCATCCGCGAGATCGCCAAGCAGGGCAAGGACCCGCTGGCCGGACCGCTGCGGGTGGGCGTGATCTACACGATCGGGCCGTATCTGCTGCCGATGCTGGTCAAGCAGATGATCGAGACCGTCCCGCAGATGCCGCTGATGCTGCAGGAGAACTACACCAACAAGCTGATCGAGCTGCTCAAGCAGGGCGAGATCGACTGCGCGATCATGGCCGAGCCGTTCCCGGACTCGGGTCTGACGGTGCGTCCGCTGTACGACGAGCCGTTCGTGGTGGCGGTGCCGCGCGGTCACCAGCTGGCCGAGCAGCGCGCCGTGGATCCGGACGAGCTCAAGCAGCAGACCATGCTGCTGCTCGGCAGCGGCCATTGCTTCCGCGACCATGTGCTCGGCGTCTGCCCCGAGCTGTCGCGCTTCTCGCAGGCGGCCGACGGCATCCAGAAGACCTTCGAGGGTTCCTCGCTGGAGACCATCCGCCATATGGTGGCCAGCGGCGTCGGCATTACCGTGCTGCCGCGCACCTCGGTGCCGGACCTGAAGCCGCGCAACGACATGCTGGCCTACGTGCCGTTTGCCGACCCGGTGCCGGACCGCCGCGTGGTGCTGGCCTGGCGCAAGAGCTTTACCCGCCTGCCTGCCATGGAAGCGCTGGCTGCCGCAGTGGCGGCATGCGATCTGCCGGGTATTCGCAGGATCTCCGACAAGCCGGTTGCGGAGGCCGTGGCAGCCTGATCCCGCCGGCCTGGACCGAACTCCCGGTTGGGAACGTGCCCTTCCCCGTCTTGCCTTGTAGATGGCCTGGCGGGGAAGGGCACGTTGCATTGGGGCCTGTCGCTGGCCCGGCCGTATCCGGACGTTGAACGGTCGACATAGCTATCGCCTATGCAATAGTTATAGATAATCAACTTCTCGTTAATCATAGCCACGCCTACACTAGGCCCATCGGAACACTGCTTCCAACCACTGCATTCGACGTCAGCCGGGAGACCCCCATGAACCGAGCAAGGACCATCCGGCAATTCATGCACAACGTGGTCAGGTGCCTGGCCGGTGTAGCGGCGGCCTACTGAAGGCCCCCTGGGCAGGAAACACTGTGTTGACGCGGACGCCAACGAGGAGAGTTGCATCATGACCATGTTCAGACTGTTTTTGCACGACTACCGGCAATTGCGCACGGAGGCCGCAGCCGCCCCGCGCGCCAGCGAGGCGGCGCGGCTGCGGTACAAGCTGTGGCGCAAGGAAATCGGCCTCGCCGTTGTCACACTGGGCGCCATGGTGATGTTTCTGGATGCCACGCGCGTGCTGGCGGGACTGACTGGCTAGTGCGTGTGCAATTTCTGATGCGATAATGCCGCGACCCCTCGGGGTATCTCCTCGTGGCATGACTCGCATTACCGGAACGGAGCTGACCTACCATGGCAAAGAAGAATGAGATGAGTGTGAACATCGGCATTTCCGACAAGGACCGCAAGAAAATCGCGGAAGGGCTGTGCAAGCTGCTCGCGGATACCTACACCCTCTACCTCAAGACCCATAACTTCCACTGGAACGTAACGGGTCCGATGTTCAACACGCTGCATCTGATGTTCGAGCAGCAGTACAACGAACTGGCGCTGGCCGTCGATTCGATCGCCGAGCGTATCCGTGCACTGGGCTATCCGGCCCCGGGCACCTACAAGGAGTACGCCAAGCTGTCGTCGATCGCCGAGGAAGACGGCGTGCCCGAGGCAACCGAGATGATCCGCAAGCTGGTGGAAGGCCAGGAAGCCGTGGTGCGTACGGCGCGCTCGCTGTTCCCGGCAATCGATGCCGCCGGCGACGAGCCGTCCGCCGATCTGCTCACGCAACGCATGCAGACGCACGAAAAGACCGCGTGGATGCTGCGCGCGATGCTGGCCTGATGGCCACCGCGGCGGCGCTTCCATAGGCCGTCCGCGCCGCGCTGGTTTCCCCGCGACGCGCCCCGGGCATACAATGCCGGGGCGCGTTTCCGTTTCTGCTCTGTCAATCATGTCCCAGCCCGCCGCCGCCCCCCAATCGCCCAGCCGCCTGGCGCTCTACGCCAGACTGGTGCGCATCGACAAGCCCATCGGCACGCTGCTGCTGCTCTGGCCGACGTTATGGGCGCTGTGGATGGCGTCGGGCGGCGTGCCCGACTGGGGCATCTTCGCCATCTTCTTTGTCGGCACGTTCCTGATGCGCTCCGCGGGTTGCGCCATGAACGACTGGGCCGATCGCGACTTCGACAAGCATGTCAAGCGCACCCGGGAGCGGCCGCTTACCGCGGGGCTGATCGCAGGCTGGGAGGCGCTGGCCATCGCGGGCGGGCTGGCGCTGATCGCGTTCCTGCTGATCCAGCCGCTCAACGCACTGACCCGGTGGCTGTCGGTGGCGGCGCTGATCGTGGCCGGTACCTATCCGTTCTTCAAGCGGTTCTTCGCGATTCCGCAGGCCTACCTCGGCATTGCGTTCGGCTTTGGCATTCCGATGGCGTTTGCCGCCGTGCAGGGCACGGTGCCCGCGGTGGCGTGGGTGATGCTGGCCGCCAACGTGTTCTGGTCGGTGGCGTACGACACCGCGTATGCGATGGTCGACCGCGACGACGACCTGCTGCTCGGCATGCGGACGTCCGCCATCACCTTCGGCCGTTTCGATGTGGCCGCCATCATGCTGTGCTACGCCGGCTTTCTGGGCCTGATGGCATGGGCCGGCATGCAGTTCGATCTCGGCTGGCCGTACGCGCTGGGCCTGCTGGCGGCCGCGGGCTGCGCGCTCTATCACTACACGCTGATCCGCGGGCGCGACCGCATGCGCTGCTTTGCCGCGTTCCGCCACAACAACTGGCTCGGTGCCTGCGTGTTTGCCGGCACCGCGCTGGCATACGTGTGGCGCTAGGCGCGGCACGCGCCCCGGCGCTCGTCGCGCCAACGGGGCCGGGCCATACCCGACCCGATGGGCCGGGCGGCCCGCCGCTTCAATCCTTGCCGAACTCCGCGCCCATCTCGCGGCCACGCGCCGCCGCGGCATGCATGGCGCGCACGAAGGCATCGGCGATACCGCCGGCCGCCATCGTCGTGAGCGCGGCATAGGTGGTGCCGCCCTTCGAGGTTACGCGCTCGCGCAGCGTAGCCACCGGTTCGGTCGACTGGCCCGCCAGCGTGGCGGCGCCGCGGAAGGTCTCCACGGCGAGCTTGCGTCCCTGCTCGGCGCTCAGGCCAAGTTCGGTGGCGGCACGCTCCATCGCTTCGATGAAATAGAACACATAGGCCGGACCGCTGCCCGAAAGCGCGGTCACGGCGTCGATCTGCGCATCGTCCTCGACCCACACACACTGGCCGACCGCTTCGGCCACGGCGGTGGCGATCGCGCGGTCCTGCGGCGACAGTCCCACCGCCGCGGCCAGTCCGGTCATGCCCATGCCGGCCAGCGCCGGCGTATTGGGCATGGCGCGCACCAGGCGCGCATGGCCGCCGAACCAGCGCTGCATGTCCTGCAGGCGGATGCCGGCCGCCACGCTGATCACGAGGCCACCGCCATCGGCGCGCGCGGCCAGGTGCGGCGCGAGCTGGGCCGCCGCGTCGCGGAACTGCTGCGGCTTGATGGCGAGCACCAGCACATCGCTGGTGCCGAAGGCCGCGTCGGGGGCCTCCTGCGTGGGCACGCCAAAGGTTTGCGCCAGGCGCTTGCGCGCGTCGGCAAACGGATCGACCACGCGAATCGCGCCGGCCGGCACGCCGCGCGCGATCAGGCCGCCGATCAGCGCGGACGCCATGTTGCCGCCGCCGAGAAAGCCGAAGGTGAGGGTATCGAGCATCGTGTCTGTTCCGGTCGGAATGGAAGAATCTTGATCAGGGCGCACGTGCGGCAAGCCCGTACGTAAAGTGCAAACCACCGCGGCAAACCACCGCGGAAACCACCGCGGAAACCACCGCGGAAACCATCGCCCAAGCCTCAGGCGGTGCGCGGCCGCGCACCGAAGATCGCGGTGCCGATGCGGACCAGCGTGGCGCCCTCGGCGATGGCCGCGGCCATATCGCCGGACATGCCCATCGACAGCGTATCCACCTCGAGCCCCGCCTCGCGCAGCTGGCCGAGCAGCACGCGCATGGCGGCAAACGGACGGCGCTGCGCGGCGGGGTCGTGCGCCGGCGCCGGAATTGCCATCAGGCCGCGCAGGCGCAGCCGCGGCAGCGCCGCGATGGCGCGCGCGAGCGGCAGCACCTCGGCTGGCACCACGCCGCTCTTGCTGTCCTCGCCGCTGATATTCACCTGGATGCAGACCTGCAGCGGCGGCAGGGTGGCGGGGCGCTGGTCCGACAGGCGCGCGGCGATGCGGAGCCGGTCGATCGCATGCACCCAGTCGAAATGCTCGGCCACCGGGCGCGTCTTGTTGCTTTGCAGGGGACCGATGAAATGCCACTGGAGTTGCGCGCGCAGGTCGGCCAGCGCCGCGATCTTGTCGATGCCTTCCTGCACGTAGTTCTCGCCAAAGGCGGTCTGGCCGGCGTCGAAGGCGGCCCGTACCACGGCGGCGGGAACGGTCTTGGAAACGGCCAGCAGCGTGACCGCGGAGGCGGGTCTGCCGGCTTGTTGTGTGGCCGCCGCGATGTCATTTTTCACAGCTTGCAAGTTGGCGGAGATTGCAGACATAATCCGGCGGACATACCAAAAAGAAGTGCCAAAGGTCGGGTCCAAGGACGGTGTTTGAAACCCCAGGTGTAAAACCCCGGACCGGCACACAACAACAAGTCGTCAATTTAGGGTGGGGTCATTATAGATGGACATCGCGCAGCTATTGGCTTTCGCCGTCAAGAACAAGGCGTCCGATCTCCACCTCTCGGCGGACATGCCGCCGATGGTGCGTATCCACGGCGACATGCGCCGGATCAACGTTGCGGCAATGGGACACAAGGATGTCCACGCCATGGTGTACGACATCATGAGCGACGCGCAACGCAAGACTTACGAAGAACGGCTCGAGGTCGATTTCTCGTTCGAGATCGGCGGCCTGTCGCGTTTCCGGGTCAATGCCTACAACACGCAGCGCGGCGCCGCCGCGGTGTTCCGTACCATTCCGTCGAAGGTGCTGACGCTGGACGACCTGCGGGCGCCGGCCGTCTTCGCCGATCTGTGCATGAAGCCGCGTGGCCTGGTGCTGGTGACGGGACCGACCGGCTCGGGCAAGTCCACCACGCTGGCGGCGATGGTCGACCATCGCAACGATAACGACATGGGCCACATCCTCACGGTGGAGGACCCGATCGAATTCGTGCACAGCTCCAAGAAGAGCCTGATCAACCAGCGCGAGCTCGGGCCGCATACGCACTCGTTTGCCAACGCGCTGCGCTCGGCGCTGCGCGAGGATCCGGACGTGATCCTGGTGGGCGAACTGCGCGACCTGGAGACCATCCGGCTGGCGCTGACCGCGGCGGAAACCGGCCACCTGGTCTTTGCCACGCTGCACACGAGCTCCGCCGCCAAGACCATCGACCGTGTGGTCGACGTGTTTCCGCCCGAGGAAAAGGACATGGTGCGCACCATGCTGTCGGAATCGCTGGAAGCGGTGATCTCGCAGACGCTGCTCAAGACGCGCGACGGCAACGGCCGTACCGCGGCACACGAGATCATGATTGCCACCCCGGCCATCCGCCACCTGATCCGCGAGAACAAGATCGCGCAGATGTACTCGATGATGCAGACCAGCAGCGGGCTCGGCATGCAGACGCTGGACCAGTGCCTGTCGGACCTGATCAAGCGCGGCATGATCAACTACAACGACGCGCGGGCCATTGCCAAGAACCCCGACGCCTTCATGGGCTGAGGACGCGCCATGCTCGACAAGGATTCCGCCTCCAGGTACGTCAACGACCTGCTCGAACTGATGGTGAACAATCGCGGCTCGGACCTGTTCATCACGTCCGAGTTTCCGCCCGCCATCAAGGTCGATGGCAAGATCACGCCGGTCTCGCAGCAGCCGCTCAATCCGACCCAGGCGCTGGGTCTCGTGCGTTCGATCATGAACGAGCGCCAGGTGCAGGAGTTCGACCGCAGCAGCGAGTGCAACTTTGCCATCACGGCGCCCAACGCGGGCCGCTTTCGGGTCTCGGCGTTCATCCAGCAGGGCAAGGCCGGGATGGTGGTGCGGACCATCAATACGCGCATTCCGTCGGTGGCGGATCTCGACCTGCCCGAGTCGCTGCACGATATCGTGATGGCCAAGCGCGGCCTCGTGATCGTGACGGGCGCCACCGGCTCGGGCAAGTCCACCTCGCTGGCGGCGATGCTCGATCACCGCAACGCGCATTCGTACGGGCACATCATCACCATCGAGGATCCGATCGAATACGTGCACGCGCACCAGAACTGCATCGTGACGCAGCGCGAGGTCGGCATCGACACCGAGTCCTGGCACGTGGCGCTCAAGAACACGTTGCGCCAGGCGCCCGACGTGATCCTGATCGGCGAAATCCGTGACCGCGAAACCATGGAATACGCGATGCAGTACGCCGAAACGGGCCATCTGTGCCTGGCCACGCTGCACGCCAACAACGCCAACCAGGCGATCGACCGCATCGTCAACTTCTTCCCCGAGGAAAAGCGCCAGCAGTTGCTGATCGACCTCTCGCTGAACCTCAAGGCGATGATCTCGCAGCGCCTGCTGCCGCGTGCCGGCAGGAAGGGGCGCGTGCCGGCCGTGGAAATCATGATCGGCACGCCGATGGTGGCGGACCTGATCTTCAAGGGCGAGATCCACGAGCTCAAGGAAGTCATCAAGAAGTCGCGCGAGCAGGGCATGATCTCGTTCGACCAGGCGCTGTTCGAACTCTACGAGGACGAGAAGATCAGCTACGAGGACGCGCTCAAGAACGCCGACTCGCTCAACGACCTGCGCCTGATGATCAAGCTCCATAGCAAGCGGCACCGCGATACCGATATCGCGGCGGGCACCGAACACCTCAACGTGATCTGAGGCAGCCGCGCCGCGCCGGCCGCGGCACGGGTTTGCTATCCTCGCAGCTGCCGGGCCCGCTCCAGGGTCCGAGGGAGGCCGTCATGAGCAATGTCTACCAGTTCGAAGCCAATGCCCTGTCGGGCCAGCCGGTGCCGCTGTCCAACTTCCGGGGCAAGGTGCTGCTGATCGTCAATACCGCCAGCGAATGCGGTTTCACGCCGCAATACGCGGGCCTGCAGATGCTGCAGGACACCTATGCCGCGCGCGGCCTGGAAGTGCTGGGTTTTCCGTGCAACCAGTTCGGCAAGCAGGAGCCCGGCGATGCGGCGCAGATCGGTGCGTTCTGCGAAGCGCGCTTTCATGTCACCTTTCCGATGTTCGCCAAGATCGACGTCAATGGCGCCGATGCGCATCCGCTCTACCGCTGGCTGACCGCCGAGAAGCCCGGCGTGCTGGGCACGCAGGCGATCAAGTGGAATTTCACCAAGTTCCTGGTGCGGCGCGACGGCACGGTGTACAAGCGCTATGCGCCGACCACCAAGCCCGAGGAACTGCGGGCCGACATCGAGACGCTGCTGGCCGATCCGGGCGCGTAGGCGTCAGCGTGTCTGATTGCCCCATCGCCGTCAGCCTGCCCCGTCGCCCTCAGCGTGCCTCGCCGGCCTCGTTGGTCTCGCTGGTCCCGTCCGGCTGCATCGCGCGCAGGAAGCCGTTGAGCGAGCGGTCCGGGGTCTCGTGATAGTGCTGGTCGAGCATATGAATGGCGCGGCAACGGTCGAGGCGGAAGGTGCGATAGTCGCCGCGCGTCGTGCACCACGCCGCCAGCAGCCAGACATTGCCCCAGAAGAACAGCCCGAGCGGCTGCACCACGCGTAATGTCATGCGTTGCTGCGCATCGCAGTAGTCGAGCTGCAGCAGGCGCTGGGTGTTCATGCCCTGGTGCACCACGTCGAAAGCCTGTCGCACCGCGGGCTGGTTCAGATATTCGGGCGCAAAGATGCGGCTCTGCTGCGCCGCCACGCGGCGTGGCGGCGGCAGCGCGGCAACCAGCTTCTCGAGCGCGGGATCGGCGGCCGCGGCCAGCGAGCCGCCACCCCATGCCTTGAGCAGGCGCAGGCCGGCCACCATCGCCTCCACCTCGAGCCCGGAAAACATCAGCGGCGGCACTTCGTAGTCGGCACGCAGCCGATAGCCGATGCCGGCTTCACCCTCGACCGGCACACCGGACAGCGAAAGTGCCTGGATATCGCGATAGACGGTCCGTTCCGATACGCCGAGGCGCTGCGCGAGCAGGGCCGCGGTGGTCAACCGGCGGCCGCGCAGTACCTGCACGATCTGGAAGAGGCGGTCGGCGCGTCGGCTCATGGGCGCTGCGGTCAGGCGGCCGCCGGCTCGTGCAGGCCGATGCGGTTGCCCTCGCTGTCGGTGATATGGGCGTAGCGGCCCATGTCATCCGGTAACTGCACGGGGCCATGCACGGTGCGGCCGCCGGCGTACGCCACGCGCTGCAACACCGCGTCGAGGCCGGGCGCGTTGAGGTACGGCACCGGGCCGTAGAACGCGCTCGAACGGTAGCGTTCGCCGGAGACCAGCGCACCGGCCGGGCCGTCGTGCGGGAATACCGCGAGGTCGACGTCGCCGACGGTGGCGCGGCGCAGGCGCGTATCGAGCACCGTCTCGTAGAACTGAACGGCGCGTTGCATGTCGACGACTGGAATTTCCAGCCAGTTGATCAGGGCATTGGACATGATGGCTCTCCTCGGGCATCGATGGGAGTGCGCATCTTGCGCGGAGGCTCCTGACAACGTGCTGTCAGGAGCCTGTCAGGGGCCGGCACGCGCGTGCTCAGTGTGGCATCCATGCGGCGAGCAGCGGCACCATGATGGCGGTCAGCACGCCGTTGAGGCCCATGCCGAGCGCGGAGAACGCGCCTGCTTCCTGGTTGACCTGAAAGGCGCGCGCGGTGCCGATGCCGTGCGCGGCGACACCGGTGGCAAAACCGCGCACGGTGTAGTCGCGCACGCGCAGCAGATTGAGCAGCCCGGTGGTGCTGACCGCGCCGATGATGCCGGTGGCCATGACCAGCACCGCGGTCAGCGAGGGCAGGCCGCCGATCTTCTCGGCCACGCCCATCGCGATCGGAATGGTGACCGACTTGGGCGCGAGCGAGCGCACCACGTCGGGCGAGGCACCGAGCGCCCACGCGATGCCGACCGCCGACACCACCGCGACGAACGAACCCGCGAGCAGCCCGGCCAGCAACGGCAGTACCTGCGCGCGCAGCTTGGGCAACTGCAGGTAGAGCGGCACCGCGAGCGCCACCGTGGCCGGGCCGAGCAGAAAGTGCACGAACTGCGCGCCGTCGAAGTAGGTCTTGTACGGCGTGCCGGTGACGGTCAGCACCGTTACCAGCAGCGCCACCGAAATCATCACCGGATTCGCCAGCGGCGAGAAGCGCGCGCGCTCGTAGACGCGGTAGGCAAACACGTAGGCCAGCAGCGTGGCGGTCAGTCCGATCAGCGGGCTGGCGGCCAGGTAGACCCAGATCTCGTTGAGGCGCGGCGCCATCATGCGTCGTCTCCCGCCGGCGGCTTGCGCATCAGCGCGCGCGTGACCAGTGCCGTGGTGGCGATGGCGAGCCAGGTCGATATCACCAGCGAGACCACGATCGGCAGCCACTCACTGCCGATGGTGCGCGCATGGACCATGATGCCGACGCCGGCCGGCACGAACAGCAGCGACAGATGCTTGAGCAGCTCGCTGGTGGTGCCCTGGATCACGGGCAGCAGGCGGTTGTCGAAGGCCAGCCAGCCGAACAGCAGCAGCATGCCGATCACGGGGCCCGGTACGGGCAGGCGCAGCGCGTAGCTGATTACCTCGCCAATGGTCTGGAAGACCAGCAGAATCGCGAAGGTCTGGAGCATGGGGGCGTGGGGGCGTGGGGCACGGAGTCCGGATGGCCCCTATGTTACGCCGCTTGTGACGCCGCTTGTGACGCCGCTTGTGACGCCGCGTATGACACCTTTGGCGTGGTTGCCCCTGGCGTTGCGTCCGTGGCCATGCCGCGTGCCCGCGCCGGTGCCGGCACGGGCCCGGGCCCGGCCTGGCTCACCCAGGCAGAGCCGGCAGATCAGGCGGCCAGCATGCGGTCCACCAGCTCCACCCAGTGCATCACCGGCGTCTCCGTGCCGCTTTGCAGATGCGTGATGCAGCCGATATTGCCAGTCACGATGCTCTCGGGCTCGGTCGCCGCGAGCTTGGCCAGCTTGTCGTCGCGCAGACGGTACGACAATTCGGGCTGGAGCACCGAATAGGTACCGGCCGAGCCGCAGCACAGATGGCTGTCGGCGCAGAGCTTGACCTCGATGCCGAGCCCGGTCAGCAGCGCCTCCACCTTGCCCCGCACCTGCTGGCCGTGCTGCAGCGTGCAGGGCGGATGCCAGGCCACGCGCCGGCCGTCGCGCGGTACGGCCCCGGCCAGGCGATGGAGGTCGTCGGCGAACTCCGGCAGGATCTCGGCCACGTCGCGCGTGAGCGCGGACACGCGCGCGGCGCGCTCGGCGTAGGCCGGATCGTTGCGCAGCAGGTGGCCGTAGTCCTTGACCATCGCGCCGCAGCCCGAGGCGTTCATCACGATGGCCTCGACGCCGGCTTCAATATGCGGCCACCAGGCGTCGATATTGGTCCGCATGTTGTCGAGGCCGCCGGCGTGGTCGCCGGTATGAAAGCGGATCGCGCCGCAGCAGCCGGCTTCGCGCGCGACCACGGTCTGCACGCCCAGGCGGTCGAGCACGCGCGCGGTGGCCGGATTGATGTTGGGCGACATGGCCGGCTGCACACAGCCTTCGAGCAGCAGCATCTTGCGCGCATGCGCGGTTTGCGGCCACTTTTGCGGTATTTTGCCCGGCACGGCCATCCTGGTGGCGGCGGGTACCTTGTTGCGCAGCGTGGCCGGCAGCAGCGGGCGCACCAGTTGCCCCATGCGCAGCGCAGGGCCGAACAGCGCCGGACGCGTCAGGGTTTCGCGCAGCGCCCAGCGCTTGAGGCGGTCGGCGGGCCGGCGCTCGATGCCTTCGCTGGCGAGCACGTCGTCCACCACCTTGCGCCCGATATCGACCAGGCGCCCGTAGCGCACGCCCGACGGACAGGTCGATTCGCAGTTGCGGCAGGTCAGGCAGCGATCGAGATGCAGGCGCGTGGTCTCGGTGACGGGGCTGCCCTCGAACACCTGCTTCATCAGGTAGATGCGTCCGCGCGGGCCGTCGAGCTCGTCGCCGAGCAGCTGGTAGGTGGGGCAGGTGGCGGTGCAGAAGCCGCAGTGCACGCATTTGCCGACGATGGACTTGGCTTCCTCGCCCTCGGGGGTGTTGCGCAGGAATTCGGCCAGGGTGGTTTGCATGGTGGGACGATCGTTGCGGTTCAGAGACCGGGATACATGCGTTGCGGATTGAAGATGCCGGCGGGATCGAAGGTCGCCTTCAGGCGCTGGTGGATCGCCATCAGCGGCGACGCCAGCGGCGTGAACACACCCACCGACTTGTCGCCGTTGCGGAACAGCGTGGCATGGCCGCCGGCCGCCTGGGCGGCCGCGCGCACGGTCTCGGCGGTGGCGGTGCCATCGTCGGGGCCGAGCCACCAGCGCTGGCCGCCGCCCCATTCCACGAGTTGCGCGCCGGGCAGCGGCAGTACCGCGGCGGTGGTGGGCACCGCGATGCGCCACAGCGCGCGGCCTTGCGTGAGGGCCGGGGCAAAGAACGCATGGGTCTGCTCGCGCAGGCCCTGCCACAACGCTGCCGCTTCGGCGTCGTCGACGCGCTCGCCGCCGAGCTTCTCGCGCGCGGCGCGCACGGCCGCGGTGGCACCCGCCAGCCGCACATGCAGCACGCCGTCGTGCCATGCCGACGCCGCCACCGGCAGCGGCTGTCCGCCCCAGCCATTGAGACGGTCGAGCGCATCCGGCTGCGGCAGCGCAAAGCGCACGGTGGCATCGTCGAACGGCATCGGCAGTACCTTTACCGACACCTCGAGAATCAGGCCGAGCGTGCCGAGCGAGCCGGTCAGCAGGCGCGACACGTCATAACCGGCCACGTTCTTCATGACCTGGCCGCCAAAATTCATCACTTCGCCATGCCCGTCCATCAGCTGCGCGCCCAGCACGAAGTCGCGCAGCGCCCCCACCGCCAGGCGGCGCGGACCCGAGAGGCCGGTGGCGACCGCACCGCCCAGCGTGGCGGTGCCGGGCGCGGCAAAGTGCGGCGGCTCGAACGCGAGCATCTGGCGCCGGGCGGCCAGCGTGGCCTCGATCTCCGACAGCGGTGTGCCGCAACGCGCGGTGATCACGAGTTCGGCGGGATCGTATTCGACGATGCCGGCATGGCCGCGCGTGTCGAGGATGTCGCCCGCCAGGGCCTGGCCGTAGAAATCCTTGCTGCCGCCGCCACGCAGGCGCAGCGGTGCGCGCGCGTCGCTGGCGCGGCGGATGGCATCGCGAAATTCGTCGAGCATGGCTTGCATGGAAGACCGTGGGGAGAAGCGGAGATGGGGTTGTAATCGGTCACCGCCGCGTCAGAAGCGCGGTAGCTCCGGGTGGGGTAGCAGGCCACGGCTGACGTGCATCCTGCCGTATTCGGCGCAGCGCGCGAGCGTGGGAATGGCCTTGTCCGGATTGAGCAGCCGCGCCGGATCGAAGGCCGCCTTCACGCCGAAGAACGCCTCGCGTTCCGCCGGCGAGAACTGCACGCACATCGAGTTGAGCTTCTCGACGCCCACGCCATGCTCGCCCGTGACGGTGCCGCCGAGCTCGACGCACGATTCGAGAATATCGGAGCCGAACAGCTCGGCACGATGCCACTGGTCTTCGTCGGCACCGTCGAACAGGATCAGCGGATGCATGTTGCCGTCGCCGGCATGGAACACGTTGATGCAGCGCAGCCCGTACTTGTGCTCCATCTGCTCGATGCGCTTGAGCAGCGTGCCGATATGCTTGCGCGGAATGGTGCCGTCCATGCAGTAGTAGTCGGGCGAGATGCGGCCGGCGGCGGGGAACGCGTTCTTGCGTCCGCTCCAGAAGCGCAGGCGCTCGGCCTCGCTCTGCGACACCGTGATGCGCGTCGCGCCCGAGGCCCGCAGCACCTCGCTCATGCGTTCGATTTCCTCGGCCACTTCCTCGGGCGTGCCATCGGACTCGCACAGCAGGATGGCGGCGGCGTCGAGATCGTAGCCGGCCTGCACGAATTCCTCCACGGCGGCCGTGGCGGGCTTGTCCATCATCTCGAGTCCGGCCGGGATGATGCCGGCGGCGATCACGTCGGCCACCGCGTTGCCGCCTTTTTCCACGTCGTCGAAGCTTGCCATGATCACCTGCGCGAGCTGCGGCCTGGGAATCAGGCGCACGGTCACTTCCGTCACCACCGCGAGCATGCCTTCAGACCCGATCACCGTGGCCAGCAGGTCCAGGCCCGGCGCGTCGGGCGCCTCGGAGCCGAACACCACCACCTCGCCCTCCATCGTCACGCCGCGCACGCGCAGCACGTTATGAACGGTCAGGCCGTACTTGAGGCAATGCACGCCGCCGGAGTTCTCGCTGACGTTGCCGCCGATGGAGCAGGCGATCTGCGAGGACGGATCGGGCGCGTAGTACAGGTTGTAGGCACCGGCCGCCTCGGAGATGGCGAGGTTGCGTACGCCGGGCTGGACCACGGCCGTGCGCGCGCGCGGATCGATCTCGACGATGCGCTTGAACTTGGCCAGCGACAGCACCAGTCCGCCCGCGATCGGCATCGCGCCGCCGGAGAGGCTGGTGCCCGAGCCGCGCGGCACCACGGGCACCTGCAGCCGATGGCACAGGCGCAGGATCGCGCAGACCTGTTCCTCGTTGTCGGGCAGGACCACCGCGTCGGGCACCTGGCGATAGGCCGCGAGGCCGTCGCATTCGTAAGGCACGGTGTCTTCGGCGCGCCACAGGATGGCGGCCTCGGGCAGGATGCGGGCGAGTGCGGCCAGCAAGGCGTCGCGCCGGCCGGCGGCCGCATCGGGCGCGGGGGCTGGCTCGCTGGCAATCGTGGTGGCGTCGTACGGGGCGTTCATGGCAACTCCTGTGGCGATGCGGCAGGCAAGCGGCGCCATGCCGGGATCGAGCGGCTGACTATAGCGCAGGCCCCATGCGGCCGGCGCGTCGGCCAGCGTGAATTCGGCATGGCAGCCCGATCAAAAATGCTCATGCCGGCGTGGGCGGCGGCGCTGCCCGCGCGCACCCGGGGCGCGCCTGCCGGGCCGTGGCGGCGCCCTTTTGTCGCGGCGCCGGGCGCATTGCCGCCGCGCGTGCCGCGCGGCCCTCTCCAGCTTAGATCACCAGTCCAGACCCAGCAGCCAGTCGACGAAATAGCGCGCCTCGGGCTTGAGCGGCGCCTGCTCGCGCTCGACGATGTAGTAGCCGTGCGGCGACACCGACTCGACGTCGAGCAGCTTGATCATGGTGCCCGCCTGCAGCCACTGGCGCGCCATGCGCTGGCGCACCAGCGCCACGCCCTGGTTGGAGGCGATTGCCTCCAGCAGCAGGCCGATATCGTTGAACTGGGGCCCGGTCTGCGGCTCCGGCCAGTCGAGCCCGGCGGTCTCGAACCACGGCCGCCACGGTTCCAGCGGGCTGCGCAGCAGCACGAGGTTGTGCAGATCCTCGGGCCTGGCGATGGTGCGGCCGTTGATGCGGTCGTAGTACTCGCGCCCGCACGCCGGGAACACCGGCTCCACCAGCAGGCGCGTGGTCTTGAGGTCCGGGTAGCGCCCGGTGCCGTAGCGGATCTCGACGTCGGTATCCTCGGCCTTGACGTCGAGGAACGGAATGGCGAGATGCAGTTCGAGGTCGATATGCGGGTACAGCGCGCCGAACTCGGGCAGCCGCGGCACCAGGTGCTGGCGCCCGAACGTGGGCGGAATGGCCACACGCAGGCGCGTGCGCATCTTGTTGTACTCGGGGCGCGCGAGTTCGTTGAGCGACTTGAGCGCATCCTGCACATTGCGCTGGTAGCGCGTGCCCGCCGCGGTCAGGCGCAGCGCGGCATTGGAGCGCACGAACAGGTCCTCGCCCCACAGCTCCTCGAGGTTCTTGATGCGGTGCGACACCGCGCTCGGCGTGACCGAGAGCTCCTCGGCCGCGCGCGCAAAGCTGCCCAGCCGCGCCGCCGCCTCGAAGGCGATCAGCAGGTGCAGCGGCGGGACGCGCTGAAAAACCGATGCCATCGGCGGCCTCCTAGCGCGGCGCGTGCGCGTCGGGCGCAGCGTGCGGCTCGCGCACGGCGCTGAAGATCTTGCCCGGGTTGAGGATATGGTTCGGGTCGAGCGCGTCCTTGATCGCGCGCATCAGGTCGAGCGCATCCTCGCCGTGTTCCTGTACCAGGAAGTCCTTCTTGTGCAGGCCCACGCCGTGCTCGCCGGTACACGTGCCGCCCATCGCCAGCGCGCGCTCGACGATGCGCCGGTTGATCGCTTCCGCCTCGGCCATTTCCTCGGGCCGGGCCGGGTCGACCAGGATCGCCACGTGGAAGTTGCCGTCGCCGACATGGCCGACGATCGGGCACGGCAGGGACGAGGCCAGCAGGTCGCGCTCGGTTTCCGTCACGCACTCGGCCAGGCGCGAGATCGGCACGCACACGTCGGTGGTCACCGACTTGCAACCGGGCTTGAGCTGCAGCATGGCGAAGAACGCGGTATGGCGCGCGTTCCATAGCCGGCTGCGGTCCTCGGGACGCGTGGCCCACTCGAAGCCCTGGCCGCCGTGTTCGGCGGCGAGCTGCTGCACGGTCTCGGCCTGCTCGCGCACGCCGGCCTCGGTGCCGTGGAATTCGAAGAACAGGTGCGGCGTCTCGGCCATGGTCATGCCGTCGTGCCGGTTGATGGCGCGAATGGCCAGCGTATCGAGGAATTCGACCCGCGCCACCGGCACGCCGAGCTGGATCGTCTCGATGGTGGCGCGTACCGCGTCGCCCATGCTCGGGAACGCGCACACCGCGGCGGAAATCGCCTCGGGCTGCGGATACAGGCGCACGGTCACCTCGGTGATGATGCCGAGCGTGCCTTCGCTGCCGACGAACAGCCGGGTGAGATCGTAGCCGGCCGACGACTTGCGCGCCTGCGTGCCGGTGCGGATCACGCGGCCGTCGGCGGTGACCACCGTCAGTGCCAGCACGTTCTCACGCATGGTGCCGTAGCGCACCGCGTTGGTCCCTGACGCGCGCGTGGCGCACATGCCGCCGAGCGACGCATCGGCGCCCGGATCGATCGGGAAGAACAGGCCGGTGTCCTTGATTTCCTGGTTCAGCTGCTTGCGCAGCACGCCGGTCTGCACGGTCGCGGTCAGATCCTCGGCATGCACCGCGAGCACGCGGTTCATCTGCGACAGGTCGAGGCTGATGCCGCCCGCCACGGCGAGCAGGTGGCCTTCCAGCGAGGAGCCGGCGCCGTAGGGGATCAGCGGCACCCCATGCGCGTTGCACAGGCGGGCCACCTCGGCCACTTCCCCCGTGGTGCGGGCAAAGACCACGGCGTCCGGCAGCGCGGGCGGAAACGGCGACTCGTCGCGGCCATGATGCTCGCGTACGCCGGCGGACACGCTGAAGCGGTCGCCGAAGCGGGCGGCCAGCGTCTGGGCCACGCGCTCGGGCAACGGGCGGCGCGCGAGCGCGGCGGCAGGGGTGGGGTGGTTCATGCGCAGGTCTCCGGCTTGGATGCGGCGGCTCGCCAGGATCGCCAGGGTCGCCGGGATCGGGAAGACCCGGGCAGCCGCCGGAATCCGCCTGGCTCCGCTGGGGAAGGGGGCGCCGTCAATGGAATGAGCGACATTCTACGCCGGCCGGCACCCGCGACCCCGCCAGTGTTTCCCGCAGTGCGCCCGCGCACCCGTCGCGGCGCGCATAATGTGCGCCACATCGTCCGCGCCAGCCGGGCGGCACCACCGGCGTGGATCCGCCGCGTGGACTACGGCCGCGTGGATGACCGAAGCGTGGATGACCGAAGCGGATCGCGCGGATCCACCTGACCCCCTGAACCCCCTGGACCAACGAGGAGACGGCATGGGCAACCGCCTGTCGAAGATTGCCACCCGCACCGGCGATGCCGGCACCACCGGCCTGGGCGACGGCAGCCGCACCGGCAAGGACAGCCTGCGCATCGCGGCCATCGGCGACGTCGACGAACTCAACTCCCACCTCGGCCTGCTGCTGACCGAGCCGGGCGTGCCCGACGACGTGCGCGCCGCGCTGCTGGAGGTCCAGCACGACCTCTTCGATCTCGGCGGCGAACTGTCGATCCCCGGGTATACCCTGTTGCAGTCCGCGCAGGTGGCCCGGCTCGATGGGTGGCTCGACCACTACAACGCCGCGTTGCCGCGGCTGGCCGAATTCATCCTGCCCGGCGGCGCGCGCGCGGCCGCCAGCGCCCACGTCTGCCGCACGGTATGCCGCCGCGCCGAGCGCGCGCTGGTGGCGCTGGCGGGCGCGGAGCCCGTCAACGAGGCGCCGCGCCAGTACCTGAACCGCCTGTCCGACCTGCTGTTCGTGCTGGCGCGCGTGCTCAACCGCGCCGCCGGCGGCGACGACGTGCTGTGGCAGCGCGGGCGCCCGGGCTGAAAAGTTATACGTGAAGCACTATCCGCACGTCCACGTGACAGGGCGCGACCTCGCGATTAGCCGAGAAAATTACTCGGATTTGTCATTTTGGCCCTTGAAATGGCCCCGGACGGCCACATTTCGCCCTCAGGTTGAATTGCAGCCCCCTCCTGAATGGCGGGCTCAATAGGAGAGAACACAAATGGGTAAGATCATCGGTATCGACTTGGGTACCACCAACAGCTGCGTTGCGGTGCTGGAAGGCAACACGCCCAAGGTCATCGAAAATTCGGAAGGTGCGCGCACGACGCCCTCGATCATCGCGTACATGGAAGACGGCGAGATCCTGGTCGGTGCTCCCGCCAAGCGCCAGGCCGTGACCAATCCGCGCAACACGCTCTACGCCGTGAAGCGCCTGATCGGCCGCAAGTTCGAAGAGAAGGAAGTCCAGAAGGACATCGGCCTGATGCCGTACGCCATCGTCAAGGCCGACAACGGCGACGCATGGGTGGGCGTGCGCGACCAGAAGCTGGCGCCGCCGCAGGTGTCCGCCGAAGTGCTGCGCAAGATGAAGAAGACCGCCGAGGATTACCTGGGCGAGCCGGTCACGGAAGCCGTGATCACGGTGCCAGCCTACTTCAACGATTCGCAGCGCCAGGCGACCAAGGACGCCGGCCGCATCGCGGGCCTCGACGTCAAGCGCATCATCAACGAGCCGACCGCGGCCGCGCTGGCGTTCGGCATGGACAAGAACGAGAAGGGCGACCGCAAGATCGCCGTGTATGACCTCGGCGGCGGCACCTTCGACATCTCGATCATCGAGATCGCGGACGTGGACGGCGAGAAGCAGTTCGAAGTGCTGTCGACCAACGGCGACACCTTCCTCGGCGGCGAGGACTTCGACCAGCGCCTGATCGACTACATCATCGCCGAGTTCAAGAAGGAACAGGGCGTCGACCTGTCGAAGGACGTGCTTGCGCTGCAGCGCCTGAAGGAAGCGGCCGAAAAGGCCAAGATCGAGCTGTCGAGCTCGCAGCAGACCGAGATCAACCTGCCGTACATCACGGCCGATGCCTCGGGTCCGAAGCACTTGAACCTCAAGATCACGCGCGCCAAGTTCGAGGCGCTGGTCGAGGAACTGATCACGCGCACGATCGATCCGTGCCGCACCGCGATCAAGGACGCCGGTGTGCGCGTGTCCGACATCGATGACGTGATCCTGGTGGGCGGCATGACCCGCATGCCCAAGGTGCAGGAGCAGGTGCGCGAGTTCTTCGGCAAGGAAGCCCGCAAGGACGTGAACCCCGATGAAGCGGTAGCCGTGGGTGCCGCGATCCAGGGTTCGGTGCTGTCGGGCGACCGCAAGGACGTGCTGCTGCTGGATGTGACGCCGCTGTCGCTGGGCATCGAGACGCTGGGTGGCGTGATGACCAAGATGATCAGCAAGAACACGACCATCCCGACCAAGCATGCGCAGGTGTTCTCGACCGCCGACGACAACCAGCCCGCGGTGACCATCAAGGTCTACCAGGGCGAGCGCGAAATGGCCACCGGCAACAAGCTGCTGGGCGAGTTCAACCTCGAGGGCATTCCGCCGGCACCGCGCGGCACGCCGCAGATCGAGGTGTCGTTCGACATCGACGCCAACGGCATTCTCCATGTGGGCGCCAAGGACAAGGCGACCGGCAAGGAAAACCGCATCACCATCAAGGCGAACTCGGGTCTGTCGGAAGACGAGATCCAGCGCATGGTGAAGGATGCCGAGGCCAATGCCGAGGAAGACCGCAAGGCCCGCGAACTGGCGGACGCGCGCAACCAGGCCGATGGCCTCGTGCACTCGACCCGCAAGGCGCTGACCGAGCATGCCGACAAGCTGGAGCCGGGCGAGAAGGAAAAGATCGAGACCGCGATCCGCGAGCTGGAAGAGGCCGCGCGTGGCGGTGACAAGGCGGACATCGACACCAAGGTGACCGCACTGTCCGAAGCCGCGCAGAAGCTCGGCGAGAAGGTCTACGCCGACATGCAGGCCAAGGCCGGCGAGGGTGCCGCGGGTGCCGCGGGCGCCGGTGCTGCGGGCGCGCAGCAGGCGCAGCCGCAGGACGACAACGTCGTGGACGCCGAATTCAAGGAAGTCAACGACAAGAAGTAATCGGGAGCGGGCGGCGGTGCAGGTGATGCCGGTGCCGCCCCCGACCCCACGCCGGGCGACGGAGGTTCGACATTCGCGGTGCCAACCGCGGTCGGATACCGCGCTCGGCTTTTTTGCTTATTTTTCTGCTTACAGCGTGCCGTCGTGCGAACGCGCGACGGCAGGCCAATCAGGTAAGAGCCACCATGGCAAAACGTGACTACTACGAAGTGCTCGGGGTAGGCAAGAACGCGAGCGACGACGACATCAAGAAGGCCTATCGCAAGCTCGCGATGAAGTATCACCCGGACCGCAATCCGGACAACAAGGATGCCGAGGAGCATTTCAAGGAGGCCAAGGAGGCCTACGAGATGCTCTCCGACCCCGACAAGAAGGCGGCGTACGACCAGTACGGCCACGCCGGCGTGGACCCCAACATGGCCGGCGGCTTTGGCGGCGGCCAGGGCTACGGCGGCTTTGCCGAGGCCTTCGGCGATATCTTTGGCGACATCTTCGGCCAGCAGGCCGGGCGCCGCGGCAATGGCCCGCAGGCCTACCGCGGTACCGACCTGCGCTACAGCATGGAGATCTCGCTGGAGCAGGCCGCGCATGGCCACGAGGCGCAGATCCGCGTGCCGCACTGGGACGAGTGCGACCACTGCCACGGCAATGGCGCCGAGCCCGGTTCGTCGGTGGAAACCTGCCCGACCTGCAACGGCATTGGCCAGGTGCGGGTGTCGCAGGGCTTCTTCACGATGCAGCAGACCTGCCCGAAGTGCCACGGCAGTGGCAAGTTCATTCCCAAGCCGTGCACCAAGTGCCACGGCCAGGGCAAGCTCAAGTCGCAGAAGACGCTCGAGGTCAAGATTCCGGCCGGCATCGACGAAGGCATGCGCATCCGCTCGTCGGGCAACGGCGAACCCGGCATCAACGGTGGCCCCCCGGGCGATCTGTATGTCGAGGTCCATATCAAGCCCCACCCGGTATTCGAGCGTGACGGCGACGACCTGCACTGCCAGATGCCGATCTCGTTCGCGACGGCGGCGCTGGGCGGCGACATCGAGGTGCCGACCCTGAGCGGGCGCGCCAGCTTCCCGGTGCCGGAAGGTACCCAGGCCGGCAAGACCTTCCGCCTGCGCGGCAAGGGCATCAAGGGCGTGCGCTCGGGTTACCCGGGCGACCTCTACGTGCATGTGGCCGTGGAGACGCCGGTCAAGCTGACCGAGTCGCAGAAGGAGCTGCTGCGCCAGTTCGACCGTTCCGTGCACGAAGGCGGCTCGCGGCACAGCCCGCAGGAGCAGTCGTGGCTGGACAAGGTGAAGAGCTTCTTCAGCTGAGTCCGGTGGCGGAGGTGCCAGCGCAGGTGCTGACGGCCTCCGTCGCGCCCTTCGTCCTGCTCGACGATGCCACCGCCGCACCTGGCACGCGTGCATCGCGGCGCTACACCGGGTTCGTGCGCGAAGACGTCGTGCCCGCCGGCACGTCGATGCCGGCGCTCGACGCGCTGCTCGCCGCAGGCTGGCGCGACGGCCTGCATGTGGCGCTGTTCGCGCCGTACGAATTTGGCGGCGCGCTGGTCGATGCGCCCGTCCACACCGGGCACGAGCTGCCGTTCCACGATGGCGCGCTGCGCCTGCTGTGGTTTCGCACGCTGCATCGTCTCGATCGCGATGAGGTTGCGGCGTGGCTTGCCACCGCCGAAGGCCCGGCCGGCGCGCTCGACGTGCGGAGCACCACGCCGTGGCCCGCCTATGCCGCGGATATCGCGCGCATCCACGCCTGGATCGAGGCCGGCGATACCTACCAGGTCAACTACACGCAACGGTTGCGCTTTGCCGCGTTTGGCCACCCGGCCGCGCTGCATGCGGCGCTGCGCGCCGCGCAGCCGGTGCCTTATGGCGTGCTGGCGTGCCTGCCCGGGGACCGCTGGGTATCGTCGCTGTCGCCGGAGCTGTTTGTCGCTCACGATGGCGCCGGTCATCTGGTGGCGCGGCCGATGAAGGGCACCGCGCCGCGTAGCGGCGACGAGGCGCGGGACGCGCAGGCGGCCCGCCGGCTCGCGGCCGATCCCAAGAACCGCGCCGAAAACGTGATGATCGTCGACCTGCTGCGCAACGATCTTGGCCGCGTGGCGCAACCGGGCAGCGTGCAGGTCCCCGAGCTGTTCGCGGTGACGCCGTTCGGCCGCGTGCTGCAGATGACCTCGACCGTCACCGCCACCGTCCCGCCGGGCACCGGTTTTGGCGCGCTGTTCGGCGCGCTGTTTCCGTGCGGTTCGATTACCGGCGCGCCCAAGCGCCGCACCATGGAGATCATCGCCGCGCTGGAACGCGCGCCGCGCGGTCTCTATACCGGCGCCATCGGCTGGCTCGATGCGGACGGGTCCTTTGCCCTGTCGGTGGCGATCCGCACGCTGGTGCTCGGTCCGGTCGGTGCCGACGGATTGCGGCCGGGCGAGATGGGCGTGGGGGGCGGCATCGTCCACGACAGCGTGGCGGCCGACGAATACGACGAATGCGGCTGGAAGGCGCGCTTTCTGACCGGGCATGATCCGGGCCTGACGCTCTTCGAGACCATGCATGCGCGCGATGGCGTCTGCCTCCATGGCGAGCGCCACCTCGCGCGGCTGGCGCAGGCGGCCGCGTCGTTCGGCTTTGCTTTCGACCCGCCCGCGGCACGCGCCGCGGTGCAGGCGCAAGCCGCATGTTTGGGTGCCGGCGATTGGCGCTTGCGTGTGAGCGTGAACAAGGCCGGCACGCTCGCGTTTGCGAGCGGCGCGCTGGTGCCGCTCACCCAGCCCGTGCGCGTCGATTGCGCGCGCGAGGCGCTGCCCGATGTCGATCCGCTGCGGCGCTACAAGACCAGCGCGCGCGCGGTGTATGACGCGGGCTGGCAGGCCGCCGAACGCGCGGGCGGGTTTGACCGCTTGTTCTTCAATACGCGCGGCGAGCTGCTGGAAGGCGGCCGCAGCTCGGTGTTCGTCAAGGTCGACGGGGCGTGGCTGACGCCGCCGCTGGCGGCCGATATCCTGCCGGGCGTGATGCGCGCGGCGATACTGGAGCAGGGCGACCCGCTGCTCGACGGCCCCGCGCGCGAGGCCGTGATCACGCGCGCGATGCTCGCGCGCGCGGAAGCGGTGGTGGTGGCCAACGCGTTGCGCGGCGCGATGCGCGCCACGCTGGCGCCCTGACGCCGGTCAGGCCGAAAACGTATGCTCGACCGCCGGGAAGCTGCCGTCCTTGACGGCGGCCACGTACGCGCGGATCGCGCCCTCGATCGAGGTCTGGCCCGCCATGAAGTTGCGTACGAACTTCGCCTTGCGGCCCGGATAGACGTTGATCATGTCCTGCAGCACCAGCACCTGGCCCGAGCAGTCCACGCCCGCGCCGATGCCGATGGTCGGAATGCGGAGCAGGGTGGTCACCGTGGCGGCCAGCGCGGCCGGCACCGCTTCCATCACGATCAGCTGCGCACCGGCGTCCTGCAGCGCCACCGCGTCGCGCTTGAGCTGCGCGGCGCTTTCATCGGTCTTGCCCTGCACCTTGAAGCCGCCGAGCGCGTGCACGGACTGCGGCGTCAGGCCGATATGCGCGCACACCGGAATGCTGCGCTCCACCAGAAAGCGCACGGTCGGCGCCACCCATTCGCCGCCCTCGATCTTGACCATCTGCGCGCCCGCGCGCATCAGTTCCACGGCGCTGGCAAAGGCGGCCTCGGGGGTGGGATAGGTGCCGAACGGCAGGTCCGCCACGAGCAGCGCGGTCTGGTTGCCGCGCGCCGCACATTCGGTGTGATACGCCATCTGGGCAAGGGTGACCGGCAGCGTGGTCTGCTGGCCCTGCATCACGTTGCCGAGCGAATCGCCAACCAGAATCACTTCCACGCCGCAGAAATCGAGCAGCGCGGCAAAGCTCGCGTCGTACGCGGTCAGCATGACGATCTTTTCGCCAGCGTCGCGCATGGCCTGCAGCTTGGGAATCGTGACGGTCTTGCGGGAAGGGTCGAGGAGGTAGCTCATGGCAGTCCCATGGTGAGGGCGGTGTCGGTAGCCCGTGATCGTGTGCGCGTGGCCGCGATCGTTGTATGAATGGTTATCGCTGACGTCGTGGCGGCACGCGCCTTGCGGCGGGTGGCGGAACCTGTCGTGGAACTTCTCGTGGAATTTGTCGTGGATCTTGGAACTATCGCGCGGCGAAGTTCAGGAAGGCCCGGCGGCCCCGCATGGTCTCGATGCGCGACACTAGTGTACGGAAATCCCCGTCGTTGTCCACCGGATTGAAATGCGCGGTATCCACGATCATCACGGGCGCGTCGTCGTAGCGATGGAACAGTTCGCCATAGGCGTCGACCAGCCGCTGCAGGTAGGCCTCGTCGACATGGGCCTCGCCCGGCAGCCCGCGTCGCGCAATGCGCTCGCGCAACAGCGACGGCGTGGCCTGCAGCATGATCACCAGGTCTACGCGCTGCTGCGGCGGCGCCATGCGCGCGGCCAGCGCATCGTAGAGCGCCAGTTCGTCGGCCTCGAGCGTGAGCGAGGCGTACAGGCGGTCGCGTGCGAACAGGAAGTTGGTGATCATGCGCTGCGTGGCCAGCATCGCGGCATGCCACTGCTCGAGCTGCAGCACGCGCGCGTTGAGGCAGGCCAGCTGCATGGGCAGCGCATAGCGCTGTGGCTCGCGATAGAAGCGTTCGAGAAACGGATTGCGGCGCGCACCGTCGGGCAGTTCGCCCGCGTGCAGGGCCTGCGCGAGGCGCTGGGCCAGGGCGCTCTTGCCGGAGCCGACGGGACCTTCGATGACAATGCGGCGCAGATGATCGAGCATGGCGGCAGCGCGCGAAAAGCTACGCGCTCAGGAAGCGGCGCCGGCGTCCTGCTGGGCCTGGCGCGTGCATTTGCATGACGAGAATTTCTCAATGCGCTGGTCTTGTACGCCAGGCAGATAGCTGGCCGCGCGGCCGCGGCCAGGGATGACGAGGTCGGCGTCGATCTCGACCAGCGGCACCAGCACGAAGGCGCGCTCGGTAATACGCGGATGCGGCACCGTGAGCGGTTCGCTGTCGATGATCTGCTCGCCGAACAGCAGCAGGTCGAGGTCCATCGTGCGCGGCGCATTGCGGAACGGGCGCTCGCGGCCGAACTGGTCTTCGATGTGCTGGCAGATGCGGAGCAGCTGCGGCGCGGTGAAGGGTGTTTCCACCTTGACCACCGCATTGAAATAGTCGCCGCCGCCGGCATCGACCGGTGCGGTGCGATAGAACGAGGATTTCGCCAGTACCGTGACACCGACCTGCTGGGCCAGGCACACGATGGCATCCTTCAGTGCCTGGCGGGCATCGCCGAGATTGGCGCCGATGCCGATATAGGCAAATGTCATTGTGATTCCTCCGGCTGGGCGCGGCCGGACCCTGATGCTGCGGCCTGACCCCCATCCGCCGCGTCCGTGTCGCTCCGGGAGGAAACTTTATCCGATTTCCGCGGACTGCGCCGACGCCGCTTCTTGCGCGGCGCCTCGCCGTCGGCCGCCGGCGCGCCGCGCACCGGGCGCACCGCGTCGATCAGGTCTTCGCGCTGGTCGGGCGGCGCATTCTGGAAGTCGCTCCACCATTGCGCCAGCTCGGCCGGCAACTCGCCCGATTCGCAACGCAATTGCAGGAAGTCGAAGCCGGCCCGGAAGCGCGGCGATTCGAGCAGGCGGAACGGCATGCGGCCCACGCGCTTCTCGAAGCGCGGCTGCATGCCCCAGATGTCGCGCATGTCGGTCACAAAGCGGCGCTGGATCGCGAGCTGGCCGGTCTGCTTCTCGAGCACCATGTCCATCGCGGTGTTGAGCGCCGCGATCGGGTGCTCGCCCTCCTCGCGCAGCCGGGTCCAGCGTTGCAGAACGTGGTGCCAGAGCAACGATGCGAACAGGAAACCCGGCGACACGGGTTTGCCGGCCTGCACGCGGCGGTCGGTATTGTCGAGCGCCAGCTGCACGAAGCGCTGCCCCATCGGCTGCTCGATGGCGACGTCGAGCAGCGGCAGCAAGCCCTTGTGCAGGCCCGCCTTGCGCAATTCCTGCAGCGAGGCCCAGGCGTGTCCCGACATCAGCAGCTTGAGCATTTCGTCGAACAGCCGCGCGCTCGGGACGTTGTGGATCAGCGACGCGAGGCCCGCGATGGGCTCGCGTGTATGTTCGTCGATGCCGAAGCCGGTCTTGGCGGCAAAGCGCACCACGCGCAGCATGCGCACCGGATCCTCGCGATAGCGCGTGACCGGGTCGCCGATCATGCGCAGCGTGCGCGCGCGGATGTCTTCCATGCCGTGATGGTAGTCATGCACGGTCTGCGCGGCCGGATCGTAGTACATCGCGTTGATGGTGAAGTCGCGGCGTTCCGCGTCTTCCGCCTGCGAACCCCATACGTTGTCGCGCAACACGCGGCCCGAGGCGTCGATTGCGTGGGTCTTGCTGTCGAGTTCGGCGCGCTTGAGGCGGCGTCCCTCGGGCAGCGTCTCGCTGGCCACCGCGTCCACCAGCGCGCGGAAGGTCGAGACTTCGATGATCTCCTGCTCGCGCCCGCCGTAGAAGGTCACGTGCACGATCTGGAAGCGGCGTCCGATGATGCGCGAGCGGCGGAACAGGGCCTGCACCTCTTCCGGCGTGGCGTTGGTGGCCACGTCGAAATCCTTCGGCTTGATGCCGAGCAGCAGGTCGCGTACCGCGCCGCCGACGATAAAGGCCTGGAAGCCGGCCTGCTGCAGCGTGGAGGTGACCTTGACCGCGTTGCGCGAGATCAGCGTGGGGTCGATCCGGTGTTCGTCCACGCCGACGATGCGGGGCGTGTGGGCGCGGCCGGTGCGGCGCTGTTTGGGCCCGGGCTTGCCCAGCAGCCGGTTGATGAGCTTCTTGATCACGTCAGAACAGATCCATGATGCGCCAGCCGGCCGCGGCGGCATGATGGCGCAGGCGGTCGTCCGGGTTGGCGGCGATCGGCTCGCTGACCTTCTCGAGCAGCGGCAGGTCGTTGGCGGAATCGCTGTAGAAGGTCGTGGTGCCAAAGTCGTCCCAGCGTGCGCCGAGGCTCTTGAGCCAGTTCTCCACGCGCGTGATCTTGCCCTCGCGGAAGCTCGGCACGCCCGCCACTTCGCCCGTGAATGCGCTCTCGGGCTTGCCGTCGACG
Source organism: Cupriavidus sp. H19C3 (assembly GCF_049393815.1). Lineage (NCBI taxonomy): Bacteria > Pseudomonadati > Pseudomonadota > Betaproteobacteria > Burkholderiales > Burkholderiaceae > Cupriavidus > Cupriavidus sp. H19C3. The sequence goes on from NZ_CP184985.1 coordinate 3,741,711, forward strand.
GTGGCCGGCTCGGTCGCGATCAGGTGCTTGATACCGAACGCGGCGGTGATCGGCGCCGTGACGAAACTGTTGGTGGCGGTCACCACCGCGCACAGGTCGCCGGCTTCCAGGTGCTTGTACACCAGCGCGCGCGCCTGCGGCGTGATGACCGGGTCGATGACCTCGCGCATGAAACGGCCGCGCCATTCCTCGAGGCGGTCGCGCGGATTGGCCGCCAGCGGCGCCAGCGCAAACCGCAGGAACGCCTGGATATCGAGCGTGCCCGCCTTGTACTGGGCGTAGAACTCGTCGTTCTTGCGACGGTGGGATTCCGCGTCGACGACCCCCATGCGGGCCAGGAAGCGGCCCCATTCGTGGTCGCTATCGGTCGGGATCAGGGTGTGGTCGAGGTCAAACAGTGCCAGATTCATGGGCGGCGATTTTACCTTAAGGTGCATGAGGCGGTCGGGGCGGTGCTGGGGTGCGGCGCACGCGCGCTGCGCCGGCGGTCCCGCTACTCCCGCAATTCCGCGAACATCTCGCGCAGCAGCGGCAGCGTGACCGCGCGCTTGCGTTCGAGCGAATAGGTGTCGAGGGCGTCCAGCAGGGCCATCAGGCTCGGCATGTCGCGGTAATGGCGCGTCACCAGCCAGTGGGGGATTTCCGGCGAGAGCTGCAGGCCGCGCTCGCGCGCGGCCTGGATCAGCGCGGCCATCTTGTCGTCGTCGGACAGCGAGGCCACCTGGTAGACCAGGCCCCAGCCGAGTCGTGTGCGCAGATCTTCACGTACGGGCATGGCGCGCGGCGCGGCGCCGCCGGCGACCACCAGCGCGGTACGCACGTGCGCGCGCACCTCGTTGTAGAGCGAGAACACCGCGATCTGGCGCGCCTCGTCGAGCAGTTCGACGTCATCCACCGTGTAGAGCTGGCAGGACGGATCGAAGATGAAGTCGGCCAGCGCGTGGTGCGGGCTCAGGTAGCGGCAGTCCAGGCCGGTATGGAAACCGGCGTCGCACAGCGCGTGCAGCAGGTGCGTGCGGCCCGAGCCGACCTCGCCCCACAGGTAGATCAGACGGTCGTCGGCGTGCTCCCGTGCCAGCGCGCCGGGCAAGTCGCGCAGGCGTTGCACGGGCTCCCGGTTCGATGCCACGAAGAAATTCTCGAACGTCGACGGCGGCGGGCTGCCGAGTTCGAGAGAGAGCTGCTTGGGACGCGATAACATGACTTGGGGTCAGACAGGCACCACAACGGTGCATGTGAAATTCTCGATAGGGGTAAGCTGGGCCGCCCGGTGCCGGCGCCGTTTCAACGCAGTGTCCACGCCGGCCCGCCTAGTTGCGATAGAGGTCGCTCGCCACGTACACCCGCCGCAACTGGCGCGCGGCCACCAGCAGCACCGCGCAGGTCGGCAGCGCCAGCAGCACGCCGAAGAAGCCGAACAGCTGGCCGAACGCCAGCAAGGCAAAAATCACCACCAGCGGGTGCAGCCCGATGCGCTCGCCCACCAGCCGCGGCGTCAGGTAGAAGCTTTCCACGAATTGGCCGATGCCGTATACCACCGCGACCGCCCCGATGCCGTACCAGTTGCCGAATTGCAGCAGTGCGGCCAGGATCGCCAGCGCCAGGCCCACGCCGAAGCCGATATAAGGTATGAACACGGCCAGCCCGGTGAAGATGCCGACCGGCACGCCCACGTCGAAGCCGGCCAGGGTCAGGCCGATCGAGTAGAGCGCCGCGAGGATCACCATCACCAGGATCTGCCCGCGCAGGTACTGCGACAGCAACCTGTCGGTCTCGTTGGTCAGCTCGCGCACCTTGGGCACCCAGCGGCGCGGCACCAGCCGCTCGATGCGCTGCATCACCATGTGCCAGTCCATCATCAGGTAGAACATGACGATCGGCACCACGAACAGCAGACCGGCCACTTCCAGCAGCGCCGAGCCGGACACGCGCGCATAGTTCAGCAGCATGGTCAGCAGGTCTTCGGGACTCGCCGCAAAGCGGTCCGACAGCATGTTGCGCAGGCCCGGGAAGTCGAAGCGCACGCGCACGCCGAACTCCGCCAGGCGCGGCGCCACCACGTTGTTGAGTTTCTGCAACAGGATCGGCAGCTGCTCGCGCAACTGCGGTACCTCGCGCTGGAGCACGGCGATCAGCAGCAGCACCAGCAGCACCAGGACGACCGCCAGCAGCCCGATCATCAGCGTCACGCCGAGGAAGCGCGGCACGCGCCGCCGCTGCAGCCAGTCCACCCCGGGATTGAGGATATAGGCGAAGATGAACGCGATCAGGAACGGCGTCAGCACCGGCGCCAGGGCCACGATTGCGGCAAACAGCGCCGCGGCCACCACGATCCACACGAGGATACGTTTGGCGTCTTGCGAGAGCAGGGGAGCGTTCATCGGGGGAGGGCCGCCGGGGGCCGCGCGGGCCGGAACTGGAAGCCGGGTGCCTGTATCCGTTAAAATCGCGATTCTACTGGACTCTCGCCTGCCTCCCGCATCACCCGCGGCAGCCCCCGGCGGTCCGGACCCAACTCCTCCAAGTCAAGCAGGACTCCTATGAGCGCATCTTCGCCCACCGGCCAGGCAGGCCTTTCCTACCGCGACGCCGGTGTTGACATCGACGCCGGCGACGCCCTGGTCGACCGCATCAAGCCCTTTGCCAAGCGCACCCTGCGCGAGGGCGTGATGGCGGGCATCGGCGGCTTCGGCGCGTTGTTCGAGCTGTCGAAGAAATACCAGGAGCCGGTGCTGGTGTCCGGCACCGACGGCGTGGGCACCAAGCTCAAGCTGGCGTTCCAGCTGAACCGTCACGACACGGTGGGCCAGGACCTGGTGGCCATGAGCGTCAACGACATCCTCGTGCAGGGCGCCGAGCCGCTGTTCTTCCTCGACTACTTTGCCTGCGGCAAGCTCGACGTGGACACCGCCGCCACCGTGATCCAGGGCATCGCCCATGGTTGCGAGCTGGCCGGCTGCGCGCTGATCGGCGGAGAGACCGCCGAAATGCCGACCATGTACCCGGACGGCGAGTACGACCTGGCCGGCTTTGCGGTAGGCGCGGTGGAAAAGCGCAAGATCATCGACGGCAAGTCGATCGCCCCGGGCGACGTGGTGCTCGGTCTGGCGTCCTCGGGCGCGCATTCCAACGGCTATTCGCTGGTGCGCAAGATCATCGAGGTGGCCCGTCCCGACCTCGACGCGGACTTCCACGGCCAGCGCCTGCAGGACGCCATCATGGCGCCCACGCGCATCTACGTGAAGCCGCTGCTGTCGCTGATCGAGACGCTGCCGGTCAAGGGCATGGCCCATATCACCGGCGGCGGCCTGACCGAGAACGTGCCGCGCGTGCTGCCCGAGAACCTCGCGGCGGTGATCCAGCGCGACGCCTGGACGCTGCCGCCGCTGTTCCAGTGGCTCCAGGCCCAGGGCCGCGTGGCCGACGCCGAGATGCACCGCGTGTTCAACTGCGGCATCGGCATGGTGGTGATCGTGGCCAAGGACGACGCCGAACGCGCGCTCCGTCATCTGCAGGCCGCTGGCGAGGCGGTGTGGCAGATCGGTGAGATTCGCGAGCGCGCCGAAGGCCAGCCGCAGACGGTCGTGGTGTAACGACCGTACTGGATGTAACGGGTACCGGGGGTGGCACGGGGAGGGGGCTCAGCCCTCCCAGTCGAACACCCGTCCCCGGTTCAGGATTCCCGCCGGATCGAGCATTCGCTTGATCCGCCGCATCGTCTCCAGCTCCGCGGCCGTGCGCGAGTACGCGAGATACGGCTTCTTGTGGAAGCCGATGCCATGCTCGGCCGACACGCTGCCGCCAAAGCGCCGCACCACCTCGTAGACTGCCGCCTCGATCGCATGGCCGGGAAACCCCGCGGCATCGACGCCGGGCAGGTGCACCCCGACATGCAGGTTGCTGTCGCCCACATGGCCGAAGTTGACCAGCTCGGCAGCCGGCCAGCGGGCGCGCACGTCGTCGCGTATCGCGTCGGCAAAGCGGCCGATGGCGCCGATCGGCACGCTCACATCGAAGCCCGCATTGGGCGCCCAGCGCTGCGGAAATTCCGCCACCGCGTCGCGCAGTTGCCAGAAGCTGTCGGCCTCCTTGTGGCTGGCGGCGATGGCCGCGTCGGCGATCAGGCCCGCGTCCATCGCGGTTTCCAGCATCCGCTCGAAGGCGGCGGCGTCGGCGGCATCGTCGCCCCCCTGCAGGTCGAGCAGTACGTAGTGCGCATGCCCGGGCGGCAGCGGCGCGCGCACGCCTGGCATGCGCGTGGTGACCAGTCGGTAGTAGTCGGACCACATGACCTCGAAGGCGGAGACGCGGCCCGCCAGCGCATGCTGCGCATGACGCAGCAGTCCGACCACGGCTTCATAATCGCCCAGCGCGCATAGCGCGGTCTGGGTGGCGCCGGGCAGCGGCGCCAGCCGCAGTACCGCGCGCGTGATCACGCCGAGCGTGCCTTCGCTGCCGATAAACCACTGGCGCAGGTCGTAGCCGGCATTGTTCTTCTGCATCTTGTTGAGCGAGGTCAGCACCGTGCCGTCGGCCAGCACCACCTCGAGCCCGAGCACCTGCTCGCGCATCATGCCGTAGCGGATCACGCGGTTGCCGCCTGCGTTGGTGGCGATATTGCCGCCGATCTGGCAACTGCCGCGCGCGCCGAGGTCCACCGCGAGCAGCCATCCCGCCGCGCGCGCGGCGTCCTGCGCGGCCTGCAGGGTGGTACCCGCCAGCACGGTCATGGTGCCCGCCGCCGTGTCGATCTCCTCGATGCCGCGCATGCGTTCGAGCGACAGGACCACTTCGCCCGTGGTCGGGGGTGGCCGCGCCGGCCAGGCCGGTCAGGCCGCCTTGTGGCACCACCGGCTGGCCATGACGCTGACAGCAGGCGAGCACCGCCGCGACCGCGTCGGTGGTGCGGGGGCGCGCCACCGCCAGCGGTGGCGTGTCGGGCGTGTCCGGCGCGCCGTACCAGTCGCGGTAAAAGCGCGGCTCGATCGTGGAACCTGTTTGCAGGGCGCCCGGGTCGAGATGCGTATTGAGGTGCGCGGCAAGTTCGGAGAGCAGCGTGTCGGCAGGCATTGGACGTCGGCAGGAACGGAAGCCTGCCATCGTAGGCGCCGGCGACGGCGCGGGTAAGAGCCAATCGCCGCCGGCGCCATGGCGCCACCGCCGGATGCGGTCCGTGTCCGACGTGAGCCACCTGCACCACCTGCGCCCGGCTAAGCGCCGCTCCACGCCTCCGCGCTGATGCGGTCCGCGATCGACCGGCGCGGTTCCTGCGTGCGCGCGAGATGTTCGAGCGCGGGCTCGATGACCTCGGCCAGCTTGCGGAACGCGGGCGCGATCTCCGCCTCGGGCACGCACGCGTAGCCGAGCAGCAGGCCCTGCTGCACCTGGGCGCCCTCGCTGTAGTAGCGCGACAGCGGCCGCGCCGACAGTCCCTGCGTGCGCGCGGCCATGCTGATGCCGAGGTCGTCGGCATCGCGCGGCAGGTGCATCACCATATGCAGGCCGGCCTCGTGCGTCGAGGTGGGCCAGTCCTCGCCAAAGCGCGTGGCGATCGCCTCGCGCAGCAGCGCCTGCCGCTGTGCATAGCGTTGCCGCATGCGGCGGATATGCGTGGCGTAGTGGCCTTCCTCGATAAAGTCCGCCAGCACCGCCTGCTGCACGAGCTGGCCTTCGCGATAGAGCTCGGACAACGCCATGGCGAAGTGCGGCGCGAGCGGTTTGGGCAGCACCATGAAGCCCATGCGCAGGCCCGGGAACAGGGTCTTCGAGAACGTGCCCATGTAGATCACGCGGTCGTTGTCGTCGAGCCCCTGCAGCGATGCCACCGGGCGGCCCTCGAAGCGGAACTCGCTGTCGTAGTCGTCCTCGACGATCCACGCGCCGCGCTGGCGCGCGTATTCGAGCAGCATGCGCCGGCGCGACAGGCTCATCATCATGCCGAGCGGATACTGATGCGACGGCGTGACGAAGATAAAGCGCGGCGGGTCCTGCAGGGTGGCGGCGTGCGGCGCGATGCCTTCGTCGTCCACCGGCACCGGAATCGGCTCCACGCCCGCGCTGTGCAGCAGGCTGCGCGTGCCCCAGTAGCCAGGGTCCTCCATCCAGGCCTTGTCACCGGGGTCCGCCAGCAGTCGCGCGATCAGGTCCACCGCCTGGTGAATGCCGGTGGTCAGGATGATCTGGTCCGGCTCGCATCGCACCGAGCGCACCAGGCGCAGATGTTCCGCCAGCAATTTCTTGAGCGGCGCGTAGCCGCCGTTGTGCGCATACGTCAGCAGTTGCGGGCTGGGATGACGCCAGTGCTTGTTCAGCAGCCGCGCCCACACGCCATGCGGGAACAGCGATACATCGGGCACGCCCGCGACGAACGCACCCCATTGGCGATCCGATGCACTCGCGTGGGAAACCAGATGCTGGCCGCGGCGCGATAACGCAAAGCGGTTGGGATTCTGCTGCGGTGCTGGCACATCGATGGTGCCATGGTGCGCACTGGCGTTGTGCAATGCACGATGGTCGGGAACGGTATGCGACACGAAGGTGCCACTCCCGGTCGAGGCCGTGACATAGCCTTCCGCCAGCAGTTGCTCGTACGCATAGAGCACCGTGTTGCGCGAGACCCCGATGTCCTTCGCCAGCATGCGCGAGGCCGGCAGCTTGCTGCCCGCGGGCACTGCGCCAGCAAGGATTTCCTGGCGAATGATGGCGTACAGCTGGCGGTTCATGTGTTCGCCCGATTTGCCCGTCAGCGCGTGGTCACGGCGCTCCAGACGTTGCAGCAGCAGCTCCGAAAGCAGGGTCTCTTTCAAAATGGCTCCGGGCAAAAATGAAAACATGGACCTACCGATGGTACCAACCATCGGCTACTTTTCCATCCGTGTTGACGAAGTTTTTCTTGCCGGAGGGTTCATGTCGAATGCCGCAGCCCTGGCATCAGCCGATGCCGCGACGCTGTCCACCGAGACCATTGCCGCCGCCGTACGCGCGCTGACGCCGTACATGGTGACCACGCTGTCGGACCTGGTGGCCGCGCCGAGCCCGTCCGGCAAGGAGCAGCCGGCGGTCGACGTGATGGAGCGCCTGCTTGCCGAGCTTGGCCTGGCCTCCGAGCGCATCGTGCTCGACAGCGCCGCGCTCAGGTCGCTGCCGCTGTACTCGCCCGCGTGCTGTCCCGACGGTGGCCGCTACAACCTGCTCGCCACGCATCGTCCCGCCGCGCGTGGCGGCCGCTCGGTGCTGTTCAACGGCCACCTCGACGTGGTGCCGACCGGACCCGAGTCGATGTGGCGCCGCCCACCGTTTGCGCCTTACGTCGAGGATGGCTGGCTGTTCGGCCGCGGCGCCGGCGACATGAAAGCCGGCATCGTGTGCGCGCTGGCCGCGTACAAGGCGCTGCGCGAGCTTGGCGTGCAACCGGCGGGTGCGGTGGGGTTCAACGCGGTGCTGGAGGAAGAGAACACCGGCAACGGCGCGCTCGCGAGCGTGGCCGCGCTGCGCCACGCCGTGGGCGCGGGCAAGCTGGCATCGTTCGATACCGTGCTGATTCCCGAGCCGCTTGGCGAAGGACTGATGAGCGCGCAGATGGGCGTGTTCTGGATGTTCGTCGAACTGACCGGGCATCCCGCGCACGCGGCCTACATGACCACCGGCGTGAACCCGATCGAGGCCGGTGTGGCGGTGATGGCGGACCTGCGCGAGCTCGAAGCGGAGTGGAACCTGCCCGAGAACCGTCCCGCGGTCTATCGCGATCATGCCCACCCGATCAACTTCAATCTGGGCCAGATCCATGGCGGCGAGTGGAACTCGTCGGTGCCGTGCACCTGCACTCTCGGCGTGCGCATCGGCTTCTATCCGCACATGGACGTGAACGATGCCAAGGCCGCCGTGGCCGCGCGCGTGCGCGCGACGGTGGCGCGGCTGGCCAGCAACCTGTCGCTCGAGATCCGTTACGAAGGCTTCCACGCGCCCGGCTGCGAGTTCGATCTCGAGGTACCGCCGATGCAGGCACTGGACGCGGCGCACCGCAAGGTGCACGGCGTGCCGGCACCGCGCCAGGCTTCCACCGCCACCACCGACGCGCGCCACTTCCGCCTCACGCTCGATACGCCGGTCACCTGCTACGGCCCCGAGGCACGCAATATCCACGGCATCGACGAGTCGGTGTCGATCGAGAGCATGGTGCGCGTCGCCACCACGTTCGCGCAGTTCCTGCACGACTGGTGTGGCGTGGAGCCCGCCGTGGACTGATTCCGCACCGCTTCTTTTCTCACCCGTAGCAGTACCGCCCCTGGAACACGAGCCGCATGGCGCGGCCGGTAGCCGTTGCCCGCGCTCGTCCAGAAATCGTCCAGAGAACGTTCGAAGATACAAGGAAAGACCGATGAAACGCATCACTGCCAGCGTCAAGACGCGCATCAGGGGGAGCCTGATGTCGATGGCCTTTCTCGCGGCGGCCACGCTCGCGAGCGGCGCCGCGCCAGCCCAGACCACGGGCGGCACACTGTCCGGCATCGTCCAGCCCGAGCCGCCCACGCTCGTCAGCGCGCTCAATTCGCAGGCGCCCACGCAATACGTCGCCGGCAAGATCTACCAGGGCCTGCTGACCTATGGCCCCGACCTCAAGCCGCACCCCGAGCTGGCCAAATCGTGGAAGATCTCGCCCGATGGCCTGACCTACACCTTCGAGCTGCAGAACGGCGTCAAGTGGCATGACGGCAAGCCGTTCACATCCGCCGACGTGGTGTTCTCGATCGACAAGCTGCTGCGCGAGGTGCACGTGCGCACGCGCGCCGTCATCAACAAGTACATGGAGTCGATCCGCGCGGTCAACGACACCACGGTCGAGATCAAGCTCAAGGAACCGTTCCCGCCGTTCATCTCGATGTTCGAGACCGGCACCATGCCGATGATGCCGAAGCATCTCTACGAAGGCACCGACTACCGCAACAACCCCGCCAACCAGAAGCCGGTGGGCACCGGTCCGTTCATGTTCAAGGAATGGAAGAAGGGCGCCTATATCAAGCTGGTGAAGAACCCGAACTACTGGAAGAAGGGCAAGCCCTACCTCGACGAGCTCGTGTTCTACGTGATTCCCGACTCGGCCTCGCGCGCGGTGGCGTTCGAGAAGGGCGACGTGCAGGTGCTGCGCGGCGGCGATGTCGACAACGTCGACGTCAAGCGCCTGCGTGCGCTGCCCAACGTGGAGTACACCACCAAGGGCTGGGAGCTGTTCGCGCCGATGGCGAGCATGCTGCTCAACGAGCGCAAGCCGCCGTTCAACAATGTGAAGGTGCGCCAGGCGGTCATGCATGCGCTCAACCGCAAGCTGATCGTCGACAACATCTTCTTCGGCATGGGCAAGCCCGCGGTCAGCCCGTTCGCCTCGTCGACGCTGTTCTTCGACAAGAACATGCCGTCGTACGACTTCAACCTCAAGCGCGCCCGCGAGCTGATCAAGGAGTCGGGCGTGGACGTGAGCCAGTACCCGGTCAAGATCCTGTCGACCTCGTACGGCGCCAACTGGGATCGTCTCGACGAATACGTCAAGCAGATGCTCGGCCAGCTTGGCTTCAACATCAGCATCGAATCGGCCGACGCCGGCACCTGGGCCGCGCGCACCGGCAACTGGGACTTCGACCTCACCATCACCTACACGTATCAGTACGGCGATCCCGCGCTGGGCGTCGAGCGCCTGTACGTGACGCGCAATATCGTCAAGGGCACGCCGTTCGCCAACGTGCAGGGCTACAGCAACCCGCAGGCCGATGCGCTGTGGGCCAAGGCCGGCGTGACCATGGATCCCGCCGAGCGCCAGAAGCTGTATAGCGAGGTACAGAAGATCCTGGTGACGGACGTGGCCAACGCCAACCTGTTCGAGATCGAATTCCCGACGCTGTACCGCAAGAACGTCAAGAACCTCGTGACCACCGCGATCGGTCTCAACGAGTCGTTCGACAACGTGTCGATCGAGAAGAACTGAGGCCGCGGCGCCGCTCGCCTGCCGTCTCCCCGCTGCCGCCCCGCGGTCACGCCGCAATGACGCAGCCGTGGCGCCACAGTGGCGCAGCAGTGGCGTCACAGTGGCGCCGCAGTGGCTGACGGCAGCGGGCGAGCGGCCCACTAGTGCGGCCAGGCCGTTCCATCCGTTTCCGCTCCCATCGTTCATCGCCACGGAGGTTGCCGTGAATTTCCTGTCGTTTTTCCTGTCCCGGCTCGGCAAGGCCATCGTGGTGGTGCTGGGCGTGGTGATCATCAACTTCTTCCTGATCCGGCTGGCGCCGGGCGACCCCGCCACCGTCATGGCGGGTGAGGCCGGTGCCGGCGACGCGACCTACGTGGCGCAGTTGCGCGAGCAGTTCGGCCTCGATCAGCCGGTGATCACGCAGCTCGGCATCTATCTCAAGGGCGTGGCGCGGCTCGACCTCGGCTACTCGTACCGCAACCACCTGCCGGTGCTGGACCTGATCCTGGACCGCCTGCCGGCCACGTTCCTGCTGATGAGCGGCGCCTTCGTGTTCTCCATCGTGCTGGGCGTCCTGCTGGGCGTGCTGGCGGCGCGCACGCGCTACGAAAACCGCCGGCGCTGGATCGACAGCGCGGTGATGTCCGGCGCGCTGCTGCTCTATGCCACGCCGCTGTTCTGGCTGTCGCTGATGGCCATCATCCTGTTCTCGGTGGTGCTGGGCTGGCTGCCCGCGTTTGGCATGGAGTCGGTCGGGGCCGGCTATACGGGCCTGGCGCGCGTGCAGGACATCGCGCTCCACCTGGTATTGCCGACCGTCTCGCTCGGCTGCTTCTTCATGGCGGTGTACGTCCGCCTCACGCGCGCCTCGATGCTCGAGGTGATGGGCATGGACTTCGTCAAGACCGCGCGCGCCAAGGGCGTGCCGGCCCGCCGCGTGATCCGCGTGCACGTGCTGCGCAACGCGCTGCTGCCGGTCATCACCTTCGCGGGCATCCAGCTCGGCCAGATGGCCGGCGGCGCGGTGCTGACCGAAACCGTGTTCTCGTGGCCCGGCATCGGCCGGCTGATGTTCGACGCGCTGCTGCAGCGCGACTACCAGCTGCTGCTCGGCATCTTCTTCGTGACCTCGACGCTGGTGGTGTTCTTCAACCTCGTCACCGACCTGATCTACCGCCTGATCGACCCCCGTATCGCCGTGGGCGGCAAGGAGGCTACCGCATGACTTCGTTCTTCCGACGCTACTGCCGCAACTACGGCGCCGTGGCGGGCCTGCTGGTGCTGCTCGCCGTGATCGCGGTGTCGTTCCTGGCGCCGCTGCTCTACGAGGAGTCGCCATGGCTGATGGTGGCGGACCCGCTGCTGAAGCCATTCACCGATGCCGCCTACCCGTTCGGCACCGACATGCTCGGCCGCGACATTACCGCCGGCCTGCTCTACGGCGCGCGCGTCTCGCTGCTGGTGGGCGTGATCTCCACCGCGGTGGCGCTGGTGCTCGGCGTGCTGGTGGGGGCGGTGGCCGGTTATTGCGGCGGCCGCATCGACGACGCGCTGATGCGCTTTACCGAATTCTTCCAGACCATTCCGCAGCTGGCGATGGCGGTGGTGATCGTGGCCATCTTCAACCCGTCGATCTACTCGATCGTCGGCGCGATCTCGGTGGTGTCGTGGCCGCCCGTGGCGCGCCTCGTGCGCGGCGAGTTCCTCTCGCTCAAGCAGCGCGAATTCGTCCAGGCCGCGATCGTGATCGGCCAGCGTCCGCTGCGCATCATCCTGACCCAGATCCTGCCCAATGCGATGTCGCCGATCATCGTGTCGGCGTCGTTCATGGTGGCCACCGCGATCCTGACCGAGTCGGCGCTGTCGTTCCTCGGCCTGGGCGACCGCAACATGATGAGCTGGGGCTTCATGATCGGCGCCGCGCGCACCATGATCCGCGAGGCGTGGTGGATGAGCGTGTGGCCCGGCGTGGCCATCCTGCTCACGGTGCTGGCCATCAACCTGATCGGCGAAGGGCTCAACGACGCCATGAACCCCCAGCTGCGCCGGCGCGGCGAGTGAGGTCCTCCATGAATACGCCTACCCCCTCCACGATGGAACCGCTGCTGTCCATCCGCGACCTGTCGATCGCCCTGCCGGCGGGCGGAGACCGCCCCCATGCGGTCCGCGATATCTCGTACGACCTCCATGCCGGCGAGATCCTGTGCATCGTCGGCGAATCCGGCTCGGGCAAGTCGATGAGCGCCAACGCGATCATGGGCCTGCTGCCGTCCTATCTCAGGCCCGAGCGCGGCCAGATCCTGTTTCAGGGCAAGGACCTGCTGACGCTGGACGAAGCCACGCTGCTCGGCATGCGTGGCAAGGACATGGCGATGGTGTTCCAGGAGCCGCTGTCGGCGCTGAACCCGGTCATGACCGTCGGCGAGCAGATTGCCGAGGTCATGCGCGTGCATCGCGCCTATCCTGGCGAGGCGCGCATGCGCCGGGTGCTGGAGTTGCTGGCCTTCGTCGGCCTGCCCGATCCGGCCACGCTCGTGCACGCGTATCCGTTCCGGCTGTCGGGCGGCCAGCGCCAGCGCGTGGTGATCGCGATGGCGCTCGCGCTCGAACCCGCGCTGCTGATCGCCGACGAGCCCACCACGGCGCTCGATGTCACCACGCAGGCGCAGATCCTGGCCCTGATCCGTCGCATCCAGGCCGAGAAAGGCATGGGCGTGATGTTCGTCACCCACGACTTCGGCGTGGTGGCGGAGATCGCCGATCGCGTGGCCGTGATGGAAAAGGGCGTGCTGGTCGAGATCGGCGCGGCCGACCAGGTGCTCAATCACCCGCAGCATCCCTATACGCGCCGGCTGATCGGCGCGGTGCCGCACGGCCGCGCCCGCGAGATGGCGCGCGACGACGAGCGCACCGTGCTGGAGGTGCGCAACCTGCGCAAGACATATGTATCCGGCGGCGGACTGTTCAGCAAGAAGCGCGTGACCCATGCCGTCGACGGCGTGAGCTTTCGCGTGCGGCGCGGCGAGACGCTCGGCATCGTGGGCGAGTCCGGCTCCGGCAAGTCGACCATCGGCAAATGCCTGCTGCGGCTGACCGGGGTCGATGGCGGCGAGATCCTGTTCGACGGCCGCGATCTCGCGCAGTTGTCGGAGCGGCAGTTCCGCCCGATGCGGCGCTCGGTGCAGATGATCTTCCAGGATCCGTTCGCCTCGCTCAATCCGCGCCATACCGTGGGCCGCATCATCACCGACGGCCCGGTCGCCAGCGGCGTGCCGCTGGCCAGCGCGCAGGCGCGCGCACGCGAGCTGCTGGAGCTGGTCGGGCTCGAGGCCGCGGCCTTCGACCGCTACCCCAACCAGTTCTCGGGCGGGCAGCGCCAGCGCATCGGCATCGCGCGCGCACTGGCGCTGGAGCCGCGCCTGCTGGTGGCCGACGAATCGGTGTCCGCACTCGACGTCTCGGTGCAGGCGCAGGTGCTCAAGCTGCTCGCCGACCTGCAGAAGCGCCTCGATATCGCGCTGATCTTCATCACGCACGACCTGCGCGTGGCCGCGCAGATCTGCCATCAGGTCATCGTCATGCATCGCGGGCGCGTGGTCGAGGCCGGCCCGCCCGCGCAGATCTTCGATGCCCCGCAACACGACTACACGCAGCGGCTGATCGACGCGATTCCCGGCAAGAGCTGGGACCCGGCGCTGATCCGCGCGGCCGCATGACCTTTCCTGTCCGATCACAAGTTTCTCCTGGAGCCACCGAATGAAGAACGCCGAACTGGTCCGCCGCAAGGACGCCGCCACCCCGCGCGGGGTAGGCGTGATGTGCAATTTCTATGCTGACCGCGCCGAGAACGCCGAGATCTGGGATGTCGAGGGCAAGCGCTATATCGACTTTGCCGCCGGCATCGCGGTGCTCAATACCGGCCACCGCCATCCGCGCCTGGTGGCCGCGCTGCAGCAGCAGCTGGAACGCTTTACCCATACCGCGTACCAGATCGTGCCGTATGCGAGCTATGTGGAGCTGGCCGAACGCATCAACCAGCGCGCGCCGGGCCGCTCCGCGCGCAAGACCGCGTTCTTTACCACCGGCGCCGAGGCGGTCGAGAATGCCATCAAGATCGCGCGCGCGGCCACCGGCCGCCCCGGCGTGATCGCGTTCTCGGGCGGCTTTCATGGCCGCACCATGATGGGCATGGCGCTGACCGGCAAGGTCGTGCCGTACAAGGTGGGCTTCGGGCCGTTTCCGGGCGAGGTCTATCACGCGCCGTATCCGTCGGCCTTGCATGGCGTGACCGTGGCGGACGCCGCGGCCGCGCTGCAGCACCTGTTCAAGGCCGATATCGATCCGCGCCGCGTGGCCGCGCTGATCTTCGAGCCGGTGCAGGGCGAGGGCGGCTTCAACGTGGCGCCGCCCGAATTCGTGCGCATGCTGCGCGCGGTGTGCGACGAGCACGGCATCGTGCTGATCGCCGACGAGGTCCAGACCGGCTTTGGCCGCACCGGCAAGCTGTTTGCGATGGAACACTACGACGTGGTGCCCGACCTCACCACCATGGCCAAGAGCCTGGCCGGCGGCATGCCGCTGTCCGCGGTTTGTGGCCGCGCCGAGATCATGGACGCGCCGGCGCCCGGCGGACTCGGCGGCACCTATGCGGGCAATCCGCTGGCGGTGGCTTCGGCGCTGGCCGTGCTCGACGTACTCGAGGAAGAACAGTTGATCCCGCGCGGCGCCGCGCTGGGCGAGCGCCTGATGGCGCGGCTGGAAAGCCTCAAGCCGCGCGTGCCGCAGATTGCCGAGGTACGCGGCATCGGCGCGATGGTGGCGGTGGAGTTCCGCCGCGCCGACGGCAGTCCCGATCCGGAATTCACGCGCGAAGTCCAGAACCGCGCGCTCGCACGTGGCCTGCTGCTGCTCTCGTGCGGCGTGTACGGCAACGTGATCCGCTTCCTCTTTCCGCTGACCATTCCCGATGCGGTCATGAACGAGGGGCTCGACATTCTTGCCGACGTCCTCACGCGCTAGGAGCCCGCCATGACCCGACCCAAGGCTGTACCGACCGTGCAGGTCGACAACGAGCGCGTGGCCGTGACCGAATGGCGCTTCGCGCCCGGTGCCGAGACCGGCCGCCATCGCCATGGCTACGACTACGTGGTGGTGCCGATGACGACCGGTCCGCTGCTGCTGGAGACGCCCGACGGCCAGGTCACGAGCCAGCTCGTGGCAGGGCGCGCCTACTATCGGCCGGCCGGCGTCGAGCACAACGTGATCAACGGTCACGACGGCGAATGCGTGTTCGTCGAGATCGAGATCAAGACGCCCGGAGGAACCCATGCCTAGTCCGCTGCGCGCGCGCAATGGCGGCCAGATCCTGGTGGAGCAGCTGCGCATCCAGGGCGTCAGGCGCGTGTTCCTGGTGCCCGGCGAAAGCTACCTGCCGTGCATCGACGCGCTCTACGATCACCAGGATGCGATCACCCCGGTGGTGTGCCGGCAGGAGAGCGGTGCCGGCTATATGGCCGAGGCGCATGGCAAGCTGACCGGCGAGCCCGGCGTCTGCTTCGTGACGCGCGGCCCCGGCGCGACCAATGCGAGCATCGCCGTGCATACGGCGTTCCAGGATTCGACGCCGATGATCCTGTTTATCGGCCAGGTCGGCAACGACTTCATCGAGCGCGAGGCGTTCCAGGAAGTCGACTACCGGCGCATGTTCGGCCAGATGGCCAAGTGGGTCGCGCAGATCGACCGTACCGACCGCATTCCTGAATTCATTGCGCGCGCGTTCGCGGTGGCCACCAGCGGTCGCCCCGGCCCGGTGGTGCTGGCGCTGCCCGAGGATACGCTGTGGGGCACCGCCACGGTGCCGGACATGCCGCGCTACCAGCGCGCGGCCAGCGCGCCCACGCCGGCCGCGCTCGACGCGCTGGCCGGCGAACTGGCCCGGGCCGAGCGCCCGTTCCTGCTGGTCGGCGGCTCGGGCTGGACGCCGGCCGCGCTGCGCCAGATCGAGGGCTTTGCCGAACGCTTTGCCTTGCCGGCAGGGGTGGCATGGCGGCGGCTCGAATGCTTCGACAACGATCATCCGAACTTTGCCGGCCATGTCGGCTGGGGCATGCAGGAGGACCTGCGCGCGCGCATCCGGGCGGCGGACCTGCTGATCGCGGTCGGTACGCGCATGGGCGAGGCCACCACCGAAGGCTATACGCTGGTGGAGAGCCCGCTGCCGCGCCAGCGGCTCGTCCACGTCTACCCGGATGCCAACGAACTGGGCCGCGTGTTTCGTGCCACGGTGCCGATCGCGGCCGATGTGGTCTCGTTCGCCGCGGCGGTGTCGACGCTGGGGCCGCCATCGACGCTGCCATCCGCGCCATCACCCGCCGCGCGCGTGGCGGAAGCCCATGCCGGTTTCCTGGCGGCGCAGGTACCCCAGGACGCGCCCGGTGCCCTCAACCTGAACCGCGTGGCGTGCCATGTGCGCGACCACGTGCCGGCCGATGCCTGCATCACGGTCGGCGCCGGCAACTACGCGTTGTTCGCCCATGCGCATCACCGCTTTCATGGCGTGGGCACCAGCCTCGCGCCGACCGTCGGCTCGATGGGCTACGGCCTGCCGGCCGCGATCGCGGCCAAGCTCGAAGATCCCGAGCGCACCGTGGTCTGCTATGCCGGCGACGGCTGCTTCCAGATGAACCTGCAGGAACTCGGGGTCGCCATGCAGTACCGGCTTGGCATCGTGATCCTCGTGTTCAACAACGGCATGTGGGGCACCATCCGCGCGCACCAGGAGCGCGAGTTCCCGGGCCGCACCATTGCGCTCGGCTTCGACAACCCCGAGTTCGCCGCGCTGATCCGTGCCTACCGCGGCCACGGCGAGGTGGTCGCGCGCGACGAGGATTTCGGTGCCGCTTTTGCGCGGGCGCTCGCGTTCGCGCGGCAGGAGCGTCTGCCCGCGCTGATCGAGCTGCGCTACGAGCCCGACGGCATCGCGCCGGGCGTCACGCTGTCGGGGATACGCGCGGCCGCGCTGGCACGCCAGCAGGCGGAGGCGGCATCCTCATGAGCCACACCATGCGCGCCTTCTTCTCGGATGACCAGTTGCTGCACCAGCCGCGCCAGTTCATGCGCGTGGGCCGCCTGGCCGAGCCGACCGACGTACCCGCGCGCGCCGCCGCGCTGCAGCGCGCGCTTGCTGCGCGCGCGATCAGCGTGGTGGCGCCGCCGGATTACGGCCGTGCCCCGCTCGAGACCGTGCACAGTCCGGCCTATCTCGACTTCCTGGCCAGCGCCTATGCACGCTGGATGGCGCTGGCCTCGCCCACGCTCGAGCCCGGCCTCGAAGTCCTGCCGAACCTGTCGCCGTACCTCAACGGACGCATCGACAAGACGCGGCGCGGTCCGTGTCCGTCGGACAGCGTGATCGCACAGGCCGGCTACTACCTCGGCGACCTGAGTTGCCCGCTGGGCGCGCACAGCTGGCGCGCGATCCAGCGCTCGGCACACAGCGCGGTGGCGGCCGCGCGCCATGTGTGCGCGCGCAACGACGGCAACGGCATGGCCTATGCGCTGTGCCGTCCTTCGGGCCACCACGCGCACAGCGATCGCGCGAGCGGCTTCTGCTACGTCAACAACTCGGCCATCGCCGCGCAGACGCTGCTGGAGCGCTTCGACAAGGTGGCCGTGCTCGATGTCGACGCGCACCATGGCGACGGCACGCAGCAGATCTTCTATCAGCGCTCCGACGTCATGACGATCTCGCTGCACGCGGACCCGAACGGCTACTACCCGTTCTACACCGGCTACGCCACCGAGCGCGGGCATGGCGCCGGCTACGGCTACAACCTCAACTTTCCGCTTGCGCACGGCACCGCCGATGCCGGCTTTCTGTCCGCGCTCGACAGCGCGCTCGACGCGTTGCGCGACTACCGGCCGCAGGCGCTGGTGCTGCCGCTCGGCTTCGATACCTATCTGCACGATCCGATCAGCGTGCTGCGCGTGAGCCTCGACGCCTATCGCGGTATTGGCGAGCGTATCCATGCGCTGGGCGTGCCCACCGTGGTGGTGCAGGAGGGCGGCTATGAGGTCGATGCGATCGGCATGGCGCTGGAGTCGTTCCTGGCCGGCTTTGCGCCGGCCCTGGCCTGAACAGGAGATCCGATGACAACGATGCAGATCAACCGGGAGCGGCTGTGGCAGTCGCTGATGACGCTGGCCGGGATCGGCGCGACCCCCAGGGGTGGCAACGCGCGCCTGGCCCTGACCGCGCTCGACGGGCAGGGACGCGACCTCGTGACCGGCTGGATGCGCGCGGCCGGCCTGACCGTCAGCGTCGACCGTGTGGGCAATATCTTCGGCCGCCGCGCCGGCCGCGACAACCGCCTGCCGCCGGTGATGACCGGCAGCCATATCGACACGCAGCCGACCGGCGGCAAGTTCGACGGCTGCTTCGGCGTACTGGCCGGGCTCGAAGTCATGCGCACGCTCGACGATCACGGCGCGGTCACCGAGGCGCCGCTCGAACTTGCCATCTGGACCAACGAGGAAGGCACGCGCTTCGTGCCGGTGATGATGGGCTCGGGGGTGTTCGCGGGCAAGTTCCCGCTGTCGGTCGCGCTGGAGGCGACCGACAGCGCCGGACTGCGCGTGGCCGACGAGTTGCGCGCGATCGGCTATGACGGCGAGCTGCCGGTCGGCGGGCGCGAGGTCGGCGCCTATTTCGAGGCCCATATCGAGCAGGGCCCGATCCTGGAGGCCGCCGACAACGTGATTGGCGTGGTCACGGGCTCGCTCGGGCTGCGCTGGTACGACGTGACCGTGACCGGCATGGAAGCGCATGCCGGTCCCACGCCGATGCCGCTGCGGCGCGATGCGCTGTATGGCGCCACCCACCTGATGCAGGAGGTGGTGAAGATTGCGCAGGACTTTGCGCCGCATGGGCGCGGCACGGTCGGCGTGGTCAACGTCCACCCGTCGTCGCGCAACGTGATTCCTGGCGCGGTCACGTTCTCGGTGGACCTGCGTCACCAGGATGCGGCACAACTGGCCGAGATGGACGCGCGCCTGCGCGCGGCGTGCGCGGCGCTGGCGAGCGGGACCCTGAGCGGCCAGGCCGGGGGTGCGCTCGCGGTGGAGGTGGTCGACGTGCAGTACTTCCCGCCCACCCCGTTCGCTCCGGCGCTGGTGGCGCAGGTGCGCGACGAGGCCGCGCGGCGCGGCTATCGCCACCAGGACATCGTGACCGGTGCCGGCCACGACGCGGTCTATCTCGCCGGCGTGGCGCCCACCGCGATGATCTTCGTGCCGTGCAAGGACGGCATCAGCCATAACGAAATCGAGGACGCCCGGCCCGAGCACCTGGAAGCCGGCGCCAACGTGCTGCTCGGCGCCATGCTCGCGCGCGCGGGCGGCTGTACGACCTCCCGCACGACCCCTTGACGGAGACCCCTTGACGGAGACCCCGCGATGAGCGACGACCTGCACAACCTGCGCGACCTGGCCTGGTGGCGCGAGCGCGCCCGCACGCTGCGCATCCCCGCGCGCGCCTATATCGACGGCGCGTGGACCGATGCCGCCGATGGCGCCACCTTCGACTGCATCAATCCGGCCACCGGCGAGCGCCTGGCCCGCGTTGCCGCCTGCGGCGCGGCCGACATCGATCGCGCGGTAGCGGCCGCGCGCCGCGCGTTCGAGGCGGGGGTCTGGGCCGGCCTGCCGCGCCGCGAACGCAAGGCCGTGCTGATGCGGCTCGGCGCGCTCATCGACGCCCACCGGGAGGAACTGGCGCTGCTGGAAACGCTCGACATGGGCAAGCCGATCGCCGACTCCATGCTGTTCGACATTCCCGAGGCCGCGCGCACCTACGCGTGGTACGGCGAGGCGATCGACAAGGTCTACGACGAGATTGCGCCGACCGATCCCGGCACGCTGGCTACCATCACGCGCGAACCGGTCGGCGTGGTGGCGGCGGTGGTGCCGTGGAACTATCCGCTGCTGATGGCGAGCTGGAAGGTGGCGCCCGCGCTGGCCGCCGGCAACAGCGTGGTGCTCAAGCCCGCCGAGCAGTCGCCGCTGACGGCGCTGCGGCTGGCCGAACTGGCCGCGCAGGCGGGCGTGCCGGCCGGCGTGCTCAGCGTGGTGCCGGGGCTGGGCGCGGCAGCGGGGCAGGCGCTGGGCCGCCATGCCGATGTCGACTGCATCGCGTTCACGGGCTCCACCGCCACCGGCAAGCGCTTCATGGAATACAGCGGGCAGTCGAACCTCAAGCGGGTCTGGCTCGAATGCGGCGGCAAGTCGCCGCATATCGTGTTCGACGACTGTCCCGACCTCGACCGCGCCGCGCAGGCCGCGGCGATCGGCATCTTCAACAACCAGGGCGAGATCTGCATCGCGGGTTCGCGCCTGTACGTGCAGCGCGGCATTTACGACGCGTTCATGGCCAGGCTCGAGGCGCATGCGGCGGCGATGCAGCCCGGCGATCCGCTCGATCCGTCATCGGCCATGGGCGCGATCGTCGACGGCCGCCAGTTCGACCGCGTGATGTCGTACGTCGAGGCCGGCGTGCGCGAAGGCGCCACGCTACGCGCCGGCGGGCAGCGCGCGCGCACCGGCAGCGGCGGCTGGTTTCTGCAGCCGACCATCTTCGAGTGCCCGTCGCAGACGCTGTCGATCGTGCGCGAGGAGATCTTCGGCCCGGTGCTCGCGGTGACGGTGTTCGAGCACGAGGCGGAGGTGGTGCGCATGGCCAACGACTCGCCGTATGGGCTTGGCGCCGGCCTGTGGACCGCGGATCTGTCGCGCGCGCACCGCGTCTCCCGGCTGTTGCGCGCGGGACTGGTGTGGGTCAACTGCTATATGGACGGCGATATCACGGTACCGTTCGGCGGCGTCCGGCAGTCGGGTTCCGGCCGCGACAAGTCGTTGCACGCACTCGACAAGTACCAGGACCTCAAGACCACCTGGATCAGGCTGTAGCGAGCTGGTCGAGCGCGTCGCCGGTCACGCGGCAGATGCGCCAGTCGGGCATCACGTCGGCGCCCATGGCGCGGTAGAACCGGATCGACGGTTCGTTCCAGTCCAGCACCGACCATTCGAAGCGGCCGCAGCCGCGCGCCACCGCGAGCGCGGCGAGGTACCGCAGCATCGCCTTGCCGAGGCCATGGCCGCGCCATGCGGGTTCGACGAACAGGTCTTCGAGGTAGAGCCCCGGCTTGGCCAGGAAGGTCGAGAAGTTGTGGAAGAACAGCGCAAAGCCGACCGCCTTGCCGTCCACCTCGGCGACGATGGCCTCGGCATGCGGGCGCGCGCCGAACAGCGCCTGTTCAATCTTCTCCGGGGTGGCTTCGACCAGGTGCGTCAGCTTTTCGTATTCGGCCAGCGCGGCGATCAGGCGGAACAGGGTGGCGCTGTCGGCGGGGGTGGCGGGGCGTAGCGTGTACTGGGTGGACATGGGGGTTCAGGGATGTTGAAGCGCAAGCGTCGCGACCTGCGCCACGTAGTCGGCGGCCAGGCAATCGACGGTGATCCGCTCCGGCGTGCTGCGCAACCAGGTAATCTGACGCTTGCATAGCTGGCGCGTGGCCGCGATACCGTGCTCGCGCATGGTGGCCGCATCGGTCTGGCCATCGAGATATTCCCACACCTGCCGGTAGCCGACACAGCGGATCGACGGCAAGCCCGCATGCAGGTCACCGCGCGCGCGCAGGCGCTGCACCTCGTCGATCAGGCCATGGGCAAGCATGGCATCGAAGCGCGCGGCAATGCGCGCGTGCAGCACCGCACGGTCGGACGGCTCCAGCGCAATCACGCGGTAACGCGCATCGGCCGCGCCGGTGAAGGTGCGCGCGGCCGCCGCGCGCGCCAGCAGGGCCGACATCGGCTGGCCCGTGAGGCGATGGATCTCGAGCGCGCGCTGGATCCGCTGGGCATCGTTGGGGGCAAGGCGCGCGGCGGTGACCGGGTCGGCCTCGGCCAGCATCGCATGCAGCGCCGGCCAGCCGCGTTCCGCCGCCAGCGCGTCGAGTTCCGCGCGTAGCATGGGGTCGGCCTGCGGCAGATCGTTGAGTCCCTGCGTCAGCGCCTTGTAGTAGAGCATGGTGCCGCCCACGATCAGGGGCATATGTCCGCGCGCGCGAATCTCGCCGATCAGCCGCTGCGCATCGGTGACGAACTGCGCGGCCGAATAGCGCTCGGCCGGGTCGATGATATCGATCAGATGGTGCGGTACCGCCGCAAGTTCGGCCGGGGCCGGCTTGGCGGTGCCGATGTCCATGCCGCGATAGACCAGCGCGGAATCGAGGCTGATGATCTCGATCGGCGCGCGCTCGGCCAGCGCCAGCGCTGCCGCGGTCTTGCCGGAGGCGGTCGGACCCAGCAGGCAGACGATCGGGGGCAAATGGTCGGATGCGCTCACTGGCCGCGCAGGAACAGGCGGTCGAGTTCCGCCACCGACAACTGCACCCAGGTCGGGCGGCCGTGGTTACACTGGTCCGCGCGCTCGGTCTGCTCCATCTCGCGCAGCAGCGCGTTCATTTCTTCGTGGGTGAGCTTGCGATTGGCGCGCACCGCGCTATGGCAGGCCAGCGTCGCCAGCAGCTCGTTCTGGCGCTCGGCCAGCACGCGCGAACCGCCGTAGGCCTGCAGGTCGCGCAGCACGTCGCGGGCCAGCGCCTCGGCATCGGCCTGCTTGAGCAGCGCCGGAATCGCGCGCACCGCCAGCGTGGTCGGCGACACCGGTGCGATATCGAAGCCGAGCAGCGTCAGCGTGTCCTGGTGTTCCTCGGCCGCGCCGATCTCGACCGGGCTGGCCGGCAGCGTCACGGGAATCAATAAGGGCTGCACCGCGAGCTCGCGCGCGTCGAGCGCGGTCTTGATCTGCTCGTAGAGAATGCGCTCGTGCGCGGCGTGCATATCGACCAGCACCAGCCCGCGCGCGTTCTGCGCCAGCACGTAGATGCCGTGCAGCTGCGCGATCGCATAGCCGAGCGGATGCCCGTCATCCTCCGGCTGCGCATCGAACGTGGTGGTCGCGCGCGGCAGGCGGTCGAGCAGTCCCGGCGGCTCGTCGGCCCGCGCCGCCTGCGCGTCGGCCAGCCATGCCGGCGGCTGCGCCGACGGCACAGAGGGCCGCGCGGCGGGTGGGTGATGGTCGCCGCCGGTGGCCTCGCGCACCATGCCCAGATACGCCTGGCGCGGTTGCGCGATGCCGAGTTCGGTCTGCCGGCCGGCCGAGTAATTGATCCATTGCGGGGCGGCGCCGCTGCCGCCGGGGGCCGGGCGTGCCGTCGGCATGGCCGCGGGACCGGTGGCCGGCGTGGTGTGCAGGCTGTCGCCCAGCTCGCCCGCCTGGCGCGCCAGGCAGCGCTGCACCGCGTGGTAGACGAACTGGTGCACCGCGCGCGATTCGCGGAAGCGCACCTCGATCTTGGACGGGTGGACATTCACGTCCACCATCTCGGGCGGCAGGTCCAGGCACAGTACGTACGACGGAAAGCGGTCGCCGTGCAGCACGTCCTGATAGGCGCTGCGCACCGCATGGTTCAGCAGCTTGTCGCGCACAAAGCGCCCGTTGACGAAGAAATACTGCTGGTCCGGGCGCCCGCGCGAGGCGGTCGGCAGGCCGGCAAAGCCATACAGGTGCAGGGTGTCCGCATGCTCGTCGAGCGGCAGGCGCGCCTGCGCAAAGTCGTCGCCGAGCACCTGCGCCGTGCGCATACCGACGTCGCCGGCGTTCCAGTGCTCCAGCGGCTTGCCGTTGTGGTGGACCGTGATGGCGACATCGGGCCGCGCCAGCGCCACGCGACGTACCATTTCCAGGCAATGGCCAAGCTCGGTCTGTTCCGATTTGAGGAACTTTCGGCGCGCCGGCGTGTTGAAGTACAGGTGCTGCACGTCGACCATGGTGCCGACGCCGCCGGAGGCCGGCTGCACATGGCCGGTGTCGGCGCTGACCTGCATCGCGTGCGGCATGTCCGCGGTGCGGCTGGTCATGACGAGGTGCGAGACCGAAGCGATCGAGGCCAGCGCCTCGCCGCGAAAGCCGAGCGTCAGCACGGCTTCGAGTTCGTCGAGCGAGGCGATCTTGCTGGTGGCATGCCGCATCAGCGCGACCGGCAGTTCGTCGGCGGGAATGCCGCAGCCGTTATCGGTGATGACGATGCGGCGAACGCCGCCTTCCTCGAGCCGGACGCCAAGCTGCGTGGTGCCGGCATCGAGCGCGTTCTCGAGCAGTTCCTTGACCACCGAGGCCGGGCGCTCCACCACCTCGCCGGCGGCGATCTGGCTGATCAGCTGGTCGGGCAGCGCGCGGATCGGGCGCATGGGCTGGCGGGGCAGAGGGGCGTCGGCAGGCATGCCGGCGATTATACGTGGGGCCGGACACATTCCGGGCACAGGTTGGCAGGCGGCAAGCCGGTCTGGAACGGTCCCGATAAGGTTGGCTTCAGGCGGCTCTTGTATGATGGGGGCCTTCATCCGCAGCGAGGCTTGATTTGGATACCGCAATGCAACTGCTCGACATGGTGCTCCATGTCGATAAATTCCTGGGTCAGTTCGTCCAGGACTATGGCGTCTGGGTGTACGGCATCCTGTTCGCGATCGTATTCGCCGAAACCGGCCTGGTGGTGCTGCCGTTCCTGCCGGGCGACTCGCTGCTCTTCATCGCGGGCGCCATGTGCGCTACCGGCGCGATGAACGAATGGGTGCTGGCCGGCCTGCTGCTGGTGGCCGCGGTGACCGGCAATACCGTCAATTACATGGTGGGAAGCTGGATCGGGCCCAAGGTGTTCGACCACCAGTGGCGCTTCCTGGACCAGCAGAATCTGCGCCGCACGCACGACTTCTATGAACGCCACGGCGGCAAGACGCTGGTCATGGCGCGCTTTATCCCGATCGTGCGCACGTTTGCGCCGTTCGTGGCGGGCGTGTCGCAGATGACGTTTGCGCGCTTCCAGCTGTTCAATGTGCTGGGCGCGCTGCTGTGGGTCGTGGGCCTGGTGTTTATGGGCTACTTCTTCGGCAATCTGCCCTTTATCAAGCAGTACCTGAACCTGATCGTGCTGGCCGGTATCGGCGCCGCGGTCGTGCCGCTGGTGCTGGGCGGGCTGTGGCGCCTGGTGCGCGGCGGCAAGCGCCGCGCGCCGGCGGACCAGTAAGGGCACGCGCCGCGCGCCGGTGCTCAGTTGAGGCTGCGGCTCATCATCCGCAGCGCCGGCATGCGGTCGCGGATCTGCGTGGTGTCGGCCGCGTCCGGCCGCGCCTGCACATAGGCTTCCAGGTCCTCGAGCGCGGGCCGGAAGCACTCGAGGTTGGCATAGGCCAGCCCGCGGTCGCGCACTTCCTCGATCGAGTTCGGCAGCAGGATCACCAGGCGGTTCTGCACCGCCAGCAGACGCTGCCAGCGCGACTCCTGCAGATAGATCGCCTTGAGGTTGCGCAGCATGCGCGCGACGATCTCGCGGTGGCTCGCCACCTGCAGGAACAGGCCCAGCGGCACCTGATTCGGGTCGCCGATGCCTTCGCGCTCCAGGTACGGATCGAGCATCTCCTGCAGCTGTTCCTTCGACAGCGTCTCGCCGGTGAGCGGGTCCAGCACCACCTCGCCGGCCGGGATCGACATCCGCACCAGGAAATGATTGGGGAACGAGACCCCTTTCAACGGCAGGCCGATCTGCTGGCCCAGCTCCATGTACAGCACCGCAAGCGAGATCGGAATGCCGCGGCGCTGCTTCATCACCACGTTCAGGTACGAATTGTCGGGATCGTAGTAGTCGTTGGCGTTGGCGCCGAAACCGAGGTCCCGATAGAAGAAATGGTTGAGCAGGCGCAGGCGCTGGATGGCCGGCGTGCCCTCAGCAATGCGGCGCTTGAGACGGACCGCGAGCATGTCGAGCGCGGCGAGTTCGGACTGCAGGTCCAGATCGGGGTAGGCGTCCTGGGCGAGGGAGAGCGCGGTTTCGGTAAGCGGGATGGCGTGTTCGTCCGCCACGAGACTGGCGAAGTAATCCAGGACTTTCGTGGATGTCATTGCGGGTTCCTGATGGCGGCCTGTGATGCGCTGCGGCGTAAACCTATGTGGCCCCGGTCGCTACGACCGGAACCCTAGCCGGCTCTCCGCCTGAAAGCGGAATACCTCAGCCCCATGAGCCACAGTGTACCGAAGTAGACCACCGCCGCAAGTACCAGGCACGACGCCATCAGCGCGATGCGCAGGCCCGGCGTCGCCCCCATGCCGATCCAGTCGAAACTGCGGGTAAACCACAGCAGCATGCCCGCCAGGATCAACACCGCCGCGAGCAGTTGCAGCAGGAACAGGCCCCAGCCCGGCGCGGGCCGGTAGAAGCCGCGGCGGCGCAGACCGAAGAACAGCAGCAGCGCGTTGACGGTGGCGCCGAAGCTGATCGACAGGGCCAGCCCCGCATGGCCGAGTCTGGGCACGAAGACGTAGTTCGAGGCCTGCGTGATGGCCAGCACCAGCAATGCAATCTTCACCGGCGTGCGAATGTCCTGGCGCGCATAGAAACCCGGCGTCAGGATCTTGATCAGGATCAGGCCAAGCAGGCCGACGCCGTAGGACACCAGCGCCTGGCGCGTCATCTCCACCGCGTGCGCATCGAAGCGGCCATAGTGGAACAGCACCGCGGTCAGCGGCGTGCCGAACACGAACAGGCCCACCGCGCATGGCATGGCGAGCAGGAAGGTAAGGCGCAGGCCCCAGTCGAGCAGCCCCGAATACTCGGCGCGATCGTCCTCGGCGCTGGCGCGCGACAGGCTCGGCAGCAGGATGGTGCCGAGCGCCACACCGAGCAGCGCGGTCGGAAACTCCATGAGGCGGTCGGCGTAGGTCAGGTACGACACGCTGCCGGCCGCGAGGTGCGACGCGATATTGGTATTGATGATCAGGCTGATCTGCGCCACCGACACCGCCAGCAGGGCCGGTAGCATCTGCCGGATCACGCGGCGCACGCCCGGGTGGGCCCA
Organism: Cupriavidus sp. H19C3; assembly: GCF_049393815.1. Taxonomy (NCBI): domain Bacteria; kingdom Pseudomonadati; phylum Pseudomonadota; class Betaproteobacteria; order Burkholderiales; family Burkholderiaceae; genus Cupriavidus; species Cupriavidus sp. H19C3. The sequence continues at coordinate 3,768,634 of NZ_CP184985.1, forward strand.
GGCCGCCCGCACGTTGAACGAGAGGCGCGGCATCACGCCGAGCCTGCGCAGCGCGGGCACCTGGATCGCGAGTTGCAGCACGCCGCCCACCAGCACACCCCAGGCCTGCGCGTAGATCGGCTGCGCCATATGCGGGCCGACGAAGAGCGCCGCCACGATCAGGCAAAGGTTGAGCAGTACCGGCGTGAACGCGGGCACGCCGAAGTTGCGCCACGTATTGAGAATGCCCGAGGCAAGTGCCACCAGCGAGATCAGGCCGATATAGGGAAACATCACGCGGGTCATGAAGACCGCCGCATCGTACGTTTCGCTCTGGCCGCGGAAGCCGGTGGCCACCGCCGTCATCACCAGCGGGGCGCCGATCACGCCGAGCGCGGACACGCCTATCAGCACCCAGGTCATCAGCGTGGACACCGCGTCGATCAGCGCGTGCGTATCGTCGGTGCCGCGCTTGCCGTGGTACTCGTTGAGGATCGGCACGAACGCCTGCGAGAACGCGCCCTCGGCAAACACGCGGCGCAGCAGGTTGGGAATACGGAAGGCCACGTTGAACGCGTCGGTCATGTCCGAGGCGCCGAACGCGCGGGCGATCAGGATTTCGCGCACCAGGCCGGTGATGCGCGAGAGCATCGTCAGGCTGCTGATGGTGGCAAGCGCTTTGAGCAGGTTCAAGATGAGTCGGAAAGCGAGGCGTGGGCCGGCATGGCGGGGCGGGGACGCGAGTCTGACGCCCGCCGCGCCACAAAGTTGCCATGCGGCCACGCCCGGGGTCGGAGGCGACGCGCCTGGGGCGGCACTTGGTGTGGCGCATATTATACGGAGGCGGGCCGCGCGGACGCCGTTTCCGCCGATGGCGGGTTTCGTGGTCCGGCGGCCCCGCGCCGGCGCCGGCGCCGGCCTGGCGCCGAGGGCGGCTCACACAGGGGTGCGGCGTCGGCGGGGTGCGGCATCGGCGCTTGCCTGCCTGACCGGGCTATGTGTATAATCGCCGATTCGCAAGGACAGTCGCGTTCCGGATTCGTGTGTCAGAACATCCCGGGTCGCACGATGTGACTTAATTGTTGCGTCCCGAAATTTTGCGTCCCTAAATATTTCGCGTCGCCCCGGGGCACGCATCTGAATTCAGGAAAAGAGATCAAATGGCAAATTCCGCACAAGCTCGCAAGCGCGCGCGTCAAGCCGTCGCTCAGAACGCCCACAACTCCAGCCTGCGCTCGCGTCTGCGCACCGCCGTCAAGGCCGTTCGCAAGGCCATCGACGCCGGCGACAAGGCTGCCGCTGCTGAAATGTTCAAGCAGTCGCAAGCCGTGATCGACAGCATCGCCGACAAGAAGATCGTGCACAAGAACAAGGCTGCACGTCACAAGTCGCGTCTGTCGGCCGCCATCAAGGCCATGGCTGCCTGATAGCGGCGCGTGCAGCGGGTGCCACCCGGCGGTGGTGCCTGCCTGCCACGCGGTGGCCCCAGCGGGTGCACCCGCATAAAAAAAGCTCGTCGTTCGACGAGCTTTTTTGTTTTCTGCCGCACCGCCTGGCCCGCCGCGGCGGGCGCCCCCTCCCCTCAGTCGAGGTAGCACGCCTCCACCACCTGCAGGTCATTGTCGCGTGCGAAGTTCAGCACGAAGTCGAGCGCCTTCGGCTCGATATCGCGCAGTCGCACGTCCACCACCACGTTCTTGACGTTACCGATGATGACGGGCCGGACGTACGGCGAATAGGTGTAGCGCGGATCGCCGGAATCGCCTTCGGGGCGAAACTGGGCCATCACGCCGCACAGCCGCTCTGCCCAGTCGCTCGGACGGAAAGCCTTGCCTTCCTTCGTAATGCCTTGGATGAAATATTCGCGAACGTTGGGCTTCATGAGACTGCGGGGATGGAACGGAGACTCGACGGACAACCCGCTGTCACGGGCGCCCATTTTGACGCGGCCCGCCAGCATTTGGTTCGCTGTGCGTCGGCCGGGTGAGCAGGGCGTCGGTGTCTGCAGGGGCACTTTTGATGCCGGTGCGGGCGACCGGCATGGGTATGCCTGGCCCCGCGTGAATCAGCAGGTATTATATCTTATATAAGACTTGCGCATAAGTGCCCAGGCCTCCGGCAGGCACCGTCCGCACCGCCGGGGTGGGGTGGCCCCGGGCTCGCCAAAGGGCGCATAACCCGTTATGATTCTTGCAGTCAAAATGCGTAAGCGACGCGAAAGGCGGCTCCGCGACACGCTCCGCCGAACGGCATCGGCCCGGTGAATACCGCGCTCCCGCCGGCGGATGTGTCCCCAGCGAGTCGCCTTCTTTGTTTTATGAGCCCAACCCCGATCAAGCATTACCTGCAGTTCAGCGACCTTGCCGCCGAGGAGTACGAGTACCTGCTGGACCGCGCGCAGATCCTCAAGGCGAAGTTCAAGAACTACGAGACCTGGCACCCGCTGCACGACCGCACGCTGGCCATGATCTTCGAGAAGAATTCGACGCGCACGCGCCTCTCGTTCGAGGCCGGCATCCACCAGCTCGGCGGTCACGCGGTATTCCTCAACACGCGCGACTCGCAGCTCGGTCGCGGCGAACCGATCGAGGACGCGGCGCAGGTGATCTCGCGCATGGTCGACATCATCATGATCCGCACGTTCGGCCAGGACATCATCGACCGCTTTGCCGCGCATTCGCGCGTGCCCGTCATCAATGGCCTGACCAACGAATACCATCCGTGCCAGGTGCTGGCGGACGTGTTCACGTACATCGAGCAGCGCGGCAGCATCCGCGGCAAGATCGTGGCGTGGATCGGTGACGCCAACAACATGGCCTACACCTGGATCCAGGCGGCCGAGCGTCTCGGCTTTACGTTCCATTTCTCCGCCCCGCCGGGGTATCAGCTCGAGCCGGCCATGGTGCCGGCCACCGCGGCGGGCTTGGTGAAGGTGTTCGACGATCCGCTGGCCGCCTGCGCCGGCGCGCATCTCGTGACCACCGACGTCTGGACCAGCATGGGCTTCGAGGCCGAGAACGAGGCGCGCAAGCGTGCGTTCAAGGACTGGATGGTGACCACCGCGATGATGGACCGCGCCGCCTCCGATGCGCTGTTCATGCATTGCCTGCCCGCGCACCGTGGCGAGGAAGTGGAAGCCGCCGTGATCGACGGCCCGCGCAGCGTGGTCTGGGAAGAGGCCGAGAACCGCCTCCACGTCCAGAAGGCGTTGATGGAATACCTGCTCTGCGGCCGTTACTGAAATTTTTCTCCGAAAGAACCATCCATGAGTCAGTTCGACAACGTCTCCGTCGTCAAGAAAGCCAACCTGTATTTCGACGGCAAGTGCGTCAGCCACACGGTGCTGTTTCCCGATGGCACGCGCAAGACGCTGGGCGTGATTTTTCCGTCGAGCCTGACCTTCAGCACCGGCGCGCCGGAGATCATGGAGATCAATGCGGGTACCTGCCGCGTGCGTCTGCACGGCGCGGATGGCTGGCAGACCTACGGCGCCGGCCAGCAGTTCAACGTGCCTGGCGATAGCAAGTTCGATATCGAGGTCACCGAGACGCTCGACTACGTCTGCCACTTTGGCTGACGCGCCGCACCGCCGCTGCATCAGAGAATTACCGGCTCCGGCTCGATCCGTACGCCAAAGCGCTGCTGCACCGCGTCCTCGATGCGGTGCGCAAGCGCGAGCAGGTCGCGCGCGCTGCCGCCGCCATGGTGCACCAGCACCAGCGCCTGCTTGCCGTAGACACCCACGGCGCCATCCCGGATACCCTTGAACCCGCACTGGTCGATCAGCCAGCCCGCGGCCAGCTTGTACGAGCCGTCGGCCTGCGGATAGCTGACCAGCGACGGATGCGCCGCCAGCAGACTGTCACGCAACCCGGCCTCGACCAGCGGGTTCTTGAAGAAACTGCCCGCATTGCCGATCTGGGCCGGATCGGGCAGCTTGCGCGAGCGGATCGCGACCACCGCGTCGCGAATCCGTGCCGCGTCCGGTGCCGCCACGCCTTCGAGTTCACGCGCCAGTTCGGCATAGCCAAGCGCGGGCGTCCATTGCCGTGGCAGGCGGAAGGTGACTGCCGTGACGATGTAGCGGTGGCGGCCCTCGCGTTTGAACAGGCTGTCGCGATAGCCAAACGCGCAGCGCGCGGCGTCCAGCTCGACAAACGCGCCGGTACGGCGATCGTACGCGCGCAGGCCGGCAAAGCGGTCGCACAGCTCCACGCCATAGGCGCCGATATTCTGGATCGGCGCGGCGCCCACGGTACCCGGGATCAGCGCCAGGTTTTCCAGGCCGGGCAGCCCGTCGGCAATGGTGCGGTTGACGAAGTCGTGCCAGTTTTCGCCGGCGCCGGCGGTGACCAGCGTCACGTCGCCGCCCGCGGCAATGCGGTAGCCGGGAATTTCCATCAGCAGCACCAGCGCGTCGAGATCGCCAGTCAGCACGATGTTGCTGCCGCCCCCGAGTACCACCACGGGCAGGTCACGCGCACGCGGGTCCGTCAGCGCGCCGACGAGGTCGTCCTCGCTGCGGACATGGACGGCAAAGCGCGCGCGGACGTCGAATCCGAATGTATTGTGGCGGCGCAGGGGATAGAATTCGTGGAAATCTGCCATGCAAGAGAAGCGGTTGTACGCGCGGGTAGCCGGGAATTGGTTGCCGGAACCCGGGCGGGTACCCGGACTGCGCGGTAGGCAGGATTATACGTAACCGGTCGCGAAGGCCCGCCGGCGCGCGGCGCGCCCCGGGCCCATGACGCCCCAGGAGAATGAAGATGCCGTCGTTTGATGTCGTATGCGAAGCGAATATGGTGGAAGTGAAGAACGCTGTGGAGCAATCCAACAAGGAGATCTCCACGCGCTTCGATTTCAAGGGCTCGGATGCCCGTGTGGAACACAAGGAAAATGAACTGACCGCGTTTGCCGACGACGATTTCAAGCTCGGTCAGGTCAAGGACGTACTGATCAACAAGATGGCCAAGCGCAATGTCGATGTGCGCTTTCTCGATTATGGCAAGGTCGAGAAGATCAGCGGCGACAAGGTCAAGCAGGTCATCACCATCAAGAAGGGCGTGACCGGCGACCTGGCCAAGAAGATCGTGCGTCTGATCAAGGACAGCAAGATCAAGGTGCAGGCAAGCATCCAGGGCGACGCGGTGCGCGTCTCGGGCGGCAAGCGCGACGACCTGCAGTCGGTGATCGCGCTGCTGCGCAAGGACGTATCGGAAGCGCCGCTCGACTTCAACAACTTCCGCGACTGAATGGCGGCCGGCCGTCCGTGGGGACGGCCACCAGCGTCAGTGCCGGATCCGGCTTACTGCGCCGGCCGTCCCGCCGGCGGCAGGCCGCCGATCTTCGCGCCGGGCTTGATGCCCTTCTGCGCAAACCAGCCCTTGTTCATCTCCAGCGCGTAGCGCACCGCCGCGCGCGGGCAATGGTTGTCCTCGGTCTGCGGCGCCATGTCCTCGATGTTGACGATGCTGCCATCATCGGCCAGGAAGGCGATCGACAGCGGCAGGTCGGTGTTCTTCATCCAGAAGCAATGGCCGGCCTTTTCCTCGAACACGAACAGCATGCCCGCATTGGCCGGCATGTTCTGGCGGTACATCAGGCCGCGCTCGCGCGCCGACGGGCTGGCCGCCACTTCGGCGTGAATGGCATACACGCCGGCGGTCAGGTTGATCGTGGGCAGCACGCCCTGGGCGTGCGCCAGGGCGGCCCAGGCAAGGCCGGCGGCGGCCAGCGTGGTCTTGAACACGGTATGCATGGCGAGGAGATCGGGTTCGGTGTGGGAGGCCGGATCGGCGTCCGGCAGCAGCCGTGAGCATAGCGCAGCACGGCGCCTTCGTGCGCTGCGGCCGCCCATGAGAAAAGGCAGGAGCGCCGGGGCGATCCTGCCTTTCTGTTGCCGTCGCGAGGCGCGCAGGCCTCGTGTCGGCGCTTACGACGCAGCTGCGGTCTTCTTCTTGGCAGCGTGCTTCTTGTGCGTCTGCTTCTTCTTGGTGGTCTTCGAGGTGGCGGCCGGTGCGGCGCTGTCAGCCGCGGGGGCGGAAGCTTGAGCGAAAGCGCCAGTGGCGAACAGGCCGACAACCAGGGCAGCGATCAGTTTTTTCATTGCATGTACCTCGAAAATTGAGTGCATTCGGAAAAATTCGACGCGTATTGGACGTGTCAGCGACAAAAACGACGGCCGCAAGGCGGTCGTTGACGGCGATTTGTCTAGGATTTGTAACGGCGTTTTACAGCGCGTTGCGGCGCGGCGCGCACCGCGGGCGCGGGCAGGCCCATGGCCGCGGGCGCAATCTCGCGCCATTGGCCGGGCGCCAGCGCGAGGTCGGGCAGGCGCAGCGCACCGATCGCCACACGTACGAGACGCAAGGTCGGATAGCCGACCGCGGCGGTCATGCGGCGCACTTGCCGGTTCTTGCCCTCGTGGATCACCACCTCGACCCACGTGGTGGGAATGGCCGCGCGAAAGCGCACGGGCGGATGGCGCGGCCAGAGCCAGGCCGGTGCCTCCACCACGCGCGCCTGGGCCGGCAGCGTGCGGAAATCGCCCAGATCCACGCCACGCCGTAGCGCCGCGAGCGCCTCCGCGTCGGGTACGCCCTCCACCTGCGCGAGATAGGTCTTGGCCAGCTTGTGCCGCGGATCGGCGATGCGGGTTTGCAGCGCGCCGTCGTCGGTCAGCAGCAGCAGGCCCTCGCTGTCGGCGTCGAGCCGGCCGGCGGGATAGACCCCGGGCACCTGCACGCAGTCGGCCAGCGTGGGCCGGGTCGGATGCGGCGAGAACTGGCTCATGGTGCCGAACGGTTTGTTGAGAGCGAGCAGGGTCAATGCGAGCGGGGCAGGGTGGCGGAAGCGCGCAGTATGCCGGAGTCCGGCGCCGCCTGGGCCGGGATTGGGCCGGGATTGGACCGGGATTGGGTCAGGGATGGGTCAGGGATGGCCCAGGGATTGGGCCGGACACCATGGCGGTGCCGCGCGGTTTGCTGCAAAATGCCTCGCGACTCCCGTCAAATTTCCCTTCTGCAGTGGAGACGCACATGTACCAGCACATCAAGGTTCCCGCAGGCGAGAAGATCACCGTCAACCAGGATTTCTCGCTCAACGTTCCGGATCATCCGGTCATTCCGTATATCGAAGGCGACGGCACGGGCGTCGATATCACGCCGGTCATGCTCAAGGTGGTCGATGCCGCAGTGGCCAAGGCATACGGCGGCAAGCGCCAGATCGCCTGGATGGAGATCTACGCCGGCGAGAAATCGACGCGCGTCTACGGTCCCGATGTGTGGCTGCCGGACGAAACGCTCGAGGCGGTCAAGGAATACGTGGTCTCGATCAAGGGCCCGCTCACCACGCCCGTCGGCGGCGGCATCCGCTCACTCAACGTGGCGCTGCGCCAGCAGCTCGACCTCTATGTCTGCCTGCGGCCCGTGCGCTATTTCAAGGGGGTGCCGTCGCCCGTGCGCGAGCCCGAGAAGACCGATATGGTGATCTTCCGCGAGAATTCCGAGGACATCTATGCCGGCATCGAATGGGAAGCGGAAAGCGCCAATGCCAAAAAGCTGATCGCGTTCCTGCAAGACGAGATGGGCGTGAAGAAGATCCGCTTTCCCGATACCTCGGGCATCGGTATCAAGCCGGTGTCGAAGCAGGGCACGCAGCGCCTGGTGCGCAAGGCCATCCAGTACGCGATCGACAACGACAAGCCGTCGGTCACGCTGGTGCACAAGGGCAACATCATGAAGTTCACCGAAGGCGGGTTCCGCGACTGGGGCTACGCGCTGGCGCAGGAAGAATTCGGTGCCGAGCTCGTGGATGGCGGCCCCTGGTGCAAGATCCGCAATCCCAAGACCGGCAAGGACATCGTGGTCAAGGACGCCATCGCCGATGCGTTCCTGCAGCAGATCCTGCTGCGCCCCGCCGAGTATTCGGTGATCGCCACGCTCAATCTCAACGGCGACTACATCTCCGACGCGCTGGCGGCGCAGGTGGGCGGTATCGGCATCGCGCCGGGCGCCAATATGTCCGACTCCGTGGCGATGTTCGAAGCCACGCATGGCACGGCCCCCAAGTATGCGGGCAAGGATTACGTCAATCCGGGCTCGGAGATCCTGTCCGCGGAAATGATGCTGCGTCATATGGGCTGGACCGAGGCAGCCGACCTGATCATCGGCGCGATGGAGCGCGCGATTCTGTCGAAGAAGGTCACGTACGACTTTGCGCGCCTGCTGGAAGGCGCGACGCAGGTATCGTGCTCGGGCTTCGGTCAGGTGATGATCGACAACATGTGAGCCCGGTCCCGGCCCCGTGCGTGCGAGCCGCACCGCACCGCGCCGGCTCGAACGCGCGTTCGGCGGCGCCCGGGCGCCGGGATGAGGGGGAAACCGGAAAGCCGGAAAGCCGGAAAGCCGGAAAGCCGGAAAGCCGGAAAGCCGGAAAGCCGGAAAGCCGGAAAGCAAGAAGCCCGGCGTGACCGGGCTTCTTGTCGGATGCGTGGCATACCGCTGTCAGGCATGCCGCGGCTGTCATTGTCAGGCCGAGGCGAGGGATCCCGTCCCAGGGAGCGTTGCCGCCCCCTCGCATCCTGCGGACCGCCAGCTCTGTGGCCAGTACGGTCGCGGCGCGCTTTTACTGGGCGGCGTCCTGAATGTTCGTGGCTTGCTTGCCCTTGGGGCCTTGCACCACGTCAAACGAGACCCGCTGGCCTTCCTTCAGCGTCTTGAAACCGGACATCTGGATGGCCGAAAAGTGCGCAAACAGTTCTTCTTCGCCGTCGTCCGGCTTGATGAACCCGAAGCCCTTGGCGTCATTGAACCATTTGACGATACCGCTTGCCATAAACTCCCCCAACGAAATAACAGATTTCAAGCAGGGAGAAACAGGCAGGCGCGCGCTGCGCGAAGCGGCCAGCGTGCCCCCGCTGCGCCCCGGGCGGGTCCGGATCGAACCCTGACGGAACCTCAACGGGCAATTGCGCAAGCAATTGCACGGACAACTGACCGGAATCTGACATGCTACCGGGCCGTGGGCCTCCCCGCTCACGGAAGCACTCCGGATGGCCTTATTCGCTTTGGCTCGCTGGTCCATGCCGGAATGTCCGATCGATTTTTCTGGCAAACCGGAGGGCTGTCAAGCTGGCAGATTCCCCACTCGCCGTAGGGTGTGGCGGGATTGAAACGGCGGCCAATGGTACCTTGGAGCCCGGCTTGGCCGCCGTGCGAATCGTGCCGTTACCGGGCAATCGCCGGTGGCGGATTGCACCAGCCGCGTGCACGCTTGTGGCCTGGGTGTGCGCTTGCGCACGCAGGAATATTCCGGGGAGGCGTCCCCTTGAATCCGGCGCCTTTTCCCCAAATTGCAGACTTGTGAGTAAGGGTTAGAATAAGGCCATGGCTACACGGCTGGCGAATACCCCACAACGCGAAGCAGGCACCGTTATCGAGCGGCGAGAGCAACAACTCAAGCCGCCGGCGATGTACAAGGTGGTCCTGCTCAATGACGACTACACTCCGATGGAGTTCGTCGTGATGATCCTGCAGCAGTATTTCAGCAGGGACCGCGAGACGGCGACGCAGATCATGCTCACCGTCCACCGGGAAGGCAAGGGCGTCTGCGGCATCTACACGAGAGATATCGCGGCGACCAAGGTGGAACTAGTGTCAACCCATGCGCGGCAGGCGGGGCATCCGCTGCAGTGCGTGATGGAGGAAGCATGATTGCGCAAGAATTGGAAGTAAGCCTGCATATGGCTTTCGTCGAGGCCCGTCAGGCGCGCCACGAGTTCATTACCGTGGAACACCTGCTGCTGGCATTGCTCGACAATCCCACGGCGGCCGAGGTGCTGCGCGCGTGCGCAGCCAACATCGAGGACTTGCGCACCAGCCTGAAGAACTTCATCGCCGACAACACGCCCGTCGTGCCCGGCACCGATGAGGTCGATACCCAGCCCACGCTGGGCTTTCAGCGCGTGATCCAGCGCGCCATCATGCATGTGCAATCGACCTCGAACGGCAAGAAGGAAGTCACCGGCGCCAACGTGCTGGTCGCGATCTTCGGCGAGAAGGACTCGCATGCGGTCTACTACCTGCAGCAGCAGGGCGTGACGCGCCTCGACGTGGTCAACTTCATCAGCCACGGCATCCGCAAGGACCAGTCCGAGCCGGCCAAGCACGGCGAGGGCAATGCCGAGGGCGAGGGCGGCGACGGCAAGGAAAGCCCGCTCGAGCAATATACCCAGAACCTGAACGCGCTGGCCAAGGCCGGCAAGATCGATCCGCTGATCGGCCGCGAGAGCGAGGTCGAGCGCGTGGTGCAGGTACTGTGCCGCCGGCGCAAGAACAACCCGCTGCTGGTCGGCGAGGCCGGCGTGGGCAAGACCGCGATCGCCGAAGGCCTGGCGTGGCGCATCACCAAGAACGAGGTGCCCGATATCCTGGAAAAGGCGATCGTGTACTCGCTCGACATGGGCGCGCTGCTGGCCGGCACCAAGTACCGCGGCGATTTCGAGCAACGCCTCAAGGGCGTGCTGAAGTCGCTCAAGGACAATCCGAACGCGATCCTGTTTATCGACGAAATCCACACGCTGATCGGCGCGGGCGCCGCCTCGGGCGGGACGCTCGACGCCAGCAACCTGCTTAAGCCGGCGCTGTCGTCGGGGCAGCTGAAGTGCATCGGTGCGACCACGTTCACCGAATATCGAGGCATTTTCGAGAAAGATGCGGCACTGTCGCGGCGCTTCCAGAAGATCGACGTGGTCGAGCCCTCGGTCGACCAGACCGTGCAGATCCTGCGCGGGCTGAAGTCGCGCTTCGAGGAGCACCATGGCGTGAAGTACGCCGCCTCGGCGCTGACCGCCGCGGCCGAGCTGTCGGCACGGTTCATTACCGACCGTCACCTGCCCGACAAGGCGATCGATGTGATCGACGAAGCGGGCGCGGCGCAACGCATCCTGCCGAAGTCCAAGCAGAAGAAGACGATCGGCAAGGGCGAGATCGAGGACATCGTCTCGCGCATCGCGCGCATCCCGCCGCAGAGCGTGAACCAGGACGACCGCAGCAAGCTGCAGACGCTGGAGCGTGACCTCAAGTCGGTGGTGTTCGGCCAGGACCCGGCCATCGAGGCGCTGGCCGCCTCGATCAAGATGTCGCGCGCGGGCCTCGGCAAGACCGACAAGCCGATCGGCTCGTTCCTGTTCTCGGGTCCGACCGGCGTCGGCAAGACCGAAGTGGCCAAGCAGCTTGCATTCATCATGGGCATCGAGCTGCTGCGCTTCGACATGTCGGAATACATGGAGCGCCATGCGGTGAGCCGGCTGATCGGCGCGCCGCCGGGCTACGTCGGTTTCGACCAGGGCGGTCTGTTGACCGAGGCCGTGACGAAGAAGCCGCATTGCGTGCTGCTGCTCGACGAAATCGAGAAGGCGCATCCGGACATCTTCAATATCCTGCTGCAGGTGATGGACCATGGTTCGCTGACCGATAACAACGGCCGGCGTGCCGACTTCCGCAACGTGATCATCATCATGACCACCAATGCGGGCGCGGAAACCATGAACCGCGCGACCATCGGCTTTACCACGGCGCGCGAGCAGGGCGACGAGATGGCCGACATCAAGCGCATGTTCACGCCGGAGTTCCGCAACCGCCTGGACGCGACCATCAGCTTCCGCTCGCTCGATGAGGAGATCATCCTGCGCGTGGTCGACAAGTTCCTGATGCAGCTGGAAGAGCAGTTGCACGAGAAGAAGGTCGAAGCGAGCTTTACCGAGAAGTTGCGCAAGTTCCTGGCCAAGAAGGGCTTCGATCCGCTGATGGGCGCGCGGCCGATGCAGCGTCTGATCCAGGACATGATCCGCAAGGCGCTGGCCGACGAACTGCTGTTCGGCCGTCTCGTCAACGGCGGCAAGGTGGCCGTGGATCTGGACGACGCGGATCAGATCAAGCTGACGTTCTCGGAAGCCGATCCGGAGCCGCCCGAGGCGCCGGAGAGCGAGCAGCGCGCGGAGGCCTGAGGCCGCGGACGCACGGTCGGCAGGGGACGCACCAGCGGACCCTGACAGACCATCACCCGGCAATAATCGGGCCGTAGCGCCCGATTATTGCCGGGATTGCGGCTGGCAACGATGTCATTGCGGGCGATAGACGGGCACCACGCCTGCAATGTGCCTGATCCTCGGGCAAAATACAGGGCGGCGACATGTCGCCCTTTTCTTTTTGCCCGCGATCGCAGGATTGCACCGCCCGAGTCTCCGATGCCCCCTTCCGACCACACGCGGCTTCGCCGCCTGCTGCTCAAGTCCTTGCCCCTCGGTGCTTCGCCGATGGCGTTGGCTTCCTTGTCCCTGCCCGCACAGGCCGACAGCCGTCCCATCTCGATGGTGCTGCCGTTTCCGCCGGGCGGCAGCGTCGATATCGTGGCGCGCCAGTTGCAGCCAGGCCTGAAGAGCGAGCTCGGGCAGACCATTGTGGTGGATAACAAGCCTGGCGCGGGCGGGCTGATCGCGAGCAGCGCCGTGGCGCGTGCCAAGCCGGATGGCAATACGTTGCTGATGGCGTTCGATACGCACGCGATCAACCCCTTTGCGTACAAGAACCTGCCCTACGACACGTTCAAGGATTTCACACCGATAGCGCAGTTGGTGCGTTTTCCGCTGGTGATCGCGACGAATCCGGGTGTGATGGCATCCAATGTGCGCGAGTTGATCGAACAGGCCAAGGCCCATCCGAAGGGCGTGAAGTATGCGTCGTCGGGCATCGGCAGCCTCAATCAGCTGGCCGCCGAGGCGCTGGCCACCGAGGCTGGCGTGCAGTTCCTGCATGTGCCCTACAAGGGCGGCGGTCCGGCCGTGCAGGCCGTGCTGGCCGGCGAGGTCGATATCTTCTTCAGCAGCTATGCGGCCGTGCAGGCGCATATTGCCGCCAAGACCATCAAGGTGCTCGGCGTGACGGGCAGCGCGCGTCTGCGTCAGTTGCCGCAGGTGCCGACCGTGGCAGAGCAGGGCTTCAAGGGCTTCGAAGCCTATTCCTGGATCGGCGTGTTCGGCCCGGCCGGGCTGACGCCCGACACGGTGACGCGTCTGCACGATGCGCTGGCCGCCTCGATTCGCCAGCCGCGCGTGGTCGAGGCGCTGCAGGCGCAGGGCTTCGAGATCGCCGTCGGCACGCCGGCCGACCTCGGCAATCTGGTGCGCCACGAGCACGACAAGTGGCAGGCGGTGGCGCGCAAGGCCAACATCCAGTTCGAATAAGGACTGCCGATGGTTGCACCCGTCGAGGCGGCCGCGCCTCTCGAAGCGGTCGAGCCGTACGACCACGCGGTTGTCGTCTGTCCCGATCTCGATGCCGCGGCGGCCAACTGGCAGCGGCTCGGCTTTACGCTGACGCCGCGCGGTTACCACACGCTCGGCTCGCAGAACCACTGCATCATGCTGGCGCGTGACTATCTGGAACTGTTGCACGTGACGGCGCCCAATCCGAGCCGCCAGTACTACTGGGACGCACAGCAGCGCGGCGGCGGTTGTGCCGCCACCTCGTGCAAGAGCCGCGATGCATTTGCGACGGCCGCGCGCCTGCAGGCCGCGGGAATCGCGCGCTCCGAGCCGATCGAGTTCTCGCGCCCGGTGCGCCTGGACGATGGCAGCGAGCATGCCGCCACGTTTCGCGTGACCGCGGTGGACCAGGCACCCGGGGCGCGGTACTTCGTGTGCGAGCATCGCACGCCCGAACTGCTATGGCGCCGCGAGTGGATGTCCCATGCCAACGGCGCGCAAGCGATTGGCGCGATGTACCTCGTGGTGGCCGATGCCGAGCTGGCGGAAGCGGGGCGCGTGTACGCCACCATGACGGGGGGCACGCTGACGACGGGCGCCGACGGCACGTTGCATATCGCCATCGACGGCGCCGAGCTGGTGGTAACGACCGCGGCGCGGCTCGGACGGGTCACGGGTACCGCCGCAGCCGGCCCGGCCGCCCTCTATCGTGAGGTGCCCGGTTATGCCGCGATTCGCCTGCGCACGGCCGACCTCGCTGCCGCAAGGGCGCACTGGCATGCGCACGGCGTGACCGTGCACGACCTCGGTCCGCGCGACGCGCTGATTCCGGCGGCAGCCGCCAACGGCGTCGCCTTGCTGTTCACGCAGGCCGCCTAGAACGTCGGCAGCAGTTCGGGCGGATGCGCGCGCAGTTGCGCGCGCGCGTCGCGAAATTCCGGAAAGATCGACTCCACGGTCTCCCAGAAGCGGGGACTGTGGTTCATCTCCTTGAGGTGGGCCAGCTCGTGCGCCGCCACATAGTCGATCATCGACAGCGGAAAATGCATCAGGCGCCAGTTGAGCCGGATCTTGCCATCGGCCGTGCAGCTCCCCCACCGCGTCGCCGCCGAGGTCAGCGCAAACCCGGTATGGCGCACGCCCAGCTTCTCTGCATAGACGTCGAGCCGTTCCGGCAGCATGCGCCGCGCCTGGTGCTGCAGCCAGCCTTGCACGCGGTCCTTGATCTGTTGCTCGTCGGCATGGCACGGCAGCGCGAGATGCAGGACGCGCGAGTCCGCATCGAACAGCAACGCGCCCATCGGCGATTCCAGTTGTAGCGTGATCGGCTTGCCAAGGAATGGCAGGCTCGCGCCTTCTCGCCATTGCACGGTGGGCAGCACGCGGCGCGCTTCGCGATGGCGCCATTCACCGAGCTTGGTAAAGATCCAGCGCTGTTTTTCCAGGATCGCCGCCTCGATATCGGCCAGGGTGACCCAGCGCGGTGCGGTAATCGACAGCCCGCGGTCGTCGATCGTGAAACCGATGGTCCGTCGCGACGAGCGTTTGAGGGTGTAATGCAGCGACCGTTCGCCGATATGCAGCGCACGGGAGTTCGGCTGTAACGGCGGCCATGCCGCGCCGTCCGGCGCCACCGGGGGGGGCGGCGGGGGCTCGGCGGACGGCGCCAGCAGGGGTGCGGCTTCGTGTGTAGGCAAATGAGCAGACGGTTGAACGAGCGGAGGCGCGGACGGGCGCGCAAACGATGGCGAGGGCCCCTGCACGTGCGATGGCGGCACGTCGCCGAACGACAGCTCCAGTTGGGCGCCGGTCGTATCGTGGGCAGGGCGCAGCAGCTTCATGCGGTGGCCTGGCTCCGGTAGCTGCCGGCGTCGATGCGGCGCATTTCCGCCTCGATCCAGACCTGGGCCTCGGTGTTGAGCTGGTCCGCGGTACGGTTGGCCGACGGGATCGCCGGGCCGATCGAGATCGTGATCGTGCCGGGATATTTGTAGAACGAATTACGCGGCCACACGCGGCCCGAATTGACCGCCATCGGCACGATCCACGCGCCGGTCTCGGCCGCCAGGCGCGCACCGCCGCTCTTGTAGCGCGGGTGTTCCATGCCCGGCGGCGTGCGCGTCCCTTCCGGGAACATGATGATCCAGGCGCCCTCGGCAAGCCGCTCGCGGCCCTGGCTGGCGGCCTGCGCAAAGGCGCGCGAGCCGTCCTTGCGGTTGATATGGACCATCTTGAGCATGCCCAGCGCCCAGCCGAAGAACGGCACGTAGAGCAGCTCGCGCTTGAACACGAAGCACAGGGGCTTGGGCATCAACGCCACGTACGCCACGGTCTCCCAGGCGGACTGGTGCTTGGACAGCAGCACCACGGGCTTGTCCAGCATCGCGTGCAGGCGGTCCATGCCTTCGATGCGGTGATCGATGCCGCAGATCACGCGCGCGGCCCAGATCACGAGCCGCGGCCAGCCGCGCACGAAGCGGAAGCGGTTCTCCGCGCTCATGAACGGAAACACGAGAAAACAGGCGCACGCATACGGCGGCGTCAGCACCGCCAGATAGATGGCGAACAGCAGGGAACGAATAAAGATCATCGGGGTTGTGCCGGGGGTTGCGCCGCGTCGGATACGGCCGGCTTGTGGGCGGCCGGGGCGCCGTCGCCGCGGATCAGCCAGCGGGCGAAAGCGGCGAGGTCGTCGTGCACGCGCGTGCCGGCGGGCAGGCCGCCTTGCTCGAGCGTTTTCTGGCCCTTGCCGGTCAGCACGAGGTGCGGCATGCAGCCGACCGCGACGCCGGCTTCGAGGTCGCGCAGCGAGTCGCCGACCGCGGGCACCGTACGCAGTTCGATGCCGAACCGTTCGCCGATCTGCTCGAACAGGCCGGGTTTGGGCTTGCGGCAGTCGCAGCCGTCGGCTGCCGTATGCGGGCAGAAGAATACCGCGTCGACGCGGCCGCCGAGATTGGCGAGCGCCTTGTACATCTTCTCGTGCATGGCGTTGAGCGCGCTCATCTCGAACAGGCCGCGGCCGATGCCCGACTGGTTGCTCGCGATCACCACGCGGAAGCCCGCCTGGTTGAGCGAGGCGATCGCCTCGAGGCTGCCGGCGATGGGGACCCATTCGTCGGGGGTCTTGATGAACTGGTCGCTGTCGAAATTGACGACGCCATCGCGGTCGAGGATGACGAAGCGGGGCAGGGACTGTGGCATGGTCGGGCGGGTCAGCTATCCATGGGGGCGGGCGGTCAGGCGGCCAGCTTGGAAATATCGGCCACGCGGTTGGCCAGCACGTGCAGCGACGCCAGCAGCGCCAGCCGGTTGGCACGCAGACGCGCGTCCTCGGCCATTACCATCACGTCGTTGAAGAACTGGTCGACCGCGGCGCGCAGTTGCGCCAGGTCGCGCAGCGCGGCCGTGAAGTCACCGTTGGCAAAGGCTGCCTCCACACCGGGGCGCACGCGCTCGATGGCCGCGTGCAGCGTGCCTTCGGCGCTTTCCTGGAACAGCGCGGGATCCACCGTGCCGATGGCCTCGTCGGTCTTGCGCAGGATGTTGGTGATGCGCTTGTTGGCGGCGGCGAGGGCTTCGGCCTCGGGCAGCGCCGCAAACGTGCGGACGGCCTCGATGCGGCCGACGATATCGTGCAGCGTCCGCGGGCGCAGGCTGACCACGGCTTCCACCTCGTTGGTGGTGTAGCCCTTCTCCTTCAGATAGCCGCGCACGCGGTCGTACAGGAAGTCGAGGATCGCCTCGCGCGCGGGCTTGACCGCGGCAATGCCGGCAAAGGCCTGCTCGGTCAGGTCCAGCAGCGTGTCGAGCGGCACCGCGAGCGGCTTCTCGATCAGCATGCGCAGGATGCCGAGGGCGTGGCGGCGCAGCGCGAAGGGATCTTTCTCGCCGGTGGGCTGCAGGCCGATGCCCCAGATGCCGACCAGCGTCTCGAGCTTGTCGGCCAGCGCCACCGCGGTGCTGACCGCGCCTTCGGGCAGCGCGTCGCCGGCAAAGCGCGGGCGATAGTGTTCCGAGCAGGCCAGCGCCACCTCGTCGGCTTCGTCGTCGTGGCGCGCGTAGTACGTGCCCATGGTGCCCTGCAGTTCCGGAAACTCACCGACCATGTCGGTCAGCAGGTCGGCCTTGGCCAGCTCGGCGCCGCGCATGGCGGCAGCCTTGTCGACGGTCACGCCGGCGGCGTTCATCGCATCGGCGATATGGCCCGCGATCTGCTGCAGGCGCTGCACGCGGTCGAGTTGCGAGCCGATCTTGTTGTGGTACACCACATTGGCCAGTTGCGGCACGCGCGAGGCCAGCGTCTTCTTGCGGTCCTGGTCGAAGAAGAACTTGGCGTCGGCCAGACGCGGGCGCACCACGCGCTCGTTGCCGCTGATGATCGATTGCGGCGTGTCGGTGGCGAGGTTGGAAACGATCAGGAAACGGTTGCGCAGATGCCCGGCGGCATCGGTCAGCGCAAAGTACTTCTGGTTGGTCTGCATCGTCAGGATCAGGCACTCCTGCGGGACGGCGAGGAAGGTCTCCTCGAAGTGGCAGGCGTAGACCACGGGCCATTCGACCAGCGAGTTGACCTCGTCGAGCAGCGCCTCGGGCATGATCACGCGGTCGTTGCCGGCGGCGGCGAGCAGTTGCGCCTTCATCGATTCGCGGCGCGCGTCATAGCTGGCGATCACCTTGCCCTGTTCGCGCAGCGCGTCGGCATACACGTTCGCATGGGCGATCTCGATGGCGCCGTGCGAGAGGAAGCGGTGGCCCTGGGTCACGTTGCTGGCGGCCAGGCCGAGCACCGACACCGGCACGATCTCGGCGCCGAACAGCGCGATGAGGCTGTGGGCCGGCCGCACGAAGTGCACGGTGGTGCCGTCCGGGCGCTGGTAGCTCATGACCTTGGGGATCGGCAGCTTGGCCAGCGTCTCGTCGAGCGCGGCCTGCAGGCCTTCGGCCAGCGCGGCCCCACGCGCGGTGTAGCGGTAGAAGAAGGCGTCGGCCTTGCCGTCGGAGGCGCGCTCCAGGGTCTGCCAGTCGATCTCGGCCACACCCACGGACTTGGCCAGCGCGGCCAGCTTCTTGGCGAGCGGGGCGGTGGGAGCGCCGCTGGCGTCGAGCGCCACGGTCAGCGGCAGTACCTTCTCACGCTGTTCGCGGTCCGGTGCGGTGCGACGCACGCCGGTCACGCGCGCGGCCAGGCGGCGCGGCGTGGCGAACGGGGTCACGGCGGCACCGGGCTCGAGCAGGTCGCGCGCGCCCAGGCCGGCAAACAGGCCTTGCGCAAACGCCTCACCGAGGCGAGCCAGCGCCTTGGGCGGGAGCTCTTCGGTGAACAGTTCGATCAGCAGCGAATCGGTCATCAGTTGCGACATGAATCGTATCCAACGGGTATCAGGCAGGCATCGCGCTCAGCAGCGCGGTGCGGGATTGGGTTCTACACCGGACAGCAGCCAGAGGCCGTTCTGTTGCCGGAACTGCAGCGTGGTGAACGCGCACTGCGCGGCCACGCCGGATGCGCCGCGGCTGCCCGCGGCGGGGAAGCGTGCGTCGAGCCGTTGCAGACGACGGTCGTAGCGGATCTCGTCGATGCGCCCGCCGACCCAGAAATCGATCTTCTGCGGCAACTGCGCCGCCGAGCGGTACGTGCGGATCTTGCGGCGCTGCCGGCCGTTGCGCTCCTCCCACTCGACCCACGTGAGCGGGTAGCGGATCGCGCTTTCGTACGCGCGCAGCGGCACCCGGTGCCAGCCAAGATCGCGCGAGCCGGACAGGTCGCACGAGAACGAGCGCACCAGCTGCGCCCATTGGTCGATCGCGTTCAGGCTTGGCCGCCAGTGCCGGGCGAGCGCTTGCTGCAACGCCTGCTGGTCGGCCTCGCACACGTTCGAGAGTTCCGCCGGCAGGTACAGCGTGCTCGGCGTCGGCACGGGCGTGCGCGCGGCCAGCGCCTGGCTTGCCCCGGCCCCGGCCGCCGCCACCGCCGCCACAATCAGCGCGGCACGACGGACGGCGCCTGGCACGCCGCGCGCGCGGGCGGTCATGCGCGGGCCCCGGCGTTGCACATCGGAAAGCCCAGCGCTTCCCGCGAGTTGTAGTAGGCCTGCGCCACCGCGCGCGACAGATTGCGGATGCGGCCAATATAGGCGGCCCGCTCGGTCACGGAGATGGCGCCGCGCGCGTCGAGCAGGTTGAAGGTATGGGCGGCCTTGAGCACCTGCTCGTAGGCGGGCAGCGCCAGGCGCGTGCCGGCCTGGCCGGCGCCGTTCTCGCCCTCGGCGGCTTCGCCCATCAGGCGACGGGCCTCGCTCTCGTGTTCCGAGAAATGACGGAACAGGATGTCGGTGTTGCTGTGCTCGAAGTTGTAGGTGGATTGCTCCACCTCGTTCTGGTGATACACGTCGCCGTAGGTCAGGCGGCGGGTCTCGCCGTTTTCGACCCATTCGGTCCACACCAGGTCGTACACGTTCTCGACCTTCTGCAGATACATCGCGAGCCGCTCGATGCCGTAGGTGATTTCGCCGGTAATCGGCTTGCAGTCGATCCCGCCCACTTGCTGGAAGTACGTGAACTGCGTGACCTCCATGCCGTTGAGCCAGACTTCCCAGCCCAGGCCCCAGGCGCCGAGCGTCGGATTCTCCCAGTCGTCCTCGACAAAGCGGATGTCGTTCTGCTTCAGGTCCAGGCCGAGCGCTTCGAGCGAACCAAGGTAGAGCTCAAGGATGTTCTCGGGCGCCGGCTTCAGCACCACCTGGTATTGGTAGTAGTGCTGCAGGCGGTTGGGGTTCTCGCCGTAGCGGCCGTCCTTGGGGCGGCGCGACGGCTGCACGTAGGCGGCGCGCCACGGTTCCGGGCCGATTGCGCGCAGGAACGTGTGCACGTGGGACGTGCCGGCGCCGACCTCCAGATCGATCGGTTGCAGCAATGCGCAACCCTGCCGGTCCCAGTAGGCCTGCAGGGTCAGAATCATTTGTTGGAAGGTCAGCATAGGAAGACAGGAATGAACACGGCCGGCATGTGCGCGCGATGTCTCCCGCGCGGCGTTGCCAAACCCCGAATTCTATCGGGTTTTTGCCCGCCAACCGCCACGTCGGGGCCCGGAGCGGGAAGTGGCGGATTGCGCGGGCCACGCGGGCACGATGCATGGTGTGCCGGAGTTGTCGGTTCGGCGCAACGGGTCGGGTAAATCCTGACATGGCTTTCAGACTCCGCCGGTGGGTGCCGATAATGATTTTGTATACAGTGCTTCTTATGCGGCCACAGAGCCGCGAGGTCGCGCAAGGTATGGCACCAGGGGCACCGGGCATGACAGCGGGCAGGGCGGCGTAGGCCGGCGTAGGCCGGCGTAGGGCCGTGGTAGGGCACCGGCCATACCTCGTCCTCCCAGGTTTGCTTGCGGCTGTGCATGGTTCTTGCTCGGTGCTGTCGTGGCGTGTCATCGCACGCGGCGTTGCACCAGATCCGCACCGGCACCGCCGGACGCGAACAGGCACTGCCAGACAGGAACATTACCTTGCGCATATCCCCCGTGCCCTCAGGGCCGGGTCACAACAGCCTTTGGAAGGAAGGGGTCCATCATGACTTTGCTGTCTCGCAAGCCTTATATCGCCGCCATCGCCGTGATGGCCGCCGTCGTCGCCGTGGCGCTGATCCGCTAAGGATCTTCGGACCGCTGGTTCGCCCTTCAGACGCCTTTCAGACGCCCACCCGGTCGCACCTGCAGGTCCGCGCGTGCCCCTGATGCACCGTCATGAACCGTCATGCACGGCGCTTGCGCGCGGCCAGCGCTCCCAGCAGTCCCAGCGCCAGCACCGCCAGGCTCGCCGCCAGCATCGGCACGTTGCCCCAGCGGATAAACGGTGTGAACCCCTGCATGCCCTGTACGCTTGCCGCCAGCGTGCCGACCTCGAAGGTCGGCAGACGCTGGCTTGCGCCATCGGGCGTGACCACCGCCGTCATGCCGGTATTGGTCGCGCGCAGCATCGGCCGGCGCATTTCCAGCGCGCGCATGCGCGAAATCTGCAGGTGCTGGTCCAGCGCGATGGTGTCGCCAAACCACGCGAGGTTGGTCATGTTGGCCATCATGTTGGCCGGCTGCGCCTGGTGCCGCAGCGTGTGCGCGATTTCCTCGCCGAACAGATCCTCGTAGCAGATATTGGGCGCCACGCGGACGCCGCGCACGGGCACCGCCTGCTGGTCGAGGCCGCCGCGCCGGAAATCGCCGAGCGGCATCTTCATCATGTTCACGAACCAGTGGAAGCCGAACGGAATGAATTCGCCGAACGGCACCAGGTGATGCTTGTTGTAGCGGTACAGCTCCGGCTGCTCTGGCCCGATCGCGAATGCGCTGTTGGTGAAATCGATCGGCGAGTTCGCGCCCACCGCACCGAACAGGATGGTGCTGCCGGTGTGCTCCATGTAGCGCCGCACATCGCGTGCGATATCGACCGGCAGATCCTGCAAAATCACCGGGAAGCCGGTCTCGGGCGTGACCACGAGGTCGGCCGGCTGCGCGGTGATCAGGTCGCGGTAGAGTTCCAGCGAGCGCTGGATGCCGACCGGCTCGAACTTCACGTCCTGTGCGACGTTGCCCTGC
The DNA here is from genome assembly GCF_049393815.1 of Cupriavidus sp. H19C3. Classification (NCBI taxonomy): domain Bacteria; kingdom Pseudomonadati; phylum Pseudomonadota; class Betaproteobacteria; order Burkholderiales; family Burkholderiaceae; genus Cupriavidus; species Cupriavidus sp. H19C3. Next base: position 3,790,461 of record NZ_CP184985.1, read on the forward strand.
AGCAGCCGCACCGAGATGGGCCGACCCGCCGGCTCGGTCCACTTTACGGGGCGCAGCAGCGCCCCGGCCACCAGGATGCCGGCGCCAACGGCAAGCGCCGCGCCCAGGCGCCGACGCTGTGGCAGAAAGCCCGCCCGCACCGCCACCACCAGCAAGGCGGCGATCGTGCCGGCCAGCACGGCAATGCCATAGACGCCGAACAGCGGTGCAAAGCCGGCGAGCGGACCGTCGGTATGCGGATAGCCGCTGCCGAGCCACGGAAAGCCGGTCAGCACCACGCCGCGCAACCACTCGGACAGGCCCCAGGCGGCGCCGAACACGACTGCCGCCATGACGCCCATGGCGCCGCGCGCCGCATGCCGGCACAGCCAGTGCCAGCCATACCCGGCCAGCGCGGGCCAGATCGACAGGTACATCGAGAACAGCACCACCGCGGGCGCCGCCATCCAGGCCGGCATCTCGCCATACACGTGCATGCTGATATAGAGCCACCAGATGCCCGACAGGAACCAGCCCATGCCGAACGCATAGGCGGTGGCCGCCGCCACGCGCGGCCGGGGGGCGTCGGCCAGCAACGCCACCAGCCCGGCGAGCGACAGCAGCTGCAGCCACCACCAGTCATGCGGGGCGAATGACTGGGTATGCGCCACACCGAGGATCGCGGCGAGCAGCAGGCGTCCGCGGGAGCGGAGCATGCCGGCGCCGCGCCCGGTCGTCATGGACGACTGGCGCGAAGTATCGGGCGAGGAACCGAGATGGCCGTCGGCGCGGCGCGCGTCCACCGCGCTGGCGGCAACCCGCTTCATGCGTCGGCCACGGCCAGCGCCTCGGGGGCGGTTTCACGGCGCACCAGCAGCAGGTGCACCTGGCGGGCGTCGGCGCGCAGCACTTCGAAGCGGATCGGCGGCAGCGTGATGACTTCGCCGCGATGCGGCACATGGCCGAGGTGATTGATCAGCAGGCCGCCGACGGTATCCACGTCGTGATCGGAAAAACCGGTGCCGAACGCTTCGTTGAATTGCTCGATCTCGGTCAGCCCGTGCACGCGCCAGGCGCCGTCGGCGGTCGCCAGGATCTTGTCCTGGTCCTCGTCGAGGTCGAACTCGTCCTCGATGTCGCCGACGATCTGCTCCAGCACGTCCTCGATGGTCAGGAGGCCCGCCACACCGCCGTATTCGTCGACCACGATCGCGATGTGATTGCGGTTGATGCGGAATTCGCGCAGCAGGATATTGAGCCGCTTCGACTCCGGAATGAACACGGCCGGGCGCAGCGTTTCGCGCAGGTCGAAGGTGTCGTCGGTGTAGTACCGCAGCAGGTCCTTGGCCAGGAGGATGCCGATGATGTTGTCACGGCTGCCTTCGTAGACCGGAAAGCGCGAGTGCGCGGTCTGCTGCATGTAGGGAATGAAGGTCTCCGGCGCGTCGGCGATGTTGACCATATCCATCTGGGCACGCGGCACCATGATGTCGCGCGCGGTGAGCTCGGATACCTGGAACACGCCCTCGATCATCGAGAGCGAATCGGCATCGATCAGGTTGCGCGCATGCGCGTCCTGCAACACTTCGAGCAGTTCGGCGCGGGTGTCCGGCTCAGGAGAGATGAAATCCGAAAGACGTTCGAGCAGGGATCTGGGGCGATCCGCCTGCCTGTGGCTGGCAGGTTTCGAACTGGGATAAGGGTCGTTCATGTCGCGGCGAGCGCGTGGTGGAGATCGTCTGAAGCATACACTAAAAGCCTTGCGGCCCCGTGACAGCGCGGGACCGGGTGCACTAAGCGCCTCTCGCTGCACCGCGCGGGTGCGGCGCGCGCGGATCACCGTGCCCCGCACCCCTCAGGCGCGATAGGGATCGTCGAAGCCCAGCGCCTGCAGCGTCTCGGTCTCGATCGCTTCCATTTCCTCGGCCTCCGCCTCGTCCTCGTGCTCGTAGCCCTGGGCATGGAGCACGCCGTGCACGATCAGATGCGCATAGTGGGCGAGCAGCGGCTTGCGCTGTTCGCGCGCTTCCTTCTCCACCACCGGGCAGCACAGCACGATATCGCCGGCCACGGGGTCGTCCTCGTGCTCGGCATAGGCGAAGGTCAGCACGTTGGTCGCATAGTCCTTGCCGCGATAGCTGCGGTTCAGCGCGCGGCCTTCGTCCTCGCCGACAAAACGCACGGTCAGCGCGGCATCGGCGTACAGGGCCGACTTGACCCAGGTCTCCACCTGCTTGCGGCGCGGCAGCCCGTCGCCCTTGCGAATGCCGTCGCCAAACTGGATATCGAGCTCCAGCGCGCGCGGCGTGGCCGGCGTGCCGGTGGTGGTGGTGAGCGGCGTGGCCGTGATGGCGACCGACAGCGCGTCGTGGTTGTCCGGGCGCATCAGCAGGCCAGCCTGCTGCGCGGGGTCGGTATGCTCGGCCAGGAGCGCGACCACGCCATCGTCGGCCTGTGACAGGTCGATGGTGAGGCTGCGTCCATCGGGCAGCTGCACGCGCAGCGCGTGCGCGCTGGTCTTGCGCGCGCGGCCGTCGGCATCGAACAGGGTCAGGCTGGGAGCCGGGCGGGACTTGGAATTCGACATCAGGCGTCTTTATGTTGGGCGTGGTACTCGTCGTAGGCGTCGACAATGCGTGCCACCAGCGGATGGCGCACGACGTCGATGCTCGAGAAGCGCGTGAACGACACGCCGCGCACATCGCGCAGCACGTGCTGGGCCTCGACGAGGCCGCTCTTCTGTCCGCGCGGCAGGTCGATCTGCGTGGTATCGCCGGTGATCACTGCCTTCGAACCGAAGCCGATACGGGTAAGGAACATCTTCATCTGCTCGGGCGTGGTGTTCTGCGCCTCGTCGAGGATGATGAACGCGTGGTTGAGCGTGCGGCCGCGCATGTAGGCCAGCGGCGCGATCTCGATCATCTGCCGCTCGAACATCTTCTGCGTGCGGTCGAAGCCGAGCAGGTCGTAGAGCGCGTCGTAGAGCGGGCGCAGGTACGGGTCGACCTTCTGCGCGAGGTCGCCGGGCAGGAAGCCGAGCCGCTCGCCGGCCTCCACCGCGGGGCGCGTCAGCACGATGCGCTTGACGGCGTCGCGCTCGAGCGCATCCACCGCGCACGCCACCGCGAGATAGGTCTTGCCGGTTCCCGCGGGGCCGATGCCGAGCGTCAGGTCGTGCGAGAGGATATGGCGCAGGTACTCGCGCTGCGCGGCGGTACGGCCCTGCAGGCCCGAGCGGCGCGTGTGCAGCACCGGGGATTCGTCGTCGGGCGCCACCGCGGCGTCGGCTTCGCCCTGCTCGGGCAGGTAGCCTCCATGCGCCGACACCTGGCGCGACTCGACCAGACCGAGCTGCACGTCGTCGATCGACAGCGGCAGGCGCGCGTCGTTGTAGAAGCGCTCGAGCGCGAGCGCGGCATCCTGCGCGAGCGTGCCGCGCACGGTCATGCGATGGCCGCGGCGCTGGATGGTCACGTCGAGCGCCTGCTCGATCTGGCGCAGGTTTTCATCGAGCGGCCCGCACAGGTTCTGCAGGCGCGTGTTGTCGTCCCTGGGCGCGACGAACTCGGCGGAGGGCATCTTCATTGGCATGATGACTGGCGTACCACGATCTCACCGCGCAGCGAGTGCGGGAAGGCCTCGGTGATATTGACGTCGACCATCTGCCCGATCATGCGGTCGCGCTGCGTCTGCGGCACGCCCGGCAGCGCGAAGTTGACCACGCGGTTGTTCTCGGTGCGGCCGTGCAATTCGGTCGGATCCTTGCGCGCCGGACCTTCGACCAGAATGCGTTGCACGCTGCCGACCATGCCGCGGCTGATGCGCTGCACGTTGTCCTCGATGGTCGCCTGCAGATGCTGGAGGCGGCGCAGCTTGACCTCGCGCGGCGTATCGTCGTGCAGGTTGGCCGCGGGCGTACCGGGGCGCGGGCTGAAGATGAACGAGAACGAGGTGTCGTAGCCGATCTCCTCGACCATCGCCATCAGCTTGTCGAAGTCCGCATCGGTTTCGCCGGGAAAGCCGATGATGAAGTCGGACGACATCGACATCTGCGGCCGCAACACGCGCAGCTTGCGGATGATGCTCTTGTACTCCAGCACGCTGTAGCCGCGCTTCATCGCCATCAGGATGCGGTCGGACGCATGCTGCACGGGCAGGTGCAGATGATTGACGAGCTTGTCGCAGCGGCCGTACAGCTCGATCAGCCGCGAGGTGAATTCCTTCGGATGGCTGGTGGTGTAGCGAATGCGCTCGATGCCGGGGATCTCGGCCACGTATTCGATCAGCAGCGCAAAGTCGGCGATTTCGCTGGTACCGCCCATGGCGCCGCGATAGGCGTTGACGTTCTGGCCCAGCAGCGTGACCTCGCGCACGCCCTGTTCGGCAAGGCCGGCCACTTCGGCCAGCACGTCCTCGAACGGGCGCGACACTTCCTCGCCGCGCGTGTACGGCACCACGCAGTAGCTGCAGTACTTGGAGCAGCCTTCCATGATCGAGACGAACGCGCTGGGACCCTCCACGCGCGCCGGCGGCAGGTGATCGAACTTCTCGATCTCGGGGAACGAGATGTCGACCTGCGAGAGGCCGGTCTGGCGGCGGCGTTCGATCAGGTCCGGCAGGCGGTGCAGCGTCTGCGGGCCGAACACGACATCCACATACGGTGCGCGCGACACGATGGTCGCGCCTTCCTGGCTGGCGACGCAGCCGCCCACGCCGATCACGAGGTCGGGTCTGGCGGCCTTGAGGGCCTTCATGCGGCCGAGTTCGGAGAACACCTTCTCCTGCGCTTTCTCACGCACGGAGCACGTGTTGAACAGGATGACGTCGGCGTCCTCGACGTTGTCGGTGGGCTCGAGGCCCTGGCTGGCATTGAGTACGTCCACCATCTTGTCCGAGTCGTACTCGTTCATCTGGCAGCCGTAGGTCTTGACGAAAACTTTCTTCATGGTGCCGGTCTCAGTGGTTTATCTGGGGGCACCCGCGGTAAAACGGGTTACTGCCTGAAATTGTCCGCGACGGGCTCGTCGCGGTCCTGCCTTGTTCCTGCGTGCTCAGTGTCCTGCGTGCTCAGTGCGCGGACTTCCACGCCTTGTACTCGGCCTCGGTCATGATCCACGCGGTCAGCAACTGGCCGTAGAGGTCGAGGCGGTAACGCACCTCGAGCTTCTTGCCGGCGATGGCCTGCGGATTGAGCAGCTGCATGTCCGGCGAAAACACCCGCACGCCCGGTGCGAGGCCGACCGTATTGCTGCCCAGCCTGGCCGTCTGCGGACCGTTGGCGGCGGGCGCCGCCATCACCAGGCGTGCCTGCAGCGCATCCGGCGGAATCACACGCAGGATCGGTGCGCCGGCGTTGCCATCGACAAAGGTCGGTGTATCCGGCTGGATGGTCATCTGCTGGGCCAGCGCGGCCGGTGCGACGATCATGGCCACGAGCGTTGCCATCAGCCGATGGCCCAACCGAGGGCCCAACCGAGGGCGGCACATTACTGCAGCGGCACGCACTGCAGCGGTACTGAATCCAGCGGTACGGAATCCAGCGGTACGGAATCCAGCGGTACGGAATCCAGCGGGCATTGAGCGCTCCGGCACGAGTCAGCGGGAAACAAGGGTAACCGCGGATTTTACCCGTTCGGCCGCCGGCAAGGGCATTTCACTCGGGTGCTGTGGCGCAATCAGAACACGTGCGCGGTGAACACGTGCCATCAGAACAGGCAGGCCGCTTCCTGCAGCACGCGCTGCTTGGACACGGTACCGAGCAGCTCGCGGCTGTCGGTATCGCGGATCAGCGGAATCCGGTTGATGCCGTGGTGCGAGAACAGCGCCAGCGCGTCGCGCAGGCGCGAATCCGGCGTCAGCGACGGGAACTCGCGGTCGGCCAGCGCCAGCAGGCTGGCGCCGGGCTGCTCGCGCTCGGCGCGCTGGATCGCGTGGATCGAAATCGCGCCCAGCAGCGCACCGGCCGTGGAGACGAGATACAAGTAGCGCGTGCCGGTCTCGGCGAACTTGTCGGCGGCCTGCGCCACGCTGGCGTCGGGGCCGATCACGGTGTCGGTGGGGTCGCACAGGCCGGCGAGCTGGAGTGTGCGCGCACGTTCCACCGCGGCGCTGGCCTGCGCGCGTTCGGTCACCACACTGTAGAGCGACAGGGTCTGGCAGCGCGAAGCCGTGTAATAGGCCGCCACGGCGCCGATCATCGATGGCAGCAGCAGCGCCGGGGCGAGCGTCATTTCAAACACCATCAGCACCGACATCAGCGGCGCATGGCTGGTGGCGGCGAGGAAAGCGCTCATGCCAACCAGCGGTAGCATCGGCGCCCAGTCGCCGCCCGGCATGAGCAGCGCCAGCACTTGGCCCAGCGCCGCGCCCACGAACAGCGAAGGCGTGAAGACACCACCCACCGCGCCCGAGCCCATGCTGATGACGGTGGCCGCGAGCTTGGCCAGCAGCACGCCGGCGATGGGAACCGAGAGCGGATGTCCCTGCAGGATGGTCTGGATGGTGAAATAGCCGTTGCCGACCACCTCCGGTACCGCCATGGCAAGCAGGCCGACCAGCAGGCCGCCGAGCGCCAACCGGGCCGGCGGGCCGCCGCGCAGGCGGCCGAAGCTCGTGCGCGCGACCCGTGCCGCGTGCTGGAACAGGGCGCCGGCGACGCCGGCCACCAGACCGAGCGCCACCGCGGCCAGCATCAGCTGTGGCCGGATATCCGGTTCGATATGAAGGCCCGGGTACAGGGGCTGAAGGCCGCCGTGCCACTGGCTGACCATGGCGCCGGCGACGGAGGCGAGGAACAGCGGCATCAGCCGCTGCACGGCCAGCGCGCCGAACACGACTTCCGCGACGAACACCGCCGCGGACAGCGGCGTGTGATAGACCGTGGCCAGGCCGGCCGCGGCCCCACAGGCAGTCAGCATGCGGCGCATGTTGGTGTCGTCGGCGTCGCGTCCGACGGGCGGCTCGGCGCGCGGCGTGCGGGCCGATGGAAACAGCGAGCCGCACAGCGCGGCCAGCTGGATCATCGCGCCCTCCTTGCCGACCGAGCTGCCCGAGACGATCGAACAGAACGACGACAGCGAGCGCAGCAGCGTGATGCGCACCGGCAGCCGGCCGGTGCCGCTCGCGACCGCCTCCATGTAGTCGGTGGGGCCCGTCTGCGCGGCCTGCAGCCGTTCGGCCAGCATCAGCAGCGCACCGGCGATCATCCCGCCCACGGCGGGAATCACCACGCGCCAGGCCAGCGCCAGCCCCGCAAAGACCAGTACGATATCGGCATCGGTGCGATAGAGCGCGAGGCCGGCGCCTTCCAGCGCGGCTTTGAACAGCGTGGTGGCGATGGCCGCGAGGATGCCGACGGGAATCGCGGCAAACAGTGTTACTTCCTGGTCTTCGAGAAATCGGAGCCGCATGATGATCGGGCACGGGGCGGTGAGCGCCCATGATACTCCCGGGCCACCCCGCCGCGAAATCCGCCATGGGCGTCCCCACGGCATGCGGCCGTCACGCGTGGCAAGCGAAATGAAAGGCATGGCGCACGACAGGGGTAAAGCACGAGAAGGACAAAGCGTTTCGCGGCGGACTGGTACACTACGGGCCTTTCCTGTTCCGGAGACGGGGGCAATCGACCTGTCCCGCCGGAGCGCGGGCTGCATGGTGCATCGCCCGTGCCATACCGGTTATCCCATTGTTGCCGCTCCACGATTGGCGCACCCTATGCGCGGCGGGCGGCCGAAGCGTCCATTCATGTCTTTTTCCGAACTTGGCTTGTCCGACAAGCTTGTGCGTGCCGTGGCCGAACAGGGCTACACCACGCCGACCCCGATTCAGGCGCAGGCCATTCCTGCCATTCTCAAAGGCGGCGACCTGCTCGCCGGCGCGCAGACCGGGACCGGCAAGACCGCCGGTTTCACGCTGCCCATGCTGCAACTGCTGACCGAATCCATCGAACGCAATCCCGTGCCGCGCGGCCAGCGCGCACCGGTGCGCGCGCTCGTGCTCACGCCCACGCGCGAACTCGCGGCGCAGGTCGAGGAGAGCGTGCGCAACTATGGCAAGTATTTGCGGCTCCGCTCGATGGTGATGTTCGGCGGCGTCGGCATCAATCCGCAGATCGAAGCGCTCAAGCGCGGCGTGGATATCGTCGTGGCCACGCCTGGCCGCCTGCTTGACCACGTCTCGCAGCGCACGATCGATCTCTCGCAGGTGGAACTGCTGGTGCTCGACGAGGCGGACCGGATGCTGGACATGGGCTTTATCCATGACATCCGCAAGATCCTCAACATCCTGCCGGCCAAGCGCCAGAACCTGCTGTTCTCGGCCACGTTCTCGGACGATATCCGCGCGCTGGCCGACCGCCTGCTGAACAACCCGGCGTCGATCGAGGTCGCGCGTCGCAACACCACCGCCGAGACCGTGGCGCAGCGCGTGTATCCGGTGGACCGCGAGCGCAAGCGCGAACTGCTCGCGCATCTGGTGCGCACCCACGACTGGCACCAGGTGCTGGTGTTCACGCGCACCAAGCACGGCGCCAACCGGCTGGCCGAGCAGCTGACGCGCGACGGCCTGTCCGCGCTTGCGATCCACGGCAACAAGAGCCAGTCGGCGCGCATGCGCGCGCTGTCGGAATTCAAGGCCGGCACGCTGCGGCTGCTGGTGGCGACGGATATCGCCGCGCGCGGCATCGATATCGACCAGCTGCCCCACGTCGTGAACTTCGACCTGCCGAACGTGCCGGAAGACTATGTGCACCGGATTGGCCGGACCGGACGCGCGGGCGCAGAAGGCGAAGCGATCTCGCTGGTGTGCGTGGACGAACATGGCTTGCTGCGCGATATCGAACGACTGATCAAGCGTCAGATCGAGCAGACCGTGCTGCCGGGCTTCGAGGTGGATCCGACCATCGCGCCCGAGCCGATCCAGAAGAGCCGCCAGCAGCGCGGCGGCGGCCAGGGCCAGGGCCGTGGCCGTCCGGGTGGTGCCGCCGCGAGCGAGCAGCGGCGCCAGGCGCCGCAGGGCGAACCTCGTGGCCAGCGCGGCCAGGGTAGTCAGGGCGCTCAGGGCGCTCAGGGCGGTCAGGGCGGTCAGGGCGGTCAGGGCGCCAGCCGGGGCGGCCAGCGTGGGCAGGGGCAGCCGGGCCAGCCCGGTCAGCAGCGCGACGGCGCGCGCGCCAAAGCGCCCGCCGCGCCGGCCGCCAAGCCCGTCGCCAGGCCGGCCCAGGCACCGAAGTCCGGCCAGCCGCAGCCACAAGCACGCGCCCGACCGGCGCAGCCGCGCCGTCCGGCCGACAATGGCGGTGCGCCGCAGCCCGCCGGCGCCGCCCGCCCTGCCCGCAAGCCTGCACCGCAGGCGGCGCTGCTGGGCGGCAGCCGCAAGCCCTGAGCCCATGTCCGCGCCGCTCGATCCGACCGCCGACCGGCATCCCGACCAGGGCACCGACAGCGACGTGCCGTATGCCGGCCTGACGCCCGAGCGCATTCTCGATGCCCTCGAGTCGGCCGGTTTCCGTCCCGACGGGCGGCTGCTGGCATTGAACAGCTACGAGAACCGTGTGTGGCAGGTCGGCATCGAGGACGCCGCGCCCGTCGTCGCCAAGTTCTACCGGCCGGGGCGTTGGATCGATGCGGCGATTCTCGAAGAGCACGCCTTTGTGCGCGAGCTCGCGGACGCGGAAATCCCGGCGGTGCCGGCGCTTGCCAGCGGCGATGACGCGGCCGCGGGTGGCGGCACGCTGCACGTGCACGATGGCTTTCGCTTTGCGGTGTTTCCGCGCTGCGGCGGCCGCGAGCCGGCGCTCGACCTCGCCGAGACGCGCGTCTGGCTGGGCCGCTTTATTGGCCGGATTCACGCGGTGGGCGCCACGCGTCCGTATCAGGCGCGTCCCACCCTCGATATCGATACCTTTGGCGTGGCGTCGCGCGACTGGCTGCTCGCGCACGACTGCGTGCCGGCCGACCTGCTCGCGCCGTGGCGCGCCGCGGTCGACCTTGCGCTCGACGGCGTGCGCCGCTGCTACGAACGCGCCGGCGATATCCGCCTGCTGCGCCTGCACGGCGATTGCCATCGCGGCAACGTGCTGTGGATCGACGCTGACGATGCGCGCGGCCGTGGCGAGCCGGGGCCGCACTTCGTTGACTTTGACGACAGCCGCATGGGCCCGGCCGTGCAGGACCTGTGGATGTTGCTGGAAGGCGATCGCGCCGCCATGCAGGACCAGCTCGCCGATATCGTCGCGGGCTACGAGGATTTTGCCGCCTTCGAGCCGCGCGAACTGTGGCTCGTGGAAGCGCTGCGCACGCTGCGTCTGCTCCATTACAGCGCCTGGCTGGCCAGCCGCTGGCGCGATCCTGCCTTTCCCGCGGCGTTTCCGTGGTTCGGCACGGCGCGCTACTGGCAGGACCGCATCCTGGAGCTGCGCGAACAGATCGCCTTGATGGACGAACCCCCGCTCTGGGGGTAAGCGGGATCGGGCCGCGCGGGAAAGCGGTCAGCCTCGCGTCTTTTCCGCCTTCACCATGATGACCGGGCACTGGGCCTGCGCCACCACGCGCCCGGCCACCGAGCCCAGCACCGCATCGAAGAACGTGCCGCGGCCGTGGGTGCCCATGACGATCGCGCCCGCGCCGACGGATCTGGCGTGGGACAGGATCTTCTCCGGCGCAAAGCCATGCAGCGCATGGCGTTCGAAGGGAATGCCGGCGGCTGCCAGAATGTCGCAGACCGACCGCATGGCCTTGTCGCTCTCCTCCTGGTGCCACGACGCAACCGCGTCCTTGCTGACGAAGGCACGGACCTGTCCCGTGACGTCCGGGGTGACATGGACCACGTGGACCGTAAAGCCCGGCTGCAGCAGATCGCCGCGCGTCAGGAAATGCGCGGCGGCATCGCTGAACGGGGAGCCGTCGGTGGCGAGCACGATAGGGGTCATGACTGGGAACCTCCTCGAAGCGTGGGTCAAGGGACATCCAGGGCGGCATCGCCTCGACATCGACGATGCGCAACCCTCGACGGGATGCGTGGTTGCGATGCAATCGTTACGCCCGGCTATCATAGGCCCATATCGATAGGCCTATTTAGATCACCAGGAGACAGCACATGCACCAGCGCGGCATTCTTCCATTGCAAGGCGTCCGCATCGTCGAGTTCGAAGGGATTGGTCCTGGTCCGTTGTGCGGGGCGATGCTGGCCGGCCTGGGTGCGACAGTCACGCTGGTGACGCGCCCGGTTGCCCCCGAGGCGCGGCGCCTGCTGCTCGATGGTGACATGCCGCCGGAGGTTGCGCTCGATCATGACAAACATGTCATGGCGCTCGATCTCAAATCGGAGGCGGGCCATGCCGCAGCGCTCGACCTCGTGGCCGACGCCGATGCGCTGATCGAGGGGCTGCGGCCCGGCGCCATGGAGCGGCTGCGCCTGGGCCCGGCCGAATGCCACGCGCGCAATCCACGCCTGGTCTATGGCCGCATGACCGGCTGGGGCCAGCACGGCCCGCTCGCGCACAGCGCCGGACACGATCTCAACTACATCGCGCTGACCGGGTTGCTGCACAGCGCCGCGCCAGCAGGCGCACTGCCGCGTACGCCGCCGATGGTCCTGGGCGACGCCACCGGCGCGCTCGGCCTCGGCTTCGGCATCGCCAGCGCCATCGTGCATGCGCGCGCCACCGGCCAGGGCTGCGTGGTCGATGCCGCCATCACCGATATCGTCGCCATGCTGGGTGGGCTGCTGCAGGTGGCGCGCGCCGCCGGCAGCGTCGATGGCCCGCAGGCGAGCGCGTTCCACGATTCGCCGTTCTACGATGTCTACCGTTGTGCCGACGGCCGCGCGATCACGCTCTGCGCGCTCGAACCGCCGTTCTACCGCGTCCTGCTCGAACGACTGGGGCTTGCCGACGTCGCTCCGTCGGCGCAGTACGACCGTACGCAGTGGCCGGCGCTCAAGGCGCGTATCGCCGCCTTGATCGCGACCCAGCCGCTCGCGCATTGGCAGGCGCTGCTCGAAGGCACCGATGTGTGCTTTGCCCCGGTGCTGACCCTCGACGAGGCCGCGCGGCATCCGCACAACGTGGCGCGCGACGTCTACCGCGTGTATCGGCAGGACGGGCACGAGGCCGTGCAGGCCGGGGTGGCGCCCTGCTTCCTGCCCGCGGGCACCCCGAGCGCGGGCACGCGCGGCTAGCGCGCACGCGGCAGGGCGGGGTGGCAGGCCGGGTGCGGAAATTTCTGCATCAATTGTCGGAAATTTCGACAACCAGATTCGGCCTTTTCGACAATTCGCCGGGCACGGGCGCGCCTATTCTCGCCGCAGTCCCGTCCATGAAGGAGCGAATGCCATGTCCGTTGCACTGATCGTCGATGATCATCCCGCCGTCCGCCTTGCCGTTGCCGCGCATCTGACGCAAGACCTCGGCTTCGAAGTCCGCGAGGCCACCTGCGCCGCCGAGGCGATCCAGGCCATGAAGGAGGTCCAGCCCGACCTCGTCATCGTGGACCTCGACCTGCCCGCGCTGCCGGGCGACACGGTGATCGAGGCGGTGGGCAATCTGTGCCCGTCGGCCCGCCTGGTGGTGTTGTCCGCGCTGACCGGCGCGCCGATCCGCGCGTTGCGCGCGGGCGCGCATGGCTATGTGGCAAAGGATTCAGGGCTCCATGAACTCGCCGAGGTACTGCGCGTGGTGTTGTCCGGCTATGCGGTGTTTCCGGTGGGGTCGCTCGATACGCTGCGCCGCATCGCCGATGGGCCCGGCAGCCCGACCGCCGGCCTGAGCCGGCGTGAAATGACGGTACTGCGTTTTCTCGCCACGGGACAGTCGAACAAGTCGATCGCCGAGACCCTGCGCATCAGCAACAAGACCGTGAGCTCGCACAAGACCAGCATCATGACCAAGCTCAAGCTGTCATCGCTGATCGAACTCGCGGAGTTCGCGCGCCGGCATCATTTGATGGGATAAGAGGGGAGGGTGAGCCGAGGCCCTGATGCATGGCGCGCGCGAGGCCCGGTTGGTTTCGCGCGGGCCCGGCAGCGCGGGCCCGCGCCAGGCAGGCCAATCAAGAAAACAAGGCCACGACAGTAAGGCCACGACAATATGGCCACGACAGTAAGGCCACGACAACAAGGCAAAGAAAAAAGCCGCAATCCCTTGCGGGATGCGGCTTTTTGAATCGTGGTGGCGAATCAGGGACTCGAACCCCGGACCTGCGGATTATGATTCCGTCGCTCTAACCGACTGAGCTAATTCGCCAACGAAGACCGTGATTATACCTACGACTTTGACGCTGTCAACACCTTTGTTGTGGTGCGCCGCACCTGCCGGCGGGCGGCTCCCTGTTGGTGGGGGGAGCCGCCGCGGGCGGGCGGGCTACGGCATCAGTCGTGCGCGTAGATATCGACGTCCTTGGTTTCGCGGATGAACAGCGCGCCGATCACGAAGGTCATGGCGGCGATGATGATCGGGTACCAGAGGCCGTAGTAGATGTTGCCGTTCTGCGCCACGAGGGCGAACGAGATGGTCGGCAGCAGGCCACCGAACCAGCCGTTACCGATGTGGTAGGGCAGGGACATCGACGTGTAGCGGATGCGGGTCGGGAACATTTCCACCAGCATCGCCGCGATCGGACCGTACACCATCGTCACGTAGATCACCAGGATCACCAGCAGCACGAGCACCATGATGGTGTTCATCTGCGCCGGATCGGCCTTGGTCGGATAGCCAGCCGCGGCCATCGAGTCGGCCACGTCCTTCTTGAACGCGGCGATCTGCTTCTTGCTCGCGTCGTCGAAGCTGTGGCCACCCACGACACCGGCGTCGAATGCCTTGATCTCCTTGTCGCCGATCTTCACCGACGCCACGGTGCCGGCCGGCGCCTGGACCACCTCATAGCTTGCCGATGCCTGCGCCAGCGTACGCTTGACGATATCGCACGAGCTGCGGAAATCGACCTCGCGGGCGATCGGGCTGCCCTGGAACGAGCAGGTCTTGGGGTCGGCGGTGACCACGATCTGCGCGGTCTGCTGGGCGCGCTCGAGCGCCGGGTTGGCGTAGTGCGTCAGGCCCTTGAAGATCGGGAAGTAGGTCAGCACGGCCAGCGCGCAGCCCAGCATGATGATCCACTTGCGGCCGATCTTGTCCGACAGCGAGCCGAAGAAGATAAAGAACGGCGTACCGATCACCAGGGCACCGGCGATCAGCAGGTTGGCGGTCTTCGCGTCGACCTTCAGCACTTGCGTGAGGAAGAACAGCGAGTAGAACTGGCCCGAGTACCAGACCACGGCCTGGCCGGCGGTCAGGCCGATCAGTGCCAGGATCACGATCTTCAGATTGCGCCACTGGCCGAACGACTCGGTCAGCGGTGCCTTGGAGGTCTTGCCTTCGGCCTTCATGCGCTGGAACGCCGGCGATTCGCTCATCGACAGCCGGATATAGACCGACATGCCCAGCAGCAGGATCGACAGCAGGAACGGAATGCGCCAGCCCCAGCTATCGAAGTTCGGACCGGTCAGCTCGCGGCACAGCAGGATCACGATCAGCGACAGGAACAGGCCCATGGTCGCGGTAGTCTGGATCCACGCCGTGTAGGCGCCGCGCTTGCCGTGCGGCGCGTGCTCGGCCACGTAGGTGGCGGCACCGCCGTACTCGCCGCCGAGCGCAAGGCCCTGCAGCATGCGCAAGGCGATCAGGATGATCGGGGCAGCCCAGCCGATCGTCGCGTAGCCAGGCAGCAGGCCCACGATGAAAGTGGAGAAACCCATGATCAGGATGGTCACCAGGAAGGTGTACTTGCGGCCGATCATGTCGCCCAGGCGGCCGAACACCAGCGCGCCGAACGGCCGCACGATAAAGCCGGCGGCAAACGCGAGCAGCGCGAAGATGAACGCGGAGGTGGGGTCGAGGCCCGCGAAGAACTGCTTGGCGATGACGGCCGCCAGCGAACCGTACAGGTAAAAGTCGTACCACTCGAACACCGTGCCGAGCGAGGAGGCCAGAATGACCTTTTTCTCCTCGCGCGTCATCGGCGCGTTGTGTGCGGTGCCCCCCGGCATCGTCACGTTCTGCGCGTTAGCCATGTTGTCGTCTCCTCTACGTTGGGATCTCCGGCCCAACCCACACGGCGAAACACTGCGCGCACGTGCGGACCTGTGCACCGAAGTTGCAGACGATTGTGGGAGGCGAAACTTACTGCGTTCTGACAGGGGTGGTCGGGGTATACGCTAGCCGTGCGCGGCCGGGCACACGCCTGGCCGATGTTGCGGTGCCGGGTTGCGTGGCGCACGAACCCAGCATTGGCGCGGCAGTGGGTGCGTCTTGCTATGCAGCATCGGTGGGCCGTTGCGTCGCGCTGCGCGAGGGCGCATGCGACACGGCGGCGTCAGGTTCCACCGGATGGGAGTCGGTGGCATCGTCCTGGGGGCCTGGCACATGGACGCGGTTCATGTGCCAGGCGTAGAGCGCGGCCATCAGCACGTAGACGATCAGCGCGCCCTGTGCGCCCACCCAGAACGAGAAGGGCCAGCCGAAGAAGTCGAAGCGCAGCTCGCGCGCATACCAGCTCACCACGAATGTCACCACGAACCAGACCACCAGCAGCGCGGCGATATAGCGCAGGTTGTGGTGCCATGCGCGGCGTTCGGCCGCGGTGGCTGGCGCGAACGCTCGTTTGAAGGGGCGCTTCATGCGGAGATCCCTTCGAGGGGCCGGCGCAGCGTGATGCGGAAGCGCGTGCCGACGCGGCGCGGCTCGGTCTGCCACACATGGTCGCCGATGCTGACCTCGCCGCCATGCTGCTGCACGATCTCGCGCACGATCGCGAGGCCCAGGCCGCTGCCTTCGGTATTGGTGCCGAGCACGCGGTAGAAGCGCTCCATCACGCGTTCGCGTTCGGCGACGGGAATGCCCGGACCGGTGTCTTCCACATCGAGATAGACAAACGGTTCGAACGCATCCACGCTCACGCGCACGGTCGCATTGCCGCCGGACGGCGTATAGCGGATGGCGTTATCGAGCAGGTTGTTGAGCATCTCGGTCAGCATGAGGCGATTGCCGGTGATCATGACCGGGTGCTCGTCGGCCTCCAGGCCAAGGTCGATGCGGCGCGCCCACGCCTGCGGCAACCAGTCCTTGACCACCTCGCGCGCGAGCCCGGCGAGGTCGAGCGGCGCCATGCCGCCCACGCCGGCCAGGTTCTCCATGCGCGCCAGCGAGAGCAATTGCGTGACGAGGTGCGCGGTGCGTTCGGAGCTGCCCGCGATCTGCGCGAGCGAGCGCCGCAGTTCCTCGGGCGACTGCTCGCGCTGCGCGAGCTCGGCCTGCATGCGCAGGCCCGCGAGCGGCGTCTTCATCTGGTGCGCGGCATCGGCGATAAAGCGCTTCTGGGTCTGCACCGACTGGTCGAGGCGCGCGAGCAGGTCGTTGAACGAGGCCACCAGCGGCGTGATCTCCTGCGGCGCGGCACGCTCGTCGATGGGGCTGGTATCGCCCGGATTGCGCGCGCGGATACGTTGCTGGATCGCCGTGAGCGGGGCCAGCCCGCGCGTGAGGCCGAACCACACCAGCACCACCGCGAGGGGCAGGATGACGAACTGCGGCAGGATCACGCCCTTGATGATTTCATTGGCAAGGCGCGCGCGCTTGTCGAGGGTCTCGGCTACCTGCACCAGCACCGGCTGCGTGCCGCCCGCGTTCTTGAGCTCGACGTAGGTATAGGCCACCCGCACGTCGTTGGCGCCGACGCGGTCGTCGCGTAGCGACACCAGGCCGGCATGGGCCTGGTCGTCCTCGGGCGGCAGCGGCAGGTCGTGATCGCCGGCCACATACTCGCCGCGCTTGCCGACCACCTGGTAGTAGATGTTGTCGGTCTCGTCGGCGCGCAGGATCTCGCGCGCGGAGAGCGGCAACTGCAGCGTGACGCGGCCGTTGACCTCGCGTACCTGCTGCGACAGCACGATCGCGCTGGCCTCGAGCGAGCGGTCGAACGGGCCGTTGGCGATCGACTTGGCCACCAGGTAGGTGACGGCGATGCTCATCGGCCAGAGCAGCAGCAGCGGGGCGAGCATCCAGTCGAGGATTTCGCCGAACAGCGAGCGTGGCGCCGGATGAGCGGCGCTTTCCTCGAGGTGGGGCAGCGCGTCGGCCAGCGCTTCGTCGGTGACGGCGGGCTCGGCCGGCGGCGTGCCGGCCGGCGTGGGTTCCCCCGTGCCGGGCGTACCCGCTGCGGCGGCATCGCCGCGCGTGGCCGAAGGCGAGGGACGGGACAGGCGCCGCCAGGGCAGCCGCAGCAGGCTCATCCCGTGCTCTCTTTCGTGGGTCAGTCGTGCGCGGCCATGGCCGGCTGGAATTTCTCGAGGCAGTAACCGAGCCCGCGCACCGTGGCGATGCGGATGCCGCCCACCTCGATCTTCTTGCGCAGGCGGTGGACGTACACCTCGATGGCATTGTTGCTGACTTCCTCGCCCCATTCGCACAGGTGGTCCACCAGCTGTTCCTTGGAGACCAGCCGGCCGCTGCGGGTGAGCAGGATCTCGAGCAGGCCGATCTCGCGCGCGGAGAGATCGAGCATCTGTTCGTTGAGATAGGCGATGCGGCCGACCTGGTCGAACGCCAGCGGGCCATGGCGCATGAGCGTGGCACCGCCGCCGGCGCCGCGCCTTACCAGCGCGCGCACACGCGCTTCGAGCTCCGACAGCGCGAACGGCTTGGCCATATAGTCGTCGGCACCAAGGTCGAGGCCCTTGACGCGCTCGTCGACGCTGTCGGCTGCCGTCAGGATCAGCACGGGCAGCATGGCGCCGCGCGCGCGCAGCCGCTTGAGCACCTCGAGCCCGGTCATGCGGGGCAGGCCGAGGTCCAGGATCAGCAGGTCGAAATTCTGGGTGGAAAGCGCGGAATCCGCCTCCACGCCATTAGTGACGTGGTCGACGGCATAGCCGGACTGGCGTAGCGAGCGTGTCAGGCCGTCGGCCAGCACGTCGTCATCTTCGGCGATCAGAATCCGCATGGTTGTCTCCACCCTGTTGCCGGCTGCGCCGACCGGGCGGGGCACCGGTGGGGCTTGCCAAGCATACTGTTTTTTTATACAGTACCCGACATTCCGAGCGGGCCGCCTGGGGAAGGTGGCTACGCAGGTGGGCCGGGTCTGGCACCGGAGCGGGGGTTTGAGGAAAAAGCGTTGGAAAACCGATGGGAGACCATTGGAAGCCCATTGGAAGCCCATTGGAAGTCCATTGGAAGAACGTCCGAAAACGTTCTTGCTGCCCCGAAAATCCCGCGAAAACCGGCGCCGCGCCGCATGCGGCCTATTTATACACCATTGACTGAAGGACGACCATGGACGACAAGAAGGCCGGCGCCGGCGTGAGCGCGGAGAAGCAGAAGGCGCTTGCCGCCGCGCTTTCCCAGATCGAGAAGCAGTTCGGCAAGGGCTCGATCATGCGACTCGGGGACGGCGACGTCGAACAGGATATCCAGGTGGTGTCCACCGGCTCGCTGGGTCTGGACGTCGCGCTGGGCGTGGGCGGCCTGCCGCGTGGCCGCGTGGTCGAGATCTACGGTCCGGAATCGTCGGGCAAGACCACCCTGACGCTGCAGGTGGTGGCCGAGATGCAGAAGCTGGGCGGCACCTGCGCGTTTATCGACGCCGAGCACGCGCTGGACGTCAGCTACGCCGGCAAGCTTGGCGTGAGCGTGAACGACCTGCTGATCTCGCAGCCGGACACTGGCGAACAGGCGCTGGAGATCGCCGACGCGCTGGTGCGATCGGGCTCGATCGACCTGATCGTGATCGACTCCGTGGCGGCGCTGGTGCCCAAGGCGGAAATCGAAGGCGAAATGGGCGACTCGCTGCCGGGCCTGCAGGCCCGCCTGATGAGCCAGGCGCTGCGCAAGCTGACCGGCACCATCAAGCGCACCAACTGCCTCGTGATCTTCATCAACCAGATCCGCATGAAGATCGGCGTCATGTTCGGCTCGCCCGAAACCACGACCGGCGGTAACGCGCTGAAGTTCTACGCCTCGGTGCGCCTGGACATTCGCCGGATCGGCTCGATCAAGAAGGGCGACGACGTGATTGGTAACGAGACCAAGGTCAAGGTAGTCAAGAACAAGGTGTCGCCGCCGTTCCGCGAAGCGTTCTTCGACATCCTCTATGGCCAGGGGATTTCCCGCCAGGGCGAGATCATCGACCTCGGCGTGGATGCCAAGATCGTCGAAAAGTCGGGTGCCTGGTATAGCTACAACGGCGAAAAGATTGGCCAGGGCAAGGACAACGCGCGCGAATACCTGCGTGAGAATCCCGATATCGCCAACGAAATCGAAAACAAGGTCCGCGTGGCGCTGGGCGTGGCGCCGCTGAATGCCAGCGCGAAGGCAGCCGCGACCGCGGAAGTCGACGACTGACCTGGCCTGCGTACTGTTGAAGTACCGCTGACGTTCCGATGGCG
This sequence comes from Cupriavidus sp. H19C3, assembly GCF_049393815.1. NCBI lineage: Bacteria > Pseudomonadati > Pseudomonadota > Betaproteobacteria > Burkholderiales > Burkholderiaceae > Cupriavidus > Cupriavidus sp. H19C3. The sequence continues at coordinate 3,809,868 of NZ_CP184985.1, forward strand.
CTTCGCCCCCCGCTTTCGCTCAAGGCGCGCGCCATCGGATATCTCTCGCGGCGTGAGCATAGCCGCGCCGAACTGGCGCGCAAGCTCGCGCCTCATGCCGAATCTCCCGAAGAAGTCGACACCCTGCTCGATGCCCTCGAGCGCGAGAACTGGCTATCCAATGCCCGATTCGTCGACAGCCTCGTCCATCGCCGCGCCAGCCGCTACGGCACCGCGCGCGTGCTGCAGGAAGCAAAGACCCACCAACTTGGCCACGAGCAGATCCGCGAACTGCAGGATCAGTTGCGTGCGACCGAGTTCGAGCGCGCGCGCGAAGTGTGGCGCAAGCGCTTTGGCGAAGCGCCGGATTCCGCCGAGGCACGCGCCAGGCAGATCCGCTTCATGATGGCGCGGGGCTTTTCCCGCGCGGTCATCGGCAAGGTGATCCGTGGTGCGGAGGAGGACCCCGCGATGGAGCAGGGCGACGGGGATAGCGGCGACTGACTGACCTCGCCCTGCCCGCCAGCCCGCATGGCCGTGTTGTATACCTGCGAGCACATCAGGTGTATTTGCCCGCTTGCCGCACATTCCGCACTGCAGCGCCGTTTCCGCTTGTTGTCCGAAAACCGTTGTGTGGCAAGGGTTTGCGGTCGACCAGGCTGCAACAATCGCGCGCCGACAGTGGCGGCGGCAGGTTGTTCCCGGCCAAGGGGGCGCGGCATGTTAAACTCTTCGGGTTTTTCGGTCCCACGGCGGCCGCGCGGCTTCAAGTCGCCACCACCCCGGACCATGTTCGCCTCCGGTTCGCCCCTGATTCTTGCCACTGGTCATGGCGGCCAGTGGTTGCAACCGGTTTGATACCCGATCGTCTGGTTTCTGCTTCTGATCCCCGCTTTTCCAGCCTGGTTTCCTCATGCCGCTCTCCCAGCCCGTCAACCGCGCACTGCGTCACCGCCGAGCCATTACGGCCGAGGCGTACCTGCGTGAGGACGGCCTGTGGGATATCGAGGCGCGCCTGACCGATACCAAGCCGCGCGACATTCCGCTCGCGGCCGGCGGCGTCCGGCCCGAGGGGCAGCCGCTGCACGACCTGTGGCTGCGCGTGACGATCGACCTGCGCATGAACGTGGTGGATGCCGAGGCCTGCTCCGACTGGGTGCCATATCCCGGCTATTGCGACACGATCGGGCCGGCCTACCGCAAGCTCGTCGGCCTGAACCTGATGCGAGGCTTCCGCAAGGCCGTACGCGAACGGCTCGGCGGCGTGGCCGGCTGCACCCATCTGACCGAACTGGCGGCGGTGCTGCCCACCACGGCGATCCAGGCTTTTGCCGGCGACGTGTTCAAGACCCGCGATACCGGTGCCGCCGGCGGCGCCGAAGATACCCACCCCGAACCCCCGTACCAGCTGCATGGATGCCACGCGCTTCACTTCGAGGGCGAGGTGGTTCGACAGTTTTACCCGCGCTGGTATGGTTACCAGCCGAAACCCAAGGCCGGCGCCGAGGCGTCGATGTCCCAGAACGCGTCACGCGGCGGTGCTCCGGCATCGGGCGGCGACGATGCCCTGGCCACCCGGCCCAACGGAACCTCAGGCTGACCGTCACGGTCGGCCGACAGGCGAGAGCCGTTCGTCTCCCACGAATTTCTCCTTCTTCCCCCTTTTACGCCTACCCGAAAGGAAACACGCATGAATATCCATGAGTATCAAGGCAAGGAAATCCTGCGCAAATACAACGTGCCGGTTCCGCGCGGCATTCCCGCGTTCTCGGTCGACGAAGCCCTGAAGGCTGCCGAACAGCTCGGCGGTCCGGTCTGGGTCGTGAAGGCGCAGATCCACGCCGGCGGCCGCGGTAAGGGCGGTGGCGTCAAGGTGGCCAAGAGCATGGACGAGGTCAAGACCTACGCCACCAACATCCTGGGCATGCAACTGGTGACGCACCAGACCGGTCCGGAAGGCAAGAAGGTCAACCGCCTCCTGATCGAGGAAGGCGCCGACATCAAGAAGGAACTGTACGTCAGCCTGGTGGTGGACCGCGTGTCGCAGAAGGTGGCCCTGATGGCCTCGAGCGAAGGCGGCATGGATATCGAGGAAGTCGCTGCCCATACCCCGGAAAAGATCCACACGCTGATCGTGGATCCGGCCGAAGGCCTCAAGGACGCCGACGCCGACGACATCGCCCGCAAGATCGGCGTGCCCGACGCGAGCGTGCCGCAGGCCCGCCAGGCCCTGCAAGGCCTGTACAAGGCGTTCTGGGAAACCGACGCGTCGCTGGCCGAAATCAACCCGCTGATCCTGACCGGCGACGGCAAGGTGATCGCGCTGGACGCCAAGTTCAACTTCGACTCCAACGCGCTGTTCCGTCACCCGGAAATCGTGGCCTACCGCGACCTCGATGAAGAAGACGCCAACGAAATCGAAGCGTCCAAGTTCGACCTGGCCTACATCTCGCTGGACGGCAACATCGGCTGCCTGGTGAACGGCGCCGGCCTGGCCATGGCCACCATGGACACCATCAAGCTGTTTGGCGGCGAGCCGGCCAACTTCCTCGACGTGGGCGGCGGTGCCACCACCGAGAAGGTGACCGAGGCGTTCAAGCTGATGCTGAAGAACCCGAACCTGAAGGCCATCCTGGTCAACATCTTCGGCGGCATCATGCGTTGCGACGTGATCGCCGAAGGCGTGATCGCTGCCTCGAAGGCGGTGTCGCTGTCGGTGCCGCTGGTGGTCCGGATGAAGGGCACCAACGAAGATCTGGGCAAGAAGATGCTGGCCGATTCGGGCCTGCCCATCATCTCGGCCGACGCGATGGAAGAGGCCGCCCAGAAGGTCGTGGCCGCCGCCGCTGGCAAGTAAGCCGATCCGCCAACTAACGCGAACGCGCGTAGCGAGCGGGTCCGCCCCGCGCTGCGTGCCAGCCAAGCAAAGGATTACAGCATGTCGATTCTGATCAACAAAGACACCAAGGTCATCACCCAGGGCATTACCGGCAAGACCGGCCAGTTCCACACCCGTGGCTGCCGCGACTACGCCAACGGCAAGAACGCCTTTGTGGCGGGCGTGAACCCGAAGAAGGCCGGCGAGGACTTCGAGGGCATTCCCATCTACGCGAGCGTGAAGGACGCCAAGCAGGCGACCGGCGCCACCGTGTCCGTCATCTACGTGCCGCCCGCAGGCGCTGCCGCCGCGATCTGGGAAGCCGTCGACGCCGACCTGGACCTCGTGGTCTGCATTACCGAAGGTATTCCTGTCCGCGACATGATGGAAGTCAAGGACAAGATGCGTAAGCAGAACAAGAAGACCCTGCTGCTGGGACCGAACTGCCCGGGCCTGATCACGCCGGACGAAATCAAGATCGGCATCATGCCGGGTCACATCCACCGCAAGGGCCGCATCGGCGTGGTGTCGCGCTCGGGCACGCTGACGTACGAAGCCGTGGGCCAGCTGACCGCGCTGGGCCTGGGCCAGTCGTCGGCCGTCGGTATCGGTGGCGACCCGATCAACGGTCTCAAGCACATCGACGTGATGAAGATGTTCAACGACGATCCGGAAACGGACGCCGTGGTCATGATCGGTGAAATCGGTGGTCCGGACGAAGCCAACGCCGCTTACTGGATCAAGGACAACATGAAGAAGCCGGTGGTTGGCTTTATCGCCGGTGTGACGGCGCCTCCGGGCAAGCGCATGGGCCACGCCGGCGCGCTGATCTCGGGTGGTGCGGACACCGCCCAGGCCAAGCTGGAAATCATGGAAGCGTGCGGCATCAAGGTCACCAAGAACCCGTCCGAAATGGGCCGCCTGCTCAAGTCCATCCTGTAAGTGGACCTATTGCATCGCTTGCAAGTGCAGTAAATGGAGCCTCGTCGCGCCGCGCGCCTGCCTCGCCTGTGTGCTGGCAGGCACCCGGGCACGACGGCCGGCTTCGTAGTAATTTGTAGTGTCCGTTGCCCCCGTGCGCAGGCCCGGGGGCAATGTCGTTTTTTGGCGAGCCGCCTCCTTAGGGTATGTCCGGAGGCCGTTGCCGGCGGATTGAAACCGAATCGAAAGGTTCGTGCGATACATCTGCATGTCTGGAATGTCAGACATCCGAAAGGCCTCAGTCAGGTTGGGTTGTGGGATTGAGGCACAGGGAACATAACCGAGAAATACGAGGAGCTTTGCCGTGGAATTGTTGTCCAGCAGCACGTTTTGGATCGCGCTGGGTTCGATCATCCTGACCAATATCGTCCTGTCGGGCGATAACGCCGTCGTGATCGCGCTCGCTTCGCGCAATCTGCCGCCCGCCCAGCAGAAGAAGGCGATCTTCTGGGGTAGCGCGGCCGCCATCATCATGCGGGTCGTGTTGACCGTTGCCGCGGTCAAACTGCTGAGCCTGCCGTACCTCAAGATCGTCGGCGCCGCGCTGCTCGTCTATATCGGCGTGCAACTGCTGACCGGCGATGACGACGAAGACGGCCATGACGCCAAGGACAATATCTGGGCCGCCATCCGTACCATCCTGATTGCCGATCTGGTCATGTCGCTCGACAACGTGGTGGCCGTGGCTGCCGCCGCGCAGAAGGGTCCCGAGGGTAGCCAGCTGATGCTGCTGGTGCTGGGCCTGGGCCTGTCGATTCCGCTGATCGTCTTTGGCAGCACGATTCTGCTGAAGGTGATGGAACGCTTCCCGATCATCATCGTGCTTGGCGCCGCGCTGCTCGGCTACCTCGCCGGTGAAATGCTGGTCAGCGATCCGGTTGACCACGTCTGGTTTGAAGCCAACATTCCGCATGCGCACCTGGTGTTTGGCGTGCTCGGCGCGGTGCTGGTGGTGCTGGTCGGCAAGCTGCTGCAGAAGCGTGGCGCACGGTCCGACCAGACGGCATGACGGTGTAGGCGCAAGGCGGGGTAGCCCCCGCCAGATACGAATCAGAATTTTCGTATTGCATAAGGAAGGGCGATCTGCGGATCGCCCTTTTTTATTGGCCTCGACGGGCGCCATCCGGCGCGCCAGGGGCAATTGCGGCAAAAAAGCCGCGATTTAATACCGATCTGCAAACGTTGAATCGCGCTTGCGCTGGATCAAGTCGATCGGACCCTTCCGATGGAGATGATGGGTCTCGTTTCATGTGGCGGCTGTGCGGGCTGTGGTGACGTCAGTCGTGACTTCGGTCGCAACTTCGGTCGTGACTTCGGTCGTGACTTCTGCCGTGACTTCTGCCGTGACATTGGTCATGACATTGGTCGTGACTACGGCCCCGACCTCGGTCGTCACGTGGGACGAGATGCCTCAAAACCATGACGTCAAACATTCATCGAAAGGGTCAACATGAAACGATTCTCGCGCTCTGTGTGCGGCTCCAGCCGCCATCGTCGTCAGCGCCGACGGCAACACGGCTTCACGCTGATAGAACTGATGATCGTAGTCGCCATCATCGCGGTGCTGGCGGGCATCGCGATTCCGCAGTACCAGACCTACATCGCGCGCTCGCAGTTCGCGGAAGGCTTGAGTCTGGCATCCGGTCAGAAGGTGGCTGTCACCGAGGCGTTTGCCGACAGCGGCAAGTGTCCGGACAACAGCGCCGCGCCGACCGATGGCATTCCGCAGTCGCGGGACATCATCGGCAGCTACATCAAGAGCGTGACGGTAGGTGGCACCCCGACGCCGTCCGGCGGCTGCACGATCGTCGCCGCGTTCAAGGACGCGGGCATCTCGAACGGCCTCCTCGGCAAGGAAGTCACCCTGACCATGCTGAACGCCGACAAGGGTTCGGTCACCTGGGAGTGCCGCTCCACCGCCGAAGCGCGCTACCTGCCGCGCGTCTGCATGGCGCCGGCGGATGGCGGGCCGCGGTAAGGGATGGCGTGACGCCTTATCTGGCTTTATTAGTGATTTATCGGGCTCATTGAGCCACCGACAGGCGCCCCCGACTGCTCGCGGGGGCGTCTTCTTGCACGAACCCAAGGGGAAGCGCGTCCACCTGTAAACTTGACGAACTTCGCCACAAAAAAGTGACAAATCCTGTTGCCTACTGCGCGCGGCCGCCACGCACATGGCAAAAATTGTCAAGCAGTGGTCACTGTCCGACGAGAATATCGGCCAATTCCGGGCTGGCACACTCCCTGCTAAAGAGTTGATGCATCACATGCAACAGGGTGTTTCATCCTGTAACGAAATTCTCTTTGAGGGGTCAATTCTCATGAAACGGGTACAACTGAAAAAACTGGGCACCAAAGTCCAGAAGGGCTTCACGCTGATCGAACTGATGATCGTCGTGGCGATCATCGGTATCCTGGCAGCTATCGCGATTCCGCAGTATCAGGACTACGTGGCGAAGTCGCAGATCAATCGTGCGTATGGTGAGTTGGCGGCTTACAAGACGGCCGTGGAAGAAAACCTTCAGCGCGGCAATGCTACCAATATGACGTCCGCGGACATTGGTTTTGTGCCTTCGAACATTACCAGTGCTACGTCCGCCACGATGCCGGCGAGCTTTGCGTCCGACGGTGTCGGCACTCTGACCGTCACGATGGGCGGCAACGCGAATACCGCTGTTACCGGCGCTGTCATCACGCTAAATCGCGACGCGGCTGGTACGTGGAACTGCCGCATCACGCCGTCCGCTTCAGGCTGGAAGACTTCGTACGTTCCGCCCGGTTGTCAGTAATACGGCCTTGTTCGACACTTTCCAAAAGAGCGCCTACGGGCGCTTTTTTTTGCTCATGAGTTTCTTCCCCGCGACTTTTCTCAACGGCCGAACCCGATATCTGCCCGCCGAATCAACGTTGGCGCTGGTGATTTGCGTTCCGCTGTTGGTACCCAGGCACACATTGCCGCATCCGGCCTTCTATGCCGAATGGATTTCGGCAATACTTTTCTCCCTAGCTGTGTTTCTTTCGGCCGCGCTGAGCAGACGTGAAAAGCCGGCCTCATTGCCTTATGTCATGTTTGCCCCCATATGGTTGATCGCGTGCACTCTGACGCAGATGTGGCTCGGTCTGAACCAGACTACTGGGACAAACGGCATAGTGGTGAGCGTGTTGGCGTTAGGGGCAGTGGTCATATTCGCTGCTTGGCGCTATGCCAACTCCGCAAGTACACACGATAGGGGCGTACTAATTTCCTCTCTCGCGATTGGCTGGCTGGCAGCGGGACTTCTCGGTACGCTGGCCCAGTGGATTCAGGTGTTTCACCTCGAGCCGATGTTCGCCGGCTGGGTCTCCCATTACGATTTGGGGACAACAAATCGTCGACTATGGGGAAATCTGAACCAGCCGAATCACCAGGCCACCGTTAATGGACTTGCTCTCGCAGGGGCCATTTGGCTGTATGCAAGCCGTCGCCTGCGTTTCCTGGCATGGCTGGGGGCAGTCATCTGGTTGGAGAGCGGCATCGTCCTGTCCGGATCGCGCACCGGAATGGCGCACATAGGCATTGCGTCCGTCTATCTCTTTCTTCTTGCCTTCCTGTCGAGAAAGGAAAACATCAATGATGGTCCCGCGTCGGCGCCTGACTCCGTTCGCTTGCGCGCGGCAGGGCTGTCAGTGCTTGCGATACTCATTGCACTCAAGGCAGGTATAGACGCGACTGGCGACGTCTTTGGATGGAACCTTTTCGATTTGAAACCAGAGGGGCAAGGAGGAACACAGTTCGCGGCACGCTCGGCATTGTGGGCGCACGCCTGGGCCATGTTTGAAACCCATCCATGGCTCGGAGTGGGCTGGGGCGAGTTCGCGTGGGAGCAGTTCCAGCAAATGCGTTTAATTGGCAAGACAGCGGAAATGTCACTTCATGCCCATAATGCGCTGCTCGACATGCTGGCAAAAACCGGCCTGTTAGGCACGGTTGCCATCTGCGCGGTACTGGCGGCATGGTTCGTTCGAGTCGTTGTAGCGCGAATATTGCGCGGCTGTGACCATGAACGAAACCAGACGATCATGATCCTGACGTGCCTGGCAATCATCGGAGCTCACTCGATGCTCGAATATCCGCTGCACTATGCGTATTTCTTCCTCCCGTTTTGCCTGATGCTCGGGATGCTCGAAACCAAAGGACTCAGGATTCCCGTCGTACCCCAATGGTTTTCTCGCCTAAGTGTCTATTCATTTGCGCTAGTGACGGCCCTCGTATTGGGTACGACAAGCCTCGACTATCAGGCGACCGAACTTAGCGCCGGCACCTATTCCAAAGAGGTCATAGGGCCGCCTGAACCGCTGATATGGTTTCGTCCCTACGCACAGGCCAGGCGAACCGAAACTAAGACGATTACGACCGCGAACGCTGCGCAATTGCTACCGGAGCACGTTGCCGCACTGCACGTATTGCCGACCCAAAACATGGTGACACGGACGGCATGGCTTATGGCACTCACGGGGAATGTCGATGGTGCCAAGGCATGGTTGGAACGACTGCCTTACTACTACTGGAGCGACCCCCATGGTGTCTATATGACCGTCGGCAAGGCTTGCAATACAACTTCGCCGGCCGCAATCTCAAGGGATTTTTGCCACTGGATTGAGGATCGAATTCACGAGACTAAGCGCAAACAAGATAGGCTGATTGCAGCCCCATGACTGCAATTCAGGTTAAAGGTGCGGCTTAAGTCCTGACGCGCGCTACCATAGCGCCTTCAACGCCACCAGCCGCCCCTCTCACCCTCCATGCAGCCTTCCAGGGTCACGCTTGCCCCCGCGGCCATCATCGTCGCCTTTGCCGTGCCATTGCTGGTCTCCCGCCACACGCTGCCGCTGGCAACGTTCTACGGCGAGTGGGCCGCCGGGCTGCTGGGTGTGCTGCTGGTTCTGGTACTAGTCGCTTCACGCGCTCCCCGCGATCCTTCGCAGCAAATCAGAATCGTCCCATTGATCGCGCTGGCACCGTTATGGCTGATCGGCACGACATTGCTCCAGGCGGCGAGCGGGGTGGCCGATATCACCGGTAGTCGTTTGATGACCGACGTCATGCTGGCGTCAGGTGGCGCCGTCATGGCGGCAGCATGGTGGACGGGGCAAGGCATGTCCGCGGCGCAGCGCGAGACAATGGTCGATGCGTTGGCTGCGGCCTTCCTGATTGCAGGTCTGCTGGGTACCCTCGCACAGTGGGTCCAGGTGTTCCATATGGAGCGCCACACCTTCGGTCTGGTGTCCGAATACTTCCATGCCGATAACCGCCGACTCTGGGGTAACCTGAATCAACCTAACCACCAGGCCACGGTGGAAGGTCTCGCGCTCGCGGCTTCGGTCTGGCTGGCGATGCGCGGCAAGCTGCGGTTCCCCGCGTGGCTCGTGGCGGTCTTGCTGGTGGAGTCCGGCATCGTGCTGTCCGGCTCGCGGACGGGCGTGGTGCATGTCGGCATTGCCGTCGTCTATGCATTGCTGGCAGCCACGATGGCACGCGGAGAACGCAGCCCGAACCTGATGCGGCGGCCGGCGACCCTGGTGGTAACGGCAGCCATCATGGCGGTCATGTTCATGGCGCTCATGACGTTGATCAAGACCGCTGGCCTGGCGTTCGACTGGCGACTGTTCGATGCCGTCGCGCAGATGCATACCAAAGACCAGTTGAGCGGCCGCAATGCGCTCTGGGCGCACGCCATCGGCATGTTCCGTGCGCACCCGTGGCTCGGGGTGGGCTACGGTGAATTCGGCTGGGCACAGTTCCAGCAGCTGGCACAAGTGGGCGGACGGCCGGAGATGGCGCTCCACGCGCACAATGCCGTGCTCGACCTGCTGGCCAAGACCGGGGCCATCGGTACGGTCGGCGTGCTGGTCATGCTGGCGGCATGGCTATGGCGCGTGGTGCGGCAACGCCTGCTGCATGGGGAGCGCGCGGACCGGTGGCAGACCGTGGTCGTGCTGGTGTGGCTGGCGATGTTCGCCGCGCATTCGATGCTCGAATACCCGCTGCATTATCTCTACTTTTTTCTGCCGTTCTGCTTCCTGCTCGGCTGGCTGGAAACCGCAGGTATTGGCGGTGTGCGCTCGGGCCGGCCGGCGGTCGCGATGGCAGCCATCGGGACGATCGCCGCCGCGCTCGTGCTGGTCACCACCTGGCAAGACTATCGACGCGTGGAAGCACGCCAGTACGCGGCGGGCAGCACGCGCGAGGCGTTGCCGATGCCCACGTTCTGGTTCGGCGCCTATGCCCGGATGCAGAGCGCGGACGACGCAATCATTACCGCCGACAACGCGCCCCTGCTGCTGCCGGCGCAAATCGAGAGCGTGCATCTGCTTCCGACGCCAGCGATCATCGCGCGCGCTGCCTGGCTGTTCGCGCTCACCGGCGAGCCGGAGCGCGGCCGGCTATGGATGGAGCGGCTGCGCTTCTACTACCAGGGCGACGAACGCGCACAGTTCGCGGCAATCGAGCAGGCGTGCCAGACCATCGACGCAGACCGGCGTCCGCGCGACTTCTGCACGTGGATCCGCGCGAAATCGCGCAGCATGACGCGCTAACGCAGCGCGGCACCGCTAACGCACGTAACCGGGCGGCGGAGGCGGCGGGTAGTACGGCTGATAGTTGGGCGGCGGCATGGTCCGCGCCGAAGTCGGCGACACGCGCGTGGTCATGTTGCCGTACACAGGCACCCGGTTGCCGCTCGCATACATGCACTGCACGTATGCCGCGTCGTAGCGTTGCTGCGTGGCATAACCCGACGAATACGAATTACCCGCGCCCACGGCCGCACCCGTCAGCAGGCCCACGCCGGCGCCCACGGCGGCACCACTGCCGCCATCGAACGCGGCGCCTGCCGCAGCCCCGAGGGCGGTACCAATGGCCGCGCTGCCGAGCGCACTGGTGTTGGCGTTCTGCTGGGCCGTGGTACCCCCGACCTGGCCGAACGCATACTGACGGCAGCTATAGTCGTCAGCTCGGAACTGGTCGAACGTCTTGTTGGTACCCGGCAGCGCCATCACGCTCGGGCCGGAGGGCAGCACGGCGCAGGCGCCAAGGGCCAGCGTCGAGGCCAGCAGTAACGAAACGGAACGTATCTTCATGACTGTATCCTCGCGCCTCACGATCCCGCCGGCGGTTGCGCGGGTACCTTCTCCCACCCGCCTGGGCACGACTTGATATACGGGTAGTAGCCTTCCGGCTGCTGGCAGTGGTACCACCACTGATTGGGATTGGCATCCGGCGACGCCTCGACCGGATTGCCATCGGTACCTTGCTCGACGTACTGCGGCGGTTGCGGCGCCGGCACGGCGACGACCGCGGGCGGCGGATAGTAGCCAGGGTAGTAATAGGGGTAGGGCCCGTCGTAGTACGGATAGCCCCAGCCAGGCCCCCATCCCGGCCCCCAGCCCGGACCCACGTAGACGCCCACGCCCACACGCGCTCGCGCGTGATAGAAGCCCCCGTGGCCATGGTAGCCACCGCCGCCGTGATAACCACCGCCGCCGTGATAGCCGCCTCTGGCAAACGCCGGACTTGCGGCTGCTGTTGCCGCCACCGCGGCCATCGCCAGGACGATCTGGCCAAGCTTGCGCCCGTTCATGCTGTGTACCCCGTAGAGTCATGCTTGCCGGCGGGCCACTGGCGGGTCTTGCCGGTCAGTTGTTGCTGGAATCCTGGTCGACGGACCGGAGTTGCCGACCGCTGCCAAGCGCGCCGAGCCCTGCCGGTATGTCAGCCCCATGCACGGCCATGATGCTTGCCAGATGCCGCGCCCTGTCTGGTATTGAACACCAATTTGCCCCAGACAGCGGCGCCCGGGGCGCTTTGGAAATGTGGCGTTACCTTTATTACGGGGGAGACAAGCCACCCCCGCTTTGTATCGCCGCCTTAATGCGCTGTAAGAGAGCGGCGTCGGAGAGCGGCGTCGGAGGGCGGCGGAGGAGAGCGGTGCGAGGAGGCGGTGCGAGGAAGCGGTGCGAGGAAGCGGTGCGAGGAAGCGGTGCGAGGAAGCGGTGTCAGCGAGCGATGCAAGACACCCACGCATGATGGCGATGGACGATCGCCCCGCAAGGCGGCGAATTCACGCGGTGAATCGGGACGAGGTCATGGAGCACCGCGTGAGCCATGATGGAGGCATCGTGCGGCACCGTGATGGGGTGCCGCCATCGGTTTGCGCACGACTTAGGGCGCCACCCAATCCCCCGACTTCCCCCCATGTTTTTCCAGCAGCTTCACATTCCCCATCACCATCCCCCGGTCCACCGCCTTGCACATGTCGTAGATCGTGAGCAGGGCGACCTGGACGCCGGTCAGGGCCTCCATCTCCACGCCGGTCTGGCCACGGGTCTCGGTGCGGACCACGCAGGCGATGGTCGAACTTGGCGCGTCAAGGGCGAAGTCGACGGCGACGCGGGTCAGGCCGATCGGGTGGCATAGCGGAATCAGGTCGGCGGTGCGCTTGGTGGCCATGATCGCCGCCACGCGCGCGATCCCGAGCACGTCGCCCTTGCGTGCATTGCCGTCGCGCACCAGTGCGAAGGTTTCCGGCTGCATGGTGATGGTGCCCGTGGCCACTGCCACGCGGTGGGTGCTGTCCTTGTTGCCGACGTCGACCATATGGGCCTGTCCGGCGTTGTCGAAGTGTGTAAGCTGGCTCATGGCGGAAAATATGCGGATGGGTGAGTGGGTTGTCCGAGGGTGCCCTGTGCGGCGCGCCGTACGACAAGCGTACGGCGACCGCGCGACGACCGCGCGACCGCGATGCAACGACCTGGCGACAAAAATCTCGACGAAAGTGCGATGAAACACCGGGAATGGCTGGCCCGATGGGAACGGGTATCCGAGGCCGCTATCATAGCAACATGCCCATGATTCCACGGACCCTGCGCGGCCTGCCCCGGCACGGTCTTACCGCCCCGCCGGCCACGCCGGCCACGGTCACGTCCGCCGCGCCCGCCGCCCCTGGCGCATCTGCCGCCCCCGCAGCCGCCGCCAGCCCTGCGGCAGTACGGACGTTGCCCGCCGCGCCCGCCGTCACCGCCTCGCCTGTCGCGCGGCGGCATGCGGCCGTCCAGGCATCACTTCTTGACGCCCCGCATGGCGGAGCGCCTCATGTCGCCCCTCATTCCACCCCTCATGCCGCCGCGCACGTAGCCCATGATGTCGCCCGTCCGGGACCCGGCCGCGCGCGGCGGCATGTATCCGCGCGCCCACGGATTCGCGTGCCGCTGCGCGTGCGGGCCCTCGCGGCCGCGCTGATCCTGACTACTTCCGCGCCGGCCTGGCCGCAAGGCGTGCCGGCCGCGCGGCTGACCCCGGACGCGGTGCCGTCGCTGGCGCCTGCCCAGCCCTCCGGCGAAGTCAGCGACCAGGTCTATGACAACCTCAGTCGCAGCGTGCGGGCCGGGCAGAAATCGGAATTCGGGTTGCGCACGAATAACCCCGTGGTCGAGGCCGGCGGCATCCAGTTGCCCGACCTCGGCGACCCGTCCAGCGCGGCGTTATCGCCGGACATGGAGAAGCGCCTGGGCGACCGCATCATGCGCGACGTGCGGCGCGATCCCGACTACGTGCGCGATCCGCTGCTGACCGATTACCTGAACGCGCTTGGCTACCGGCTGGTGCAGGCCGCGCGCCGCCAGAACATCTCGGGCTCGAATGGCGCCGGCACCTTCGCCACCGGTTTCGAGCTGTTCGGCGTGCGCGACCGCACCATCAACGCGTTTGCCATGCCGGGCGGCTTTATCGGCGTGCATACGGGCCTGCTGGTGCAGTCGGAGACGGAATCGGAACTGGCTTCCGTGCTGGGCCACGAAATCGGCCACGTGATGCAGCGGCATATCGCGCGCGGCATCACCAGCCAGGATCAGTCGATGTGGATCGCGCTGGCCGCGATGGTGCTGGCCGGACTGGCCGCGACCAAGAGCGGCGACGCCGCTGCCGCGCTCGCCCTGGGCGGGCAGGGCGCCGCCGTGGCCAACCAGTTGTCGTTCTCGCGCGGTGCCGAGCGCGAGGCCGATCGCGTGGGCTTCCAGATCATGACCGCGGCAGGCTTCGACCCGCAGGGCATGCCGGACTTCTTCATGCGGTTGCAGCGCGTGATGGGCATCTCGGAGAACTCGGTGCCGTCCTATGTGCGGACCCACCCGCTCACCTCGGAGCGGATCTCGGACATGCAGGACCGCGTGCGCCACGTCGCGCCGCACAAGGTCGGCAACACGCCCGAGTACGAATTTGCACGCGTGCGGGCGCGCGTCATCCAGGAGAAGGATCAGAACGAACTCGCCAACGTGCGCGCGTCGTTTCAGGCGCAGATGGCCAACGCCTCGCCGGTGCGGCTGCCGGCGCTGTATTACGGCGTGGCGTTCGTGGAGCAGCGTCTCGGGCGCTATGCGAGGGCCGAGGAGGCGCTGGCGCAGGCGCGGCGGCTCTACGGCAATATTCCGGGCGCGACCTCGGGCAGCCCCATGCTCGATGTCATGGCGATCGAACTGGCGCGCCAGGAAGGACGCCCGCAGGAAGCGCTGCAGCAGGCGACGGCAACCCTACGGGCCTTTCCGCTGTCGCACGCGGTGGCGTTGGCCTACGCCGATACGCTGCTGGCCACCGGCAAGCTCGACGAGGCGGTGACGTTCCTGCGTGCACGCACGCGCGAGGAATCCTCGCGCGCCGAATGGTGGGAACTGCTGGCCCGAGCCTATGCGGCGCAAGGCAAGCGTCTGCAGCAGCATCAGGCGCTGGCGGAGAAGTACGCGATGGACGGCTCCTACCAGGCGGCGATCGAGCAGCTGCAGATCGCGCGCAAGGCCGGCGACGGGGACTTCTACACGCTGTCCGAAGTCGACGCGCGCCTGCACCAGCTCGAGCGGCAGTACCGCGAGGAAAAGCAGGACAACAAGGGCATCCCCAACTGAGCCGGCACGCCCCGGCACCGGCGCGCTACGCCGCCGGCATCCGCACGAAGCCAAAGCGCGCCGGCACCTCCGCTTCCGCGATCGGTTCGATCCCGAGATCGCGCGCGCCGGTGTGGAACACGCCCAGCACCGTCCCGCAGGCCTCGCCATGCCAGGTACTCATGCCGGTGAAGGCATCGAGATCGTGATCATGCAGCAGCGCGGCCTGGGTGCCATCGATGCCATCGACCGCGCCCGCCAGCAGCACGTTGCCATGCTCGTCGGCAAAACACGCTTCTGGCTGGAACGCACGCCCGCTCGTGGTGGCGAGCCGGCCCTCGTGCAGCCGTACGATCCACGGTGTATAGGCCAGCGAGACAAACACGCGCTGCGGACCGTTCTGGAAGAACCACGCGCCTGCCTCGTCGCGCGTGTAGTTGCGTTCGATAAAGCCGACCAGCGCCTCATGGCGAATCGGATCGCCGGAGAGCCCGTGCTGCTGCGCGTATTCGTTGCGCATGCGCCATTGGCCGCGCCGATCCAGCGCAAGCCAGCCGTAGCAATTGGGCACGTTGGGCCAGCGTGCCATGGCCTGTCTGACGATTTCGTCCATCGTCGTCTCCTGGTTGACCCCTGCCGGTATCAGCCCACGCTGTCGAAGAAGCGCAGGATGCGTGCGGGGAGCCAATCGATATGTCCCGCCACGGGAAAGAGCGGCACCTGTCCCAGCAGGCCACCGCGTGGCGTCATGAAACCGACATGGCCGCCTTGTTCGGGCTGCTCCAGCAGCACGTGGCGGCTCACATCGGACGGACCCGGCAGATGGCGGCCGGGCAGGAATGGGTCGTTGCGCGCGTTGAGCACCAGCGTCGGCACCTGGATCTCGCCGAGAATCGGCTTGCTGGCGGCGCGCGCCCAGTAGTCGTCGGTATCGCGAAAGCCGTGCAGCGGCGCGGTCACGACATTGTCGAAGGCATAGAGATCGCGGCTGGCCAGCATCGCGGCGCGGTCGAACAGGCCCGGGTATTGCCGCAGCTTGGCCAGCGACTTCTGCTTGAGCGTCTGCAGGAACATGCGCGTGTAGACCATGTTGAAGCCGCGCGAGAGCGCCGCGCCGCCGGCGGCCAGGTCGAGCGGCGCGGAGATCGACGCCGCCGCCGTCAGGAACCCCGCGGCGCTGCCTTCCTCGCCGAGGTAGCGCAGCAGCGCATTGCCGCCAAGCGAGATGCCGACCGCAAGCATGGGGCGCGCCGCTTCACCGGCGGCGGCCTGTGCGCGAACCTGCGCGTGCAGGCGCGCCAGCACCCAGCGGATCTCGGCCGAATCGCCCGAATGATAGAAGCGTGGCGCGCGGTTCAGCTCGCCCGAGCAGCCACGGAAGTGTGGAATCACGCCTTGCCAGCCGCGCACGCGCAGCGCATCCATCAATGTTTCCGCATAGTGGCTGCTGGAAGCGCCCTCCAGGCCGTGGAACATCACGACCAGCGGCGCGCCTGGCAGCACCGGGTGCGTGGTCCAGTCGAGATCGATAAAGTCGCCGTCGGGCGTGTCCCAGCGCTCGCGGCGGTAGCTCAGGCGGGCATGGCGTGTAAAGCGGGCGGCCAGGATGGTTTGCGCATGGCCGCCGCGCAGCCACCATGGCGTTCGAAAGCCCTCGCCGAACTGCATGGTGGAAGACGTCAGTGGAGCGCCTGGCCTGGCACGGCGGCGACGGTCGCCACCTGCACCGCGTTGGCCGGACTGCAGTGGATATGCGCGAGGCGCCAGCCTTCGTGGTTCTGCATGAGTACGTAGGTGGTGTGCACGTACAGGTCGGCTTCCACGCGGTCGGGGCCGAAGCGCAACGCCTCGGTCACGTCGAAGATCGACACCCCCAGCGAGGCATGGCTGCTGGTTTCGATGGCATCGATCAGCACCGGCTGCGTATCGAGCAGCGTGGTAAAAGCCTGGCGCAGATGCTCGTGCCCGATCAGGCGCTGGCCGTCGGGCAGCACGCAAGTCACGGAATCCTCGTCAAGCCAGAGGCGCAGCGCGCCGTCGGCATCGCGCAGCTTCATGGCTTCACGAAAGGCTTCGACGATGTCTTCGGCGGAATCGAACAGGCGAGCGAAACGGGGCATGGCGTGATGGCGTGATCAAGTAATCAGGGCGACAGGGTAGCCACGTACCGGGCTGCATCGCCGCGCGTGGCGGCCGCATGCACCCACACGTGCGTCCGGCGAGGGGCTACAGACACATGGCCCCATTCGACACATGGCCCCATTTGTCACGGCCGGTGCAGGAGCTTGCGCAACTCGACGAACACCATTTCGGGGCCGATCTCCTTCAGACAGCGCAGGTGGCCGAGCGGGCACTCGCGCTTGAAGCAGGGACTGCACTCGAGTTGCAGCCACATGATACTCGCTGCCTGTGACAACGGGGGCGTATGGCGGGGGTCGCTCGAGCCGAACACGGCCACCTGGGGGCGATTGAGCGCCGCCGTCACGTGCATCAGGCCGGAGTCGTTGCAGACCGCGGCCTCGGACAGTGCCAGCAGGTCCACCGCGTCGTCCAGCGACGTCTGCCCGCACA
This sequence comes from Cupriavidus sp. H19C3, assembly GCF_049393815.1. Taxonomy (NCBI): domain Bacteria; kingdom Pseudomonadati; phylum Pseudomonadota; class Betaproteobacteria; order Burkholderiales; family Burkholderiaceae; genus Cupriavidus; species Cupriavidus sp. H19C3. The sequence continues at coordinate 3,827,188 of NZ_CP184985.1, forward strand.
GGTTGCGTACGAACGGGGCGCCCTCGACGATGGCATTGGCGATCTCGGCATCCTTGGCCGAACCGAGCGCGATGATCTGCGCATACGGGAACGAGCGCCGCAGCATCTGCGCGAGCTCGGCGAAATGCGCCGCCGGCCAGCGCTTGGCGGGGCCGAATTCGGCGCCCGGGCAGAATGCGATCACGCGGGTTTGCGGGGCAATCTCGAAGCGCGCGGCGGTGGCTGCGACACGCGCCGCATCCACGCGCAGGCGCGGCTCGGACAGGTTCTCCGGCAAGCGCGCGCCCGGCTTGAGCGCCAGCCGCGCATAGTGCTCCACCATCGGCGGCCGCTGGTCGCGCGGTGGATTGGCATGGCGCACGTTGAGCATGCCGAAGCGGGCTTCGCCGCGATAGCCGATGCGCAGCGGAATGCCGGCCAGCCACGGGATCAGCGCCGACTTCAACGAATTCGGCAGCACGTAGGCGAGGTCGTAGCCTTCGTTCTTCAACTGCTGCGCAAACAGCAGGCGGGCGGACAGCTGCAGCTTGCCATGGGCGAGATCGCTCGGAAACACGCGGCCGATCTCGGGCATGCGGGCCAGCACGGGTGCCACCCATTTGGGCGCGAGCGCGTCGATCTCGAGCCGCGGATGACGGGCCTTGATCAGCGCAAACAGCGGTTGCGCCATCAGGGCGTCGCCGATCCAGTTAGGGGCGATGACGAGAGCTTTCTTCATGGATGGCGGGCACAGGCGGGGCCAGCGCCGGCAGGCGGGGCAAACCCGCCGCCCGGTCGCGTCCCGCCGGAAAACGTCGAGCGCCGCTGGCCCGGACGCACGGTCCGGCGCAGCGGGCGCGCCACGGCGAGGCGGCCGCGGTTCAGTGGTGACCCTTCAGCACGGTCCCCGGCTTGAGCTTGTACACGGTGCCGCAGTACGGGCACTTGACCTCGCCGGTGTCCGCCACGTCGAGGAAGACACGCGGGTGGTAGTTCCACGCGGGCGTATTGCCGGTGGGGCAGTGCAGCGGAATGTCTTCCGCGCCGATTTCAACGACGGTGGCGGTCTGGCTCATGGTGTTGCGGGTTGCAGGGATTGTTATCGGGATCGCTGGAGTGACGCGGGTCTCAGACCAGCGTCAGCCACTTCTTGTACTTTTCGTCCGTGCCGCCCACGGCGGCGAAGAACGTTTCCTGGATGCGCTGGGTCACCGGGCCGCGGCGGCCTTCGCCGATCTGGCGGTCGTCCAGTTCGCGGATGGGCGTGACCTCGGCGGCGGTGCCGGTAAAGAACGCCTCGTCGGCGCAGTACATCTCGTCGCGCGTGATGCGCTTTTCGCGGACTTCCAGGCCCAGGTCGCGCGCGATGGTGAGCGTGGCGTCGCGCGTGATGCCGTCCAGGCACGAGGCGAGGTCGGGGGTGTAGATCACGCCGTTACGCACGATAAACACGTTTTCGCCCGACCCTTCGCTGACATAGCCGTCGGTATCGAGCAGCAGCGCCTCGTCGTAGCCGAGGCTGGTCGCTTCCTGGTTGGCGAGGATCGAGTTGATGTAGTAGCCGCTGGCCTTGGCGCGCACCAGCGACACATTGACGTGGTGGCGCGTGAACGACGACGTCTTGACGCGGATGCCGCGTTCCATGCCTTCCTCGCCGAGGTAGGCGCCCCACGGCCAGGCCGCGATCGCCACATGGATGGTATTGCCGCGCGCGGACACGCCGAGCTTTTCCGAGCCGATCCAGACCAGCGGGCGGATATAGCAGGATTCGAGATGGTTGGCGCGCACCACCTCGCGTTGCGCGGCTTCCAGCGTGGCCTCGTCGAACGGCATTTGCATCTGGAAGATCTTGGCCGAGTTGAACAGCCGGCGGGTGTGCTCCTTGAGGCGGAAAATCGCGGTGCCTTCGGGGGTCTTGTACGCGCGTACGCCCTCGAAGACGCCCATGCCGTAGTGCAGCGTGTGGGTCAGCACGTGGATCTTGGCGTCGCGCCATTCGATCAGCTTGCCATCCATCCAGATCTTGCCGTCGCGATCCGCCATCGACATGGTTATCTCCCGGTCCACCGAAAAAGTTGCAAAGAACGCCATTGTAAGCCGCGCGCCGGGTAGTGCCAACGCGTGGCCCGGCGGGGGGCTAGAATCGGTGCTTTCCGGCACGGCGGCGCCAGGCCAGGCCCGGCCCGGCGCGCGGTGCCGTCAGACCGTTGGCGCGCCCATCTGGCCTGCGCGGGTCGCGCCGCCGCTTGTCCGTTTACCGGCCGCCCACCGACCCCTTACCGACCCCTTTTACCGATCCAAACCCTACCCGCGCGTGCCCCCGCTGCCCCGCGCTTACCGACCACCCGCTGCCCAGTCACCGCCCGCCTGCCTCACCCCCGCCCACCGCCCATGCCCACCGATTTCCCACCTGACCGCGCGCCGGACCCCGACCTCACCCCGGACCGCTGGCGCGACGCGCTCGATGGCCTGGAAGCGTTGGCTGGCGTGGCCGAAGGCGTGGCAGGCGGGGCGCGCCGGCTGCTGTGGGCGCTGACTGTCGATGCCGACGGCGTGGTCGGCACGGTCGAGCCGCTCGAGCAGGTGCGCGGCGCGCGCGGCTGGGGGCGGCCGCGTCCGCTGCCGCTGGCGCGCGTGGCCGCGGACGAGGCGGAGGGCGCGCTCGCGCCGTGGGACCAGCGCGTGGCCCGGGCCATCCGCCGCGATGCCTCGCGCCACCGCCGCCATGGGCTGGACCGCGCTGCCGCGGTACTCGCGCTGGTTGGGCATCCCGCGGTAGTGCTGGCACACGCGCCCACGCAGCCGCTCGAGGTAGTGGCGGCGATGCCGACGCTGGAAGCCGTGCGCGAGGTGGTGGGCGGCGTCGAACGCTTTGTGCTGCGCATGCAGCCGCCGCTGCGGGCGGCCCCGGCCATGGAGGAACTGTTGCCGCCCGCGGCCCGCCGCGAAGCCGAGGCCTTGCGTCAGATCACCGTGCTGCAGGACGGTCCGCGCCGCTTGCGCGTGATTCGCTTCACCGCCGAACAGCAGGAGGCCGCGCGCTGGATTGCCGATGGTCTCGCCGTGCCCGCCTCCGCGCGCGGCCGGCTCGATACCACGTTACGCGCGCTGGCCGGCCAGTTCGAGATTCATGCGGACGCCACCGGCGAGGCGCGCGAACTGGCCGCGGAGCCGCGCCTGCGCGCGGAACTGGCCCCGGTGGGGCGCGGCATCGGCCTGCGGCTGGTGGTGGCGCCGCTCGGCGTGGCCGGCCCGCGCCTGGCCCCCGGCGCCGGACGCGCGCGCCTGATGGCCGCGGTGGGCGGCGAAACCGTGGTCACGCAGCGCGACCTCGACGCCGAGCTGGCGCACGTGGCCGAGGTCTTCGCCGCGTTGCCGGTGCTGGTGGAGCAGGCCCCGGCCAATGGCGAATACACCTGGACGCTCGACGATCCCGAGCACGCGCTGACCGTGGTCGAGACCTTGCCCGGCCTGGCCGGCGTGCAGGATCTGGAATGGCCGCGCGGCCGCGAGATCCGCCTGTTGCCCGCCGATCTCGCGCAGCTCGCGGTCAGCGTCGAGACCGGCAGCGAATGGTTCAAGCTGGTAGGCGAGTTGCGCGTTACCGAAGGGCTGGTGCTGCAACTGGGCAAACTGCTGTCGTGGACGGCAAGCCATGCCGGGCGCTTTGTGCCGATGGGGCAGGGCGTCTACGTGGCGCTCACGCGCCAGTTGCGCGGGCGCTTGCGCGACCTGGCCAGCGTGGCCGAGGGCGCGCGCGATGGCATTCGCGTGCCACTGGTGGCCGCGCCCTGGCTCGACGACGTGCTGGCCGGCGCCGGCATCGACCCCGACGATCACTTCCGCTCGCGGGTGCGGCGCCTGCGCGCGGCGCGCAATCACGAGGTTGCGCTGCCGGCTACGCTGACGGCCGCGCTGCGTCCCTATCAGGAGGCCGGTTATCGCTGGATGATGTCGCTTGCCGAGGCCGGCTTTGGTGCCTGCCTGGCCGACGACATGGGTCTCGGCAAGACGCTGCAGGCGCTCGCCGTGCTATGCGCGCGCGCCGCCGGCGGCGCGGCGCTGGTGGTCGCCCCGACCTCGGTGTGCGGCAACTGGGCCGCCGAGGCGCGCCGCTTTGCGCCCTCGCTACGTGTGCAGGTCTATGCCGAGGGCGAGCGCGAGGCGGTGCTGGCGGGCGCGGGCGCGCACGACCTGGTGATCGTCTCGTATACGTTGCTCGCCCAGGCGCGCCACGCCTTCTGCGCGCGTCACTGGCACACGGTGGTCGCGGACGAGGCGCAGTCGTTCAAGAACCCGTCGTCGCATCGCGCGCGGGCGATGTTCGCGCTGCCGTCCGACTTCCGCCTGGCGTTGTCCGGCACGCCGGTGGAAAACCGGCTCGCCGAGCTCTGGGCGGTGATGCGCTTCTGCGTGCCGGGGCTGCTCGGCTCGCTGGCGCGGTTCAACGAGCATTTCGCCAATCCGGTCGAACGCAGCGGCGCGCGCGAACCGGCCGTACGGCTGCGGCGCATGATCGCACCGTTCGTGCTGCGGCGAACCAAGGCGCAGGTGCTGGCGGAACTGCCGCCGCGCACGGAACTGGTGATCCGTGTCGAGCCCGAGCCGGCCGAGGCCGCGCATTACGAGGCGTTGCGGCGCCAGGCGTTGTCCGCGGCCGAGCGCGCGTTGCTGCAGGCGCGCGAGCGGGGACCGAAAGGCAAGAAAGGACCGCCGGGGCAGGGCGCACGCACGCCCGGACGGACCGGCGCGGACGCGCAGGCCGAAGCGCGCATCCACGTACTGGCGCAGCTCATGCGGCTGCGCCGCGCCGCCTGCGATCCGCGCCTGGTCACGCCGGAAGTGGGCCAGCCGGGCGCCAAGGTGCGCGCCTTCGCGGAGCTGGTCTCGACGCTGGCGGCCAATGGGCACAAGACGCTGGTATTCAGCCAGTTCGTCGACTTCCTTGCGCTGCTGCGGCAGTCGCTCGACCAGGCCGGCCTGTCCTGCCAGACGCTCGACGGTGCCACTCCGGCGGCGGAGCGCACGCGCCGCGTGGCGGCCTTCCAGGCCGGCGCGGGCGATGTTTTCCTGATCAGCCTCAAGGCCGGTGGCTTCGGCCTCAATCTGACCGCGGCCGACTACATCGTGATTGCCGACCCGTGGTGGAACCCCGCCGCCGAAGATCAGGCCATGGGCCGCGCCCACCGCATCGGCCAGGCGCGGCCGGTCACGGTGTACCGCCTGATCGCGGCGGGCACCATCGAGGAACGCATCGTCGAGCTGCACCGCGGCAAGCGCGCACTGGCCGACCAGGTACTCGAGGCCGGCGCCGGCGAGGCCATCGGCATGGCGGCGGCGCTGCCCGATATCGACGAACTGGTGGGACTGCTGCGCCAGTGAGTGCAAGCCGACGGGCGCCGATGCAACATTTGTTAAGCGGGCGCTTACCGCGCTGCCGGCCGCCCCTATAATGACGGCTTTGCCGGTGCCTGCGCAGCAAGACGCGAACACCGACGCCTCCCTGCCTCCTTCCATGACGCCCCCAATTTGCACCCCGGTGTGGTTGCGCCTCTGGCATCGCTTTGCCGAGGTCGAGCGCACGGCTTTTGTCGATGGCGCGCGCTATTTCGCGCCGTCCCTGCCCGCGGTGTTTTCCTGGGGCCTGGTGACCGGGGTGGCGATGAGCAAGTCGGTGCTGACGGTGCCGGAAGCGATCGGCATGTCGCTGCTGGTCTATGCCGGCTCCGCGCAGCTGGCGGTGCTGCCGCTGTTCGCGGCGGGGCTGCCGATGTGGACGATCTGGCTGACCGCGGCCGTGGTCAATCTGCGCTTCGTGATCTTCAGCGCGGCACTGCAGCCGCACTTCAGCTACATGCCGCTCTGGCGCCGCACGATCATGGGGTCGTTCAACGGCGACCTGCACTTCGTCTACTTCATGCAACGCTACAGCCGGCCCGGCTACGAGCCCGGCAAGGAAGGCTTCTTCTGGGGCATGGCGCTGACCAACTGCGCGATGTGGCAGGTGTCCTCGATTGCGGGCATCCTGCTCGCCAGCATGTTCCCCGATAGCTGGGGCCTCGCGCTGGCCGGCACCATGGCGCTGATCCCGGTGATGATCGCGACCATCAGCTCGCGCTCGACCATGCTGGCGGTGGTGGTGTCGTCGGTGCTGGCGCTGCTGTGCTTCGACCTGCCGTACCGGCTCAGCCTGGTGGTGGCGGTGGTGGGTGCGATTGCCGCCGGCATGGCCAGCGACGAACTGGCCAACCGTGCCACGCTGCGCGCGATCCGGGCACGCGGCCATGGCGATGGCCGCGCGGGAGACCGGCGATGACGCCGCAACCGCTCGGCCATGTCGAGATCTGGATCGCGCTGGTCGGCATGGCCGTGGTGACCATCATCACGCGCGCGCTGTTCCTGATGGCGGGAGAACGCGTGACCGTGCCGGACCGGCTGCAGCGCGCGTTGCGCTATGCGCCGGCCGCCGCGCTGGCGGCCATCATCCTGCCCGACTTCCTGACCTTCGAGGGGCACTTCGTGCTGGCCCTGGAAAACGACCGCCTGATGGCCGGCATTGCCGCCACCGTGTTCTACCTGGCCACGCGCCGCATGGTCGGCATGATCCTGGTCGGCATGGCGGTCTACACCGCGTTGCGCCTGCTGGTCTGACGCCCCGCCTGCAGGTGGGGCGGCACGCCGGTATGGCTGGCCAGCACGCTCGCCAGCCGCGTGAGCAGATGCGACAGCTGGGCCTGGGTGCTCATGCCGGTCTTGATAAAGATGGATTTGAGCTGGGTGCGGCTGGTCTCGCGCTTGATGCCCAGTTGCGCGCACGCCTCGGGCAGTCCGATTCCGGTCGTCATCAGCGCCGCCAGCCTGGCCTCGGCCGGGGTCAGTGCATAGAGGTCGCGCAGGATGGCGGCCATCGCCGGCGGCGAGGCATTGCCTTCGTACACCACCACCAGCGCCGCCGGCGTCTCGGCATCGGGCCACAGCGGCATCGTAACGATCTGCGCGGTGCGGCCGTCGACGCCGTGCGCGAGCATGGCCTGGGCCGGCATCGGCACCTGTGGGTCGCACACCGTGTGCAGGACGTCCGCAAAGCCGCGCGACAGGCGCCAGCCATGCAGGCCGTGGTTGCCGCCCGATCCGGTTGGGGGGGCTTCCAGCGCGGCCAGGCTCGGGACCTGGCCGGCGCCGCCGACACGCGGCAGCAGCCGGCGCACCCAGGCTTCGCCAGCTTGGTTGGCCTGCAGCAGCTCACCATCGTTGCGCACCACCGCCACCGCGAACGGCAGCCGGTCGATGACGCCGGTCGAGGCGCGGCCGGCGAGGGTGTCGAGGCTGGCCCGGCGCCGCAGCGCCGCAGCCTGCCGCACGTGCGGAATGGCCCAGTCGAGCGCGTGGGCGTCACGGGAGACATACGGCAACTGGTCCGGCGTGCGCAGCAGGCACAGGTAGGTCTCGTGGTCGGTGCCGCGGTCGACCAGGCACAGCATGACCGGGGACTGGCCCACGCCCGCGTCGTTGGCCGCTCTGGTGTCGTCCGTGGGGACATCGAGCTGCCGCCGCGCGTGGGCCATGCCCGCGCGATTCATGCCGATATACCACTGCCCGGTCGCGAGCTTGGCGGTGCGGGCCCATTCGGGTTCCGGTGCGTTGAACTCGTCCGGCGGCGCATTGGCGGGCCCGTCCGTAAGGTCAGTGCCGGTATGCGCGAGCACGTTGGTGCGCAGGCGCCCATGGGCGCGGCTGACGGTAACGATGGAGGCGTAGGCACTGCCGCTCGCATCGCGCAGGCGGGCGAGGCTGCGCCGCCACGCGCTCGCATCGAGCGTGCCTTCGTACAGGATGCGGATGGTCTCGTGCATGTCGGCGGGGCCGGCGGGACTCATGGCTACCCTCGGCGCCGGCTGACCCCGGCCAGACCTGGACGGCGCGGGACAGCGCGGGGACCCCTGACGTCCCCGGGATGCGGCAATGCGGTCATCGATTACCCCTTGCATTCTCGAACGCGCGCCCGCCCGTGAATCGGGGGATCGCGTCGTTTTATAGTTTTATATCGGCGTGCCCCGTCTTGTGAGCGGTATCCGCCATATACCTGTCGGCGTCTTGCCTGTCTGACCTAGCAGACGTTTAGTACATTTGCCCGACATACCCCAAGAGTGGGGGGTGTTACGGCAAGTGCGTACCCTGCTTTGGTAGGGATTTGACAGAAACGCCACGAAATGACGAATCCGTATCCAGTGGCAATTTTCCGGCCGGAATGCAAACGGTCCCCGCCCGGAGCCCCGCCAGGCTCCCACCGGGCAAACCGGAATTCCGCAACGGCGATCAGGTAAAATGCCGGTTTCCCCGATTCACCGCTGGTGGGTGGCCTCAGGCCGCCACAGTCCTGCTCTTATCTGCTCCTATCGCCATGACCTCTGTCCTGCGTCTCACCGATCTCATCTCCCAAGGCAAGATTTCCGGCAAACGCGTGTTTATCCGCGCCGATCTGAACGTGCCGCAGGATGACGCAGGCCGCATCACCGAAGACACCCGGATCCGCGCCTCGGTGCCGGCCATCGAGGCATGCCTGGCCGCCGGCGCCGCGGTGATGGTGACCTCGCACCTGGGCCGGCCCACGGAAGGCGACTTCAAACCCGAGGATTCGCTCGCGCCGGTCGCGGCGCGGCTCGCCGAGTTGCTTGGCAAGCCGGTGCCGCTGGTGGCGAACTGGGTCGATGGCGTGCAGGTGGCGCCGGGCCAGGTCGTGCTGCTGGAGAACTGTCGCGTCAACAAGGGCGAAAAGAAGAACAGCGACGAACTGGCGCGCAAGATGGCGGCCCTGTGCGACGTCTACGTGAATGACGCCTTTGGCACCGCGCACCGCGCCGAAGCGACTACCCACGGCATCGCCCGGTTTGCGCCGGTGGCATGCGCGGGTCCGCTGCTGGCGGCCGAGATCGACGCGCTGGGTCGCGCGCTGGGCCAGCCGGCCCGTCCGCTGGTGGCGATCGTCGCCGGCTCCAAGGTCTCCACCAAGCTCACCATTCTCAAGTCCCTGGCCGACAAGGTCGACCAGCTCATCGTCGGCGGCGGCATCGCCAACACGTTCATGCTGGCCGCCGGCCTGAAGATCGGCAAGTCGCTCGCCGAAGCCGACCTCGTGGCCGATGCGCGCACCATCATCGACATGATGGCCGCCCGCGGCGCCTCGGTGCCGATCCCGGTCGATGTGGTGTGCGCCAAGGAATTCAGCGCGACGGCGGCCGCCACGGTCAAGGACGTCAAGGACGTCGCCGACGACGACATGATTCTCGACATCGGGCCCAGGACCGCGGCGCAACTGGCCGACCAGCTCAAGGCAGCCGGCACCATCGTCTGGAACGGCCCGGTCGGGGTGTTCGAATTCGACCAGTTCGGCAACGGTACCAAGGTGCTGGCCCAGGCCATCGCGGACTCCAGCGCCTTCTCGATCGCGGGTGGCGGCGATACGCTGGCCGCGATCGCCAAGTACGGCATTGCCGACCGCATCGGTTATATCTCGACCGGCGGCGGTGCCTTCCTCGAATTCCTGGAGGGCAAGACGCTGCCGGCGTTCGAGGTGCTGGAGCAACGCGCGGCGGCCTGACCGCGTCGGCGCCCCCGACGGTCGTCTCGCCCCGCGGCAGCACCGTTGCAAAGCTTTCACTGGTTCGACAGGTTCGACAGACCCCGACAGAAGGAGTCGCCCGCATGACCCGCATGACCAAGATCGTCGCCACGATCGGCCCCGCATCGAGCTCGCTCGACATGCTGACCCGCATGATCGCGGCCGGCGTGGACGTGGTACGCCTGAACTTCTCGCACGGCACCGCCCAGGACCATATCGACCGCGCCGCGCTGGTGCGCGAGGCCGCGCAGGCGTGCGGCCGCGAGGTGGCCATCATGTGCGACCTCCAGGGCCCGAAGATCCGTGTCGGCAAGTTCGAGCACGGCAAGATCACGCTCAAGGTGGGCGATCCGTTCATCCTCGACGCCACCTGCCAGCTGGGCAACCAGGAGCGCGTGGGCCTTGACTACCAGGACCTGCCGCGCGACGTCGGCCCCGGCGACATGCTGCTGCTCAACGATGGCCTGATCGTGCTGATGGTGGAGCGTGTGCTCGGCCCCGAGATCTTCACCACGGTGCGCGTCGGCGGCGACCTGTCCAACAACAAGGGCATCAACCGCCAGGGCGGCGGCCTCTCGGCCCCGGCGCTGACGGCCAAGGACATGGAGGACATCAAGACCGCCATGGCCCTCGGTGCCGACTATGTCGCGGTGAGCTTTCCGAAGAACGCCACTGACATGGAAATGGCGCGCCAGCTCGCTGCCGTGGCGGGCCAGCCGCATGGCCACAAGGCGCGCATGATCGCCAAGATCGAACGGGCCGAAGCGATTCGCCCGGGCGTGCTGGAAGAAATCCTGCAGGCCTCCGACGGCATCATGGTGGCGCGTGGCGACCTGGCCGTGGAAGTTGGCAACGCCGCGGTGCCCGCTTTGCAGAAACGCATGATCCGGCTCGCGCGCGAAGCCAACAAGCTGACCATCACCGCCACGCAGATGATGGAAAGCATGATCGTGAACCCGGTGCCGACGCGCGCCGAGGTATCGGACGTGGCCAACGCGGTGCTCGACGGCACCGACGCGGTGATGACGTCGGCCGAGACTGCCGCGGGCCGCTATCCGGTGGAAACGGTCGAAGCCATGGCCGCGATCTGCCTGGAAGCCGAGAAATCGGAAGTGGTGCAGCTCGACACCGACTTCCTCAACCAGACCTTTTCGCGCATCGATCAGTCGATCGCGATGGGTGCGCTGTTCACCGCCTATCATTTGGGGGTGAAGGCGATCGCGGCATTGACGGACTCGGGCGCGACCGCGCTGTGGATGAGCCGTCACCGCATCCATGTGCCGATCTATGCGATGACGCCGAACCTGGCCTCGCAGCGCAAGATGCAGCTCTACCGCAACGTGGTGCCGCTGCCGCTGGAAGCCAGCACGGACCGCGACACCGCGCTGGAGCAGGCCGAAGCGCTGCTGCTGGCGCAGGGGGTGGTCCAGCGCGGCGACTTCATCGTGCTCACGGTGGGCGAGCCGATGGGCCAGCCGGGCGGTACCAATACGTTGAAGATCGTGCGCGTAGGGACTTGACCGACACCGCCTGTGTGCCGCGCCGGACAGACGCGCGCACGCAGGCGTGCGAGCCTGCCGGAGCCACCGGGGGTGCCGCACCGGCCAACCCACGCGCAGAACAATATCGAGACACCCAATTTTTTATCAGGAGTTTGACATGCCACTCGTTTCCATGCGCCAGCTGCTGGACCACGCCGCCGAGAACGGCTACGGTCTGCCCGCGTTCAACGTCAACAACCTCGAACAGGTCCAGGCGATCATGCAGGCGGCCGACGAGGTCAACGCCCCGGTGATCATGCAGGCGTCGGCAGGCGCGCGCAAATACGCCGGCGAGCACTTCCTGCGCCACCTGATCGAAGCGGCCGTGGAGGCCTATCCGCATATTCCCGTGGTGATGCACCAGGATCACGGCCAGTCGCCGGCGATCTGCCAGGGCGCGATCGACCTCGGCTTCTCGTCCGTGATGATGGACGGCTCGCTGCGCGAGGACGGCAAGACCCCGGCCGACTACGAGTACAACGTCGACGTGACCCGCAAGGTGGTGCAGATGGCGCACGCCGTGGGCGTGACGGTGGAAGGCGAACTGGGCTGCCTGGGCTCGCTGGAAACCGGCGAGGCGGGTGAGGAAGACGGCATCGGCGCCGAAGGCAAGCTCGACCACTCGATGCTGCTGACCGATCCGGAGCAGGCCGCCGACTTCGTCAAGGCGACCCAGCTCGACGCGCTGGCCATTGCCATCGGCACCTCGCACGGCGCATACAAGTTCACGCGCAAGCCCACCGGCGACATCCTGGCGATCAGCCGCATCAAGGAAATCCACGCGCGTATCCCCAACACCCACCTGGTGATGCACGGTTCGTCGTCGGTGCCGCAGGAACTGCTGGAAGAGATCCGCAAGTTCGGTGGCGACATGAAGGAAACGTACGGCGTGCCGGTCGAGGAGATCCAGGAAGCCATCAAGTACGGCGTGCGCAAGATCAACATCGACACCGATATCCGCCTGGCGATGACCGGCGCGATCCGCCGCTTCTTCGCCGAGAACCCGAGCAAGTTCGATCCGCGCGAATACCTGAAGCCCGCGCGCGAAGCCGCCAAGCTGGTGTGCAAGGCGCGCTACGTGGCGTTCGGCTGCGAAGGCCAGGCCAGCAAGATCAAGCCGGTGGGCCTGACCGATATCGCCGGCCAATACCAGTCGGGCAAGCTCGCACAGGTCGTGCAGTAAGCCTCAGCCGTTTTCGCAATACCTTGTGTGCCGTCCTGCCCTGACTCGTCACTTGCCCGGGGCAGGGCGGCAAACCACCCGCAGTCGACTCCCATCATGTCCGAAGCCCTCTACGAATCTTCCATTCATTCCCTGCCGCTGCTTGGCCGCGGCAAGGTGCGCGACAACTATGCCGTCGGCGACGACAAGCTGCTGATCGTCACCACCGACCGCCTGTCCGCGTTCGACGTGATCATGGGAGAGCCGATTCCGGCCAAGGGCCGCGTGCTGAACCAGATGGCCAACTTCTGGTTCCGGCGCCTCGCCCATATCGTGCCGAACCATGAGACCGGCGTGACCGCCGAGAGCGTGGTGGCCCCGGACGAAGTGGCGCAGGTGCGCGGCCGCGCGGTGGTGGTCAAGCGCCTCAAGCCGATCCTGGTGGAAGCCGTGGTGCGTGGCTACCTGGCCGGCAGTGGCTGGAAGGACTACCAGGCCACCGGCAAGGTGTGCGGCATTGCGCTGCCGGCCGGCCTGCAGAACGCGCAGAAGCTGCCCGAGCCGATCTTTACGCCGGCCGCCAAGGCCGAGATGGGCGAGCATGACGAAAACATCTCGTTCGAGGAAGTCGAGCAGCGCATCGGCAAGGAGCTGGCGGCGAAGATGCGCGATATCTCGATCCGCCTGTACAAGGAGGCCGCCGAATACGCGGCCACGCGCGGCATCATCATTGCCGACACCAAGTTTGAATTCGGCCTCGACGAAAACGGCACGCTGACGCTGATGGACGAAGTGCTGACCGCCGATTCGTCGCGCTTCTGGCCGGCCGATTCGTACCAGGTGGGGACCAACCCGCCGTCTTTCGACAAGCAGTTCGTGCGCGACTGGCTCGAGGCCGTGCGCATCGACGGCAAGCCGTGGCCGAAGACCGCGCCGGCGCCGCAATTGCCGGAGGACGTGGTCGAGCGGACCGCCGACAAGTACAAGGAAGCCCTGACGCGCCTGACCGGCGAGTCGCTGCAGTAACCGAGCGCGAGGAAGACGACGTGAGCAACGACGCAAAGCCGGTGGTGGGCGTGGTAATGGGCAGCAGTTCCGACTGGGACGTGATGCAGCACGCGGTCGCCATGCTCAAGGATTTTGGCGTGCCGTGCGAGGCGCAGGTGGTATCCGCGCACCGCATGGCCGACGACATGTTCCGCTATGCCGAAGCGGCGCGCGCGCGCGGGATTCGCGCGATCATCGCCGGTGCCGGCGGTGCCGCGCACCTGCCGGGCATGATCGCGGCCAAGACCATTGTGCCGGTGTTCGGCGTGCCGGTGCCGTCGAAGTACCTGCGTGGCGAGGATTCGCTGCTGTCGATCGTGCAGATGCCGAAGGGCGTGCCCGTGGCGACGTTCGCGATCGGCGAGGCGGGCGCCGCCAATGCGGCCCTGCACGCGATTGCAACGCTGGCGACCACCGACGACCAGCTGGCCGCGGCGCTCGAAGCGTTTCGTGCGAGGCAGACCGAAGCGGCGCGCGCGATGAAGCTGCCGGTCTGAACCCGTACGGAAACGTCACCGAACGCCGGCGCCGCTCGCCATAGCCCGCACTTGCGACCGCACCTGCGACCACAATTGTCGCCACACACCCTGTACGCGCTCTGACGAGCGCCGCCGATACCAGCCGCTACCTGCCGATACCTCGCATGGCCACCGATATCCATCCCTACCTGTCCGAAGCCCACACGCCCGAGTCGCGCGCGGAGTTCGGCGTCGATAACCCGAACGCGCCGATCCTGCCCGGCAGCTGGCTCGGCATGCTCGGTGGCGGACAACTGGGGCGCATGTTCACGCATGCGGCGCAGTCGATGGGCTACCGCGTGTGCGTGCTCGATCCCGACCAGGACAGCCCGGCCGGCGCGGTGGCGGACCGCCACCTGTGCGCGCCGTACACCGACGAAGCCGCGCTGGCCGAAATGGCGCGGCTATGCCCGGCGGTCAGCACCGAGTTCGAGAACGTACCGTCGATTTCGCTGGACCGCCTGGAGCAGCTCGGTGCGTTCGTGGCCCCGCGCGGCTACTGCGTGTCGATCGCGCAGAACCGCATCGGCGAGAAGAAGTTCTTTGCCGCCTGCGCCGGACGCACCGGCGTGGCACCCGCCCCGCACTGGGTGATCCAGCACGATGCCGACGTCGACCAGGTGCCCGAGGCGCTGCTGCCCGGCATCCTTAAGACCGCGCGCATGGGCTACGACGGCAAGGGCCAGGCGCGCGTGAAGACGCGCGAGGACGTGCGCGCCGCGTGGCGTGCCATGCAGCATGTGCCGTGCGTGCTGGAGCAGATGCTGCCGCTCGCCTACGAGGTCTCGGTGCTGGCCGCGCGCGGCGCGGACGGTGCCACGGTGACCTGGCCGCTGGCCGAGAACGTGCATCGCGACGGCATCCTGTTCTCGACCACGATGCCGTCGACGAGCGTGTCCGACGAGATCGCGCAGCGTGCGCGCGCCGCGGCGGCGTCGATCGCCAGCGAGATGGGCTATGTGGGCGTGCTCTGCATCGAGTTCTTCGTGCTGACGGACGGCTCGCTGGTGGCCAACGAAATGGCGCCGCGCCCGCACAACTCGGGCCACATCACGATGGACGTGTGCGAGACCAGCCAGTTCGAGCAGCAGGTACGCGCGATGGCGCGCATGCCGCTGGGGCAGACGCGCCAGCATTCGGCCGGCAAGATGCTGAACCTGCTGGGCGATGCCTGGTTCGAGTTCGGCCTCGAACGCACGCCGGCGTGGGACGCCATCCTGGCGCAGCCCGGTGCCAAGCTCCATCTGTATGGCAAGAACGATGCGCGCCCCGCCCGCAAGATGGGCCATGTGAACTGCGTCGGCGAGCAGGCCGAGGCCGCCCAGGCGGCCTTCGTGGCGGCGGCGCAGGCGCTGCATATTCCGCTCTGAGCGAGGGGACGCACCCCGGCGCAGCCTGCCAGGCCCGATCCCGCACCGTATCGATTCCGTACCCGACCCACGCCCGACCCGCACACCGACCCGATTGCCCGCGATGTCTTCCCGTCTCCCCACGGCCGCCGAACTCGACGAAGCCGTCCGTCTGCTCGAAGCTGGCCAACTGGTGGCGTTTCCCACCGAGACGGTCTACGGTCTTGGCGCCGATGCCGAGAACCCGGAGGCGGTGGCGCGCATCTTTGCCGCCAAGGGGCGGCCGTCGAATCATCCCGTGATCGTGCATGTGGTGGACGGCGCCGATATCGGCTATTGGGCCGACGAGGTGCCGGAAGCCGCGCGGCAACTGATCGACGCCTTCTGGCCCGGTCCGCTGACGCTGATTCTCAAGCGTGCCGCGCATATTCCCGCCGCGGTGGCGGGCGGGCAGGACAGCCTGGGCTTGCGTTGCCCGTCGCATCCGGTCGCGCAGGCGCTCCTGTCGCGCTTTCGCCGTGGCCGGGGTGGCATTGCGGCGCCCTCGGCCAACAAGTTCGGGCAGGTGAGCCCGACCACCGCGCAGCATGTGCGCGACGAATTCGGCGATGCCGTCTATGTGCTCGAAGGCGATGGCGTCGATGTCGGCATCGAGTCGACCATTGTCGATCTGTCGCGCCTCGACCAGGGCATCGGCCCGGTGCTGCTGCGTCCGGGGGCGATCACGCCGGCGATGATGGCGGCGGTGCTGGGTACCGCGCCGCTGCCGCCCGATGCGGCCGCGCCGCGTGCCTCGGGCACGCTCCGCGCGCATTACGCGCCGCGCACGCCGCTGGTGCTGGCCGCGGCGTCGGCCTTGCCGGCCTATCTCGCCAGCCTGCCTGCGGATGGACGCCTGGCGTGGGTCGCCGCGGCCGCGCCGCAGGGGCACGATGCGCGATGCGAATTCGTGCCGGCACCGGCCACGCCCGAAGCCTATGCGCGCGAACTCTATCGCCTGCTACGCCGCCTGGACAAGGAGGGCTTCGCGCGGCTCGTGTTCGAGCCGGTGCCCGAGGGCCATGCCTGGGATGGGGTGCGCGACCGCCTGGGGCGCGCCGCGGCCGCGTTCGAAGCCTGAGCCGGCCGCGCGCCGGCAGCGTCCCTGGCGCAGCGCCGGGTGCGTCTCTCAGCGCGTCCCTTACTGCGTCCCTCACTGCGTCCCTCACTGCGCCCCTCACTGCGCCCCTGAGCCCACCCCACGGGCATCCTCGCCGCCTCGCCTGACCTCACGGCGCGCCGCGATACACCCATTGCATCAACGCATCGTGCGCTTCCTGCGCGGCGGAAGCGTTGGGATGATTGATATAGGCCACCACCACGTAGCGGTCGCCATTGAGCGCGTCGACATAGCCGGCGAGCGCCCGCACATCCTGCAGCGTGCCCGTCTTGAGGTACGCATTGCCGGCCGCATGCGCGCGCGTCAGTCGGTTGCGCAGCGTGCCGTCGACGCCGAGAATCGGCAGCGAATCGATCAGGTCATTGCCGACATTGCTGGCCAGCGCCTGCTGCAGCAGGCGTGCCATGTCGTACGCGCTGATGCGCTCGTCGCGCGACAACCCCGATCCGTTCTCGAGCACGAGGTCCGGCATGTCGAGTCCCTGGCGCGACAGCCAGCGCTGGATCACGCGGGCGGAGCGCGCCGTGCTGGCGGGGCCGCTGCGATCGATCTCCGCGCCGATGGTCAGAAACAGCTGGCGCGCCATCACGTTGTTCGAGAACTTGTTGATATCGCGCACGATATCGGCCAGCGGTTCGCCGTAGTGCCGCGCCAGCAGAATCGCGTTGCGCGGCACCTTGCCAGCGCGCACGCCGGGCGGATGGGCGAAGGTACCGCCCGCGCGCTGCCATTCGGCGACAAAGCCGCCCCAGATGAAATCGCTGTGGGACAGCGTTGCGAGGTTGACGACATGCTCGCCGCAGTCCGTCGAATAGCTGCCGTCGAAAGACGCCACGACGGTGCCGTCGGGTTGCGGCATGATGGCCGGGTTCGCGCCCGTGCGCCAGTCACCGCAGCGGCCGTTGCGCAGCGTCAGGCGGTTGTCGACGCGCAGTTGCGCCAGCGCCGGCGTGACCGACACCGCGACCGAGCGCGTGGCGGGATCGGGACTGATGGTGAACGAGAGGGTCTTGAACGAGTAGAGCAGCGCGTCCGGGCTCACGTTGTAGGCGCGCGTGGTTTCGCCGTCGATGGTGCCGTTGCCGTCGAGGCCGTCCGCAAAGTAGCTGCGGTCCAGCACCAGATCGCCGTTGATGTTGCTGACGCCGTAGCGGCGCGCCTGCGACACCAGCTTGGCCATTTCTTCGGGCACGAGCTTGGGATCGCCGTGGCCGCGCAGATAGAGGTTGCCGTTGAGCGTGCCATCGGGTTCGGGCGCCGCATCGGCATAGAGGGAGGTCTGCCACCGATAGTCGGGACCGAGCAACTGCAGGCCGGCAAAGGTGGTGACCACCTTCATGGTCGAGGCCGGGTTCATCGGCTGCTGGGCGTTCCAGCTCGCGCGCGCGGACGGCGCGCCGACCTTGACGACGTAGAAGCTGGCTGCCGAGAGCGGCACATTGGCGCGCCGCAGCGCGGTCAACACGGTGGCGGGCAGGCCCGCGCGCAAGGCGGCGGGATCGATCGCGGCGACCCGTTCGGCCGCGGCGGGGCGTGCGGCTCGGCCCGGGGCGGCGCTCGCCACCGCTGCCTTCGCCGCATGGGACTTGGCGGATCGTGCGGGTTTGGCGTGGGCGAGGGGACCGGCCGCGAGCGCGGCGGCAAGGGTGACAACGAGGGCGAGCGGCGGCAGGTGACGATTAGGCATGGCGACGATGTTAACGCATGCCGTGTGCGGCGCGGATGACGTGGAGTGAGGCGTTACGGGCTTAATTTGCCGGCGAAGTCGGCATCACGCCGCACCGCGCGCTTACTCCGGGCATTGGCGTGGTGCCGTCTGGGTCCCAAGCGCGGTATTGCTCGCGTCCGGCGCATGACGCGGCAGCGGAAACACCAGGTCGTAGGCCCAGTTGTAGATCAGCGCGTAGACCATGTAGAAGCCGGCCACCGCGATGTCCATCACGAACGCGTCGAACAGGCTGATATCGAGATACCACGCCACCGAGGGCAGGAACACGATCAGCAGGCCGCCCTCGAACAGGATCGCGTGCAGCACCCGGATCGCCGGGGTCTTGTGGACCTCGCCGCGCAGCCGCAGCATGGTCTTGTCGAACATCAGGTTGTAGACGTAATTCCAGCCGGCCGCGATCAGCGACGCGACCGCCCCGATCAGCCCCATCTGGTGAAGCGCGAAGCCGAACACCCAGCTGGCCAGTGGCGCAAAGGCCATCAGGCCGATCAGCTCGAAGCCGATGGCATGTCGGATGCGGTCTCCCGTGGTACGCATGATGCTCTCCTGCAATCGCAATGCCGCAAGTCTATCTGCTGGAGTGCTATTGCCAAGTTGGATACTATCGGTTTATCCGATGGATGGACGTTGGGAGCCGCCATGAGCCTATCGCTGGACCAGTTGCAGGCCTTTGTCGCTGCCGCCGAGACCGGCTCGTTTTCCGCCGCCGCGCGCCGGCTTGGCAAGGCGCAGTCGGTGGTCAGCGCCGCCGTGGCCAATCTGGAAATCGACCTCGGCAACGCGTTGTTCGATCGCCGCGCGCGCTACCCGGTGCTGACCGCGGCGGGCGAGCGGCTGCTGGCGGAGGCGCGCGTGATCCTGGAGCGCTGCGAGCATTTTCGCGGGGTGGCCAAGAGCCTGGGCGAGGGGGTGGAAACGCGCCTCGTGCTCGCGGTGGACGAGCTGTATCCCGAGGAAGTGCTGGGCGTGCTGCTCGAAGAATTCTCGCGGCGCTTTCCGGCCGTGGAACTGGAGCTGCTGTTTCCGTTGATGGAGGACGTGAGCCGCCTTGTGCTGGGCCAGTGCGCGGACCTTGGCATCATGTGGCGCCAGGAAATCCTGCCGCCCGAACTCGCGTTTCATGCGCTCGGCTGGGTGCCGATGCCGATCATCTGCGCGCCCGATCACCCGCTCGCCGCGCAGCCGCGGGTCGACTGGGAGGAGCTCAAGCGTTACCGGCAACTGATGGTGGCCACCCGCAGCGACAGCGAGGAGAAGAAGCGCCTGCGCGTCGCGGCCGACGTCTGGTGGGTCGAGAGCCAGTGGGTGATCGTCGAACTGGTCAAGCGCGGGCTGGGCTGGGCCTTCGTGCCGTGGCACGTGGCCGCCAACTCGCCGGCGGCGGCGCAGCTGGTATCGCCCAAGCTGGCCTTCCAGGAGCAGGACTGGCCGGTGGCGATGGAGCTGGTGTGGCACAAGCAGCGTCCGCTCGGCAAGGCCGCCACCTGGCTGCGCGAGCGAGTCAGGCAGCAGCCGCTGCCGGTGCCGGAGGGACGCCGCGACGTCGCCGCGTGAGCGGACTCAGGGCTTGACCGCCGCGCCCCGCGTCGCGCGCGCGGTATCGGTATCGGTATCGGTGGCGGTCGCGGTCGCGGTGGCGGTGGCGGTAGTGGACGCGGTAGCAGACGCGGTAGCAGACGCGGTATTGCCCATGGTATCGCTCGCGATAGCGGTCCCGTTATCGGTTTCGCCAGCATGCCAGCCGCCGCCCAGCGCCGCAATCAGGATCACCGCGGTGGTGTACTGCCGGCCCGTGATCGACAGCGCCGTACGTTCCGCGGTGTAGGCCGCCGTCTGCGCCGTCAGCACATCGAGCAGGGCCGCGGTGCCGGCCTTGTAGCGGTTGTTGACGAGCGCCAGCGCCTCGCGCGCCGAGCGCAGCGCGTCGTTCTGCACCACGCTTTCCTGCTCCAGCAGCCGCGCGGCGGCAAGATTGTCCTCGACCTCCTGGAACGCATTGAGCACGGTCTGCCGGTAGTTGGCCACGGTCTGGTCGTACGCCGCCACCGCCTGGGCCTTGTTGGCGCTGCGCAGGCCGCCGTCGAAGATGGCACCGGCCAGCGACGGACCGAACGACCAGATGCGGTCGGGCAGCGACAGCCAGCGCGCGAGCGTGGCGGCGGTCAGGCCGCCGGTGGCGGACAGCGACAGCGTGGGATAGTACGCGGCCTGCGCCACGCCAATCTCGGCGTTGGCGGCCGCCATGCGGCGCTCGGCGGCGCCGATGTCGGGGCGGCGCTCCAGCAGTTGCGACGGCACCGCCACCGGTACGCGCGGCAGCGCATCGTCGAAGTCGATGGCGGACAGCGTCAGTTCCGAGGGCGAGCGGCCGATCAGTACCGCGATGGCGTGTTCGAGCTGCGCGCGCGTGATCTGGATATCGATCTGCTGCGCCTGCGCCGACTTGAGCTGGGTTTCGGACTGCAGCACATCGGAGCGCTGCGCGGTGCCCACCGCATACTGGTTCTGCACGAGCTGCAGGGACCTCTGGTAATCGGCCACGGTGCGGTCGAGCAGCGCACGCTGGGCATCGGCGATGCGCAGCAGGAAGTAGCTCTGCGCGAGCGTCGACTGGGTCGACAGCAGCGCCGCGGCGAGGTCCGCCTGGCTGGCCTGCGCGCTGGCCGTGCTGCTTTCCACCTGGCGCCGCACGCGGCCCCACACGTCGATTTCCCAGTTGGCCGAGAACGTGATGCTCTGGCCATTGCGGATATTGCCGGCCTGGCTGCTGTTGCTGCTGCCCGAGCGCGATGCGCTGGCGCTGCCGTCGAGCGTCGGGAAGAAGCCCGCGCGCGCGGCGCGCAGCGCGCCCACGGCCTGGCGGTACTGGGCCTCGGCCGCCTTGATGTTCTGGTTGGAGATGCGCACCTGTGCCATCAGCGTGTCGAGATCGGGGTCGTTGAACACGCGCCACCAGTCCGCGCGCGCGACCTGGTCCTGCGGCTCCGCGGGCTTCCATGCGCCGGCCCACGCGGGCATGTCGGCGCTGGCCTCCTTGAAGGCGGCCGAGGTCGGTGCATCGGGGCGCTGGTAGTCGGGGCCGACGGCGCAGCCGGCCAGCAGCAGCGCGGCTGCGAGGGCGGCCACCCGTAAGGCGGGGGAGCGTTGCATCTGGGTCATGCGTCGGGTCATGAGTCGCATCAATGTTCGAGTCGTGGCGCGGCGCCGGTGCCGCGCTGGCGGCGCGCGCGCCATCCCTGTACCTTCAGGCGCCAGCGGTCGAGGGTCAGGTAGACCACCGGCGTGGTATAGAGCGTCAGCAGCTGGCTCACCAGCAGGCCGCCCACGATGGAAATGCCGAGCGGGGCGCGCAACTCGGCGCCGTCGCCGCGGCCGAGGGCAAGCGGAATCGCGCCCAGCAGCGCGGCCATGGTGGTCATCAGGATCGGGCGGAAGCGCAGCAGGCAGGCGCGGTGGATGGCGTCGCGCGGCGACAGGCCTTCGCGCCGCTCGGCGTCGATCGCAAAGTCGATCATCATGATCGCGTTCTTCTTGACGATGCCGATCAGCAGGATCACGCCGATCAGCGCGATGATGCTGAACTCGGTCTTCGATGCGAGCAGGGCCAACAGCGCGCCCACGCCAGCCGACGGCAGCGTGGACAGGATCGTGAGCGGATGCACGTAGCTTTCGTACAGGATGCCGAGCACGATATAGATCGTGATCAGCGCGGCCAGGATCAGGATCGGCTGGCTCTTGAGCGAGTCCTGGAAGGCCTTGGCGCCGCCCTGGAAGTTGGCCTGCAGCGTTTCGGGCGCGCCAATGCGCGCCATCGCGTCGCGGATCGCATCGGTCGCCTGCGACAGGGAAAATCCCTCGGCCAGGTTGAACGAGATGGTCGAGGCGGCGAACTGGCCCTGATGATTGACGCCGAGCGGGGTACTGGTGGGCACCACGCGCGCGAACGCGGACAGTGGCACCTGCTTGCCGCCGCCCGTCACGACGTAGATGTCCTGCAGCGCGTGCGGACTCTGCAGGTACTCCTGGCTCAGCTCCATCACCACGCGATACTGGTTGAGCGGATGGTAGATCGTGGACACCAGCCGCTGGCCAAACGCGTCGTTGAGCACCGCGTCCACCTGCTGCGCGGTCACGCCGAGCCTGGAGGCGGTATCGCGATCGATGATCACCGAGGTCTGCAGGCCCTTGTCGTTGGTATCGGTGTCGACGTCCTCGATGCCCTTGATGTTGGAGATGGCCGCGCGCACCTTGGGTTCCCATGCGCGCAGGGTCTCCAGATCGTCGGACTGCAGCGTGAACTGGTATTGCGAGCTGCTCTGGCGGCCGCCGATGCGGATGTCCTGCACCGGCACCAGGAACAGGTTGGCACCCGGTTCCCTGGCCAGCTTGCCGCGCAGCCGCGCGATGATCGCATCCGCGCTTGCCTTGCGCTCGGACAGCGGTTTGAGCGTGACGAACATCTGGCCCGTATTGCGTTGCGATCCACCCGTGAAGCCGGTCACGTTGACCACGGCCGGGTCCGCCCGCACGATTGCGATGAAGTTGTCGAGCTTGGTGCGCATGGCCTGGAACGAGGTGGCCTGGTCGGCGCGGATAAAGCCGATCAGGCGGCCCGTGTCCTGTTGCGGGAAGAAGCCCTTGGGCACGATCACGTAGAGGTAGACGTTGAGCACGATGGTGGCCAGCAGCACCAGCCACACCAGCAGGCTGTGGCGCAGCGCGACCGCGAGCGAGCGCGCGTACGCCGCATGCATCCAGTCGAACACGCGCTCGCTCGCCTGGTAGAAGCGGCCGCGCTTCTCCTCCTTCACCGGGCGCAGCAGCCGCGCGCACATCATCGGCGTGGTGGTCAGCGAGACCACCAGCGAAACCAGGATCGCCACCGACAGCGTGATGGCGAACTCCTGGAACAGGCGGCCGACGATGCCGCCCATCAGCAGCAGCGGAATGAATACCGCGATCAGCGACAGGCTCATCGACAGCACGGTAAAGCCCACTTCGCGCGCGCCGCGCAAGGCGGCGGCGAGCGGCTTCATGCCGTCCTCGATATGGCGCGAGATATTCTCGAGCACCACGATGGCATCGTCGACCACGAAGCCGGTGGCGATGGTCAGCGCCATCAGCGACAGGTTGTTGAGCGAGAAGCCGGCGAGGTACATCACCGCGAACGTGCCCACCAGCGAGACCGGTACCACCACGCTGGGAATCAGCGTGGCGCGCACGTTGCGCAGGAACAGGAACACCACCATGATCACCAGCGCCACCGAGATCATCAGCGTGTGCTCGACTTCCCGCAGCGAGGCGCGAATGGTAGGCGTGCGGTCCAGCATCACGTCCATCGAGATATTGGCGGGGATCATCTTGCGCAGCTGCGGCAGGATGTCGTTGACGCGGTCGACGGTCTCGATGATGTTGGCGCCGGGCGAGCGGTTGAGCACCAGCAGTACCGACGGCTTGCCGTTGGCCGAGCCCGCGTTGCGGATGTCCTGCACCGAGTCGGTCACGGTGGCCACGTCCGACAGGCGCACCGGCACCGCGAATGCATTGGGGCCGCTGTTGCCGTTGTTGCCGCCGGTGGCGCCCGTGGTGATGGTGGTGGTGCCGCTGCTGGTGGTCAGCGTGGTGGTCGTCACGCCATTGACGGTCTTGGTGCTGACGTTGCCGCCGGCGGCGGCATTGGCGGTGCTGGCGATCAGCGCCCCGGCCGAAGCCGACGAGAACGTGCCCGGCGTGGCGTAGCGCACGATCAGCGGCATGTAGTCCCTGGCTGCCATGGCCTGGTCGTTGGCGTAGACCTGCCAGTTGTTGCGGTCGTTCTCGAGCACGCCGAGCGGACGATTGGCGTTGGTCGCGCTGATGGTGTTGCGCACATCCTCGAGCGAGATGCCGTACTTGTTGAGCGCGGTCGGATTCAGCTCGACGCGCACGGCCGGCAGCGACGAGCCGCCGATCGTGACCTGCCCGACGCCTTCCACCTGCGACAGCTTCTGCGCGAGGATGGTGGAGGCCGCATCGTAGAGCTGTCCGCGCGTCATGGTCGGCGAGGTCAGCGCGATGATCATGATCGGCGCGTCGGCCGGGTTGACCTTGCGATAGGTCGGGTTGTTGGGCAGGCTGGTGGGCAGCGTCGCGCGCGACGCGTTGATGGCCGCCTGCACGTCGCGCGCGGCGCCGTCGATATTGCGCGAGAGGTCGAACTGCAGCGTCACGCGCGTGGAGCCGAGCGAGCTGGTGGAGGTGATCTCGTTGACGCCGGCGATGGTGCCGAGTGCGCGTTCGAGCGGCGTGGCCACGGTGGCCGCCATGGTCTCGGGGCTAGCGCCCGGCAGCGATGCCGACACCGAGATGGTCGGAAAGTCGACCTGCGGCAGCGGCGAGACCGGCAGCAGCCGCAGCGCCGCCAGACCGGCCAGCAGAATGCCGATGGTGAGCAGCGCGGTGGCAACCGGACGATGGATGAAGGTGGCCGACAGGTTCATCAGGCGTGCGGCTCCTGTGGACGTGGCGCGCCGCTGCCATGGCCGCCGTCGCCGGCATCGCCATGGTCACCATGGTCGCCGTGCTCCGGGTCGCCGAACCTGCGCCGGCGCCAGTCGTTGAGGCGCATGGCCACGCGGTCGAACGCGAGGTAGATCACCGGCGTGGTGAACAGCGTCAGTACCTGGCTCACCAGCAGGCCGCCGACCATCGTCACGCCGAGCGGCCGCCGCAGTTCCGAGCCGATACCGGTGCCGAGCATCAGCGGTAGCGCGGCGAGCAGGGCCGCCATGGTGGTCATCAGGATCGGGCGGAAGCGCAGCAGGCAGGCCTGGAAGATCGCGTCGCGCGGCGCCATGCCGCCCTCGCGTTCGGCCTCGAGCGCGAAGTCGATCATCATGATCGCGTTCTTCTTGACGATGCCGATCAGCAGGATGATGCCGATGATCGCGATGATGCCAAGGTCCTGGCGCGCGATCAGCAGCGCCAGCAGCGCGCCCACGCCGGCCGACGGCAGCGTCGACAGGATCGTGACCGGATGGATGGTGCTCTCGTACAGCACGCCGAGCACGATATACATGGTGATCACGGCGGCCAGGATCAGCCACAGCGTGTTGGACAGCGAGGCGCTGAACGCGAGCGCGGCGCCCTGGAATTCGGTCGCCATCGAGATCGGCAGGCCGATTTCCTGCTCGACGCGCTTGATCTTTTCCACCGCGGCGCCGAGCGACGCGCCGGGTGCGAGGTTGAACGAGATGGTCGCGGCCGGGAACTGGCCCTGGTGGTTGATCACCAGCGGGCCGGTCCGCTCGCTGATGCGCGCGATCGAACCCAGCGGCACCTGGCCGCCCGACGACGACGGCAGGCGCAGCTCGGACAGCGACTGCGGCCCGGTGCGGAACTGCGGCATGGTCTCCAGCACCACGCGATACTGGCTCGCCTGCGTGAAGATGGTGGATACCAGGCGCTGGCCGAAGGCGCTGTACAGCGCACTGTCGATCACCGCGGTAGTGATGCCGAAGCGCGCGGCGGCATCGCGATCGATCTCGACGTACGCGCGCAGGCCATTGTTCTGCTGGTCGCTCGTCACGTCGCGCAGTTCCGGCTCCTGGCGCAGCCGGTCCACCAGCTTCGGTACCCAGTCGGCCAGCACGGCGGGATCGGGGTCTTCCACGGTGAACTGGTACTGCGTGCGCGAGACGCGGTCCTCGATGGTCAGGTCCTGCACCGGCTGCATGTAGAGCGAGATGCCGCCAAGCTTCTGCGCGGCCTCCTGCAGGCGGTCCATCACCACGTTCATGCTGTCGCGCTCGTCCTTCGGCTTGAGGTTGATCAGCATGCGGCCCGCGTTGAGCGTGGTGTTGGTGCCATCCACGCCGATGAACGACGACACGCTGGCCACCGCCGGGTCCTCGAGGATGACCTTCTGCACGGCCTCCTGCTTGCGGCCCATGGCGGTGAACGAGGTGGTCTGCGCGGCCTCGGTAATGGCCTGGATCACGCCGGTGTCCTGGGTCGGGAAGAAACCCTTGGGCACCACGAGGTAGAGCAGGCCGGTCAGCACCAGCGTGCCGATGGCCACGATCAGCGTGGCGGTCTGGCGCGCCAGCACCCATTCCAGCGCGCGGCCGTAGCGGGCGATCACGCTGTCGAAGAAGCGGCCGGTGGCCTGGTGGAAGCGCGACAGGTTCTCCTCGGGCACATGGCGCAGCAGGCGCGCGCACATCATCGGCGTGAGCGTCAGCGAGACCACCGCCGAGATCAGGATCGATACCGCCAGCGTGATGGCGAACTCGCGGAACAGCCGCCCCACCACGTCGCCCATGAACAGCAGCGGAATCAGCACGGCCACCAGCGAGAACGTCAGCGAGATGATGGTGAAGCCGATCTGCTTCGAGCCCTTGAGCGCCGCCGCCATCGGCGAGTCGCCTTCCTCGATGTAGCGCATGATGTTCTCGATCATCACGATGGCGTCGTCCACCACGAAGCCGGTCGCGATGGTCAGCGCCATCAGCGTGAGGTTGTTGATCGAGAAGCCGGCGAGATACATCACGCCGAAGGTACCCACCAGCGAAAGCGGTACCGCCACGCCGGGAATGATGGTGGCCGGCACATTGCGCAGGAAGACGAAGATCACCATCACCACCAGCGCCACGGCCAGCAGCAGCTCGAATTCGACGTCGGCCACCGACGCGCGGATGGTGGTGGTGCGGTCGGTCAGCTGCTGCACGTGCACCGAGGCCGGCAGGGCGGCCTGCAACTGCGGCAGCAGCGTCTTGATGCGGTCCACCACCTCGATCACGTTGGCGCCGGGCTGGCGCTGGATATTGACCACGATCGCCGGCCTGGCATTGGCCCATGCCGCCAGCCGCGCGTTCTCGGGGCCATCGACGATGTCGGCCACGTCGGTGATGCGGATCGGCGCGCCATTCTGGTAGCCGATGATGATCTGCTTGTACTCGTCGGCCGAGCGCAGCTGGTCGTTGGCGTCGATGGTCGAGGCGCGCGCCGGACCGTCGAAGCTGCCCTTGGCGCCATTGACGTTGGCACTGCCGATCGCGGTGCGCAGGTCGTCGATCGACATGCCGAGCGCGGCCAGCGCGGTGGGATTGGCCTGGATGCGTACGGCCGGCCGCTGCCCGCCGCTGATGGTGACCAGGCCCACGCCCTGGATCTGCGAGATCTTGGCGGCCACGCGCGTATCGACGATGTCCTGCAGCTTGATCAGCGGCAGGGTGTCGGAGGTCATGGCGAGCGTCATGATCGGCGCGTCGGCTGGATTGACCTTGCTGTAGACCGGCGGCGCGGGCAGGTCGGCCGGCAGCAGGTTGCTGCCGGCGTTGATCGCGGCCTGGACTTCCTGCTCGGCGACGTCGAGCGACAGCGAGAGCTCGAACTGCAGCGTGATGACCGAGGCGCCGCCCGAGGACGACGAGGACATCTGCTTGAGGCCCGGCATCTGGCCGAACTGGCGTTCGAGCGGCGCGGTCACCGACGAGGTCATCACGTCCGGACTCGCGCCTGGATAGAGCGTGGTGACCTGGATGGTCGGGTAGTCCACCTCCGGCAGCGCCGACAGCGGCAGCAGGCGGAATGCCACCAGCCCGGACAGCAGGATGGCGAGCATCAGCAGCGCCGTGGCGACCGGCCGCTCGATGAAGATGCGTGACGGATTCATGCCGCTTTTCGACTCCTTGGCTGGGCGCGCCGCTTATTGCTGCGGGCGCTGGCCGACATTGCCGGCGGGATTGGCGGGCGTGTTCCGGGTGGGGTCGCCGGTGACATCGGCATCGCGCTGGCGCCGCGCCTCGGCCGCGGGCGCACTGGCGCCACCGCTACCGGCGCTGCCGCGCGGGCCGCCATGGGCCCCGCTGGCCCCTCCCCCAGTTGCCGCCGCCCTCGCCGTGGCGCCGCCCGCGCGCGCGCGGCTGGCTGGCCGGCACCAGCTGCGCGGCGCGCGCGGCCG
This sequence comes from Cupriavidus sp. H19C3, assembly GCF_049393815.1. NCBI lineage: Bacteria > Pseudomonadati > Pseudomonadota > Betaproteobacteria > Burkholderiales > Burkholderiaceae > Cupriavidus > Cupriavidus sp. H19C3. The sequence continues at coordinate 3,855,234 of NZ_CP184985.1, forward strand.
GGTCCACCGCCTCGACGGTCATGCCTTCCTTGAGCCGGTCCGCGCCGTCGACCACCACGCGCTGGCCTGGCTCCAGTCCCTTGGTCACGGCGGTATGGCTGCCGTCGCTCGGGCCCAGCATCACGGTCTGCACGCGCACCGTGCCGTTGTCGTCGACCACGTAGACGAAGGTACCCTGCTGGCCGCGCTGGATGGCCGCGACGGGAATCACGGTGGCATCCTCGAGCGTATCGATGCGCGTGCGCACATTGACGAACTGGTTCGGGAACAGCATGCCGTCCTTGTTGGCAAACTCGGCCTTGAGCTTGACGGTGCCGGTCGTCACGTCGATCTGGTTGTCGGTGGTCAGCAGGATGCCTTCCGCCAGGCGGTTGCGGGCCTGCCGGTCCCATGCCTGCACGGGGATCTTCTCGCCGGCGTTGAGTCGCTTGAGCACCTGCGGCAGGTTGTCCTCGGGAATGGTGTACAGCACGGTGATCGGCTGGATCTGCGTGATCAGCGCGATGCCGTTGGTGTCGCCGGTATTCACGATATTGCCGGCGTCGACCTGGCGCAGGCCGATGCGTCCCGACACCGGCGCCACGATGCGCGTGTAGCCGAGCTGGATGCGGGCGTTGTCGACATTGCCCTGATCGGTCTTGACCGCGCCTTCGTACTGGCGCACCAGCGCGTCCTGGGTGTCGACCTGCTGGCTCGAGATCGAGTCCTGCTGCAGCAGGGTCCGGTAGCGCTTCTGGTCGAGGCGCGCGTTCTGCAGCAGCGCCTGGTCGCGCGCCAGCTGGCCCACGGCCTGGTCGAGCGTGGCCTGGAACGGGCGCGGGTCGATCTCGGCCAGCACGTCGCCGGCCTTGACCATCTGGCCCTCGCGGAACAGCACCTTGACGAGCGGGCCCGACACCTGCGCGCGCACGGTCACGTTGGCCAGCGGCGTGACATTGCCGAGACCGTTGAGCACCACATCCATGTTGCGGCGGGCCACGGTGGCTACCACCACCGGCGAGCGCGGCATGGCATTGGGCCCGCCCGGGCCGCGGCGGCCCGCGCCGGCGCCGCTGGCGCCGCCGGCGGGGCCGGCCTTGCCACCGGCTGCCATATCCGCGCCGGCCCGGTGACCAGTCCACCAGTACCAGCCAGCGCCGGCCAGCACCACGATCACGGCGGCCGCGATCCAGGTGCGGCGGCGCGACGAGGGCGCGGAATCGCGCGGTCCCTCAGGCTGCCGGGGGGGCCGGGGTGGCTGGGATGCGGGTGGCGAAGGCGGCGTGGGTGGGGGAGGCGTTTGACCGTGTTCGGGTTGGGACATGACCGGGATCCTGGGAGCGGCACGTAAAACATTGACGTGCCAACGGTATTCGCACCGCAGCCGGCGTCGATCGGCGACCGGCCGTATCGGAGTGTCCGGGAGCGTCCTACAGCGCTGGCCCTGTCGAGGCTCCGGGGCGACCACGTGTGCGAAGTTGCAGAAGTATGCCGTATCGCGTTGCCTGTGCGCCCGCTCGGTGGGAGGGGTGGCGTCGCGACGCGGAAGCCGTGCGGTGCCGATGATGGCCGGTGGCCGCGCATGCCTTGGATCGAAGCATAATGTGCCGTCGTTGCCGCACCTGTTTCCCGCGCTTGCCGTTTTATTACAGCGGGTTACGATCGGCCCGGGTGTAACCTCCGGAAACAAAACGGCGGACGCGATTCGCGTTGTCGCGCGTCCGGCCTGACTATCATGTGCCTATGCGAACCAACCAGCCGACCCAGATCCTCGTCGTCGACGACGATCCCGAACTGCGCGACCTGTTGCGAGAGTACCTGACCCAGCAGGGTTTCGCGGTTTCCGTCCTGCACGACGGCGATGGCCTGCAGGCCCGCCTCGAACGCGAGCGCCCCGCGCTGATCGTGCTCGACCTGATGATGCCCAAGGTCGATGGCCTCACCGCGCTGCGCAACCTGCGCGCCAAGAACGACGATATCCCGGTGATCCTGCTGACCGCGCGCAGCGACGAGATCGACCGCATCGTCGGACTCGAGATCGGCGCCGACGACTACCTGGGCAAACCGTTTTCGCCGCGCGAGCTGCTGGCACGCATCAACGCCGTCCTGCGCCGCAAGCTGGCGCGCCCGGCGGCCGCGCCGGAGGACCGCGAATCGATCGCCTTCGGGCCGTTCCGCGTGAATTTCCGCCAGCGCTCGCTGTTACGCAACGGCCAGTCCGTGTCCATCAGCGATACCGAGTTCGCGCTGCTCAAGCTGCTGCTGATGCATCCGCTGGAAGTGCTGTCGCGCGAGCGTATCGTCGAGCTGATGTATGGCACCGCCAGCGGCATCAGCGACCGCGGCATCGACGTGCAGGTCTGGCGCCTGCGGCGCCTGCTCGACGAGGATGCGCAGCGCCCGCGCTATATCCAGACCGTGCGCGGTCGTGGCTACACGTTCGTCCCCGACGAGGCCGAAGACATTCCGCAATGAAGCTGAGGATCGATACCCTGTTCGGCCGCATGGCGCTGCTGATTGCGGCGGTGCTGGTGATCAGTCATTTCTCGTGGCTGGCGATCCTGCGCATGGATCGCCGTCAGCAGCAGGTCGACTATTCGGTCGAGCAGATGCTGTTCCAGCTGCACAGCATCGAACGCGCGCTCGACGCGCGTCCGCCGCTGCCGTTGCCCGCGCTGATCGAGGTGGCCGACGCCGCGCGTGCCGAAGAGCTCTCCACCATCCCCCAGGGCGGCCGTCCGCGCCGGCTGGTGGACCAGTTTGCCGGCCGCTTGCCACCGGGTAGCGAAATCCGCGTCGAGGACGAGGCCACGCCGCGGCTGTGGATCAAGCTGCCGAACCGGTCGCGCTGGATCGCCATGCCGATCCTGTGGGTGCACAATCCCCCGCCCGACAACCGCCTGGTGCCGGGCGTGGTGCTCGTGCTGGGCGTGGCCATCGTGTTTGCGCTGCTGGTCGCCTGGCAGATCCAGCGGCCCGTGCGCGACATGGCCGAGGCGGCCGAGCGGCTGTCGCGGCAGCACAGCGTGTCGCCGCTGCGCGAACGCGGGCCGCATGAGCTGCGTCAGCTGATCGAGCGTTTCAATCGCATGGTGGCCGACCTCGCGCGCAACGACCAGGAACGCAACACCATGCTGGCCGGCATCGCGCACGACCTCAAGACGCCGCTGGCGCGGCTGCGCCTGCGCGCCGAAATGCTGGCCGATCCGAAGGCGGCGGCCGGCGTCACGCGCGACGTCGATTCGATGTCGGCCATCGTCGAGCAGTTTCTGACCTTTGCGCAGAGCAGCGAGCCGACCGCGCGGCCGGTGCCGGTGGACAAGCGTATCGCCGAGCTGGCCGCATCGCTGGCCGAGCAGGACCGCACCGTGGTGCTGGAGCTCGGCGCGGGCGACGGTTTCCGCATGATCGCCACACAGCTCGACCGCATCGTCAGCAATCTCGTGGACAACGCGTACGCGTACGGCGCGCCACCGGTGTGCGTGGCCACCGCGCGCACGCACGAGGGCTGGTGCCTGACCGTAGACGATCATGGCAGCGGCATTCCCGCAGGAGGCGATGGAGCGGGTCACGCTGCCGTTTGTCCGGCTCGATCCGGCTCGCGGCGGCAATGCCCACTCGGGGCTCGGCCTGGCGATCGTGGACCGGCTCGTGCGTCAGGCCGGCGGCAGGCTGACCCTGCTCAACCGGCCCGAAGGCGGACTGCGCGTGGAAATGGTGTTTCCGTTCGCCGCGCTGGCGCAGGCGGCCTGAGGCACGCGGCGCGCGCCTCGGGCCGGTGGTTGGCTAGCCAGCCTTCTTCTTGTCGCCGATGCGGCTTTCCTTGCCGGCCAGCAGCTTGGCGATATTGGCACGGTGGCGCACGACCAGCAGCACGCTGATCACGAAGATCGCGCCCGTGATGATATCCACGCCGGACATCAGCACATGGAAGAACGGCGCGAAGATCGCCGAGACCAGCGCCGCGAGCGACGAATAGCGGAAGAAGAACGCGATGATCACCCAGGTAGCCAGCGTGGCCAGGCCGAGGACGGGGTCGAGCGCGAGCAGGATGCCGGCCGCGGTGGCCACGCCCTTGCCGCCGGCAAAGCGGTGGAACACCGGAAACAGGTGGCCGAGGAACACCGCCACCGCGACCAGCGCAATGCCGGCATCGCCCACGCCGTAGGCCGGGCCGAACCTGTGCGCGAGCCACACCGCGAGCCAGCCCTTGGCGGCGTCGCCGATCAGCGTGAGGATGGCCGCGCGCTTGTTGCCGGTGCGCAGCACGTTGGTGGCGCCGGGATTGCCCGAGCCGTAGCTGTGCGGATCGGGCAATCCCATCAGCTTGCTCACCACGACGGCAAAGGACACCGACCCGATCAGGTAGGCGACGACAGCGAATATCAGGTTGACCATTGCAGGGGACAGGTATTTTTAGCTGGCGCGATTGTAGCGTGCCGCCTCAGTCGGGCAGCGCGCATTGCACCGGTTGGGCGGCGAGCAGGCGGGTCAGCACTTCGGGTGCCACGCTCACGAGGTAGCCACGGCGTCCGCCGTTGATATAGATCCTGTCGAGCGCGAGCACCGACGACTCGACGTAGACCGGCATCTTCTTGCGCGTGCCGAACGGGGACGTGCCGCCGACCATGAAGCCGCTGTGCCGCTGCGCGACCTCGGGCTTGCACGGCTGCACGCTCTTGCAGCCGATCTGCCGCGCGAGGTTCTTGGTCGAGACCGAACAGTCGCCATGCATCAGCACGATCAGCGGCTGCGCGCGCTCGTCTTCCATGACCAGGGTCTTGACCACGTCGTGCTCGGGTACGCCGAGCTGGCGTGCCGATTCGCCGGTGCCGCCGTGATCGACGTAGTCGTAGGGATGCTCGCCGAAGGTCACGCCGTGCTGCCGCAGGAACTGCGTGGCGGGGGTCTCGGAGATATGTTTGCCTTTGCTCATGACAGGGGCCGTGCGGGTCAGCCGCGCGGATGGTGATGCAGGTGGAGTTCACGCAGGCGCTCGCGTGCCACGTGGGTATAGATTTGCGTGGTCGAGATATCGGCATGGCCCAGCAGCAACTGCACCACGCGCAGGTCCGCGCCATGGTTCAGCAGATGGGTGGCAAACGCATGCCGCAGCGTGTGCGGGGACAGCGGGGCATGGATGCCGGCGTCGCGCGCATGTTTCTTGATGAGGTGCCAGAAGGCCTGGCGCGTCATGCCCTCGCCCCGCTGCGTGACGAACAGCGCGTCGCATGCGCGTCCCGTCAGCAGCGCCGGGCGCGATTCCGCCAGGTAGCGGCGCAGCCAGTCGCCAGCCTGCGCGCCAAACGGCACCAGGCGTTCCTTGTTGCCCTTGCCGCCCACCACGCGCGCCACGCCCTCGTTGAGGCCGATTTCGACCGTTTTCATCTGCGTGAGCTCGGACACGCGCAGGCCGCTCGCATACATCAGCTCGAGCATGGTGCGGTCGCGCAGGCCCAGCGGCGTGTCGGTGTCCGGCGCTTCGAGCAGCGCCTCCACCTGGGCCTCGGTGAGCGTCTTCGGAAAGCGCGGCGGCTGCTTGGCCGGGCGCAGCAGCAGGCACGGATCGGCCTGCACCATGTGCTCGCGCAGCGCCCACTGGAAAAAGCGGCGGAATACGGTCAGGCGCCGATTGGCCGACGACGCGCGCGTTTCCATATGGCGCGCGGAAAAATAGGCTGAGAGCCGGGTATCGTCCACCGCGAGCAGCGCGCCATGTCCCTGTTCATGCAGCCAGCGCGCCAGCATCGAGAGGTCGCGCCGGTACGCGTCGATGGTATTGCGCGAGAGGCCGTCCTCGAGCCAGAGCGCGTCGCAGAAACGATCGACCAGCGCGAGGTCAGCCAGCGCGAGGTCGGTCGCCGCCGCGGCGGCATCGACCGTGCGGTCCGCCATCGCCCCGCTCATAGCAGCATGGCGCGTTCGTGCCGCAGCAGCCAGCGCTTGACGCCGAGGTGGAAGCCTTCCTCGCCGTGGTGGGCAAAACCGCCGAGTCCGCTCGCGGACACCACGCGGTGACACGGAATGACCACGGGAAACCAGTTCTGTCCGCAGGCCTGGCCGACCGCGCGCGGCACGCTGCGCAGCGTCCTGGCAATGGCGCCATAGGTGGCCAGTCCGCCGCGCGGCACGGCGCAGATCTGATCCCAGACGTGGCGCTGGAACGCGGTACCGCGCGGGGCCAGCGGCAGGTCGAAGACGGTATCGGGATCGGCGTAGTACGCGTCGAGCTGCTCGGCCACGCGCCGCGTCAGTGCGTCGGCCGGGGCCTTCGCCTCGAAGCTGTCGGGCAGGTAGACCAGCTCGGCCACGGCGCCGCCCTCGGTGCGCACGCCGACCATGCCGAACGGCGCGGGCAGGATGGCATCGAACGGCGTGGATGGAGTGGGTGAGGCGGGCATGGGACTGGCGGCAGATACGGAGAACTGGATTCTATGCCGAATTGCCGTCGCGGCCGCGTCCGCCGCGCCTGACTGCCCCGGTTGTGCTTCGGGCGGGCCCGACTGGTGCCCTGGTTGGGGCATTTGTGCGGTGTGTTGTCGCGCTACGCGCGCGCCCGGTGCGGGTGCGCGCGTAGCGCGGGGGCCGGCCGCCCGATAGGGCGGTCAGGCCGGATACGACGCGTTGCCGCTTATTGCTCGAGCTTGATGTTCTGCACCTTCACCAGGTTGCGCATCTTGTCGAACTCCTTCTTGATCTCGGCGGCGTGCTGGGCCGGCGTGTTGCCCGACGGCTCGGCCCCGGCGGCGCGCAGGCGCTGCTGGAAGCCCGGATCCTGCAGCGCCTTCACCGCGGCCGCGTTGAGCTTGTTGATGATGTCGTCAGGCGTGCCTGCCGGCGCCACCAGGCCGTACCAGGCCGGATCGTTGGGCTCCTTGAGGCCCAGCTCGCCGAAGGTCGGTACATCGGGCAGTCCGTCCACGCGCTTGTTCCACGCCACCACGAGCGGACGCAGCTTGCCGGCCTTGATGTAGGGAATCGACGACGGCAGGTTGTCCACCATGATCGGCACCTGGCCCGCCAGCACGTCGTTCAGCGCAGGGCCTGCGCCGCGGTACGGGATATGGACGATAAACGTACCGGTCGACACCTTGAACTGCTCGCCCAGCATGTGGCCAAAACCGCAGGTGCCCGACGACGCGTACGAATACTTGCCCGGATTGGCCTTCAGTACCGCGATGAACTCCTTGTAGTTCTTGGCCGGGAAGTTCGGGTTCACTGCGATCACGTTGGCCACGTTGGCCACGTTGGTGATGGGCTTGAAGTCCTTGATCGGGTCGTACGAGAGCTTGGGATTGCAGGCGGGATTGACCGCCATCGTCGATACCGTCGAGATGCCGATGGTATAGCCGTCGGGCTGGGCCTTGGCGATCGCGTCGGCGCCGATCGAGCCGCCGCCACCGGCGCGGTTCTCCACCACCACGGCCTGGCCGAGGATGCGGCTCATCTGGTCGGCCACGCCACGGCCGACGATGTCGGTGGTGCCGCCCGGCGCGAACGGGATGATCAGCCGGATCGGCTTGGTCGGGTAGTTGCTTTGCGCCTGCGCGACGGAGGCGAAGGCGAGGGTGGCACCGGCGAGGGCCAGGGTGAGAGCGGTTCTGCCTGCTTGCATGAGAGGGTGTCTCCGGGTCTAGATACGGGAGCCGGGCGCGGTAGCACCCGGCGGGTAAGCGCCGCCAACGCCGTCGCCGGTGGGCTTGCCACCGGCGACGGGCGTTCAGTCGCCCAGCAGTCCGCGTTTGAGGTCGCGGTCCACGGGGTGTTCGCCCAGGAAGATGCGTAGCACCGCCTGGTAGAAGTCCTCACCCGGAATCGGCTGGCCACGTGGAATGCCATTGACAGCCACGATGGTGCCGTGGTCCGGGGTGAAGTCGATATTGATGATGTCGCCGCGCCGCGCGGGCCCGACCTGGTTCATGGTCTGGGCCAGTTGCGCGAGCCGCTCCGCCAGCATCCTGCGCTGCAGTTCGCTGTGGTTCTCGCGGATGCCGTCGTTGAGCGACTTGATAAAGTCGTCCGGTCCCACTTCGCGCAGCGGACGGATCTGCAGCCGCTTGGGTCCCGAGGTGCCGAGCACCACGGTGGCGTTGCGCGCGCGCTCGGGCAGATACAGCGCGGCCACATAGCCCTTGATCACAAAGCCCGCGCGCACGCCGGTGCCATTGAGCGGCAATTCCTTGCCGCCCAGGCGCGCGGCATCGTCAAAGCGCACGCCCTCGATCTCGCCGCCCATGGCGGGCGCAGCCAGGCCCAGCACGGCGGCCGCGCAGCCGCAGGCGGCCAGGCGAACGAGACGTGCGAGGGTAGGGGAGCGCAGACGGGAAGAGTGCGGATACTGCATGGCTGCCACGGGCGTGCCGGACCGGCGGATGTTAACTTGGCAGGCCATCATGCCTTATTTCACGGACAATCCCCATCCGGATCTGCCCTAAGCCGCACTTTGCGGCGTGGCGCCGGGGACGCCCCACGCGCGCCGGAGTGCGCTGGACGCGCGCTGGACGTGCGCGCGAGACGACACGACAATAACGCCCATGTCATCTGCCCTGTTGTTGATCCCGGACTTCAGCCTCATCCTGATCGGCTGGCTGCTGGTGCGGTATTCCCCCTTCGACCGCGCGTTCTGGGCGGGCATCGAGCGCCTGGTCTACTTCGTGCTGTTCCCGGCCCTGCTGCTGCAATCGACCAACAGCGCCAGATTCGATGTGTCCACGACTTCGGCCATGCTCGGGCTGGCGCTTGCCACTACCGCCTTCGGCATGGCGGGCGGCTATCTCGTCAAATGGGTATTGCGGCCGGATCCGATCGATTTCGCCTCGGGCCTGCAGACCGCCTTTCGCTTCAATTCGTATATCGCGCTCGCGCTGGCCGCGCGCCTCGGCGGCAACGAGGGGCTGGCGCTGATGGCGCTGGTGATCGGCTGCGCCGTGCCCATCTGCAACGTGGTGGCGGTGTGGGCGCTGGCGCGTCATGGCGAATCGCGCCTGCTGCGCGAACTCGCGCGCAATCCGCTCATCCTCGCCACCGCGGGCGGGCTGGTGACCAATCTGCTCGGGCTGCATCCGCCCGAGGTGGTCGGCATGATCCTCGGTCGCCTGGGATCGGCCTCGACCGCGCTCGGCCTCATGACCGTCGGCGCGGGCCTGCAGCTCGCCGGCGCCACCGCGGCGGCCGGACCGATGGCATGGTGGACCGGCGTCAAGCTACTCGCCATGCCGTGTTTTGCCTGGCTGGTGGGGCGCTACCTGCCGCTGACCACGCTGCAGTACCAGATCGTGGTGCTCTATGCCTCGATGCCGACCGCCTCCAGCGCCTATATCCTCGCCGTGCGCATGGGGGGCAACGGGCCGCTGGTGGCGGCGACGATCTCGGTCATGACGGTGGCGGCCATCGTCACCACGCCGCTCTGGCTGGCCCTGGTCAGCTAGCGGTGTCCTGCGCCAGGGCCCATGCCACGTGCTCGCGCACCAGGGCGCTGGCGTCGTCGCGGCGGCTCCGCAGGGCGGCGCGGATGCGCGCGGCGAGCGCCTGGGCGCCTGCGCCGGGGGTGGCGGACGCCTGGCGCAGGCTGTTGCCAAGGCCCACCGCGAGGTTGCGCAGCCAGCGTTCGTGGCCGATGCGGCGGATCGGACTGCCCTCGAGTTGCCGGTTGAAGGTCTCCTCACTCCACAGGAACAGGGCCACCATGTCGGGCGCGTCGAAACCATTGCGCACGTCGAAATCGGGCAGCGTGGCGCGATGCGCGAACTTGTTCCACGGGCAGGCCAGCTGGCAATCGTCGCAACCGTAGACGCGATTGCCCATCGGTGCGCGCAACGGCTCTGGGATCGCGCCCTTGTGCTCGATGGTCAGGTACGAGATGCAACGCCGCGCGTCCAGGCGGTAGGGCGCCAGGATGGCGCCGGTGGGGCAGACGTCGATGCAGCGCGTGCACTGGCCGCAATGGGGTGTCTCGGGCGGGTCGGCAGGCAGCGGGATATCGACCAGGATCTCGCCGAGGAAGAACATCGAGCCGCCCTCGCGATCGAGCAGCAGCGTATGCTTGCCGCGCCAGCCCAGGCCGCCCTGGCTCGCCAGGGCGACTTCCATCACCGGCGCCGAGTCGGTGAACACGCGATAGCCGAAGGCGCCGAGCGCGCCTTCGATGCGCGATGCCAGTTGCTGCAGCCGGCCGCGCAGCACCTTGTGATAATCGCGGCCACGCGCATAGAGCGAGATGGCGGCGGTGGCGGGATCGTCGAGCCGCGCGAACTCGTGCGCGCGCCAGTCGGCCGGGCCGCTGGCCGGCAGATAGGGCATGCGCGCGACGATCGCGCGCACGGTGCCGGGCACCAGTTCGGCCGGCCGCGCGCGCCGCGTGCCGTGGTTCGCCATATAATCCATGTCGCCGTGATGGCCGGCAGCCAGCCATGCGAGCAGCCCCGCCTCGGCATGGCCGAGGTCCACGTCGGCGATGCGGACCGCATCGAAGCCGAGCTCGGCGCCCCACGCGCGGATCGACGCGACCAGCGCGGCGAAGTTGCTGGCGGTGGTGTCGGTGTCGGTGTTGGCGCTGGCGCTGGTGCTGGCGTTGGTGCCCACGCCCGCGCCCGCGCCCGCGGCAGGGCTCCCCCCCGCGGCGGATGGCTGGGGCGCTGGCGCTGTGGCTGGCGCGGATACGGCTCGCTCGGTCATCCCCGAATTGTACGCAATGCCCCTGCTCGAAGAACGCATTCTCCTGCTGCCCGACGAAGCCGCCACCGAACGGTTCGGTGCGGCGCTCGCCGGTGCGGTACGCACGCTGCCGCCGCAAACCATCCACGTGCAGCTGTCCGGCGACCTCGGCGCCGGCAAGACCACGCTCTCGCGCGCGGTGCTGCGGGCGCTCGGCCATGCCGGCAAGGTGCGCAGCCCCACCTACACGCTGTGCGAGCCGTACGAGGTGGCCCGCGCCGATGCCTCGCCGCTCACGGTCTACCACTTCGATCTCTATCGCTTTGCCGATCCCGAGGAATGGATCGATGCGGGATTTCGCGACTGTTTTGCCGAGCCCGCCTTCAATCTGGTGGAGTGGCCCGAGAAAGCCGGCCGGCTGCTCGGGGAACCGGACCTGCATGTGTTGCTCCAATCGGACAACCGGGCGCCGATTGCGGCGACAGACGGTGCCAATGATGGCGCGGATGCCCGCCTGGCTACCTTGCGCGCCTATACTCCCACTGGACTCACCCTGCTGACCGCATGCTGATCAAGCGAATTGCCACCGACCGTCCCGAGGGACTCCCTGGATCCGATGGAGCCGACAGCGTTCTGATGGCGCGCCGCAAATGGATGGCGCAGTGCCTGAAGCTCGGCGCCGGCGGCGTGGTGCTCACGCTGGCGGGGCCGCAGATCGCGTTTGGCGCGGGCATCGTCGCGGTGCGGGTGTGGCCGGCCGAGGACTATACGCGCGTGACCATCGAGTCCGATGCGCCGCTGGCCGCGGCCCACCAGATGGTGCGCAATCCCGATCGGCTCGTGGTCGATATCGATGGCCTCGACCTGTCGCCGACGCTGCGCGAGATCGTCGCCAAGATCGCGCCCAACGACCCCTATATCCAGACCGTGCGCGTGGGCCAGAACCGGCCGCGCGTGGTCCGGCTCGTGTTCGACCTCAAGGAAGACGTCTCGCCGCAGGTGTTCACGCTGGCGCCGATCGGCGACTATCGCAACCGCCTCGTGTTCGACCTGTACCCGGTCAACCCGCCCGACCCGTTATGGAAGCTCGTGCGCGATACCGAGGACAAGCAGCGCCGCTTTGCCGCCTCTGAGCCGCCCTCGGGCAGCGCGGGCATAGCCGGGGCGCCGCCCACGGCCGAGGAAGATGCGATCGGCGCGATCGTGCGCAAGCTCGAGGACAAGGACCAGATTCCGAGCGGCACCACGGCGCTGCCGCAGACACCGCCGATGGCCGCCGTCAAGCCACGGCCGCCGGCCTCGGAGCACGGATCCCGGTCGTCGCCGGCAGCACCGGCGGCACCGGCCATTCCGCCGCCGATGGCGCAGACCAACGTGCCGCCGCCGAGCCAGTTCAAGATGCGCCGGCTGCTGACGGTGGCGATCGATCCCGGTCATGGCGGCGAGGATCCGGGCGCCACCGGCGCCGCGGGCTCGCACGAGAAGAACGTGGTGCTGCAGATCGCGCAGCGGCTGCGTGCCAAGATCGATGCGCAGCCCAACATGCGCGCGATGATGACGCGCGACGCCGATTTCTTCGTGCCGCTCAACGTGCGCGTGCAGAAGGCGCGCCGCGTGCAGGCGGACCTGTTCGTGTCGATCCACGCCGATGCCTTCCTCTCGCCGGAGGCACGCGGCGCCTCGGTGTTTGCGCTGTCGGAGCGCGGAGCGTCGAGCTCGGCCGCGCGCTGGCTGGCCAACAAGGAAAACGCGGCCGACCTGATCGGCGGCACCAACATGAACAACAAGGATGCGCAGGTCGCGCGCGTGCTGCTCGACCTGTCGACCACCGCGCAGATCAACGACAGCCTGCAGGTCGGCAATGCGGTGCTCAAGGAGATCGGCGGCATCAACCGGCTGCACAAGGGCAGCGTGGAGCAGGCCGCGTTTGCCGTGCTCAAGGCGCCGGATATCCCGTCCATCCTCGTCGAGACCGCGTTTATCAGCAATCCCGAAGAGGAGCGCAAGCTCAACGACGACGCGCACCAGGACCAGCTCGCCAATGCGATCCTGCGCGGCATCAAGGCCTACTTCGCCAGGAATCCGCCGCTGTCGAAGAATCCGTCGGTATAGCGCTTGCCCCGACAGGGGTGGTGGGATGGCGTTACTGGCAGGCAAAAAAAGGCAGCGCGAAAAATCGCGCTGCCTTTTTTATTGCACGGGTGACGGCGCTCAGGCGCGCACCGTCGAGCGGCCTTGCACCACGTCGTCGCGGCTGGCGTAGCGCGACGCGATGACCGAGCAGACGATCAGCTGGAGCTGGTGATAAACCATCAGCGGCAGCACCAGCAGGCCCAGTGCCGGGTGGCCGGCAAACAGGATCTTGGCCATCGGGATGCCGTTGGCCAGGCTCTTCTTGGAGCCGCAGAACACCGCGGTGATCTCGTCCTCGACCGAGAAGCCGAAGCGGCGCGCGGTAAAGGTGGTGGTGCCGAGCACCACGAACAGCAGCACGGCGGCCAGCCCCATGACGGCGCCGATGGTCTGCCACTGGTACTGGTGCCAGAGGCCGGCGGCGGTCGCATCGCAGAACGAGGAGTAGACGATCAGCACGATCACGCCGCGGTCGACCTTGTTGGTGATGTGCTTCTTCCTGGCGAGCCAGCTGCCGATCAGCGGACGCGCGGCCTGGCCGAGCGCGAACGGCAGCAGCAGCTGCAGCGCCACACCCATCAGGGCCTTGCCGAGCGGCATCGAGGCGCCGCTGGCGCTGATCACGAGGCCCATCAGCAGCGGCGTGAGGGCCATGCCGATCAGACCCGAGATGGTCGCGTTGAAGATGGCGCCAGGCACGTTGCCGCGCGCCATCGAGGTCATGGCCACCGACGAGGAGACCGTCGACGGCAGCGCGCACAGGTAGAACACGCCGAGCAGCAGGTCGGCCGGCAGCGCGTTGCGCAGCGCCAGCATCAGGACGACACCGACGATCGGAAACACGATGAACGTGAACGACTGCACGAACACATGCAGGCGCCAGTGACGCGCACCGGCCACGAGCTTGTCGCGCGACAGCGCGGCGCCGTGCAGGAAGAAGACGAGCGCGACGCCGATGCTGGTAACGATGCCGAGATGGAGCGGACCGTCGCCGGTACCGATCTCGGGCGCGACGAGCGCGATCATGATGGCGGTCAGCATGATCAGGACAAAGCCGTCGATCAGGTCGTAGACCTTTTTGAAAGGTGCAAGGAGGGTGGCCATGACTAGGGATAGTGCGTAAGGGTTTCCGCTTGGTATTGGACACTTGTATTGTCTAGAATGCAAATTCATTTATTTCATTCATTAATTTTCTGATTGCATGAATTACACCTTGCGGCAGTTGCGGGTCTTCCTGGCAGTGGCGGCGCATGGCAGCTTCAGCCGTGCGGCGGACGCGGTCGGGCTGACCCAACCCGCCGTCAGTCGTGGGGTTCAGGAGCTGGAAGAGGCACTTGGCGTGCGGTTACTGGACCGCACCACGCGCGAAGTGGTGCTGACGGATGCCGGCACGGCACTGGTGCCGGCGCTGGAGCGGCTGCTGGGCCAACTCGACGACACGCTCGAGGAGACGCGTCAATCCGGGGAGCGCTATCGGGGGAGGGTGGTAATCGCGAGTGCGCCGACGATCTCGGCGCGGCTGATGCCGATGTATGTAGCGGCCTGCGCCGCCCAGTATCCCGAGATTCGGTTGTTTATTCGCGACAATGTCCAGGCCGACGGCCTCGAACAGATCCGCGCGGGCGCGGTCGATTTCGGCGTGCTGATCGATCCGATGGCGCGCGAGGGACTGACCATCACACCGCTGGCGACCGACCCGTTCTGTTTTGTCTGTCGCCGCGACCATCCGCTGGCGCGGGCGGAGACGGTACCCTGGAGCGCCTTGCACGGTCAGCGCCTGGTCCTGCTCGACTTCGCCTCGGGCAGCCGTCCGCTGATCGACCGCATCTTCGCGCGCCATGGCGTGACGCCGCACGTGGTGCAGGAGCTGGGCCATTCGGCCAGCGTGTTCGGCATGGTCGAGGCGGGCATCGGCGCGTCCGTGCTGCCGTCGTTCTCGTTGCCGCTGCCGGCGGCGTCGCCGCTGGTGTCGCGCCCGCTGGTGCCGCGCGAGGAGCGCAGCATCGTGATGGTCCGCCGCGAGGATCGCTCGTTGTCACCCGCCGCGGCGGCGGTGTGGCAGATGGTGGAGGCCATGCCGATTCCAGGAGAGGCCGCGGCGGCATAGCTGGCGTCTGCACACCGGCGGCCGCGGGGGCACGCAGGTGGACGGAAGGGGGCGGCACGGCGGGGCCACATCGGTGGACGCGCGCCCCCCACGATGTCCAGATGCGAGGCAGTGCGCTCAGGCGCGCTGCGGCGTCGCGGTCAGCATCAGCGCGTCGAGCGTAAAGCTGCCGTCGGCCTGGACGCGCAGGCGCGCGCGCACTTCGTCGGGCGCCTTGCTCCACAGATGGCGAATGGCGGCGATGGCGACCTCGGGCGTGCGCATGCGCGCGACCCAGCTGTCGAAGTCCAGCGCGATCTGCCAGCGCGGGGCCAGCGTGACATCGAATCCCGCCGCTTCGAACATCGCGCGCCATTCCGCCGGCGTGTAGTCGCGAATATGCGACGGGTCGCGCAGCAGCTCGACCGCCTGCAACCAGGTGTCGCACAGCGTTGCCTCGTTACCCGCGATATCGATCAGTACCACCTTGCCGCCCGGCTTCAGCACGCGCCGCACCTCGCGCAGCGCGGCCGGCACGTCGTGCCAGTGATGGGCACTCATGCGCGAGACCACCGCGCAAAAGCTGGCATCGGCAAACGGCAGCTGCTCGGCCGCGCCTTGCTGGGTGCGGATATTCGTCAGGCCACGCGCACCGGCGGCGCCGGCGACCACCTCCAGCATCTGCGGCGACAGGTCATAGGCCACCACCTCGTTGGCCATCGTCGCGGCCGCGAAGCTTGCATGGCCGGCGCCACAACCCAGGTCGAGCACGCGACTGTGAGCGACCGGCTTCAGGTGAGCGAGCGCTTGCTTGAGTTGTTCGAGGTCGGCGCCCTCTGCGTGGACGGCACTGGTGAGATAGGCGTTGGCGGTGGCGCCAAACTGGGCGGCGGCAAGTTCGTGCTGGGGCTGCATGGTCTGCTTCGGGTCGAGAGGTGGGAAGGGTTGCCTGCGGGATGCGGCTCACGTACTGTAGATGGCACGTTTTCCCGGTACAACTGACTCATTTATCCTGGTATGACAGCCACCAGCCAAACACCGTCGCCGCCTGCCGCGGCTGCGGCCACGTCGCCTGCGGAGGAACTCGGGACCTTCCTGCGCAACCATCGCGAGCGGCTCACACCGGCGGAGGTTGGACTGCCGCCGGGCCGGCGCCGGCGCACGCCCGGGCTGCGCCGCGAGGAAGTGGCGCAGCTGGCCGGACTGAGCGCGACGTGGGTAACCTGGCTCGAGCAGGGCCGGCCGGTCACGATGTCGGCGCGCGCGCTGGATAGCCTGGCGGAAGCCTTGCGTCTGTCGCGCGCCGAGCGCGCATACCTTTTTGCATTGGCCGGCAAGCCCGCGCCGCGCGCCGAGGCACACGAGGCGGTGCCGCCGGTATTGCTGCGCAGCGTGGGCGCCATCGCCGGCCCGGCCTATGTGCTCGACCGCCAATGGACCGCGCTGGCGTGGAACCCGGCTGCGACGGCGCTGTTTACCGGGTGGCTCGACGAAGCGAGCGAGGACCGCAACCTGCTGCGCGCGATGTTCCTGTCGCCGCGCCTGCAGGCGTTGGTGGAGGACTGGCCGCACCGCGCCGCGCGGCTGGTGGCGGAGTTTCGCGTGCACAGCCTGCGGCACGCGGCCGACGCGCCGACGCGCGAGCTGGTGGCATGGCTGATGGCGCAGAGCCCGGCGTTCCGGGCGGCCTGGCAGTCGCAGGATGTCGAGGAACGCGAGGGCGGACGGCGCGGCTTTCACCATCCGGCGCACGGCCTGATCTATTTCGAGCAGTTGACGCTGGTCCCGCCCGCTGCGCCGGGTACGCTGCTGACCATGCTGCTGCCGGCAGCATAGCGGCAGCGGGGCAGCGGGGCAGCGGGGCAGCGGGCCCGGCCGCCCCTCGATGCTGAGGTTGCGTCTCGCGGGCCTACTTCGGTTGCATGCGGATCGCGCCGTCGAGGCGGATCACCTCGCCATTGAGCATGGTGTTGCCGACGATCGCGCGCACCAGCCTGGCGTACTCGGCGGGCCGGCCGAGCCGCGGCGGGAACGGCACCATGCGACCGAGCGCATCCTGGACTTCCTGCGGCATGCCCAGCAGCATGGGCGTCTCGAAGATGCCCGGCGCGATGGTCATGCAGCGCACGCCATCACGCGACAGGTCGCGCGCGATGGCCAGCGTCATTGCCACGACACCGCCCTTCGACGCCGCATAGGCAGCCTGGCCGATCTGGCCGTCATAGGCGGCCACCGAGGCCGTGTTGACGATCACGCCGCGCTCGCCCTCGGCGTCGGGGGTGTTCTGCACCATGGCGGCCGCCGCCAGGCGGATCATGTTGAAGGTGCCGATCAGATTGATGCGGATGGTCTTCTCGAACTGGTCGAGCGGATGCGGGCCGTTCTTGCCGACGGTCTTGGCGGCGGTGGCAATGCCCGCGCAGTTGACCAGCCCGGACAGCCGCCCCATCGCCTGCGCCGCCGTCACCACGGCCTGCCCATTGGCTTCCGAGGTCACGTCGCAGCGCACGAAGGCGCCCCCCAGTTCCTTTGCCAGCGCCAGACCGGCGTTCTCGTTGAGATCGGCGATCACGACCTTGCCGCCGTTCTCGGCAAACATGCGCGCCGTGCCTGCGCCCAGTCCCGATGCGCCGCCGGTGACGATAAATACGTTGTCCTGGATTTCCATGCCGTTGTCTTCCTCTCGCTCTCTGGTGGATGGATCTGGCGCCCGGGGTCAGGCACCTTATGTTCGTTACTTTACGTTTACGTATACGTCAATTCGAACTAGCGCGATTCTACGGCGAGTCGCCCAAAAGAAAAAGGCGACCCTGGGGGTCGCCTTCCTTCTGCATGCGTCTACGGACCGGTCCCGGGGTCCGCTCCGGGGCCCCGCCCGCCCGACTTGCGCGCGATGTTTCAGCGTTTTGCTGTTCGCGTCAGGCTTACCTGTTACTTCAGCGCCTCGAACACGCTCGCGGTGATCTTGTCCACGTCGCCCAGGCCCGAGATCTTGCGGTACTTCGGCGGAGCAACGCTCGCACCGGCATCGCCGTTGGCGGCCCAGTCCGAGTAGTAGTCGACCAGCGGACGCGTCTGCGTGGCATAGACATCCAGACGCTTGCGCACGGTCTCTTCCTTGTCGTCCTCGCGCTGGATCAGCGCTTCCCCGGTCACATCGTCGACGTTCTCCACCTTGGGCGGGTTGTACTTGACGTGGTAGGTACGGCCCGACGCCACGTGCACGCGGCGGCCGCTCATGCGCTCGATGATGGCGTCGAACGGCACGTCGATCTCCAGCACGTAATCGATCGCCACGCCGGCTTCCTTCATCGCCTCGGCCTGCGGGATCGTGCGCGGAAAGCCGTCGAACAGGTAGCCCTGATCGCAATCGCATTGCTTAAGACGGTCCTTGACCAGGCCGATAATGATGTCATCGGACACCAGTCCACCCGCGTCCATGACCTTCTTGGCCTCCAGCCCGAGCGGCGTGCCGGCCTTGACGGCCGCGCGCAGCATATCGCCGGTCGAGATTTGCGGAATGCCAAATTTTTCGCAGATGAACTTGGCTTGCGTGCCTTTGCCGGCGCCGGGGGCACCCAACAGGATCAAACGCATTTACGGTCCTCAGAAGTTTTTGGAAGCGGGTAACGCGGGAGACTTGGAAGGAGGGTAACGCCGCAACTTGACGCGGGACTTACGCACAGTCTGCACCCGACGGCCAGTCCGCGCCGGGCGATACGATCGATGCATCCATGCGATCCGTACGCCGACGTCTGGTCTGCGGGGCACTGCCGGAGTCTCGTCAGGCGCGGCGGCCGGCGCGAACTGCCAGCGCGCACGCGTGACGGGTGCGGCGGCAAATGCCGGACGGGCTCGATCTATCTCCCCACCGAGCCTTGTGCGAAGCAAGTTTGCGCGCCGCAGGCTCTGTTTCGGCAGGCATTATGCCATGGGCAGTGGCGATTCGGCCGCCGCCGTCGGCCTCCGCTTCGGTTGCAACAGTGTGAACCTGAGCGAAGCAATGCACCCGGCGCACCGTCGTGCCGCCTTCCGGCGCCTACGGTCCTTCCTGCGCGGCCTCCGCCGCCCACAGCGCGCGCACGCGTTCGAGGTCGGCCGGGGTATCGACGCCCGGCGCGGGCGCCGCGGCCGTCACCAGCACCCCGATCCGTTCGCCATGCCACATCGCGCGCAACTGCTCGAGCGCTTCCGTCTGTTCCAGCGGCGACGTGGCCAGCGTGGGAAAGCGGCGCAGGAAGCCGGCGCGGTACGCGTACAGGCCGATATGGCGCAGCACGGGCATGGCCGGCATCGGCACTGCCGCGGCGGTGCCCGTGGCCCCCGCGGCAAGGCCGGTCCACGCGTCGCGCGCCCATGGAATCGGCGCGCGCGAGAAGTACAGCGCGCGCCCCGCCGCGTCGCATACCACCTTGACCACGTTCGGGTTGAACACGTCGGCGATCGCGTCGAGCGGATGTGCCGCCGTGGCGATCGCGCAGTCGGGATGCCCGGCCAGATGCAGCGCCACCGCGTCGATCAGCTGCGGATCGATGAGCGGCTCATCGCCCTGCACATTGACCACGATGGCCTCGTCGGCGAGCCCGAGATGCGTGGCCACCTCGGCCAGGCGGTCGGTCCCGGACGGGTGGTCGGCGCGCGTCAGCACGACCTCGATGCCGCGCGCGCGGCAGGCATCCGCCACCGCCGGCGCGTCGGTGGCGACCACCGTGCGGCGCGCGGACGAGGCATGCGCGCGCTCGGCCACGCGCACGATCATGGGATGCCCGCCGATATCGGCAAGCGGCTTGTCCGGCAGGCGCGTGGAAGCCAGGCGTGCCGGAATGACGACGGTAAAGGCGGGAATGCTCATCGCAGTGCGGCGCGGGGCGGACGGTACCGGTCAGGCGCCGGTGCCGCCGTTCGCACCGCCAGCGCGGTCGCCGCGCGCGGCGTCGGGATCGACCACGCGTCCCGGCACCGACTGGCGGGCCTCGTCGGCGAGCATGACGGGAATGCCGTCGCGGATCGGATACGCCAGCTTGTCCGCATGGCAGATCAGTTCCTGGGCGGCGCGGTTGTACTCGAGCTTGCCCTTGCACAGCGGGCAAACGAGGATCTCAAGCAGCCGGTTGTCCATCCTGGTGTTCCTTGTCGAGGCCGCCGTGCCCGGTGGTGACGGGCGTGGCGACGGCCGGCGCGCGCGCCATCAGCACGCGGCGGATTTTGTCGATCAGGCCCGCGTCGATCACGGGCGTGGTGGCGACGACCCAGATTCTCGGGTCGTCGAAGCGCTCGCATTTTACGGCATCCTTTTCGGTGATCAGGATCACGTCGGCATCGAGCGCGGCCGCGTCCGTGGTGAACGGGTCGTCGGCATAGTCGTAATGGTCGGGCAGCGGCAGCGTGGCGGGGTTGAGGCCGGCCTGACGCAGGCTGGCAAAGAAGCGCTCCGGATTGCCGATGCCGGCGGCAGCCAGCACACGGCGGCCGGCAAAGGCCGAGACCGGGCGCGTCATGGTCGGATCGTTGAGCTGCCACGCCACCTCGAGTTCCAGCCGCATGCCGTAGACGTCGGGCTGGTCCGGTGTGGCGCGGAAGGTGGGATCGTTGATCAGGGTGGCGTCGCGCGGCCGCGAGAGCGGTTCGCGCAGCGGCCCGGCCGGCAGCATGAAGCCGTTGCCGCCCATGCGGGCGTCGAACATCACGATTTCGAAATCGCGTTGCAGGCGGTAGTGTTGCAGGCCGTCGTCGAGCAGCAGGACGTTGACGCCCGGATGCGAGACCAGCATGGACTGCGCGCACAACGCGCGGTCGGGGTACACCCAGACCGGCACATCGGCGGCGCGCGCGATCAGCAGCGGCTCGTCGCCGACATCGGCCGCGCACGAGGTGGCTTTGACGCGGCGCGGCCGTTCGAGCTTGACGCCATAGCCACGCGACACCACGCCCGGGCGCAGACCCGCTTCGGTCAGTGCCTGCGCCAGCGCGATCACGGCCGGCGTCTTGCCGGTGCCGCCGACGGTCACGTTGCCGACCACGATGACGGGCATGGGCAGCCGCGTCGAGCGGAACCAGCCATGGAGATAGCCATGCCGGCGGACGCGCGCGATCACCGCGAACAATAGCGAGAACGGCAGCATCAGCCAGGCGAACCAGCCGCGGCGTTGCCACTGGGCGGTCACGAAGCTGGCCAGCGAATGCCGGAAGGCATGCCGGCCTGCGTGGCGAGATGCGGAAGGAGCGGACATCCAGGAGGCGGAGGGCGGTTGGGGGCGATGCCGGCGGCGGCATCGGCGGATCCAGACATTATGGGCACCGTGCAGCGCATGCCGCAAGCCCGGCCTGCGGTGCCACGCCGCCGCTTCAGCGCTCAGCGCTCACCTCAGCCCTCAGCCCTCAGCGCGGTTGCGCGCTTTGCGTGGAGAAGGTCAGCCGTGACAGGCCGGCCACGCGCGCGGCCTCCATCACGTTGATCACGGCCTGGTGCGTGGCCTGGGCGTCGGCATTGACGATGACCACCGGCGGCGGGCCATTGCCGGCAGGGCCGGCGGCATGACGCAGCTGGTCGGCCAGGCTCGTCACGTCCTTTTCCTCGAGCACCTGCTTGTTGACCGAATAGACCCCGCGCGCCGATACCGACACCACGATCTCGCTTGGCCGCTGCTGGGCGCGCTCGGCGTCCGCGGTCGGCAACTGGATCTGCAGCTCGGTGTAGCGCGAATAGGTGGTCGTGATCATCAGGAAGATCAGGATCACGAGCAGGACGTCGATCAGCGGGATCAGGTTGATCTCCGGCTCCTCGCGCCGCTGGCGGGAACGGAAGTGCATGGCGTGCTCCCGCGCGCTTACGACCTGCGCTGCGGCAGGATGGCGTCGAGGAACGTGGTCGCGCGGAATTCCAGTTCGGCCACGTAATCGTCCACCCGACGGCGGAAATAGCGCCAGAAGATCAGGGCCGGGATGGCCACGATCAGGCCAAACGCGGTGTTGTAGAGCGCTACCGAGATGCCATGGGCCAGTTGCTCCGGGTTGGCACCGGTACCGTTCTGGTTGCCGAAGATCTCGATCATGCCGATCACCGTGCCGAGCAGGCCCATCAGCGGGGCCACCGAGGCGATCGTGCCGAGCGCGTTCAGATAGCGCTCGAGTTCATGGGCGACGGCGCGGCCGGCTTCCTCGACCACGTCCTTGGCGGCGTCGCGCGAGGTATGCGGCTGCAGCACGACGTGGCGCAGGCCGGCGGCCAGCACGCGGCCGAGCGGCGAATTATTTTCGAGGTGGTTGACCACCTCGGGCGTGGCGCGTCGCTGCTGGGCGGCGGAGAGCGCCTCCTCGTACAGCTTCGGCGGCAGGATCTTGCTGCGCTTGAGGGACAGGAAACGTTCGACGATCAGCGCCAGTGCGATGACCGAGGCGAGCAGCAACGGCCAGATCGGCCAGCCGGCCGCTTGAATGATGGAAAACACGTGGACCCCCGAAAACGACGACAGACGACGACAGACCCGAAACAGGACGGCAAACCTGGCAGCCTTTGATGCGGCCCGCATTCTGGCACGCAGCGGCGATGCTCGAAAAAATCAGGCGCCACTCTACCCCGCGCGTCAGCGCGCGGCAAGCCGCTCGCACGGACCGTTGTGTCGAACCCGCAGCGCGGCGGGCGCGGCTTTCCACACCGGCGCGGGACAGTGCTGTGGACCGCTTGTGGATACGCACCGGATACTGGCGCTAAGCCATTGATCGCAAAGGGACTCCGCAGCGCTGCCAAAAAAACGGGCAGACCCGGGCGGCGCGCCGCTCGCGATGCGTATCCACACACGACCGGGACAGGATTGTGGACCGGTTGTGGACAGCGTACGCACAACCAGGCCAAGTCCTTGATTGCGCAGGGTAAACCTCATGCTGCCTAAATTTTGCGCAGGCAGTGCGCGGCCGGCACCGGCGACTTTCCACACCGGGGCGGGACAGTGCTGTGGATGGTCTGTGGACAGACGCCGGAAAGCTGCGCCAAGTCCTTGATTCGAAACGGAAGCGCAAGCTTTGCTCAAAAATGGGCAAGAGCCGTCGCGGCGCCCGCGCGCCCTGCGAGTGGCGTGCGGGACACCATGGCTTGCCACAGCCATCAACCCGCGGGCGCCGGAGCCATTTTCCACAGTCCGGGCCGCGCGCGATGTTTTATCCAGAACTTTTGTGGATAACTTTGTGAACAAGCCGGGGGCGCATTTCGTAAGTGGTTGACGCGTAAGCGTTTCTCTTACATTGCCTAATTTTTGGTTGGGGCCGAAAATTCAAAAGAATCAAGGGCTTGAACGATACCAGGCGGGTTTCGGCGTCAAACGGGTGCATGGGCGTCTACCTCTTGACAGAGCAGTTATGCTGTGGACATGTCCACTTCACGCCGCCCGGACGGGCCGTGCACCATGCCAGACTTCCCGAACGTTTCGCGCACGACGCCGTCCAACGCGCCCTCGGGCGCGCCGCCCGCGGGCCGCGACGTGATTCCGGTCAGCGAGCTGAATCACGCCATCTCGTCGTTGCTCGAGCGCAGTTTTCCGCTTGCCTGGGTGCGAGGCGAGATCTCCAACTTCACGCGGGCCGCCAGCGGACACTGGTACTTCTCGCTCAAGGATGCGCGCGCGCAGATCCGCTGCGTGATGTTTCGCGGACGCAACCAGCACGTCGACTTTGCGCCGCGCGAGGGCGAAGCCGTGGAAGTGCGCGCGCTCGTGTCCATGTACGAGGCTCGCGGCGAATTGCAGCTCGGCGTGGAGGCGATGCGCCGCGCCGGCCTTGGCAATCTCTACGAGGCGTTCCTGCGCCTGAAGGAAAAACTTGCACAGGCGGGGCTTTTCGCCAGCGAACGGAAACGCCAGATTCCCACGCATCCGCGCACCATCGGCGTGGTCACGTCGCTGCAGGCGGCAGCGCTGCGCGACGTGCTGACGACGCTGCGCCGGCGCGCGCCGCACGTGTCCGTGATCGTCTATCCGGTTCCCGTGCAGGGGGCGGGCGCCGCCGACCGCATCGCGGCGATGCTCGATCTCGCCAATGCGCGGGCCGAATGCGACGTGCTGATCCTGTGCCGCGGCGGGGGCAGCATCGAGGACCTGTGGTCGTTCAACGAGGAGGTGGTGGCCCACGCCATCGCGCGCAGCGCGCTGCCGGTGGTGTCCGGCGTGGGCCATGAAACCGATTTCACCATTGCCGATTTCGTCGCCGACGTGCGCGCGCCCACCCCCACCGGCGCGGCCGAACTAGTCAGCCCGGATCGCGCGCATCTGCTGCAGCTGGCGCGGCGCGCGCAGGACGCGTTGCGGCAATGCATGGACCGTCAGCTAGAGCGTCGCGGCCAGCATCTGGACTGGCTTGCACGCCGGCTGCGCAGTCCGCAGGCGCAACTGCAGGAGCGCCGCGCGCGCGTCGACAATCTGGCCCGACACTTGCGTGCCGCGTTACGCGATACGGTGACCGTGCAGCGGCATCGGCAACAGGTGCTGGCGATGCGCTGGCGGGCGTGCGTACCCCAGGTGGGGCGCGCGCGTACCGATCTCGGCCGGCTGTCGGCCCGGCTGGCCACGGCCGCCACCCGGCAGCACGAGCGGGCCGGCCAGCGGCTGGCGCGGGCGGCCGGCGCGCTCGAACTGCTGGCGCCGCAACGCACGCTGGAGCGCGGCTATGCGGTGCTGCTGGACCAGCGGGGCCATGCCTTGCGTTCGCCGCAGGAGTTGCGCGCGGGCAGCATCGTCGAGGCCCATCTGGCGCAGGGCGTGGCCGATATCGAAATCGCCGGCGTGCAGGCCAAGCTCGGGGAATTCTGAGACGGCCAGCGCAAACTAACATGAGTCCAGGGGGCTTTGCGCCCGCGTTTGCGCGGGTCTGGCAAGTCACCTACAATCGGCAACTCCCCACCTAAACAACCCGCAGAGACAGAACAATGGAACACGCACTCCCCCCGCTTCCGTACGCGCATGACGCCCTCGCTCCGCATATCTCCAAGGAGACGCTGGAGTTCCATCATGACAAGCATCACCAGACCTACGTCACGAACCTGAACAACCTGATCAAGGGCACCGAGTTCGAGAACGAGTCGCTGGAGAACATCGTCAAGAAGTCGTCGGGCGGCATTTTCAACAACGCCGCCCAGGTGTGGAACCACACCTTCTACTGGGAATCGATGAAGCCGAACGGCGGCGGCCAGCCGACCGGTGCCCTGGCTGACGCCATCAACGCCAAGTGGGGCTCGTTCGACAAGTTCAAGGAAGAATTCACGAAGGTCGCGGTGGGCACCTTCGGTTCGGGCTGGGCCTGGCTGGTCAAGAAGGCCGACGGTTCGCTCGACCTGGTGTCGACCTCGAACGCCGCCACCCCGCTGACCACCGACGCCAAGGCACTGCTGACCTGCGACGTGTGGGAACACGCCTACTACATCGACTACCGCAACGCCCGTCCGAAGTACGTCGAGGCGTTCTGGAACGTCGTGAACTGGGACTTCGCGAGCAAGAACTTCGCCTGATCGCGCGCGTATCCGCAGTATCCGCCAAGGAAAAACCCCGGCACCCAGGTGCCGGGGTTTTTCTTTGCGCGTCACGCCGCCTGGCCGGCACGCATGATGCCCGCCCTGGCCGCCTGGTGGTCGGGCCTGGTGGTCGAGCCTGGTGGTCGGCCCACCGATGGTCGCCCACCGATGGTCGGCCCTGATGGTCCTGATGGTCCTGATGATCGGCTTGGCGGGTGGCTGCGTGGCTGGCTTAGTGGCCCGCGCTCTGGCCGCCGTCCACGTGCAGGATCTCGCCGGTGACGAACGGTGCGTTCTCCAGGAACAGCACGGCGTCGGCGATGTCCTTCATCTCGCCCATGTGGCCCACCGGATGCAACCCGCCCAGTGCCTCGTGGGTTTCCGGCGCGTGCATTGGCGACTTGATGATGCCGGGCGAGACCGCGTTGACGCGGATGCCGGTCTTTGCATACTCGATCGCGAGCGACTTGGTGGCCGCGTTGATGCCGCCCTTGGTCAGCGACGCCAGCACCGACGGCACGCCCTGGATGGCATGGTCGACCAGGCTCGTGGTAATGCTCACCACGTGGCCGCTGCGCTGCTTTTCCATCTGCGCGATGGCGCGCTGGGTGATATGGAAGAAGCCCGAGGTGTTGGTGCCCGTGACCGCGGCATAGTCTTCGGCGGTGTAGCTGGTGAAGGGCTTGGCGACGAAAATGCCCGCGTTGTTGACCAGCGAATCGATGCGGCCAAAGCGCTCCAGCGCGGCGGCAACCACTTTTTCGGCGGTGGCCGCATCGGCGATGTCGCCGGGGATGGTCACGATATCGGGATCGGTCGACGACTGGATGCTGCGCGAGGTGGCCACCACGCGATAGCCCTGGGCGCGATAGGCCTTGACGAGTTCGGCGCCGATACCTTGCGACGCGCCAGTCACGATCACAACTTTTTGCGAGGACATTTCACTTTCTCCTGATCGGGTGATTCGGTTTGTTCGCCGGAATTGGCAGAACCGATGGACTCCAATCTAGGGAAAGGGCGTGCGATGTTGAAGGCACCGTCCGCACTAACACTTGTGCGCGGCGGTAACAAGTGCCGGAGGACGGGGCGCAAGCCCGTACCGCCCACGCCGCCCACGCCGCCCACGCCATCGGCGGCGACCGTCATCGGGCCGTGATAACGTCACGCGCAACATCATCTTGTTCGTGGGGGCTTCATGCAATCCGCCATCGTCGACGCCGGCTATGGTTCCGACCCCGTCGGGCTGGTCTGCGGATACGTATTCGAACCGGGACAGCCGGCGCGGGAAATCGACTCGAATGCCGCCGTGGGGTGGCTGCGCGCGCAGGACGCCGCGGCGCGGCAGGCGCCCGCGCCGGGCGAGGCAGACCGGCGGGGCGAGAGCGGGGAGAGGCACGGCCACGACCATCAGGGCAATCAGGACAGTGAGGCCAAGGTGGCCCGCACGGACCGAGCCGACGGCCATGTCCGACCTTTCCTGTGGCTCCATTTCAATCTGTCTCACCGCGCCTGCGAGCGCTGGATGAAGCAGCAGCTCGGCCTCGCCGACGACTTCTTCGAAGCGCTGAAGCAGGGCTCGCACTCGACCCGCATCGAGCGCCAGGACGACGCGCTGCTGGCCGTGGTCAACGATGTGATCTACAACTTCGGCGTGGCCTCGACCGATATCTCGACCATGTGGGCCAGTGCCGACCATCGCCTGCTGGTGACCGCGCGGGCCCGGCCGCTGCGCTCGGTGGACAAGTTGCGCAACGCGGTGCGCCGGGGCGAAGCGTTCCGCTCGCCGCTCGACCTCGTGGTGCACCTGCTGCGCGACCAGGCCGATGTGCTGGTGCAGATCGTGCGTGAGACCGGTGTCAATGTCGACCAGATCGAGGACCAGTTGCTGTCGCAGCGCCTGCAGACCAACCGCGCCGACCTCGGCGCCATGCGCCGCGGGCTGGTGCGGCTGCAGCGCCTGCTGGCGCCGGAGCCGGGCGCGTTGTTCCGCCTGCTGAACCGGCCGCCGGCGTGGCTGCAGGAAGGCGACCTGCGCGAGTTGCGCGAGTCGACCGAAGAGTTTTCGCTGGTGCTGAACGACCTTGCCGCGCTGGTGGAACGCATCAAGCTGCTGCAGGAAGAGATCGCCGCCAAGCTGAACGAGCAGACCAACCGCACGCTGTTCACGCTGACGCTGGTGACGGTGCTGGCCTTGCCGATCAATATCGTGGCTGGCTTCTTCGGCATGAACGTGGGCGGCATTCCGCTGGCCGACCATCCGCACGGTTTCTGGCTGCTGGTGGCGGTGGTGGCGAGCTTTACCGCGCTGGCGGGCCGATGGGCCTTTCGCAAGCAGCAGCTGGGCGGATAGGATGGGGTGGCCAACGTTGTTTCACGGAATTGCCATGCGGCGGGCGTAGGCTGTCTGGCCTCGACTGCCTGGTCAGGCACACGGAGGAAAGCCATGAACTACAACGACGAAGCACTGATCCGGCGCATTCACCGCGAGGTGGCGGACTATTACGACGAAGAACTCGAGCTCGAACTCGAGGATCGCGATCCCAGCCTGGTGCAGAGCATCCTGGCGGGCACGGGTGGCGATTCGGGCGTTGCCGCCGACGACGCGGAGCGCGCCGAGCGCCAGATGTACTTCCGCGAGCTGTTCCGCCTGCAGGGGGAGCTGGTCAAGCTGCAGAGCTGGGTAGTCGCCACCGGCCACAAGGTCGTGATCCTGTTCGAGGGCCGCGATGCCGCCGGCAAGGGTGGCGTGATCAAGCGCATCACCCAGCGCCTCAACCCGCGCGTATGCCGCGTGGCGGCGCTGCCGGCCCCCAACGATCGCGAGCGCACGCAGTGGTATTTCCAGCGCTATGTCTCGCACCTGCCGGCCGCCGGCGAGATCGTGCTGTTCGACCGCAGCTGGTACAACCGCGCGGGCGTGGAGCACGTAATGGGGTTCTGCAGCGACGACCAGTACGAGGAATTCTTCCGCTCGGTGCCCGAGTTCGAACGCATGCTGGTGCGCTCGGGCATCCAGCTCATCAAGTACTGGTTCTCGATCTCCGACGACGAGCAGCACATGCGCTTCCTGAGCCGGATCCACGATCCGCTCAAGCAGTGGAAGCTGAGCCCGATGGATCTGGAATCGCGCCGCCGCTGGGAAGACTACACGCGCGCGAAGGAAGTCATGCTGGAACGCACCCATATCGCCGAAGCCCCGTGGTGGGTGGTCCAGGCCGTCGACAAGAAGCGTGCGCGCCTGAACTGCATCCACCACCTCCTCCAGCAGATGCCCTACGTGGAGCCGGCCCAGCCGAGCATCGTGCTGCCGGAACGCGAACGCCACGCCGACTACGTGCGCCAGCCGGTGCCATCGAACATGATCGTGCCGGAGATCTATTAAGACCGCACGGCGGGTTCACTCGCGGGCGGGCCGGTCTCCTACAGTGCCCGCGGAAAGGCCTGCTCCATGGTCTGTACCACCCCCGTGAACTCGCCGTCGTACCCCGGCAGCGCATCCACGCGCTCGCGGAACGATTTGCTCTTGAGCGCGGAGACGGCGCCGGCCAGGGCCGGGCTTTGCAGCATCTTTTCCTCGATGGCGAAGAAGTAGCGCTCCTTCAGGACCGGGACGAATTCGAGGCCGAAGCGGCGCGCGGCGGTTTCCACGCCGAAGCCGACGTCGGCCATGCCGCTGCCGATATAGGCTGCCACCGCGGCATGCGTGAATTCGCCATTGCTGTAGCCGTCGATATGGTTGGGATCGATGTTGCGCCGCGCCAGCATCAGGTCGAGCAGCAGACGGGTGCCGGACCCCACCTGGCGATTGACGAAGCGCACGTCCGTGCGCACCAGATCTTCCAGGGACTGCACGCCCAGCGGGTTGCCGGGGCGGACGAAGAGCCCCTGGGTGCGGACCGCGAGGTGGATCAGGCAATGGGTATCGGGGCGCAGCCACGTCATGATGCGACGCAGCATATCCTGCTCGAGCTCGCCCATCGGCACGTGAAAGCCGGCAATGTCGCAGGCGCCTTCCGCGAGCGCGGCCACCGCTTCGAGGCTGCCGCAGTACTTGAGGTCGTGGCGCACCTTGTGCTCGTCGAGAAACTCGCGCAGCGCCGCCACGGCGAACCCGTGGCTGGCATGGAGCCGGACCGCGGGGTCGGATTCCGCCATCAGTTTCTTCAGTTCGATCTCGAGTTCCGACGCCAGGCTGTCGAGCGTGGGCGACAGGCGTGCGGCAATACGCTTGCTGGCCCACACCAGCTGCTGCGCCAGCGGCGTCAGCGTCGACCCGCGGCCACGGGTCTTGGCGATCAGCGCGCCGCCAAACAGCGTCTCGGCGTCGCGCAGGATGCCCCAGGCGTAGCGGTATGACAACGCCACGGCTTCGGCGGATTGCGCGATGTTGCCGGTGGCTTCGATATGGCTCAGCAGGGCCACGAGACGGGACACATCCAGCGTGGGCGCGGGTGTCGCGGCCGCATCGTCGCGGATCTGCAGATGGGGGAGGATCGATATGCGTAGCATATGCGGAAAATAGCATATTGATGGCCGCAAAACACGGGCCTATAGTCGCACAAACGAGACGGAAAGCCTGAAAAGCTGTCTCGTAATATGAAAAAAAGAGCCTATATCGCGCCGCCTGGGCGGTGCGTCGGGCCGGTAGGAGACACCCCCACCGGCGCCGGGCTTCGACGACACAAGAGCACGGAGACGCCATGCCAGAGAACGTCATCCCCACAAGCAGCACCGGTGCGACCACCGGCACCCCGGGCAGCGGCACCGTCGCGACTGTCACCATCGAGGCCGCGCGGCAACTCGTGTCGATCGCGCAGACCGTGAACGCGCGCCGCGATCTGCCTGGCGCGTTGCTGCCGATCCTTCATGACCTGCAGGACAAGCACGGTTTCATTCCGCCCGAATCGGTGCCCGTCATCGCGCAGGCATTGAACCTGTCGCGCGCCGAGGTGCATGGGGTCATCACCTTCTATCACCACTTCCGCGAGAAGCCGGCTGGCCGGCATGTGGTGCAGGTCTGCCGCGCCGAGGCATGCCAGTCGGTGGGCGCCGATGCGCTCGTCGACCATGCCAGGCGCGTGCTCGGCTGCGATTTCCACGAGACCACCGCCGACGGCAACTTTACGCTGGAGCCGGTGTTCTGCCTGGGCCAGTGCGCATGCGGTCCGGCCGTGATGATCGATGACCAGTTGCACGGTCTGGTCGATGCGAAGCGCTTCACGCGCCTGATCGAATCCCTGCGCGAATCGATGCGCGCCGAACCTGCCAGCCACGCGGAGGCCCACGCATGAGCATCACCGTTTTTGTTCCGCGCGATTCCACCGCGCTGGCGCTCGGCGCCGAGGACGTGGTTCGCGCGCTGGAGCGCGAGGCTGCCGCGCGCGGTGCCGATCTGCGTATCGTGCGCAACGGTTCGCGCGGCATGTTCTGGCTCGAGCCGCTGGTCGAGGTGAAGACCGACGCCGGCCGCATCGGTTATGGCCCGGTGACGGCCGACGACGTGCCGGCGCTGTTCGATGCCGGCTTCCTGCAGGGCGGCCAGCATGCGCTGTCGCTCGGCGTGGTCGACGAGATCCCGTTCCTGAAGCAGCAGGAGCGCCTGACCTTTGCGCGCGTGGGCATTACCGATCCGCTCTCGCTGGAGGACTACATCGCGCATGAAGGCTTTGCCGGCCTCACGCGCGCGCTGGCGATGGCGCCGGAGAAGATTGTCCAGGAAGTCACCGACTCGGGCCTGCGCGGCCGTGGCGGCGCGGCGTTCCCGACCGGCATCAAGTGGAAGACCGTGCTCGGCGCGCAAGCGGCCGTCAAGTACATCGTCTGCAACGCCGACGAAGGCGACTCCGGTACGTTCTCCGACCGCATGGTGATGGAGGACGATCCGTTCATGCTGATCGAAGGCATGACGATCGCCGGCCTCGCCGTGGGCGCGGAGCAGGGCTACATCTATACGCGTTCCGAATACCCGCACGCGATTGCCGCCACCGAGGAAGCGATCCGCATCGCCACCGCGGCGGGCTGGCTCGGCGACAACATCCGCGGCAGCGGCCGCCGCTTCCATCTGGAAGTGCGCAAGGGCGCCGGCGCCTATGTGTGCGGAGAAGAAACCGCGCTGCTGGAAAGCCTGGAAGGCCGCCGTGGCGTGGTGCGCGCCAAGCCGCCGCTGCCGGCGCTGGAAGGCCTGTTCGGCCAGCCCACCGTGATCAACAACGTGATCTCGCTGGCCACGGTACCGATCATCCTGGCCCGCGGCGCCGCGTTCTACAAGGACTATGGCATGGGCCGCTCGCGCGGCACGCTGCCGTTCCAGCTGGCCGGCAATATCAGGCAGGGCGGCCTGGTGGAAAAGGCGTTCGGGGTGACGCTGCGCGAGTTGCTGTACGACTACGGCGGCGGTACGCGCAGCGGCCGCACGGTGCGCGCGGTGCAGGTCGGCGGCCCGCTCGGCGCCTATCTGCCGGAGTCGCGCTTCGATACCCCGCTCGACTACGAAGCCTATGCGGCATTCGGCGCGGTGGTGGGACACGGCGGCATCGTGGTGTTCGACGAGACCGTCGACATGGCAAAGCAGGCGCGCTACGCGATGGAGTTCTGTGCCATCGAGTCGTGCGGCAAGTGCACGCCGTGCCGGATCGGCTCCACGCGCGGCGTCGAGGTCATGGATCGCATCATGGCGGGCGACCAGCCCGTCAAGCACGTGGCGCTGGTGCGCGACCTGTGCGACACCATGCTGTATGGCTCGCTCTGCGCGATGGGTGGCATGACGCCGTATCCGGTGCTGTCCGCCCTCAATGAATTCCCCGAAGACTTCGGCCTGGCGCCGAAGCCGGCCCGCGCCGCCTGACCCGCGCGTCGCAGAGCACCATCCCACAAAACAGAAGACCGGGAGACATCCCTTGAACGCTCGAAACGAACTCGACTACGGTACTCCGGCCAGCGAATCGGAGACGCAGGTTACGCTGGAAATCGACGGCGTCGCCGTTACCGTGCCGGCCGGCACCTCGGTCATGCGCGCCTCGGTGGAAGCCGGCATCAGCGTGCCCAAGCTGTGCGCCACCGACTCGCTGAAGTCGTTCGGCTCGTGCCGGCTCTGTCTCGTGGAGATCGAGGGCCGCCGCGGCTATCCGGCCTCGTGCACCACCCCCGTGGAAGCGGGCATGAAGGTGCGCACGCAGAGCGACAAGCTCGGCGACCTGCGCCGCGGCGTGATGGAGCTCTATATCTCCGACCACCCGCTCGACTGCCTCACCTGCCCCACCAACGGCAACTGCGAACTGCAGGACATGGCCGGCGCGGTGGGTCTGCGCGAAGTGCGCTACAGCGATGGCCATACCGGCACGCCGGCAATCGCCACGCACACGCACATGGCCAAGGACGAATCGAATCCGTACTTCACGTACGACCCGTCCAAGTGCATCGTCTGCAATCGCTGCGTGCGCGCGTGCGAGGAAACCCAGGGCACGTTCGCGCTGACCATCAGCGGCCGCGGCTTCGACTCGCGCGTGGCGGCCGGCACCAGCCAGCCGTTCATGGAGTCGGACTGCGTGTCGTGCGGCGCCTGCGTGCAGGCCTGCCCGACCGCCACGCTGACCGAGAAGACGGTGATCCAGCTGGGCCAGCCGTCGCACGATACGGTCACCACCTGCGCATACTGCGGTGTGGGCTGCTCGTTCAAGGCCGAGATGAAGGGCAACGAGGTCGTGCGCATGGTGCCGTACAAGGACGGCCAGGCCAACGAGGGCCACGCCTGCGTGAAGGGCCGCTTTGCCTGGGGCTACGCCACGCACAAGGACCGCATTCTCAAGCCGATGATTCGCGCGAAGATCACCGATCCGTGGCGCGAAGTGTCGTGGGAAGAAGCGATCGGCTATGCGGCTGCGGAATTCAAGCGGATCCAGGGCAAGTACGGCCGCGATTCGATCGGCGGCATCGTCTCGTCGCGCTGCACCAACGAGGAAGACTACCTCGTGCAGAAGCTGGTGCGCGCCGCCTTCGGCAACAACAACGTCGACACCTGCGCCCGCGTGTGCCACTCGCCGACCGGCTACGGCCTCAAGTCGACGCTGGGCGAATCGGCCGGTACGCAGACCTTCCGCTCGGTGGCCAAGGCCGACGTCATCATGGTGATCGGCGCCAACCCGACCGACGGCCACCCGGTGTTTGCGTCGCGCATGAAGCGCCGCCTGCGCGCGGGCGCCAAGCTGATCGTGATCGATCCGCGCCGCATCGACCTGGTCGACTCGCCGCATATCCGCGCCGACTACCACCTGCAGCTGCGCCCCGGCACCAACGTGGCCGTGGTGACCGCGCTTGCGCACGTGATCGTGACCGAGGGCCTGCTCGACGAGAAGTTCATTGCCGAGCGCTGCGAGGATGTGCCGTTCCAGCAATGGCGCGACTTCGTTGCGCTGCCCGAGAACTCGCCTGAAGCGCTGGAAGCCGAGACCGGCGTGCCGGCCGACCAGATGCGCGGTGCCGCGCGCCTGTATGCCACCGGCGGCAACGCGGCCATCTACTATGGCCTGGGCGTGACCGAGCATGCGCAGGGTTCCACCACCGTGATGGGCATCGCCAACCTCGCCATGGCCACCGGCAACATCGGTCGCGAAGGCGTGGGCGTGAACCCGCTGCGTGGGCAGAACAACGTGCAGGGTTCGTGCGACATGGGTTCGTTCCCGCACGAGCTGCCAGGCTACCGCCACGTGTCGGACTCGACCGTGCGGGGCGAGTTCGAGGCCGCCTGGGGCGTCAACATCAATCCCGAGCCGGGTCTGCGCATTCCCAACATGTTCGATGCCGCCGTGGGTGGCAGCTTCATGGGCCTGTATTGCCAGGGCGAGGACATCGTGCAGTCGGACCCGAACACCCAGCACGTGGCGCAAGCGCTGTCGTCGATGGAATGCATCGTGGTGCAGGACATCTTCCTCAACGAAACCGCCAAGTACGCGCACGTGTTCCTGCCGGGCGCCACGTTCCTGGAGAAGGACGGCACGTTCACCAACGCCGAACGCCGGATTTCGCGCGTGCGCAAGGTGATGCCGCCCAAGGCCGGCTACGGCGACTGGGAAGCGACCATGATGCTGTCGAACGCGCTCGGCTATCCGATGCACTACAACCATCCGTCCGAGATCATGGACGAGATCGCGCGGCTGACGCCGACCTTCGCGGGTGTGAGCTACGCGAAGCTCGACAAGCTGGGCAGCATCCAGTGGCCGTGCAACGACGCCGCGCCGACCGGCACGCCGATCATGCACATCGACGAGTTCGTGCGCGGCAAGGGCAAGTTCATCATCACCAAGTACGTGGCGACGACCGAGAAGGTCAACCGCAAGTACCCGCTGATCCTGACCACGGGCCGTATCCTGTCGCAATACAACGTGGGCGCGCAGACCCGGCGCACGCACAACTCGGAGTGGCACGCCGAGGACCGCCTGGAGATCCATGCGCACGATGCCGAGGAGCGTGGCATCAAGACCGGCGACTGGGTCGGGGTGCAGAGCCGTGCGGGCGAGACCGTGCTGCGCGCGATCGTGAGCGATCGCATGCAGCCGGGGGTGGTGTACACCACGTTCCACTTCCCCGAGTCGGGCGCCAACGTGATCACCACCGACAACTCGGACTGGGCCACCAACTGCCCCGAGTACAAGGTGACGGCGGTGCAGGTCATGCCGGTGGCGCAGCCGTCGACATGGCAGCGCAACTACCAGGACTTCAGCGACCGCCAGATGGAACTGTTGCGCGCGGCCAGCGCGCCGGCCGCGCCGGCTTCGGCCGAGTAGTCCCGGCGCTCCGCACGATGGCCCGGCCATGAAACGCTGCATGCTGCCGCAGGAGACCGCGCCCGACGGGGACGAAGGGGGCGGTCTGCCCGCCACGCACAGCACGTTCGCGGTCCATCGCTGGCGCGACGGCCGGCCGGCGATCGTGCCCGACGAAATCGCGGAAGAAGTCCCGGTCGCGCTCGAGTACAACGGCATCTCGCATGCGGTGATGCTGGCCACGCCGGCGGACCTGGAAGACTTTGCGCTCGGCTTCAGCCTGACCGAGGGCATCGTCGCCGGCCGCCGCGATGTCTACGACATCGAGTGCGAACGCCGCGAGAACGGCGTGGCGGTCAAGCTGGAGATCGCCGCCGAGGCCTTCGTGCGGCTCAAGGAACGACGCCGTGCGCTGGCCGGCCGCACCGGCTGCGGGCTGTGCGGCACCGAGTCGCTCGACGAGGTCATGCGCATGCCGGCCGCGGTGGCCAGCGAGGCCGCCTTCGACCTGCATACCGTGCAGGACGCGTTTCACCGGCTGCAGGAGCGCCAGGCGCTGTTGCGCGATACCGGTGCCACGCACGCCGCCGCCTGGCTGCGCGCCGATGGCACGGTGACACTGGTGCGCGAGGATGTGGGCCGGCACAATGCGCTCGACAAGCTGGTGGGCGCATTGGCGCGTGGCGATGCCGGCCAGGAAGAGATTGCGCGCGGCGCCGTCATCGTGACGAGCCGCGCGAGTTATGAAATGGTGCTCAAGACCGCGACCATCGGCGCCGGCGTGCTGGCTGCCGTCTCGGGCCCCACCGCGCTGGCGGTGCGGCTGGCCGAGGCCGCCGGCGTCACGCTGGCCGGCTTTGTCCGCGACAGCGGTCTCGTGGTCTACGCACACCCCCAACGATTGCACGCCTGAGAGTGCCTGCCATGCATATTGAAAACCTGATCAAGATGGCGAACCAGATCGGCAGCTTCTTCGAAGCGATGCCCAACCGCGAGGAAGCCGTGGCCGATATCGCCAGCCATATCAAACGCTTCTGGGAACCCCGCATGCGTCGCGAACTGCTGGCGCATGTGGATGCGACCGACGGCGGCGTGGGCCTGGACCCGATCGTGCGCGAAGCCATCGCGACCCATCGCGCCAGGCTGGAGCCGGCGCCGGTGGCCGCTCCCGCGGCGGCGCCGACGGCGGCGGCCTGAGCTACTTCTTCAGCCAGTAGAGCACCTGGAGGATCAGCAGGCCGAACAGCGTGGCCACCAGAGCCGTCGATTCGCGGCCGAGCCCGCACGCCACGCCGATGGCCGCCACGGTCCAGATGCTGGCTGCGGTGGTCAGGCCGCGGATATCTGCCTCGCTGTCGAGCTTGATGATGGCGCCGGCGCCGATAAAGCCGATGCCGGCGGTCAGTCCCTGCAGGACCCGGCTCATATCCCCCAGCGCCACGCCGGCCTGCAAGGGGACCAGCACGAACAGCGCCGAGCCGAGCGCGACCATCATGTGGGTGCGCAGGCCCGCGGCCTTGCCGGCCCACTCGCGCTCCATGCCGATCAGCCCGCCCAGCACCACGGCCATGGTCAGCCGCACCAGAATGCGGGTCAGCTCGCCGACATTGGGTACGTCGGCAAACTCCTGGCGCAGCGTGCCGTAGATCTCACCCCACACACCTTCCATGATGTCCTCCTGCCCTGGCGGTACCCGGGTCACCGCGTTGCAAGACGCTAGCACGCGAGCGGGCGGCGCGCAGTCGGACGTCCGCTGACAGGGTCGCGCTCAGCGCAGCCGCAGCGGCTCCAGCAACGCGCTGTCGTACTGCGGCCGTGTGATGCG
This sequence comes from Cupriavidus sp. H19C3, assembly GCF_049393815.1. Taxonomy (NCBI): domain Bacteria; kingdom Pseudomonadati; phylum Pseudomonadota; class Betaproteobacteria; order Burkholderiales; family Burkholderiaceae; genus Cupriavidus; species Cupriavidus sp. H19C3. The sequence continues at coordinate 3,892,163 of NZ_CP184985.1, forward strand.
GCCGAGTTCCAGCATGCGCAGCAGGATATAGGCCTGGCGCTGGCGCGCGCGGCGCGGATTGACCACGGGATTGTTGGCCGAAGGCGCCTTGGGCAGGCCGGCGAGCATCGCGCACTCGGCCAGTGTGAGTTCGCCCACGGGCTTGCCGAAGTAGGTCTCGGCCGCTTCGCCAAAACCGTACGCACCTTCGCCGAGATAGATCTTGTTGAGATACAGCTCGAGGATCTCGTCCTTGCCGAGCGCGCTCTCGATGCGATAGGCCAGCAGGGCCTCGTACAGCTTGCGCGTATAGGTCTTCTTGCGCGACAGGAAGAAGTTGCGCGCCACCTGCATGGTGATGGTGGACGCGCCTTGCGACAGGTCGTCCGACAGGTTGGCGATGCCGGCGCGCAGTACACCCACATAGTCGACGCCGTCATGCAGGTAGAAGCGGTCGTCCTCGATCGCCACCACCGCCTCAGGCAGCGCGGCGGGGAACTGGCGCAGCGGCACATAACCAGGCGAGGCGCGGAACGCGGTGAGCGCATCGAGCGACGGAAGCTGGCGGTCGGCGACGATGACCGCGAAGGCAATGAGCAGCGCGCCACCGACGATGGCGAGCAGCGCGAGCTTGACGAAGGCGGACCAGAGGCGTTGCATGGGCGATATTGTGCCATTGCCGCGCGATGGTTCCTGCATGGCGCCTGCGGGCGCCTGCCACCGGGCGCGCGCGATCTGAAAGATTTGCCGCGGATGTTGCATGTTTTTGCGCTGTACCCGGGACGCAACGCCCGCGCACGCGGTTGGAGCGGACCGCCGCCGCGCGCGATAATGGCGGGTGATCCTGCGCACGATGCCCCATACCCGCGTACTCCATACCCGACAAGCCGATGAGACCCTGCCTGCCGCTCGACACCATCTGCAATGCCCGCGACCTCGGCGGCCTGGTCGGCGCCAACGGCCGCCAGGTGCGGCACGGCCGGCTGTACCGCAGCGCCAACCCCGCGCTGGCCAGCGTGGCGGACCTCGATCGCCTGCATGCGCTCGGGCTCGATATCGTGGTGGACTTCCGCGCGGCCGACGAAAAATCGGCGCAGGAACGCGCGTTTGCCGAACGCTTCCGCTGGATCCCGGTGCCGGTGCTGGAAGGCAATATGGCGATGGACACGGTGTTGCAACACCTGCGCGACAAGTCGCCCGCGCACGTGGAGGCGTTCCTGCTGAACGTCTATCGTGAGTTTCCGCTGCGCTACGCCGATGCCTTCGGCGACTTCCTGCGCCATGCGGAACAGGGGGCGACGCTGCTTTACCACTGTACCGCGGGCAAGGACCGCACCGGGTTTGCCTCGTTGCTGCTGCTGTCCGCGCTTGGCGTGGCGCAGGACGATATCCTGGCCAACTATCTCGAATCGAACCACTGGAACCGCGCTTTCAACGAGGCTCTGCTGACGCGCGCCGCGCACGCTGGGGTGCGGGCGGAAGTCATGATGCCGCTGCTCGAAGTCCGTGCCGACTACCTGGCGGCGTCGCTCGATACCATCGAGCGTATGCACGGCAGCGTGGCGCGCTATGTCGGCGACGCGCTCGGAGTCGATGTGTCGCGCTTGCGCGCGCATTACCTGGAGGCCTGACCGCCGCGGGCGAACCTGGCCCAGCCTGAGCCGACCTTGCCCACGTGGCCGCGTCGCCCATATGACCCACATCGCCCACATGGCCCGGCCCGGCGCAACCGGAGGCCCACCCAGACCAGGGTGCAGGCAATGTGCCAGGGGCAGAGGCGCTACGGGGCGCAACGTGGTGGGATGCGGCGCGACAGCGGTAACATGGCGCCATCGTCCATTTTCTCCACATCTCCATGCTCGAACTCGAAGGCGCCATCTGGTTCCGCGCCGGTGCCCGCGACTGGGGCGGCAAGGACCGCATCGCGCTGCTGGCTGCAATCGGCGAGCACGGCTCGATCACCGCGGCCGCGCGCGCGGTCGGCCTCAGCTACAAGGCCGCGTGGGATGCCATCGACGCGATGAACAACAGTGCCGGCGAGGCGCTGGTCGAGCGCGCCGCGGGCGGCAAGGGCGGCGGCGGCACGCGCCTGACCGCGCGTGCCGAGCGGCTGATCGCGACCTATCGCGCGCTGGAAGCCGAGCACCAGCGTTTTGTGGCGTGGCTGGGCACGCGCGCCGATGCCGAGGACCTCGATGTCATGCGGCGCTTCATGGTCAGGACCAGCGCGCGCAACAAGCTGTTCGGCACGGTCGAGGCCATCAGTGCCGGCGCCGTCAATGACGAGGTCACGCTGCGGCTGGCAGGCGGGCAGGCCATCGTTTCCACCATTACGCACGAGAGCGCCGAGACGCTCGGGCTGGCACCGGGCGTCGAGGCGTTTGCGCTGGTCAAGGCGTCGTCGGTGCTGGTGGGGGTGCCCGATCCCCGCGCGTTGCTGTCGGCGCGCAACCAGTTGCCGGGCGTGGTCGCGCGCATCGTGCCGGGCGCGGTCAGCGCCGAGGTGGTGCTCGATCTCGCCGGCGGCGGTACCGTGGCCGCCATCGTGCCCGATACCGCGATCGCGGACCTCGGCCTGGCGGAGGGCAGGCCGGCGCTGGCGATCTTCAAGGCGTCGAGCGTGATCCTTGGCACCCTGTAGAATTCGCGGTTTTGCCGCTTGCAGGGGATGCCATGGATAGGGACGCAGGCTGGGCGGGGTGGAACGGTGCCGGCCGGCACGGTGTGGCCGCGACCGGTGTGGCTGCAAGAGGTACGGCCGCGAGCGATGTGGGCGCATGGGTGTAGACCGCTTCGATGCCGCCATGGCCGGCTTCAGCCTGGGCCTGTCGCTGATTCTCGCCATCGGATCGCAGAACGCCTTCGTGCTGCGCCAGGGTTTGCGCCGCGAGCATGTGTTCTGGGTCTGTCTGGTCTGCGCGGTGTCCGATGCCGCGCTGATCGCGATGGGCGTCTCGGGCTTTGCCGTCGTCATCCGCCAGTTGCCGTGGCTCGGCGCTGCCATGCGCTATGGCGGGGCCGCCTTCCTGCTCTGGTACGGCGCGCGCAGCCTCTGGACGGCGTGGCGCTCGCGTGCGGTGCTGGCACCGAGCGATGCGCCGCCGCGCCCGCTCGGCGCGACGCTTGCCGTCTGCCTTGCCTTCACCTGGCTCAATCCTCACGTCTATCTGGACACGCTGATGCTGATCGGCTCGGTATCGACGCATTTCGCCGGCAGCGAAGTGCAGTTTGCCGTTGGCGCGATGACCGCATCGTTCGTCTTCTTCTTTGCGCTCGGCTATGGCGCGGCGTTGCTGCGCCCGGTCTTTGCGCGGCCGCGCGCCTGGCAGGCGCTGGAGGTCGTGATCGGCATCACGATGTGGGGCATCGCGGCAAAGCTGCTGCTCGGCTGACAAGGAAACGTATGGCACGCAATATCGAGATCAAGGCCCGCATCGACAGCGTGGAGGGCGTGGCGCCGCGCGTGGCGGCGCTGGCGCAGCACGGCCCCGAGCGGATCGAGCAGGACGACACCTTCTTTCCGTGCGCCCGCGGCCGCCTCAAGCTGCGCGCGTTCGACGCGGCGCGCGGCGAACTGATTTTCTACGCGCGGCCCGATCAGGCCGGGCCCAAGGAGAGCTTCTATATCCTCTCGCCGACGGCGTCGCCCGATACGCTGCGTGCGGCGCTGGCCGCCGCGCATGGCGAGGGCGGTCGGGTGCGCAAGGTCCGCACGCTGTTCCTGGTGGGCCGCACGCGCGTGCACCTCGACCGCGTGGAGGGGCTCGGTGATTTCCTCGAGCTGGAGGTAGTGCTCGCCGACGACGAACCGGCGCAGGCGGGGGTGGCGGAAGCCCATGCGCTGATGGACGCGTTGGGCGTCGCACGCGCCGGCCTGATCGAGGGCGCCTATGTCGACCTGCTGGCTGCCGCCGCGCGGGTCGCCTGATCAGACCGCGTGCGGCGACGCCGGCGCGTACACGGGTGGATGCTGGCGGCCATGGCCGCTGCCGAAGATGCGGCCTTCGCGCACCTCGAGCACATGATCGGCCAGCACCTCGACATCGTCGGGGTCGTGCGAGATGACCACCATCGGCACGTCGAGATGGCTTTGCAGCGCGCGCAATTCCTGGCGCATATGCTGGCGCAGCGCCGGATCGAGCGCCGAGAACGGTTCGTCGAGCAGCACGATGTCGGGGCGCGCCACCAGCGCGCGCGCCAGTGCCACCCGCTGTTTCTGTCCGCCCGAAATCTCGGCGGGATACTGGCCGACGATGTTGCGCAGGCCGAACGCATCGATCCAGCGATCCGCTTCCGCATGCCGCGCGCGCCGGGCGGGATTGCGCCAGCCGCGGTCGAGGCCGAACGCCACGTTCTGCGCCACCGTGAGGTGCGGAAACAGCGCGTAGTCCTGGAACAGATAGCCGACGCGGCGCTCCTGCGGGCGGATATCGATGCCCGCGTCGGCATCGAACAGCGTACGGCCGTTGAGCACGATGCGGCCGGCATCGGGTGCCAGCAGACCGGCGATGGCACGCAACGTGAGGCTTTTGCCGGCCCCCGACGGCCCGAACAGCGCGATGCGGCGGCTGGCCGATGCAAAGTCGATATCGAGCGCGAACCGGCGCTCGCCCGAGCGCATCTGCTTGCGGATGGTGACGTGCATGCCCATGGTGGTCTCAGCGGGGGCGGGCGGCACGGGCGCGGAAGCGGCGCCGCTCGTAGACTTCGCCGGCGCCGCGCGCGAGCGGCGGCACCAGGCGGCCCGCCACTACCAGCAGCAGCACGCAGGTGAGCGAGGTCACCAGTACCAGCAGGTTGGCGGTATGGTCGTCGCCGGCCTGCACGGCTTCATAGATCGCCACGGAAAGCGTCTGGGTCCGTCCGGGCAGGTTGCCGGCGATCATCAGCGTGGCGCCGAATTCGCCGAGCGCCCGCGCGAACGCCAGCAGCACGCCGGCGATGATGCCGCGGGCCGCGAGCGGCAACGTGACGCGGAAGAAGATGCCGGTCTCGGAGACGCCGAGCACGCGCGCGGCATTTTCCAGCTGGTGGTCGACGCCCTCGAACGCGGCGCGCGCGGACTTCAGCACGAGCGGAAAGGCGACCACGGTCGAGGCCAGTACCGCACCCTGCCAGGTGAAGACCAACTCGATGCCCAGCGACGCCAGCCAGTCGCCCAACACGCCGCGACGTCCCACCAGCACCAGCAGGTAGTAGCCGAGCACGGTGGGCGGCAAGACCAGCGGCAGGGTGAGGATCGCGTCCACCACGTCGCGTGCCGGCGAGCGCCAGCGCGCCAGCGCAAAGGCGGCGGCAACGCCCAGCACGCCGTTGAGCAGCGTGGCCCAGCCGGCGACCTTGAGCGAGAGCAGCAGCGGTACCCAGACGGCATCCATGGCGGCGCGTGCGAAACGTCTCAGGGCTTGAGGAAGCCGTAGCGCGACAGCACGGCCTGGCCCTCCGCCGACAGCACGTAGTCGACAAAGACGCGGGCCGCGGCGGCCTGCCCGGTCTGGGCCGTTACTGCAATCGGATAGGTCACCGGCGTGCGGCTCGGCACGCGTACGGCTACCTTGACCTTGTCTGGCATGACCGCGGCGTCGGTGGCAAACACGAAGCCGGCGTCGACTTCGCCGCGCGCCACGTAGTCCAGGCTCTGGCGCACGTTCTGCGCCGGCACGCCCTTGGCGGCCACCGCATCCCACAACTGCTCGGCCGCGAGCGCGTCGCGCGTATAGCGGCCGACCGGCACCGACGACGGATTGCCGTAGGCGACGCGCTTGACCTCGGGCCGGGTCAGGTCCTTGAGCGTGGCCAGGCCGAGCTTGCTGTCGGCGGGCACGATCATCACGATCTGGTTGGCGGCGAAGTTCTTGCGCGAGGCGGGCGCGATCACCTTCTCCTGCTCGGCCTTGTTCATCGCCTCCTGGTCGGCCGAGGCGAACACGTCGGCCGGCGCGCCCTTGACGATCTGCTGCATCAGCACGTCGGACGCGCCGAAGTTCAGGACGACCTTGGTGCCCGGGTGGCTTTTCTCGAACTGCCCGGCGAGCGCCTTGAAGGCATTGGTGAGGCTGGCGGCGGCCGAGACCACGAGGTCGGCGGCAAAGACGGGGGACGCTGCCAGGGTCAGCACCGCGAACGCGGCTGCCGCGGCGGCAGGGCGCGCGGCGCGGCGCAGGAAGCCAGGGCGGGCGGGCATGGGCAGGGATGGTCGCATGGATAGGGGCGATGGCAGGGAATGATCTGGCAACAAGCGGTGTCAGGGCGGGCGCAGTGGCACGCGCGCCACAATCGTCGACCATGCGCAATATAAGTCGGTATATAGCGAAGGTCAATCCGGCTGTGGGTGGGGCGGCCGGCCGGGACGCCCGGCCCTGCCGCACACCGACACACCGACACACCGACACACCGACACACCGACACACCGACACACCGACACGCCGATGTCATCCGGGCGCCCGACAATCGCCATGCGGCCCGATGCCGACGCGGTCGCCACCGACTCTGCCCTTCAGCACCATGACCACCGCGACCGCAGCTACCTGTCCGCTTGCCTCGACCCGCCTGACTGACCCGACCGAGCCGATCGAGCCGATCGAGCCGATACGTCCCGCTGCCGCGCGCGGCGAGCGTCTTGTGCACGGGCGGGCTTCCCGCCGGCGGCGGCGGGCGCATCCGCTGCTGCTTGCCACCACGCTCGCGGTGGCCGTGGCGGCGGCGAGCGTGGCCGGTGCGGCGGCGTGGCGCGAGCATGGTGGAGCCGCGCGCACCTTGCCGACAGACACCGCACCCGTCCAGCCGCGCGCGCCGCTCGGCCGCTGATCGGCGCGCACGCATTGCCCGCATATTGCCGGCCATCGCTGGCACCTCGGTCGCCCTGCCGTCGCCGCGCCGTCGCCCCGCAGTCACGATCGCGGGTCGTCCTGCGGTGAACGGTTGCGGTATGCTGGGTCCGCCCGTACCGGCCACAGCTGCCCGATGCCAGCCGGGTGCCGCCGACACGGCACCAGAAGGGCACCCACGGGGCATCCCCGAGGACACCCCTGAGGACACCGGACACCCCTGAGGACACCCCTGAGGACACCCCTGAGGACACCCACAAGCCTACCCATGAGGGCGACATGAAAGCGATCTATCTCGCCGGCTTCGACGTATTCCGCAAGGATGCACGCGCCCATGGCGAGCGGCTCAAGGCGCTCTGCGCCCGCCATGGCTTTGAGGGACTGTATCCGCTCGACAAGTCCGCCCCGGCAGGGCTGTCGGGGCCCGACACCGCGCGCTGGATCTACGAGGCCAATCTGGCATTGATTCGCCGCGCCGATATCGTGATGGCCAACCTCGACGACTTTCGCGGTCCCGGCGAGCCGGACTCGGGCACCGCGTTCGAGGTCGGTTTTGCCGCCGCCTTGCAGAAGCCGGTCTGGGCCTATGCCACCGAGGGCGATACCCTGCGCGACCGTGTCACGGTCAGTGTCGATGCCGAAGGCAATGCGCTCGATGCGCGCGGCTATGTGGTGGAGGATTTCGGGCTGTCGAAGAACCTGATGCTGGCCTGCAGCGTCAAGCTCGTGCAGGGCGACGCGGAGGCCTGCCTGGCTGCGATGGTGGAAGCCGACCGCCGGCGCATGGCACGGCGCGCGGCCGCAGAGGCGTCGCAGGGCGACGCGGAGGATTGAGCAGGCCGATCGCCTTAGCGTCCCAGCGATCTCACGCCCGCGGCGATCTCGTCCGCCGCGCTGGCGACGATCTGGCGGTAAGCGGCCACCATGCCGTCCACCTGGCCCGGCGCCGGCACCTCGGCCAGCGTGCGGCCGCTGACCACCTGGCCATCGGGCAGGCGTCGCACGGTCCAGGTAATGGTGGCGCCGGCCCGTTCGCCCAGGCTGCCGTCCAGGCGCACCACCTCGGTCGTCACGCGGTAGACCGGCGCCACATCCGAGAGTCCCTGCTGGTAGGTATCCACCGCGCCGAGCGTGGCCTGAAGGCGCTGCGACAGCGCATCGCGCAACTCATCGGGCAGCGGCGCGGACCAGCGGTCGAGCTCCAGCAGCCGGAGCTGGCCATCGGCACCGTCGTTCACCACGATCTGCGGGCGATTGAGCCGTTCCGGCACCCGCACCGGGGCCACCTCGATCCATAGCCGCCCCGCGGACGCGGTGCCGGTGCCGGTGGCAGTCGTCACGGCGGACGGCGTCGACACGGGAGTCATCGGCGCGGCCGGCGTGGCCGAAGCGGACGCAGTGGACGCAGTCGACGAAGTCGACGAAGTGGCCAGCGAGTAATAGCGCGGATCCGGCGAAGCGCACGCCGCCAGCAGCGCGACGGTGGTGGCGGCCCGCAGGGTGCCGCGCGAGATCAGCCAGCGTGTGGTCATCAGTCTTTCTCCGCCTTGCCGCGTAGCAGCGCCTCGGGATGGCGCTCGAGATAGTCGGTCAGCGCGCGCAGCGAGACCGCCGTGCGCGTGAGTTCCTGCATCATGCGGCGCGTGTCCTGCTGCAGGGGGGCGTCGGACGCCAGCGTGCCGTTGGCCGCATTGAGCGTGCGGCGCGCGTCCTGCAGCGCGGAGACCACCTGCGGCGCCACGTCGCCGTGCAGTTGCGCCACCAGCTTGTCCGCGTTGTCGAGCATGCGGTTCAGCGAGGCCATCGACGTGCGCAGGTCCTGCCCGATCTGCTCGAACGGCACCTTGTCGATCTTGTTGACGATGTCGCCGAGCTTGGCCTGCAGTTCATCGAACGTGCCCGGCGTGGTCGGCAGCTCCGGCAACGCGGCGTCGATATCGACATTGACCGGCGCCGCCTTCGGGAAGAAGTCGAGCGCCACGTAGAGCTGCCCCGTCAGCAGGTTGCCGGTACGCAGCTGGGCGCGCATGCCGCGCCGGATCAGCGCCTGCACGATATTGCGCTTCTGCTGCTCCTCGGCCACGTCGCGCTGCCGGAAGCCCATGCGCGATGGATAGAGCTCCACCACCACCGGCAGGCGGAACGCCTTCTTGTCGCGCTGGTATTCGATGCCGATCGAGCGCACCTGGCCCACCACCACGCCACGGAAGTCGACCGGAGCCCCGGGGGCGAGGCCGCGCACCGACTGGTCGAAATTGAGCACCGCCAGCGTCGGCGCCAGCTCCTCGGGCTCCTTCATGGCCTCGGACTGGTCGCTCGCGAGCAGGAACTGCGTATTCTCCGCCGCCACCGGCGCGGCGCCGCTGTGATCGGGCGCCTGGAATGCGACGCCGCCGAGCAGCACCGTGACGAGCGATTGCGTCGACAGCTTGAGACCGCTGGCATCGAGCTTGAGGTCGACCCCGCTCGCATGCCAGAAGCGCGTATTGGCCGTCACCAGCCGGTCGTATGGCTTGTTGACGAAGACGCGCAGCGTAATGTCGCGGCCGTTGGGCTCCAGCTGGAACGCCACCACCTGCCCGACCTGCACGCGGCGGTAGTAGACCGGCGAACCGATATCGAGCGAGCCGAGGTCCTGCGCGCGCAGCACGAACTGCTTGCCGGACGCATCGGTGGTGACCACGGGCGGTACTTCCAGGCCCGTGAACGCCGTCTTGCGCTCGGCCGACTTGCCGACGTCGACGCCGATATAGGAGCCCGACAGCAGCGTCTCGAGCCCCGACACACCGCTTACCGCCAGGCGCGGCCGTACCACCCAGAAGCGCGTGTCGGCCACCGCGAAGTTTTCCGCGTCCTTGGTCAGGTCGATGCGCGCGATGACATGCGAGCGATCCTGCGAGAGACGCACCGCCTTGACCAGGCCGATATCGACGTCCTTGTAGCGCACGGGCGTTTTGCCGGGCGTCAGGCCCTCGGCCGTACGGAACGTGACCTCGATCTCGGGCCCGCGCGAGGCGATGGTATTGATCAGCAGCGAGATGCCGACCACCGCGGCGACGATCGGGATCAGCCAGACCAGCGATGGCAGCCAGCGCGCGCGGCGCCGCAGCGCCGGGCGCGGCAGGCCGGAGGGCGGTGGGGGAGTGTCAGGAGGATGGTCGGGCATCGGTGTGTTCGGTTGGTTCCAGCGAATCCCACAGCAGGCGCGGGTCGAAGCTCAGCGATGCGAGCATGGTCAGTACCACCACCGAGCCGAACGCCAGCGCGCCCGGGCCGGGGACGATGGTGGCGAGCGCGCCGGCACGCACCAGCGAGGCCAGCAGCGCCACCACGAAGATATCGAGCATGGACCAGCGTCCGATCAGTTCCACCAGTCCGTATAGCCGGGTTTGCTGCCGCACGCGCCAGGTGGTGCGCAGGTGCACCGAGACCAGCAGCATCGTCAGAATCGCCATCTTCAGCAGGGGCACCACGATGCTGGCGATCAGCACCACGCCGGCCAGCAGGTGCGACCCCGTCAGCCACAGATAGATCACGCCGGAGAAGATGGTGTCTTCCTGGGTGCCGAGCAGCGACTGCGTGATCATCACCGGCAGCAGGTTGGCGGGAATATAGAGGATGTACGCCGCCAGCAGGAAGGCCCATGTGCGTGCCACGCTGGCTGGCTTGCGGTGGTGCAGCATGGCGCCGCAGCGTGGGCAAGGCTCGCCTTCCAGTGTGCGCGGACTGACCAGGTCGCAGGCATGGCACGCGATCAGCCCGAGCGAGGTGGCCGTGGGCACCGCCGCGAGCGGCGTGCGTTCGTCGTCATCGGTCAGCTCCGCCACCGAGCGGTAGACCATATCCGCGGCGGCGCGTCCGGAGCGGGCGAGATGCCGCTTCATTGGTCTGCCTCCGCCGGGGCTTCCAGATACTCCCACAGCGCGCGCGGGTCGAACGACAGCATCGCGGCGAGCACCACCACGAGCGCGCCAAACGACCACAGCGCGACGCCGGGCAGCACCTCGGCCATGGTGGACAGTTTGACCACCGTTACCAGCACGCCGATCATGAAGACTTCGATCATGCCCCACGGCCGCGTCTGGCGGATGCCGCGCACGATGCGATCGAACCCCGGCGGCATGTGCCGGCGCGCCATCGGCACCAGCAGATAGCACATCATCAGCATCTCGCTGAGCGGAAACAGGATCGTGGTGGCGAACACCAAGGCCGCCACCAGATCCATGCGGTCGGCATGCAGGGCCCGCACGGCGCCCAGCAGCGTGGTCTCGGTGCGCACGCCCTGCAGGTCCATGGCGACGATCGGATAGCTGTTGGAGATCAGGAACAGGATCAGCGCGGTGACCACGAGCGGCAACAGGCGCCGGTAGGCGCGGCGGCTTTCGCGATAGAGCGCGCCACCGCAGCGCAGGCATTCGGCGCGCTGGCCCGGTGCCAGGGCGGCGCGCTCGTACACCGCATCGCAGTACTCGCACGCAATGAGCCGGTGCATGGCATCCGGCGCGGCGCCCGCGGCGGGTGGCGGGGGTGGGGTATCGTGCTGGCGCGCGTCGGCGGTCATGCGTCGGAGTCGAGCTGCGGTGGCGGCGTGGCGGACACCGCGGTGATCGGCATGGCGGTCTGCGAGCCGATGGTCCAGTCGCGCAGCAGCGCGTAAGCCACCGCGAGCACGGTCGGGCCGATAAAGACGCCGAGAAAACCGAAGGCCAGCGCGCCGCCGAGCACACCCATCATGATCCAGATGAGCGGCAGGCCGGTGCCCTTGCTGATCAGCAGCGGCTTGATGACGTTGTCGGCCATGCCCACCACGACCACGCCCCACACCACCATGAAGATGGCCCAGCCGGTGCCGCCGGAGTGATAGAGCCACAGTGCGGCGGGAATCCACACCAGCGGCGGGCCGATCGGTATCACCGACAGGAAGAACGTGACAAAGGCGAGAATCGCGGCGCCCGGTACGCCCGCGATCCACAGGCCGATGCCGGTCAGCACGGCCTGGACAAAGGCGGTGCCGAGCACGCCGTAGACCACGCCCTTGACGGTGCTGCCGGCCAGCGCGAGCAGGTGGTCGGCGCGTTCGCCGGCAATGCGGCGCATGCCGCCGCGCAGCCATGCCACGGCCAGTTCGCCACCGGTATAGAAGAAGAACGCGAGCACGATCGAGAGCGCGAGCTGCCCCAGCCCCGCGCCGATCGACAGGCCCGCGCCGAGCAGCACGTGGCCCACCGGCGCCACCAGCTTGCGCAGGTTGGCGATCATTTCGGAATCGGCATGGATTACCTGATTCCAGGTGTTCTGCAGATAGGGGCCCACGTAGGGCAGGCTCGACAGCCACTCCGGCAACTGCGGCACGCCGCGTTCGACGTAGCGGTCCACCAGCGCGGTCAGTTGCGGCAGGTGGGCCGAGAAGCTCGCGCCCGCATAGACGAACGGACCCAGCACGATCACCACGGCCAGCAGCACGCATATCAGCGCGGCCAGCCCGCGCCGGTTGCCGAGCCAGCGCGACAGCACGGTGTACGGATACCACGAACTGAACGCCAGGATCGCCCCCCACAGCAGCGCCGTGGCAAACGGCGCCAGCACCAGCATCGAACCGCCGATCAGCAGGATCAGCGCAAATACCGCGGCAAGCTTCTCAATCAGTTGTCCGGAACTCATTACGCGGATCTCCCTGGGCGGCTCTGGCCCTGCCATGTGACCAATACGGCCGTAAGCATAGCGGAAATCCATGACCGCCCCGCCGCGTCGGCGGGAGGGCGGCTGGCTGCCTTGCAGAGTGTTATAGGCGATGCGGTCAGGAGGCACGCCGCGCGCGCCGGGCTGGCGCTACGCCGTGGTGGCGTGGCTGCGCAGGAGCGCGGCGACCAGGTCGGACTGGGTGACCATGCCGGCCACGCGCTTGTCGGCATCGAGCACGGGCACGTGATGCAGCCCGCCATCGGAAAACGCGCGTGCGAGTTCGACCATGGGCTGGTCGACGCGCGCTACCGTGACCGCGTGGGTCATGAGCTCGCGCACGCTGCCGTTGGCGCGGCGCGAGCCGGCGCGCTGCGCCGCAAAAAAGTCGCTCTGGGTGACGATGCCAAGCAGCCGCCGTTGCGCGTCCACCACCGGCAGCGCCTTGATGTGATGGCGCACGAGCAGGGCCGCCGCCTCGCTCGCGGGCATGTCGGCGGTGGTCAGCACCACGTCGCGCGACATGATGTCGCCGCACAGGATATCGCCAAAGCGGCGCCGGAACGCGCGCAGCTCGGCGGCGACGAGAATGGCCTCGAGGTCGTCTTCCTCGATGTCGAGGAATTCGCCGCGCGCTTTCAGCACCGCATCGAGGTCGCCGCGCGTAAAGCCGACGCGCTGGGTCGGCGGCACATCGCGCGTGTGATGCTGCGTTGCGGTATCGGGCGGGCGGTGCGGGTAGCGCCGCTGCATCAGATTGTTGAAGGCGAGGGCCACCAGCACCAGCAGCATGGAATTGACGGCCACCGGCATCACGATAAAGCCGAACCCCAGCGCCTTGACCGCCGGGCCGCCGAGCACGGCGGTGGCGGCCACCGCGCCGCTGGGCGGATGGACGCAGCGCAGCGGAAACATCAGCGCGATGGCCAGCGCCACCGCGAGACCGGCGGCCAGGCCCGTGTCGGCAATCAGCAGCGCGCATGCCACGCCGACCGACGACGCCACCAGGTTGCCGCCGATGATCGACCACGGCTGCGCAAGGGGGCTGGCCGGTACCGCGAACAGCAGTACCGCCGAAGCACCCATCGGCGCGATAAACCACGGGTTGAAGCCGCCCAGCAGGCGCCGCGAAATCCACTCGGTCAGGAACAGGCCCAGCAGGGCGCCCACGCTGCTCTTGAGCCGCTCATGCCGGCCCGCGACGATCGGGGCGGGCACGAACGTGCGCAGCCACGCCATGAACTGGCGCGGCAACGGTTGCGCCGGAACGACGGGCGCGGACGTCGCGGACGCGCCAGGCGTCTTGGGGGGCACAGCGGACGACTCGGGGGTTGGCGGGGGCATGGGCGGGGACCGGGTAAGTTGTCGTGTCGGATACAGGCAGCTACCAGATGAAGCGGTGAAATATATCATGCCGTGATATATTGTGCGGCTGCCCGTCCCAAAGAGGAGTATCGATCATGTCCGCCCCCGGAGTGCACTTCGAAAAGAGAGACTATACGGTCGACGGGCGGCTGCCGCTGCTGGCCGGCATGGCACTGTTGCTTGGCGGCGTCAGCACGCTCGCGGCCTGCGTGCTGGTCAACCTGATTCGTTTCTTTACCAACGTCTTCTTCTATCAGTCGCTGTCGCTGGCCGAGCGCTCGCCGGCCCATCATACCTTGGGCGCCTGGGTGATCGCCCTGCCGGTCATCGGCGGCCTGATCGTCGGTTGCATGGCGCGTTATGGCAGCGAGAAGATCCGCGGGCATGGCATTCCGGAGGCGATCGAGGCGGTACTGTTCGGCCGCAGCCGCATGTCGCCGAAGGTGGCCATCCTCAAGCCGCTCTCGTCCGGCATCGTGATCGGCAGCGGCGGGCCGTTCGGGGCCGAGGGGCCGATCATCATGACCGGCGGCTCGATTGCCTCGCTGATCGCACAGTTGCTGCACCTGAGCGCCGCCGAGCGCAAGACGCTGCTGGTGGCGGGCGCGTGCGCCGGCATGACGGCGATCTTCGGCACGCCGGTGGCGGCGGTGTTGCTCGCCATCGAGCTGCTGCTGTTCGAATTGCGTCCGCGCAGTCTGTTGCCGGTGGCGCTGGCCTGCGCCGTGGCCGGCTTCCTGCGCCCGTTCCTGTTCGAGGCCGGACCGCTGTTTCCGCTGCAGACCGCGCCGGCGTCCACCGCCGCGCTCGGGTCGTGCGTGCTGGCCGGGCTGCTGTGCGGTGTGCTCGGTGCCGGGCTGACGCTGGCGCTCTATCGCACCGAGGACGCGTTCGGGCGCCTGCGGCTGCACTGGATGTGGTGGCCGGCGCTGGGCGGGCTGGTGGTCGGCATCGGCGGCTATTTCGAGCCGCGCGCGCTCGGTGTCGGGTATGACGTGATTGGCGATCTGCTCAACAATCGGCTCGCGGTGGAAGTCGCGGTGGCGCTGCTCGCGGTCAAGGCGGTGATCTGGATTGCGGCGCTGGGATCGGGCACCTCGGGCGGCGTGCTGGCGCCGCTGCTGATGCTGGGGGCCGGACTCGGCGTGGTGCTCGCGCCGTGGCTGCCGGGCGGCTCGCCGGACCTGTGGGCGCTGGTCTGCATGGCGGGAGTGCTGGGCAGCGTGCTGGGCGCGCCGCTGACGGCGATCGTGTTTGCCTTCGGCCTGACCCACGACAGCGAGGCGTTGCTGCCATTGCTGTTGACCACCGCGGTGGCGTACGGGTTTTCGGTGCTGACCATGAAGCGTTCGATCATGACCGAGAAGATCGCCCGGCGTGGCCTGCATATCTGGCGCGAGTTCGGCGTGGATCCGCTGGAGCGTGCGCACGTGGCGGAGCTGATGACACGCGACGTGGTGGCGATCGATGGCGACCTGCCGGTGGCCGAGGTGGTGGCGCGCTACTTCGGCGCGCAGGCGCCGCATCGCGCCTATCCGGTGGTCAGCGCCGGACGCGTGATCGGCATGCTCGATCGTGCCTCGATCGACGCCGCCACGCGCGCACTGTCCGCCAGCCACGATCCGGCCTCGATGCCCTGTCGCGACCTGATTCCGGCCGGCACGGCGGCGGTCCTGCTGCCGTCCCAGACCGGGCGCACGGCGGCAGGCAGCATGGCGACGCTGAGCGTGGCGCGCCTGCCGGTGGTCGACAGCCTGGCGTCGATGCGGCTGGTCGGCATCGTCTCGCTGCGCGATCTGGTGGCGCCGAGCGGCAAGGTGCTCGACGAGGAAACGCGGCGCGAACGGCCGCTGGCGCGCTTGCGCTGATCGCCCGCGCGCGGCCCGGCAGGCGCCGGGCCTACAGCTTGTGGGTCGACAGCAGGATGCTGGTCTCCGTGGCCGAAATCCCGTCGATCAGGCGAATCCGGTCGAGCGTGCGGTCGAACGCCTCGAGCGTATCCGCGCGCAGCTCCGCGATAATGTCCCAGCGGCCGTTGGTGGTATGCAGCGCCTGCACGTTGGGCTCGCCGCGCAACGCCTGCAGGACCTGGCGCGCCTTGTTGCCTTCCACCGCCACCGTCATCCATGCGCGAATGCGGTGGGCTTCCGCCTCGGGCTTGAGGCGCACGGTATAGCCCACGATCACGCCGTCCTTCTCGAGCCGGTCGATGCGGTTCTGCACGGTCGCGCGCGACACCCGCAGCGCCTTGGCCAGCGTGGTCACGGGCGTGCGCGCGTTATCGCGCAGGAGAGCAAGCAACTGCTGGTCGGTCGCATCCATGGCTTTGGCACATTGCGAGTCATCACTGGCGAAATGTTATGCCGATGGGGCAATTTGTCCAAGATGTGCGCTTCTGGCTGGCGTCGACGCGACGGAGAATGCACGCAATCTCTCCCCACCGACGAGGAACTGCCGTGATCCAACGCCCGACGATTCTGCTGGTTGCGCCCACCTTCTACGACGTTTCCTACAGCATCAACCCCTGGATGGACCCACAGGCGTGGGCGCGCGACCCGCGCGGCATGCATCGCCAGGCCACGCGGGCATTCGCGGCGCTGCGGCAGGCGCTGGCAGACGCAGGCTTTGCGGTGGAGGTGGCGGCGGGCGCGCCAGGCCTGCCGGACATGGTGTTTCCCGCCAATGCCGCCGTCGTGCTGGACGGCAAGGCCGTGCTGGCGCGCTTTCGCTATGCGCAGCGCAGCGGCGAGGAAGCGCCGTTTGCGGCGATCTTCGAGGCGCTGCGCACGCGCGGCTGGCTCGACAGCGTGGTGCAACTGCCTGCGGGCTGCTTCCAGGAGGGCGCGGGCGACTGCATCTGGGATGCCGCGCGCGGCCATTTCTGGGCCGGCTTCGGACCGCGCTCGTCGCGCGCGGCGGCCGATGAGATGGCACGGCACTTCGCACGCGAGGTGGTGGCGCTGGAGCTTGCCACCGCGCACAGCTATCACCTCGACGTGTGCTTCTGCCCGCTGGCCGGCGGCGAACTGCTCTACTATCCGCCCGCCTTCAGCGCGGACGCGCTGCAGGCCATTCGCGCACGCGTGCCGGCGCGCCTGCGCATCGAGGCCACCGAGGACGACCTGCGGCATTTCAGCGTCAACGCGGTCAACCTCGACGATCAGGTGGTGATGACGCGGACCACGCCGCACCTGCGCACCGAGCTGACGCGCCGCGGATATCGCCTGCACGAGGTCGACCTGTCGCCGTTCATGCTGTCCGGCGGCGGCGCGTACTGCATGACGCTGCGGCTCGATCGCACGAGCGTAGCGCCATCCGCGCGCGGTGCCGTGGCGGCCTGACCCCTGGCGTTTGACTGGAGCCCGCTCATGACTGCCCCCGCGCTGCCCCGACCCACCACGCGCTTTCTCGACGCCCACGACGTTGCCGCGCTGGTCCGCGCGGTCGGCGTGACCGACGCGCTGACGCAGCTGACCGAACATGTCCGCGCGGATTTCCTGCGCTGGGGCGCGTTCGACAAGTCGCCGCGCGCGGCCAGTCATTCGCCGCTGGGCGTGATCGAGCTGATGCCCGTCAGCGACGGCGTGCAGTACGCGTTCAAATACGTCAACGGCCATCCGGGCAACGCGCGGCATGGGTTACCCACGGTGATGGCGTGCGGCATGCTGGCCGATGTGCGCACGGGCTTTCCGTTGTTGCTGGCCGACCTGACCCTGGCCACGGCACTACGCACCGCCGCCACCTCGGCGCTGGCCGCGCGCGCGATGGCGCGGCCCGGGGCGGCCACCATGGCGCTGATCGGCAACGGCGCGCAGGCCGAATTCCAGGCGCTGGCGTTCCACACGCTGCTCGGCATCCGCGAGATCCGCGCGTTCGATATCGATCCGCGCGCGACCGCACGGCTGGTGCGCAACCTGGCGCGCGCCGATGCGGGCGCGACATTGCGCGTCGTGCCGGTGCCCTCGGTGGCGGCCGCGCTCGCCGGGGCTGACATCGTTACCACCGCCACCGCCGACAAGGCCCACGCCACCATTCTCACGCCCGCCATGATCCGGCCCGGCATGCATCTCAACGCGGTCGGTGGCGACTGCCCGGGCAAGACCGAGTTGCACGTCGATATCCTGCGGCGCGCGCGCATTGTCGTCGAGTTCGCGCCGCAGACGCGCATCGAGGGCGAGATCCAGCAACTGCCGGCCGATGTTCCGGTCGATGTGCCCGTCGCCGAACTGTGGGAAGTGCTGGCCGGCACGCGCCCGGGCCGCGCCACCCCGGACGAGGTGACCGTGTTCGATTCGGTGGGCTTTGCGCTGGAAGACTACGCCGCCTTGCGCTGGCTGCATGCCGCGGCTGCCATGCACCGGATTGGCAGGCAGGTCGATCTGGTGGCGCTGCCGCCCGATCCGCGCGATCTCTATGGCTGGATGATGCAGGCGGAGGTGAGTGCCGCGGCGATGGCGCTGGCCTGAACCCGCGCGTGCGGCAATGATGTCTGCTGTGACTTAAGTGTGCTGTTACTTAATAGCGCGCCGCAGCCGGCGCGTCCGGTCTCTCCCGCCGTGCGAGAGAGGGACCGGGCATCAGGCGCCGGCGCGCCCCATCATCAGTTGCGCGCGCAGGAAGCCCTTGACCTCTTCCAGCGACGGCGTCTTCAGGAACACCATGATGCCCCAGTGCTGCAGGGCATCGGCCACGCCGTCGTAGGCCTGGCGATTGGTGATCACGGCGAAGATCACACGCTGGCGTGCAAAGAAGTTCTGCAGCTTCTCGATGGTCGCCGATTCCGCGTCGTTCAGTTCCTCCACGTAGTAGAGCACCACGCGTGGACGCGCATCGACCGACGTGATGACGGTGTCCACCACGTCTTCCAGCACCTGGGTCTTCAGCGGCAGTGACCACTTGCCCAGTTGCGCACTGATGCGCTGGGCTTCCTGATGGTTCGGGTGGAACACGACGAGGTCGAGATCGTGCGGCGCCTGCAGGTCCGGCGCGGCGCGCGACGCGAGCAGTCGGTGAACGGTTTCCTTGTGAATGCGGCGATGACCGCCATTGGTCTTCCAGGCACCGAGCTCGCCTCGTTCGACCATCTTCTGGACTGTGCCCAGCGATACATTGAGAAGTTTTGCCGCGGTACGTGTGCTGTAGTACGGCTTGTCAGCCAGTTCCGGATCCAGTTTCATCCAATCACCCGTTGTCTCAATCGGCAGCGCAGCACGGATTCGCGCCTCGTGGCGCTTTCGGGCGCGCCACGCCGGTGTGACACCGGGCTGCCGGATTTTACTGACCCTGATGCTTCGACCCGCTCCCCGCTGGTCGTACTGCTGATACGTCGATACTGCCGACTGTTGGCGGCGATGGTCTCTGCCATCTGCCCGGTGCCATCCTGCACCGTACGTCTTCATAGTAGCCCGTGCATGATCGATTCATGACAGAGGGAAACCATGAGTGACGTCGCACTTTTGTTGTTTAACGTACATCGGTAGTCTCTGGTGGACCGACGCGATTCGCAACAGGCCGAATGTCTGCAGTCATTTGCCCTAGTCCCCTAGTCCTTTTGGATCAGTGACCGTGAGGCACATCACCGCACGACCCACCGCGCGACCCACCGCGCGACCCGCCGATTTCCCGGCGTTTCCGCGCATGCGCAAATGAGGATGATAACGGCTCGCGATGGCCGATCGTGAAAAAAACTCCGCGCGCGACTCACAGACCGTACTTGCGGACCTTGTCGAACAGCGTGGTCTTGGCCACGCCAAGCGCTTCGCTGGCGCGTGTGAGATTGCCGTCGTGGCGACGCAACGCATCGGCGATCAGGGCCCGCTCGAACTGCTCGACGGCCTGTGCGAGCTGCACCGTGCCGTCGGCCGCGTGGCCCTCGCGAGCGCTCTCGTGAGGGCTCGCCTCGCCAGGCTGGCACCCCATGCCGAGCACATGCCGCTCGGCAAGATTGCGCAATTCGCGCACGTTGCCCGGCCACGGATAGGCGATCAGCGCGGCGAGCTCGGCCGGCGTGGCGGGGATGGGCTCGCGCTCGAAGCGCAGCGCGGCCTGTGCCACGAAATGTTCAAACAACTGCGGAATGTCCTCGCGCCGTTCGCGCAACGGCGGCAAGGCCAGCGTGATCACGTTGAGCCGGTAGTAGAGATCGGCGCGGAACTGACCGGCGTCGGCCAGCGCGCGCAGATCGGCCTTGGTGGCGGCCACCACGCGTGCATCCACCGCGACCGGCTGGTTGGAGCCGAGGCGTTCCACCACGCGCTCCTGCAGTACGCGCAGCAGCTTGATCTGCATCGACATCGGCATGCTCTCGATCTCGTCGAGAAACAGCGTGCCGCCGGCGGCGTGCTCGATCTTGCCGATGCGGCGGCGCGCGGCTCCCGTGAACGAGCCGGCCTCGTGGCCGAAGATTTCCGATTCAAACAGGTGTTCGGGCAGGCCGCCGCAGTTGATGGCGACAAAATGACGCGCATGGCGCGTGCTGGTCTCGTGCAGGCAACGCGCGACCAGCTCCTTGCCGGTGCCGGTCTCGCCATGGATCAGCACGTTGGCCGCGGTATCGGCCACGTCGGCGATCCTGGCCCGCAGGCGCTCGATCGCCGGCGAATTGCCGATCAGGCGCGCGGCCAGACGGTCGCGGCCGGCCAGGCGTGCACGCAGGTCGGCGACCTCGAGCGTGAGCCGGCGCTGTTCCAGCGCGCGCCGGCACGCGTCGACCAGCCGCTCGGGCGAGAACGGCTTTTCCAGGAAGTCGTACGCGCCTTGTTTCATCGCCTGCACCGCGAGGTTCACGTCGCCGTGGCCCGTGATCATGATCACGGGCAGCGTCGGGTCCTGTGCGCGCAGGTCGGCCAGCAGGGTCATGCCGTCGCGTCCAGGCAGGCGGATATCGCTGACCACCGCGCCCACGGGCTGGCCGGCCCCGGAGCGATCCTGCAGTTCGCGCAGCGCGGCCTCGGCGCTTGCCGCCGTGCGGGTGGCGATGCCTTCCAGCCGCAACGCCTGCTCGCAGCCGAGCCGCACATCGGGATCGTCCTCGACGATCATCACCGTCAGCTCAGACATGAGGTACCTCGCGCACGGCCTGCGGCAGCCCGAGCGTGAAACAGGCGCCGCCGTCCGGATGATTGATCGCGGTCAGCGTGCCGCCGTTCTCGTTGAGGATACCGGCCGACAAGGTCAGCCCGAGGCCGAGGCCCTCGCCCGCGGGCTTGGTGGTGAAGAACGGTTCGAACAGCCGCGCAAAGGCTTCCTCGGACAGGCCCGGACCGTTGTCGCGCACGGTGAGGTGCACCAGGCCGCCGCTTTCGTACGCGCGCAGCCATAACCGGGGCGGGTGCTGGCCGCGCATGGCGTCGAGCGCGTTGCCGATCAGGTTGACCAGCACCTGTTCGAGGCGGTTGGGGTCGCATGCCACCACGAGCGTCGGGTCGATATCGCGCTCGATCACGGGCGCGGTGGCCACCACGCGGGTATCGAGCAGGAACAGCGTATTGTCGATCGCGTCGACCAGGCGCGCGGCACGGCGCGGACCGCTGGCGGGATTGCGCGCGAACGACTTGAGCGCGCCGGTAATGCGGCCCATGCGCTCGACCAGCGCGATCATTTTTTCGAGATTGTCGCGCGCGGTGTCCTGGTCGCCGCGCTCAAGAAACTTGCAGGCATTGCCCGACAGCGTGCGCAGCGCGGCCAGCGGCTGGTTCAGTTCGTGCGCGATGCCGGTGGACATCTGGCCGATGGCGGCCAGCTTGCCGGCCTGCATCAGACCGTCCTGGGCCTGGCGCAGGAAGGCCTCGGCGCGCACGCGTTCGGCCACTTCGGCATGCAGCAGGTGGTTGGCCGCGGACAGGTCCGCGGTGCGCTCGGCCACCTTGCGCTCGAGTTCGCTGTTGGCGGCTTCCAGCGCGCTGCGCGTGGCCAGGCGCTCGCTGACGATGCGCCGTCGCACGTTCCACGCCGCGGCCAGCAGCAGCACGAAGGCGGTGGCAACTCCGGCCAGCGCGGCACTGTTGAGCGCCGCCATGCGGGCCTGCGAGGTATTGGTCAGCAGCGTGAGGTCCCACTCGGTGCCGGGCAGGACCGCGCGCTGCGCCAGCATGGGCGGCCCGAGCCGCAGCTTGACCAGCGCATCGCCGCCCTGGCCCGGGCCGCTGCCGAGCGTGCGCACCGTCGACAGCTCCAGCGTGGGCAGCGGCGCACGGTTGTACTGCCGCGTGCGTTCGAGCCGCGCGCGCAGCTCGGGCGGAATCGGCCGCAGCGCGGCGAGCTTCCACGACGGATCGGAGGCAAGGATCACCACGCCGTTCTCGTCGGCCAGCAGCATCTGGCTGTCCGCGCCCTGCCAGCGGTTCTCGAGCGGTTCGAGGCCGATCTTGACCACCGCCACGCCGCGCGGATGGTCGCGGTTGCCGAGCGGGGCCGACAGGTAGTAGCCCGATTCGCTGCGCGTGGTGCCCACGCCGTAGAAGCGGCCGAGCTGGCCCTCGATGGCCGTATGGAAGTACGGGCGGAAGCTGAGATCCTCGCCGACGAAGCTGTCCGGGCGCTGGTAGTTGCTTGCCGCCAGCACCTTGCCGTGGGCGTCCAGTACATACACCACGCGCGTGCCGGCGCGCGCGTTGAGCGCGGCCAGGTAGATATTGGCGTCGTTGACGCGCGCGGGCGCGGCGGGATTGGCCAGCAGCGCGTCGATGCGGGCATCGAGCGAGAGCAGGCTCGGCACGTAGTCGTAGCGCGCCAGTTCGCTGTCGAGCGCCTGGGCGTAGAGCCGCAGCTGTACCTGGCCGCGTTCGGCCTGGCGCGCCAGCGCGTTGTCGTACGTGTAGCGGTAGCCAAACCAGCTGGCCGCGGCGATCAGGGCGGCCAGTACCAGCAGGGCCAGCAGCGTGAGTGCGGCGCGAGGTCTGGCGGAAGCGGAAAGGGGGGACGGCATGGCGGGGTCTTCGTGCTGCATGGCAGCCTTTTACCACAATGCCGCCAGCGCCGAAAAAAGAAAGCCCTGGCACCGGGTCGGCGACAGGGCTGGGGCACATCCCGGCGCGGTTATTTGCCGGCCAGGGCCTGGATCGTACCCAGGGTTCCGCCCGGTGCGGAGACGGGATCGTCCTCCTCCGCCAGGTCGGGTGCGCCGATGGCGTTCTCGCTCTTGGCGACAACGGTCGTGGCCACGGCATTGCCGAGCACATTGGTAACGGTGCGGCCCATATCGAGGATATGGTCGATGCCGAGCACCAGCAGGATGCCGGCTTCCGGCAGGCCGAACATCGGCAGCACGGCCGCCACCACCACCAGCGAGGCGCGCGGCACGCCGGCGATGCCCTTGCTGGTTACCAGCAGCACCAGCAGCATCGTGATCTGTTGCGTGAGTGACAGGTGGATGCCGTAGACCTGCGCGACGAACAGCGCCGCGAACGAGGTGTACATGATGGAGCCGTCCAGGTTGAACGAGTAGCCGAGCGGCAGCACGAAGCCCGTGATGCGGCGCTTGACGCCAAAGCGCGTGAGCTGCTCGATCACCTTGGGGTAGGCCGACTCGCTGCTGGCGGTGGCAAAGCCGATCATCAGCGGCGCGCGCAGGACCCTGATCAGGCGGAACACGTCCTTGCCGAGGAAGCACCAGCCGCCCGCCAGCAGCGCGGCCCACAGCAGCGCCAGCGCCAGGTACATGCTGCCCAGCAGCTTGGCGTAGATCACCAGCACGCCGAGCTCCTGCGCGGTGATGACCGCCGCGATCGCGCCGAACACGCCCACCGGCGCGAACGCCATCACGTAGTTGGTGACCTTCAGCATGACCTCGCCGAGGCCTTCGATACCGGCCAGCACGGGCTTGCCCACGCCATCCTTGACGGTGCCGAGCGCAAAGCCGAAGAACAGCGAGAACACCACGATCTGCAGGATCTCGTTGGTGGCCATGGCCTCGACGAAGCTCCTGGGAAACATGTGGGCGATAAAGTCGCGCAGGTTCAGCGAGCCGGTCTTGACGCTGGAGGCGGCATCGGCCGCCGGCAGCGCGAGGTCCATGCCGTGGCCGGGGGTGAGCAGGTTGGCCATGACGAGGCCGAGCAGCAGCGAGGTGATCGAGGCCGCGAGGAACCACGCCATCGCCTTCAGGCCGATGCGGCCCACGGCGCGGCCGTCGCCCATGCCGGCGATGCCCGCGACCAGCGTGGCAAATACCAGCGGCGCGATGATCATCTTGATCATGCGCAGGAAGATGTCGGTGAGGATCGACAGGTGATCGGCGATCGCCTTGGCGGTGGCGGCATCTGGCGCCAGGTGGTGCGCGGCGGCGCCGGCAAGCACGCCAAGCAGCATGGCGATGAAGATCAGGGTGGGCAGGCGGTTGCGTTTCATCGTGTTGGTTGTCTTCCTTTGGTATGGGCATGGGCCGGCATGCGGCGGCCCGCCGATGGCCGTGCGAACGGTGCGCACGCATTTGCTCGGGGCCTGCAATCGCACGACGCGTGCCAACACGAAGGCCCCTCAAGGCCCATGTAAGGTCATGAATACAAAGGGGAAAACCACAGATGCGCAGGCCGGCGTCCGGGAACCCGAACGCCGGTGAAGGGGGCGCGTTCGGATTTCCGAACGCGCGGTCCCCGGGGTGACCGCGCAGGCAGCCGGGTCAGGCGTGACCCGAGGTCGGCTGGGTCGGCTGGGCGGCACTTTCGCGCCGTTCGCAGCCGTCGAGAAAGGTTTCGAGCGGCATCGGCATGCCGATGGCGTAGCCCTGCGCGTAGTCCACGCCAATGGCGCGCAGGGTGTGGACGGTCTGCTCGTCCTCGACCGACTCGGCCACGGTGCAGACCCCGAGGCGATGGCCGATATCGTTGATCGAGCTCACGATCTCGCGATCGACCACGTTGTCGGCCAGATTGCGGATAAAGCTGCCGTCGATCTTCAGGTAGTCGACCGAGAACTGCTTGAGATAGGCAAACGAGGACAGGCCCGCGCCGAAGTCGTCGAGCGCCACGGTGCAGCCCGCGCGGCGCATTTCCGTGACCAGGCGATTGGCGGCCGACATGTTGTTGATCAGCGCGGTTTCCGTGATCTCCAGGCGGATGCGGCTGGCCGGCAGCACCGAATCGTCGAGCGCGGCGTGGAGGAACGGCAGCAGGAACGGTTCGCCGAGCGAGTTGGCCGACAGGTTGATCGACACCGACAGGCCCGGCACGGCGGCCAGGCGCGGGCCGAAATCGTGCAGCACGGTGCGGATCACCCAGCGGTCGATATGGCCCATCAGGTCATAGCGCTCGGCGGCGGGGATGAACGCGCCCGGCATGACCAGCGTGCCGCTCTCGTCGACCATGCGCACGAGGATCTCGATATGGCTGACGTGTTCCTCCTCGGCGCGCAGCGCACGGATCTCCTGCGCATAGAGGCGGAAGCGGTTGGCCTCCAGCGCCGAGTGGATGCCAGCGGCGACTTCGAGCTCGCGGTGATGGCGGCGCGCATCGCTTTCGTCGCGGCGATAGATCGATACGCGATTGCGCCCGGCCGCCTTGGCCGCATAGCAGGCCACGTCGGCACGGCTCATGAGTTCGCCCACGGGCGGGGCCTCGCTGTCGATGGCGGCAATGCCGATGCTGGCGCCGACATCGTAGACGCGGCCGTCCCACGGAAAGCGGCGGCCGCGAATCGCGTCGATGACCTTCTGGCACACATGATCGGCCTGATCGACCGTGCAGTCCTTGAGCAGCAGCGCAAACTCGTCGCCGCCCAGGCGCGCGAGCAGGTCGTCGGGGCGCACATGATGGCGGATCACGTAGCCGAGCTCGCGCAGCAGCACGTCGCCGGCACCATGGCCGGCGGTATCGTTGACGATCTTGAAGCGGTCGAGGTCGATAAAGCAGAGCGCGCTGCGGTGCCCCTGCTGGCGCGCCGCGTCGCACGCTTCGCGCAGCCGCTTCTCGAACCAGGCGCGGTTGGGCAGGCCGGTCAGCGCATCGTGCGTGGCCGAGTGGGCCAGCTCGCGTTGCAGCGCGCGCGAGGTGGTGATGTCCTGGAACACGAGCACGGCGCCGAGGACATCGCCATTGCCCGTCAGCACCGGTGCCGCGGAATCCTGCACGTCGTGACGCTCGCCGGTCAGGCTCTGCAGTACCGCGCCCTCCTGCAGGTACGCCGGGCGCAGCGACTGCAGGCACTGTTCCACCGGGCTCGGGATGACCTCGCCGGTCAGTTCGTCGACGATGCGAAAGACCTGTTCGAGCGGCTGCCCCATCGCGGCG
Source organism: Cupriavidus sp. H19C3 (assembly GCF_049393815.1). Lineage (NCBI taxonomy): Bacteria > Pseudomonadati > Pseudomonadota > Betaproteobacteria > Burkholderiales > Burkholderiaceae > Cupriavidus > Cupriavidus sp. H19C3. Next base: position 3,918,237 of record NZ_CP184985.1, read on the forward strand.
TCCATGCTCCAGCCGGTCAGCTGCTCGGCAATCGGATTCAGGAAGGTCACGCGCATGACCGCATCGGTGCAGATCACCGCGTCGCCGATCGAGCGCAGCGTGATATGGAGGCGTTCCTTCTCCTCGAACAGCGCCGAGGTGAGGCGGCGCTGTTCGGTGATATCCCAGTTGGTGCCCACCAGCGCGCGCGTCATGCCGCCTTCGCGCTCGCCGTCCTCGTGGCGCGACACCATGGCCATCGCGCGCACGTGGCGCACCTCGCCGGTCGGCCGCACGATGCGGTATTCGGTATCGAAGCGCTGCAGGCCGCGGATGGCCTGGCGCATCTCGCTGCTAACGCGGCTGACATCCTCGGGATGGAGCATCGCGATCCATTGCGCCAGCGTGGGCGTGCCGAGCTCCGGCGTGGTGCCGTGCAGCGCATGCATGCGCGCATCCCAGGCAATGGCGGCATTGGTGAAGTCCCATTCCCAGATGCCCACGCCGCCGGCCTCGACCGCCAGCTGGGTGCGCCGCGTCAACTGCTCGAGCTGCTCCTGCGCCAGCCGCCGGGTATGGATGTCTTCCACCTGCGAGATAAAGTGGTCGGGCGCGCCGGTCGCTTCGTCGCGAACCAGCGATACCGCCAGCAGGGTCCACAGGTAGTGGCCGTCCTTGTGGCGGTAGCGCTTCTCGAGCCGGTAGGAGTCGATCTCGCCCGCCAGCAGGCGTTCCACCTGGCGCAGGTCGGGCTGCAGGTCGTCCGGATGCGTGATTTGCTGGAACGGCAGGCTGCGCAGCTCCTCGGCGCTGTAGCCGAGCAGTTCCGTCATGGCGCGGTTGACCACCTGCCAGCGGCCGTCGAGCCCGACCAGCGCCATGCCGATGGCCGAATGCTCCATCGCCTGGCGGAAGCGACGTTCGCTGCTGCGCAGATGGGCGCGCCCGGCGCGGTTCTGTTCGGTCATGAGGGCGATGCAGACCGGAAACACCATGATCACCGCCGCCGACAGCGGCAGCTTCTGCATGGCCACCGCCGGCGCGCCGGCGGCGAGCGCGAAGATCTCGGCCGAGAGCGTGGACAGCAGCGTCAGCAGCGCGGTGGCAAACGGGTTGCTGATCAGCGCGGCGACCACGAGCGGCAGCGACATCGCCACGAACGGGTCGTGCGCCTGCATGACGGCGACCGTGCCGATCGCCACGCACAGCGCCAGCAGGATGCACAGGCGCAGCAGCAGGCCGCGCTGCAGCGTGGCGTGGATACGGGCCGGCGTCACCGACACCATCAGCGGCAGCAACATCACCATGCCGAGCGCACTGGCATTCCACCAGGTCCACCACACCCGTGTGAACGCGGTGCCATAGAAATGGGCGAGCACGGCCGCCCCGCACAGCGCGCCGACCGCGGGGCCGACCGAGGCCGCCACGCCCAGCGTCAGCGCGAAATTCGCCAGCCGCCCGGGCAGCACCGTGCTCATGCGCGCGTTCATGAACCGCAGCAGCGCGACGGAGCAGCCGATCTCGACCAGGTTGGCGGTGGACAGCAGCACGGCAACGGCCATGCCGTCGCCGCCGACCCAGTTGGCCAGCACATGGCCGCCGAACATGATGGCCAGCAACCAGCGGGCCTCGCGCGCCGGGCGCTGCAGCACCATGCCAAGGCCGAAGGCGTTGGCGAGCCATAGCGCGGCGGCATTGCCGGGCAGGCGGGACAGCCAGATGCCGAAGGTCGCAAGCACGAACGCCCCCACGGCGGCCAGCAGCAGGGGGCGCCAGCGCAGGGCCGGGACGGGGGCGGTCATGGTTTGGGCGGCCTTATCGGACGTCATGCAATGGGCGTCATGCGAATCATTCTTGTCTGCGCCGCGATGCGGTGGCCGGCGCCGGGATCGGGCAGGGGGCCGCATCCGGCGAGATAGGGTCACACCCCGCCGAGGCTAGGGGGCACTGTAAGCCCGTTGACGGCGGTTTGAGAACGGAGATAGGCGGTGCGCGGGTTCGTTGTTGGGACTGGCGTCTTTTGTCGTTTTTTGGTAGGGCGCAGGTCGCGCAAAGCGTGCGGAGCCGCAAAAAGCCCCGGCCGTGCGCCTGCCGATGTCTGTACCATCGCGCACAGAAGACCCGCGGCCGACCGGCTGGAATCGGGCGCACCGGGATCAGGGGCACAAGAACAGAAGGGATCTCCATGGATATCGCGCGTTTTTTCCGGATCGCCTCCGCGGCGCTCGTCACCTTTGCGATCGTGGTCGTGGTCGCAGTCGGCACCACCTGGCTCTGGGGCGGCCGCAAGATGCAGCGCGACGTCGCGTTGCCCGCGCTCCAGCCGGTGGCCTATCGCGACGACGCGGGGTCCCTCGCGCTCGGCAAGTATCTCTATCAGTCGCGCGGCTGCATGGAGTGCCACGGCGCGGCCGGCGAGGGCAAGCAGGTATTCGACGAAGCCAACGGCTTCCGCGTGCGGGCCCCCGACCTGACGCAGGCCAATCCCGAGATCGGGCGCTACCGGCCTGAGGACTGGGATCGCGCCATCCGCCACGGCGTGGCGCCGTCGGGACGTCCGCTGCTGATCATGCCGAGCGAGGACTACAACCGCCTGTCCAACGACGACTTCGCCGCGCTGGTGGCCTACGTGCGCAGCCTGCCGCCCACGCCTGGTGGGGCCAGGCCGGGCGAGATAACGCTGCCATGGTTCGTGCGCGGTCTCTATGGGGCGGGCGTCATCAAGGATGCCGCCGAGAAGATCGACCACAGCCTCCCGCCGGCGGCCGCCGTGCCCGCCGCGGTCACCGTGCAACGCGGCGCGTACGTGGCCGGCATGTGCATGGGCTGCCATGGCGCCAGCCTCAAGGGCGGCAACATTCCCGGCGCGCCGCCCGACTGGCCGCCCGCGGCCAACCTGCACGCCGACGCGCGCGCGATGCAGCCCTACGGCAATGCCGCCAGCTTCGTGACGATGATGCGCACCGGCAAGCGGCCCGACGGCAGCGAGGTCAGCCGCGTGATGCCGTTTGCCTCGTTCGAACACTGGAACGATACCGATCTCAACGCGCTGTATCTGTACCTGCGCGGGCTGAAGTAGGTCGTTGCCCGGGCGTTGCCTGGGCCTTGCCCGGGTGTCGCCTGGCCGATGCCCGCATGCCCGTTTCCGGTGCATCCGCGCGCGTATGAGGCGCGCGACGCACGCATTGGCGTTTTGCACTATCCTCCTTGCGTTTCCGCGCCCGCGGAGCAAGCACGTCGAAGCAAACAACGACCCGGGCCAAGACCCAAGGAGCCGCCCCATGACCACCCTCAACATCAACGGCAAGACGATCGACGTCGATGCCGATCCTTCCACGCCCCTGTTATGGGCGTTGCGCGACAACCTCGGCATGACGGGCACCAAGTTCGGCTGCGGCATGGCGGCGTGCGGCGCGTGCACGGTCCATATCAACGGCCAGGCCACGCGCAGCTGCGTGATGCCGATTTCGGCAACCAACGGCGTGCGCATCGGCACCATCGAGGGCATGGGCGACGACCGCGTCGGCCGCGCCGTGCTCGACGCCTGGCTGCGGCATGACGTGGCGCAATGCGGCTACTGCCAGAACGGACAGGTCATGAGCGCCGTCGGGCTGCTGCGTAACAAGCCGCGGCCGACCGATGCCGATATCGACCAGGCCATGGCCGGCAATATCTGCCGCTGCGGCACCTATCAACGGATCCGCGCGGCCATCAAGGATGCCGCCCGGGCACTGGCGTAAGGAGGGCATGATGCGAATCGAACGTATGCGTGGCCTCGAAGCGCTGGCCGGCGGCAACAGCCCCGCCCAGGGGCATGACGGCACGGCGACACCGGCCATTGGCGCCGGCGCGACGCTGTCGCGCCGTGGTTTCCTCAAGCTGAGCGGCCTGGCCGGCGGCGGCCTCGCGCTCGGCGTGACCGGCCTGGCCGATGCCGACGAGGTCTCCAAGGACGCTGCCAGCGACGCCGCGGCGCCGGCCGCCGCGCCGCAGGCGTTCCTGATCATCGCGCCGGACAACACCGTGACCGTGGCGGTGAACCGGCTCGAATTCGGTCAGGGGGTGCACACCGCGCTGCCGATGGCCCTGGCGGAAGAGCTCGATGTCGACTGGAAGAACGTGCGCGCGGTGCTGGCCCCGGCCGGCGATGCGTACAAGGATCCGGCCTTCGGCATCCAGATGACGGGCGGCTCCACCGCGCTCAACCATTCGTTCCAGCAGTACCGCGAACTCGGCGCGCGCGCCCGCGCGATGCTGGTTGCCGCCGCCGCGCGCCAGTGGGAAGTCGACCCCGCCAGCTGCACGGTGGCGCAGGGCGTGGTCACCTCGGGCACGCATCGCGCGACGTTCGGCGAGCTGGCACCCGCGGCCATGAGCCTGCCGGTGCCGCGCACCGTCACGCTCAAGGATCCGGCGCAGTTCCGCATCGTCGGCAAGCCCACGCCGCGGCTCGATGCCGCGTCCAAGCTGCATGGCGACGGCGTGTTTGGCCTCGACGTGCGCCTGAAGGACATGGTGGTGGCCGTGGTGGCGCGTCCGCCGCGCTTTGGCGGCAAGGTGAAATCGTTCAACGCGGACAAGGCGCGCGCGATCAAGGGCGTGGCGGACGTGATGCTGGTGCCGGTCGATCGCGGCGGCACCGGCGTGGCGGTGGTGGCCGATGGCTACTGGCCCGCGAAGCTCGGCCGCGAGGCGCTGCAGATCGAATGGGAAGACACAGGCTCGACGGTCGGCACGCAGGCACTGTATGAGGCGTACAGCAAGCTCGCGGCGCAGCCCGGCACGGTGGCGCGGCCGCTCGAGAGCGGCAATATCGAGGCCGCGCTGGCCGGCGCCGCGCGCGTGATCGAGGCCGAGTACCGGCTGCCGTATCTGGCGCACGCGCCGATGGAGCCGCTCAATTGCACCATGCAGGCCGAGATCAGCGGCAACAAGGCCACCGCCGTCAAGGTATGGGTGGGTTCGCAGTTCCAGACCATCGACCAGGCCGCGATGGCCCGCACGCTGTCGCTGACGCCCGACAAGGTCACGCTGAACACGATGATGGCCGGCGGTGGCTTCGGCCGGCGCGCGGTGCCGACGTCCGACTATCTGGTCGAGGCGGCCGGCGTGCTGCGCGCATGGATCGCCAACGGCCATACCGAGCCGCTCAAGGTCATGTGGAGCCGCGAGGACGATATCAAGGGCGGCTATTACCGGCCCCTGCACGTGCATCGCGCGCGCATCGGCGTCGATGGCGCGGGCCAGGTGGTGGCATGGCAGCACACCATCGTCGGCCAGTCGATCATCACTGGCACGCCCTTCGAGCCGATGATGGTCAAGAACGGCGTGGACGCGACCATGACCGAAGGGATTGTGGAGAACGACTACGCATTACCGCTGCACCTGGCCGTGCATCATCCCAAGGTCGAGGTGCCGGTGCTGTGGTGGCGTTCGGTCGGCAATACGCACACGGGCTTCGTCAAGGAAACGCTGGCCGACGAGATGGCGGTCGCCGCGAAGCAGGACCCGGTGGCATGGCGCATGGCGCGGCTCGACGCGCAGAAGCACGCGCGCCATCGCGCCGCGCTGCAGCTGGCGGTGGACAAGTCCGGCTATGGCAAGCGCAAGCTGCCCAAGGGGCATGCGTGGGGCGTGGCCGTGCACGAGTCCTTCCACTCGGTGGTGGCCTATGTGGTGGACGTGTCGATCGTCAAGGGCGAGCCGCGCGTACATCGCGTGACCGCCGGCGTGCACGCGAACCGCGTGGTCAATCCGCTCTCGGCGGCGGCGCAGATCCAGGGCGGCTGCGTGTTCGGGCTGTCGATGACGCGCCCCGGGTTTGCCATCGAGATGGAAAACGGTGTGGTCCGCAACAGCAATTTCCCGGACTACCCGCCGCCGCGCATGCCGGACGCGCCGCAGGTCGACGTGTTCTTCGTACCGTCCGAAGACAACCCGACCGGCCTTGGCGAGCCGGGTGTGCCGGCGCTGGCGCCGGCGGTGGCCAACGCGCTGTTCCGGCTGACCGGCAAGCGGCAACGCCAGTTGCCGTTCGTGCTGACCTGACGTGCGGACCCGAGGCGGTGACCCGAGGCGGTGACCCGAGGCGGTGACCTGAGGCGGTGACCTGAGGCGGTGACCTGAGGCGGTGACCTGAGGCGGTGAGCGGCGGGCGGGCCGGTCCCGCCTCGCAAGGTCATCACCGTGCCGTCCGCTATTCTCGCGCCGCTCTCCAGGCTGTCACGAACTGCTGCAGGTCCTGCGCGGAGGCATCGGTGATCGCCAGGTAGCGCATGCCGCCGCTGCGCCAGCTTTCCATGTTGTACCCCTGCACCACGCGCGTGCCGCTGCCGATCGCATCGCTGCCGGGCAGCACATACACCTCCAGCGGATGCTGCCCGCGCCGGTAGACCAGCACCGCCACCCGCCGGCCATCGACGTAGTCGAGTCGCCCCCCCACCAGCGGAAAGCCCTCGGCCTTCAGGTCGCGCACGTCGGGCGCGTAGTCGATGCGGCCGTTGAACCACGGCTTGACGGTATGACGATCCGTGGATACCACATCGATCTCGCGCGACGACAGCAAGGCCCGCACATGGCCAGCCACCACGGCGTCGGCGGTCACGTCGCCGGGCGCGGGGCGCAGCGCGACGGTGGTCAATCCCAGGCCCACGGCGGCCACCGTCAGCGCCGTCATGGCCGCGTTGACGGCGGGCGACCACTCGAACCAGCGGCGCCAGCCGCCCGCCGGTGCGGGCCGGGCGGGCGCGGACGGCCGCGTCCCGGCGCTTCTGCCCGTGCCATCCGCGCCGTCCACGCCATTCACCTCACCCGCTGCCCGCGCGCCGGCCGCGCGCGTGTCAGTCACTGCCGCATCATCGGCCGTCTGCGGCAACGCCGCCAGCACGCGCGCGCGCAGCGCGGGGCCTGCGCGGTGATAGATCGCACCGTGCCGCACTGTCCTGCGCAGCGCCTGCAGGTCGCGCAGCGCCGCCACGCAATCCGCGCAGTCCTCGAGGTGCCGTTCCAGCCGGACGCTGTCGGCCGCGCCGAGTTCGCCGTCGGCGCAGGCCTGCAACAGCAGGCGTGCATCATCGCAATTCATCGCCGGTCTCTCCCATCGTGCGGACGGACGCGTCGCGTAGCGTCACGATCTCCGCGGCAAGCATGCGCCTGCCGCGCGCAAGGCGCGACATCACGGTGCCGACCGGGATGCCGGCGATCGCCGCGATATCGCGATAGTGCAGGTCTTCGAGCTCGCGCAGCACGATGACTTCGCGAAACACCACGGGTAGCCGTTCCAGCGCCGCGTGCACGAGCCGGATATCGTCCTCGCGCAGCAGCGCCTGTTCGGGGCTGGCCAGCGTGCCATGCCACTCGGGCAGCGTGGTATCCGGAACGTCGTCGTCATAAGCGGTTTCTGCCGCGGACCTGCGTTGCCGATACAGCGTGAACCACGCATTGCGCACGATCGCGAGCAGCCACGGCCGCGGCTGCTCGCCGCGGAAGCTCGCGAAGAGGCGATACGCGCGCAGAAAGGCTTCCTGCACCACGTCGTCGGCATCCGTGGTGCCCCCGCACAGCCACCGCGCAAGGTTGTACGCGGCGTCCAGATGCGGCAGCACCAGTGCATCGAAGCGGCGGCGCTCGCTGGCGTCCACGTCAGAACTCGTGGCGCCGCGCCACGGGGTAGGGGCGGTCGTGATTCGGTCGGTTCATGCTTGGCTCTCGCTTGTCATACCGGCGGCACGCTGAGTTTATTCCCGCCCCGGGCGCTTTGCCGTCTTTTTTTCGCATTGCCCGGCTGGTGGGAATAAACCGGCGCGTGGGCCAGTCAGACGGTCAGGATGACCACGCCAAGGAGGCATCATGACCCATCCCTTCCCGTCTTTTGACTGCAAGCGGCGCGACTTCCTGCGCCTGGCCGGCGCGGGCGCCGGTGCGGTGTTCGCGTCCGGACTGCCCGGCTGGGCCGCGGCGCGCGACGCCGACTTTTTCTTCGTGCAACTGTCGGATACGCACTGGGGTTTCCAGGGCGCCGCCAATCCCGACGCGCGCGGCACGCTGCCGCGCGCCGTGGCCGCGGTCAATGCGTTGCCGCGCCAGCCCGACTTCATCATGTTCACCGGTGACCTCACCCATACCACCGACGATCCCGCCGAACGGCGCCAGCGCATGCGCGAGTTCCAGGCCGCCGTCGCCCCGCTCAGGGCCGGCAAGGTGTACCTGATGCCCGGCGAGCACGATGCCAGCCTGGACCAGGGCGAGGCGTATCGCGAGCTGTTCGGCCCCACGCACTACACGTTCGACCACAAGGGCCTGCACGCGATCGTGCTCGACAACGTGTCCGATCCCGGCGGACAGGTCGGCGAGGCGCAGCGGCAATGGCTGGCCGAGGATCTCGCGCGCCAGCCGCGCGATGCGCGCATCGTGGTGTTCACGCACCGGCCGCTGTTCAACCTGTATCCGCAGTGGGACTGGGCCACGCGCGATGGCGACAAGGTGGTGGAGCTGCTGCTGCCCTATCCCAACGTGACGGTGTTCTACGGCCATATTCACCAGGAACATCATCACCTCACGGGCCATATCGAGCATCACGCGGCGCGCTCGCTGATGTTTCCGCTGCCGCCCGCGGGCTCGCAGCCGCGCCGCGAGCCGGTGCCGTGGGACGCCGCGCATCCATACCGCGGCCTGGGCTGGCGCGAAGTGACCGCGCTGCGGCAGCCTGCCGCCTATCGCCTGGCTGAACGACCCGTTACCGACGCTTGAGGAGACGCGACATGACCATCGACACCAATCCCCGCCGCCGCCAGTTGCTCGGCTGGACCGTGGCGGCCGTGGCGGCGCCGCTTGCCGTCACGCTCGGCGCCACGCAGGGCGATGCCGCCACGCCGCGCGAAATCGTCATCCGGGCGCGGCGCTTTGTCTTCACGCCGGACAAGATCGCGCTCAAGGCGGGCGAGCCCGTGGTGCTCGTGCTGATCGCCGAGGACGTGGTGATGGGACTCAGCGCGCCGGACCTCGGCGTGCGCGCCGGCATGCCGCCGGGGCGGACCGTGCGCGTGCCGCTGACGCCGGCGAGGCCCGGTACCTACGGCTTTCTGTGCGACATCTTCTGCGGCTCGGGGCACGAGAACATGAGCGGGACGTTCGTCGTCACGGCCTAGCGCCGTTGCGACCGGTGACGCGCGCCCGGGGGCTTGCCGCCGGGGCCTGGTCCCGACCTTCGCCCGAACCTTCGCGCGGGTCTTCACTCGCGCTCGGTGCCGGCGAGCTCCCGTGCACGCGCGCCGTGCGCGGCGGCTGCGCGCCCTTTGCGCGCAGCCTTGCGGCACATGTACCAGTAGTGCGCGCGATCGAGGTAGAGGTAGACCACCGGAGTCGTGAACAGCGTCAGCAGTTGCGACACCAGCAGGCCACCCACCATCGCGTAACCGAGCGGACGCCGCAGCTCGGAGCCGGCGCCATGGCCGAGCATCAGCGGCAGGCCCGCCAGCAGTGCGCACATGGTGGTCATCATGATCGGGCGGAAGCGCAGCAGGCAGGCCTCGCGGATGGCCTCCTGCGGCGACAGGCCGCGCTCGCGCTCCGCCTGCAGCGCAAAGTCGACCATCATGATGCCGTTCTTCTTGACGATGCCGATCAGCAGGATCACGCCGATCAGCGCGATTACCGTGAAGTCGTACCCGCCGAGCAGCAGCACGAGGATGGCGCCGACCCCGGCCGACGGCAGCGTCGACAGGATCGTGAGCGGATGGATATAGCTCTCGTAGAGCAGCCCCAGCACGATATAGACCGCAATCAGCGCCGCCGCGATCAGGTACGGCTGCGACGCCAGCGAGGCGCTGAAAGCCTGCGCGGTGCCCTGGAACGCGCCCGTCAGCGTGGCCGGCTTGCCCATGCTGGCCAGGGTCTGGTTGATCGCGCTCACCGCTTCGCCGAGCGAGGCGCCTTGCGCCAGGTTGAACGAGATCGTGACCGCCGGGAACTGCCCCTGGTGACTGATCGACAGATACGCGGTGTGGCTGGTGTCGAGCTTGACGAACGATGACAGCGGCACCTCCTGGCCGGTGAGCGGCGAGGTGATGTAGAGCTTGTCGAACAGGCGCGGGTCCTGCTGCAGCCTGGGCGTGACCTCCAGGATCACGTGGTAGCTGTTGATCTGCGTGAAGTACTGTGCCACCTGGCGCTGGCCGATGGCGTCGTACAGCGTGGCGTCCACCAGCGCCGGTGTAATGCCAAAGCTCGAGGCGCGCGCGCGGTCGATGGTGAGCGTTGCCGCCGCCGCGGCGTTCTGCTGGTCCGAGGCCACGTCCGCCAGTTGCGGCAACTGCCGGAAGCGCTGCAGGATGCGGGGGGCCCAGTCGTTGAGCTCGGTCAGGTTGGCATCGGTCAGCGTGAACTGGTACTGCGTGCGCGACAGGCGGCCGCCCACGTTGATGTCCTGGCCGGCCTGCAGGAACAGGTTGGCGCCTTCCACCTGCGCGAGCCTGGGCCGCAGGCGGGCGATGACCTGATCGGCGGTGGCGGTGCGGCCCTCGTCCTTGGGCTTCAGGCTGATAAAGAAGTTGCCCGTGTTGACGGTGTTCTGGCCGCCGGTCATGCCCACCGCGGCCACGTCGGGATCGCTGCGCACGATATCGGCGAGCGCCACCATGCGCGCGTTCATCGACTTGAACGAGGCATCCTGCGCCGATTCCGCAAAGCCGAACAGGAAGCCCGTGTCCTGCTGCGGGAAGAAGCCCTTGGGGATATAGACGAACAGCGCCACCGTGGTCAGCACGGTCAGGATGAACACGCACAGTGTCAGGAACTGGTGCCGCATGACCCGATCGAGCCCGCGGCGGTACGCGTCGAGCATGGCCTCGAAGCCGGCCTCGAACCAGCGGAACAGGCGGCTGTGCTGCTGGGGGTGCGCGGTCGTGTGCGGCTGCAGGAAGCGCGAGCACAGCATCGGCGTGAGCGTCAGCGAGACAATGACCGAGACGGCGATGGTCAGCGTGACGGTCACCGCGAATTCGCGGAACAGGCGGCCGACAATGCCTCCCATCAGCAGCAGCGGGATAAACACCGCCACCAGCGAGACCGAGATCGAGACGATGGTGAAGCCGATCTCGCCGGCGCCCTTGAGCGCCGCTTCCATCGGCGCCATGCCGTCCTCGACGTGGCGGTAGATGTTCTCCAGCATCACGATCGCGTCGTCGACGACAAAGCCCACCGCGATGGTCAGCGCCATCAGCGACAGGTTGTCGCGCGAATAGCCGAGCAGGTACATGCCGCCTGCGGTGCCGAGCAGCGCCAGCGGCACCGTCACGCTCGGGATCAGCGTGGCCGGCACGTTGCGCAGGAACATGAAGATGATCATCACCACCAGTGCGATGGTCAGTACCAGCGTGAATTCGACATCGGCCTCGGACGCGCGGATGTTCTGCGTGCGGTCGGCCAGGATATTGACGCTGACCGAGGCGGGGATCGACGCGCGCAGGCGCGGCAGCGCGGCCTTGATGCGGTCCACGGTCTCGATCACGTTGGCGCCCGGTTGCTTGGTCACCGCCAGGATGATGGCGCGGCCGTTGCGGATGGTGCTGTCCCGGGGCGCCGCCACGCCGCCGAAGGCCCAGCCGGCCAGCCTGGCATTCTCCGGGCCGTCCACCGCCACGCCCACATCGCGCACGCGCACCGGTGCACCGTTGCGGTAGGCCAGCACCATGTCGTTCCATGGCGCGGCCCGGGTCAGCTGGTCGTTGGTGTAGACGTTGAAGGCCTTGCTGGGGCCGTCGGTGCTGCCGGTCGGCGAATTCACCGTGGTCGCGGCGATGGTGCCCCGGATGTCCTCCAGGCTCAGGCCCATGGCCGCGAGCTTGCCGGGGTCGACCTGGATCCGCACCGCGGGCTTCTGCTGGCCGCCGATATTGACCAGGCCCACGCCGGCGATCTGGGAGATTTGCTGCGCGAGGATGTTGTCGGCGTTGTCGTTGACCGTGGTCAGCGGTACCGCGTCGGACTGCACCGCCATGACCAGGATCGGCGCGTCGGCCGGGTTGATCTTGCGGAACGAGGGCGCGGTCGGCAGGTTGCTCGGCAATTGTCCGCTGGCCGCGTTGATGGCGGCCTGCACATCGACGGCGGCGGCATCGATGCTGCGGTTGAGGTCGAACTGCAGCGTGATCTGCGTGGTGCCTTGCGCGCTTTGCGACGTCATCTGCGACAGCCCCGCGATCAGCGAGAACTGCCGCTCGAGCGGCTGCGCCACGTTCGACGCCATGGTCTCCGGATTTGCCCCGGGTAGCGAGGCCGAGACCTGGATGGTCGGAAAGTCGACCTGCGGCAGCGGGGCGATCGGCAGCAGCGGCCATGCGGCCAGTCCGACCAGCAGCAGGGCCAGCGCCAGCAGCGAGGTGCCGATCGGGCGCTTGATGAAGGCGGCGGAAATGCTCATGGGCGGGCGCCGGGCGCGGAGGTGACCGCGGAGGTGGCGGCGGAGGGGGGCCGCGGAGGTGGGGGGTGGGGGGCGGGGGGTGGCTGCGGTCGTGGCAACGGGGGCGGCGCCGGGCGGCGCCGTCGCGGCGATCTTCGCCCCCGGCCGCAGTTTGTACTGGCCATCGACCACCACGCGGTCGCCACTCGCAATGCCCTTGGCGATCACCGCGCGATCGCCCTGCAGCTCGGCCACCTCGACCGGCTGGATGCGTACGGTATCGTCAGGCTGCACCGCATACACGTAGGTGCCTGCCTGGTTGCGCTGGAGCGCCGACGACGGCACGGTCACGGCGTGTGCGCGCCGGCCCAGCACGAGCCGCGCATTGACATACTGGCCGGGCCAGAGCGCATGGTTGGGGTTCGGAAAGCGCGCCTTGAGCTGGATCGTGCCGCTCGTGGTATCGATAGTGTTGTTGACGAGAATGAGCTTGCCCTGGCCCAGCAGCGTGTCGGACTCGCGTTCGTTGGCGTCGACCACCAGCGGCTGCGGGCTGGCCTGCATGGCGCGGTTGATGCGGCCGAAGGCATCGTCGGGCAGCGTGAATACCACGTCGATCGGGTCGACCTGCCGGATCACCACCAGACCGCCGGTATCGGTGGCATGCACGATATTGCCCGGGTCGACCAGGCGCGCGCCCACGCGGCCCGAGAGCGGCGCCGTGATGGTGGTGAAGTCGAGCTGCACGCGCGCGAGCGCGATCTGCGCGTCGTCGGTGCGCACCGCGGCCTGGAGCTGCGCGACGGTGGCGCGCTGTGTGTCGAGCGTCTGTTGCGTGGTGGCGTTGTCCTTGATCAGGCCCTCGAAGCGCGTGAGGTCGAGCTTTGCATTGGCGAGGCTGGCTTCGTCGCGGGCCTTGGTCGCCTGCGCCTGCTGCAGCTGCGCCTGGAACGTGCGCGGGTCGATGCGCGCGAGCACCTGGCCGGCCTTGACGTCCTGGCCCTCGACAAAGCCCACGCTTTCCAGCTGCCCGTCGACGCGCGGCGTGACCGTGACGGTCTGCATGGCCTGCACGGTGCCGACGCCGGCCAGACCGATGTCGACATCCTGCGCCTGCGCCCGCGCGACGGTCACGCCCACGGGCGGCACCGGCGCCTTGGTGGGGGACGGCGCAGACAGACGCGCAAGACCGAACGCGAGCGCGAGCAGGACGACAACGGCGATGCTCGCAATCAGCCGCTTGTGGGACCGGGCAGTGGCAGACATGGGGACTAGGACCTGGAAGGAGACGAACGGCTGGCGTCGGGGAGCGCGGCCGCGGCGGGCGTCCGCGCCGGGGCGGCAGCAGGCGGCCGCGCCAGTGCGTCGGCATCCCAGCCGCCGCCGAGCGCCGTGACCAGCGCCACGCTTGCGGCGAACTCGCGCCCGCGCAGCTGGATGGCGGTGCGCTCGTTGGTCAGTGCCAGCTGCTGCGCGGTAATGACCGACAGATACTGCGCGGTGCCCGCGCGATACTGGGCCAGCGTCACGCGCTCGGCATTGCGCGCGGCCGCCACGGCGCGATCCTGCACCACCACTTCCTGGTCGAGCACGCGCAGCGCGGCGAGGCTGTCCTCCACTTCCTGCAGAGCGGACAGCACGGTCTGGCGATAGGCGCCGGCGGCCTGGTCGTAGGCCGCCACGGCCTGATCGTTGCGCGCGCCGCGCAGGCCGCCGTCGAACAGCGTCTGCGCCAGCCCCGCGCCAAGCGACCACACGCGGCCCGGCGCGCCAAACCAGCTGGCCAGGCTCGCGCTGCTGAAGCCACCGCTGGCGGAGAGCGTCAACTGCGGATAATAGGCCGCGCGCGCCACGCCGATCTCCGCGTTGGCGGCGGCCATGCGGCGCTCGGCCGCGGCGATATCGGGGCGCCGCTCGAGCAGCGCGGAAGGTAGTCCCGGTGGCACCGCCAGCACGCGCATCGCAAGCGGCGTGACGGGATCGGCCGGCGGCAGCGCAAAGGCGGCGGGCGCCTGGCCGGTCAGCACCGCCAGCGCATGTTCGAACTGCGTGCGCTGCACATCGAGGTCGATGCCCTGCGCGCGCGCCGACTCGAGCGTGACCTGCGCCAGCGAGACGTCGGCGGCGGTCGCCACGCCGGCGCGGAACTGGCTCTGCGTGAGCTTCAGCGATTCCTCGTCGGCCGCCACGGTGCGCGCGAACAGGTCCTTGAGCACATCGGTGATGCGCAGCTGGATATAGTCCTGCGCCACTTCGGCCTGGATGCTCAGGCGCGCCGCGGCGAGGTCGGCGGCAAAGGCCTGCTCGGTATCGCGCGCGCCTTCCACGGCGCGGCGCACCAGGCCCCAGAGATCCACTTCCCAACTGGCGTCGAACAGCGCGGCATGGCTGTTGGCCACGCTCGGCGCGCCGTTGCCGAACGCGCGGGCGCGGCCGCTCGTGACGTTGGCGTCGAGCGTGGGAAACAGCCCGGCGCGCGCCTGCTGCGTGAGCGCGCGTGCCTGGCGGTAGCTCGCCTCGGCCTGGCGCAGGGTCTGGTTGGCGGCCATTGCCGCCTCGATCAGTCCGTTCAGCGTGGAGTCGCCGTACGCGGCCCACCAGTCCTGGCTGGCATCGATGGAGGCCGGCTGCGCTACCTTCCACTGGTCGTTGGCCGGCTGGGTCTCGCGCCACGTGTCGGGCAGCGGCGTATCGGGACGGACGTAATCGGGACCGACCGTGCAGCCGGCCAGGCTCGCGACCAGCGCGGCAAACAGCGCGGCGAGGGCGAGCGCGGCCGCCTGGCGCAGCGGATGCGGCGGGCTAGGGTGGCGCGGGGCAACGCCCGGGGCGGGCACGGTCATGGGAGGGACTCGGTGGGCAAGCAGGCGGCGACGGTCTGCCTCGGGGCAGCCATCGCGCGGGCACAAGCTTACGGCGCGGACTGTATGGCAGTTACGCCCGGTGTATTACCGTCTGTTTCAGTGCGTTACGCGATTTTTACCGCTGTAATACAGAGCGCCGCAAAGCCGTACGTTGCCGTGGCGGCCTGAAATGCGGGGTGGCGCGGTGGCGTCGCCGCCTGCCGCTCGTGTGGCGCCCAATGGTGTCCCGTGGCGTCCCCTGGCAGCGGCGCGCGGTGGATCGCGCCACGCACCCGGCGGTTGACATTGCGCGTGCGCCGTCTATATTCAACCATATGGTTGAATATGCGAATGACGCGCGCCTGACGTCGATTTTTCAGGCCCTGGCCAGCGACACCCGCCGCAGCATGCTGATGCGCCTGCTGCAGGGGGAGTTGCCGGTGACCGAGCTGGCGCGTCCGCTCGCCATGTCGCTGAATGCCGTCTCCAAGCACATCAAGGTGCTGGAAGCGGCCGGCCTGGTCCGCCGCCGGACCGAGGGCGTCTATGCCTATCTGTCGCTGAACCCCGAGACGCTCGCCGAAGCCGAGCGGTGGATGGCGTTCTACCGGCCGTACTGGGAAGCGCGCCTCGATGCCCTGGCGGCGGAATTGTCCCAAGACGATCCGTCACCGGAGTCCTCATGAACGATGCAAGAGACGATTACAAGGTGGAGGTGGTGCGGCAGCTGTCCGCGCCACCGGCCAGGGTATTTGCCGCCTGGCGCGATATCGAACGGATGCGCCGCTGGTTCTGTCCGACCGGCATGACCGTGCATCGGGTGGAGGTCGACTTCCGCGTGGGCGGCGAATACCTGCTGCAGATGCAGGGCGACACGCTCCACACCATGCGTGGCGAGTATCGCGAGATCGTGCCCGATCGCCGGCTCGTGTTTACGTGGTGCGCCGAGGATTTCGGCTTTCACGAGACGCTGGTTACCATCGACCTGACGCCGCGCGGCGACGGTACCGAACTGCGCCTCGAACATCGCTACTTCCTCGACGACGACGAGCGCGCGCGCCACGCCACGGGCTGGGACGCCTGCCTCGACCACCTTGCCGCGCAGCTTCCCGCGCTGTGACAGGCCATTGCCGGAGACCGCCATGAGCACCTTGCACGATCGCCGTTTTCCCGCCGAGTCCGCCGCCTATCGCGCCGCCCGCGACCAGCTGCTCGCGGCCGAGCTCGACCTCCGTCGCCGTACCGAGGCGGTGGCCGCCATGCGCCGCGCGCTGCCGCCGGGCGGGCTGCTCGCCACCGACTACGTGTTCGACCAGGCCATGCCCGGCGCACCCGGCCAGGTGCGCCTGTCCGAGCTGTTTGCGCCGGGACAGGACACGCTGGTGCTGTACAGCCTGATGTACGGCCCCGCCATGAAGCAGGCCTGCCCGTCCTGCACCTCGATCCTCGATGCGCTCGACGGCGCCGTGCCGCGCGCGCAGCAGCGCATGGGCTTTGCGGTGGTGGCGCGCTCGCCGATCGAGCGCCTCACCGCATACGCCCGGCAGCGCGGCTGGACCCGCATGCGGCTGCTGTCCTCGGCGCGCAACACCTACAACGCCGACTATCACGGCGAAGACGCCGAGGGCCGGCAGACGCCGATGCTCAACGTGTTCACGCGCCGCGGCGGCGAGCTGCGCCATTTCTACGGTACCGAACTGATGTTCACGCCATGCGACCCGGGCCAGGACCCGCGCCATGTCGATCCGGTGTGGCCGCTCTGGAACCTGCTCGACTACACGCCCGAAGGCCGCGGCGACTGGCACCCTTCGCTGTCCTATTGAAGCCGTGCCGGAGCGCCCGGCACCCGGCCCGGGCCATTCCTTGCAAAAAAAAATCGGTAACTAAGGGAAAACCCGTATCAAGTTGCCGCCTTGAAAACGAAATACCCCGTCCCTATAATTAGCACTCGCCGGGCTTGAGTGCTAACAGCTCTCCCCGCAGGTACGATTGTGACGTACCGATAACTTCTGATCTTCCGATCAAACCTTGATGGCCGCCCCGACTGCTAAGACGGGACGGACGGCCATTTGCGAAACAAAACTCACTTTTTGTACTAGGAGTCAGTATGAATCTGCGTCCTTTGCACGACCGTGTGATCGTGAAGCGTCTGGACAACGAAACCAAGACCGCGTCCGGCATCGTGATTCCCGATAACGCCGCAGAGAAGCCCGACCAGGGCGAAGTGCTGGCCATCGGCCCGGGCAAGCGCGACGACAAGGGCAATGCGATCGCTCTCGACGTGAAGGTGGGTGACCGCGTGCTGTTCGGCAAGTATGCCGGCCAGGGCGTGAAGGTGGATGGCCAGGAACTGCTGGTCATGCGCGAAGAAGACATCATGGCCGTGGTCAACAAGTAATCCGCGTCTACCCCGTACAGCATTCAGGAGATTCAGAACATGGCAGCAAAAGACGTAGTGTTCGGCGACGCCGCCCGTGCCAAGATGGTCGAAGGCGTGAACATCCTCGCCAACGCGGTTAAGGTGACCCTGGGTCCGAAGGGCCGTAACGTGGTGCTGGAGCGCAGCTTCGGCGGCCCGACCGTGACCAAGGACGGTGTGTCCGTGGCCAAGGAAATCGAGCTCAAGGACAAGCTGCAGAACATGGGCGCGCAAATGGTCAAGGAAGTGGCTTCCAAGACCAGCGACAACGCCGGTGACGGTACCACCACCGCGACCGTGCTGGCCCAGTCGATCGTGCGCGAAGGCATGAAGTTCGTTGCCGCCGGCATGAACCCGATGGACCTGAAGCGCGGTATCGACAAGGCTGTCGGCGCCGCCGTGGAAGAGCTGAAGAAGATCAGCAAGCCCACCACCACCAGCAAGGAAATCGCCCAGGTTGGCGCCATCTCGGCCAACAGCGACACCTCGATCGGCGAGCGCATCGCCGAGGCCATGGACAAGGTCGGCAAGGAAGGCGTGATCACCGTGGAAGACGGCAAGTCGCTGGCCGACGAGCTCGAAGTCGTGGAAGGCATGCAGTTCGACCGTGGCTACCTGTCGCCGTACTTCATCAACAACCCCGAGAAGCAGGTGGTTGCCCTGGACAGCCCGTTCGTGCTGCTGTTCGACAAGAAGATCTCGAACATCCGCGACCTGCTGCCGGTGCTGGAGCAAGTGGCCAAGGCTGGCCGCCCGCTGCTGATCATCGCTGAAGACGTCGAGGGCGAAGCCCTGGCGACCCTGGTGGTCAACAACATCCGTGGCATCCTGAAGACCGCCGCCGTCAAGGCTCCGGGCTTCGGCGACCGCCGCAAGGCCATGCTGGAAGACATCGCCATCCTGACCGGCGGCACCGTGATCGCCGAGGAAGTGGGTCTGACCCTCGAGAAGGCCACGCTGCAGGACCTGGGCCAGGCCAAGCGCATCGAGATCGGCAAGGAAAACACCATCATCATCGACGGTGCCGGCGACGCATCGGCCATCGAAGGCCGCGTGAAGCAGATCCGCGCCCAGATCGAGGAAGCCACCTCGGACTACGACCGTGAAAAGCTGCAAGAGCGCGTGGCCAAGCTGGCCGGCGGTGTTGCCGTGATCAAGGTTGGCGCTGCCACCGAAGTCGAAATGAAGGAAAAGAAGGCACGCGTGGAAGACGCGCTGCACGCTACCCGCGCTGCCGTGGAAGAAGGCATCGTCCCGGGCGGTGGTGTTGCGCTGCTGCGTGCCCGTGCCGCGATCGCTGGCCTGAACGGCGACAACCCCGACCAGAACGCCGGTATCAAGATCGTGCTGCGCGCCATGGAAGAGCCGCTGCGCCAGATCGTGCTGAACGCCGGTGAAGAAGCCTCGGTCGTGGTGGCCAAGGTCATCGAAGGCAAGGGCAACTACGGCTACAACGCGGCCACCGGCGAGTACGGCGACCTCGTGGAAATGGGCGTGCTGGACCCGACCAAGGTGACCCGCACCGCGCTGCAGAACGCCGCTTCGGTCGCATCGCTGATGCTGACCACGGACTGCGCCGTGGCCGAAACGCCGAAGGAAGAGTCGGCACCGGCAATGCCGGGCGGCATGGGTGGCATGGGCGGCATGGACGGCATGATGTAATTTGCCGGACTGCTGAACCTGTTCAGCCTGTTCGTAAAAAACCCCCGCGGGCGCGAGCCCGCGGGGGTTTTTGTTTGAGCTCTCGTCTGAGCTCTCGTTGCTCTCGTTGCGCTGCCCGGGCGACCGGGCAGGGTGCCATGCTTACAGCTTTTGCACCTGCACGGGCGCGCCGGGCTTGCCGTCGACCTGTGGCGCGACCATCAGGTAACGGCGCTGGTCGGCGCTTGCGCTGGCATTGCTGCCACCATTACCGGGCGTGACCACCTGCCGGATCGGCCCGATCGAGTTGACGATGGCCGAGCCCGCCGGATTGGTCATGAACGCGGCCAGCGGCTGAACGTTGCCGCTGCCATCGGGCCGGTCCGCCAGCGCCAGCACATAGCCCGTCTTGGGCTGCAACCCGGTGACCGACGCCTGCAGCACCTGCACGAGGCCCTGGTCGAACAGCGTGACGCTGGTCGGCGCATCGCCCTTGCCGCCTGCCGTCGTCAGCACCAGATGGCTGGCCTGACCGGCCACGCCAAGCGGCTGCAGGTTCTGCATGCCGTCGCCTTCCGGGACCGCCTCGGGCACGTAGGCAATGGCCTGCGGCGCCTGGCCGATGGGCACATTGGCGATCACCTGGTTGCTGGCGGTATCGATGGCCGCGAGCGCATCGGCGTTTTCCAGCCCCACATAGATGCGCGTGCCATCGGCGGACGGCCAGACGCCATGGGGCAGGTTGCCGACCGGGATGGTCGCCACCTGCGAGAAATCGTCGGTGCGGAAGACCTTGACCTGGTTCAGCCCGCCCACGGTGATATAGGCAAAGGTGCCCTTGGCCGTGTGGGCAAAGTTCACGTGATTGGTGATCGGACCGGTGTCGAGGGTCTTGATCAGCGCGAACGGCGGGCGCGCGTCGAATACCTGCGTGCGGCCCACGTCCTTGAGCGTGAACCAGACCTGCCGGCCATCGGGCGTGGCCGCGATATTCGGGCAGAACGGGCTTTCCTGCCGGACGGTGCCGACGATCTTGTGGTCGGCCACCGAGACCACCTTGGTCTCGGGATTGAACGACGAGCAGATGTAGCCGTACTTGCCGTCCGGCGAGAAGATCTGCATGCCCGGTCCGGCCGGCGTGACGATGCGCGTCTTCTCCTCGAAGGTCCTGGCATCGAGCACCGCCACGTAGTTCTCGCCGCGCACCGTGACCCAGACTTCCTTGCCGTCCGGCGTGTAGAACGCCTCGTGCGGAGAGCGGCCGACATAGGTGGTGTGCTTGACCGTATTGGTCTGGGTATCGATGAAGGTGACCGAATTGGAACCGATCGACACGATCGCCAGCGTGCGGTGGTCGGGCGAGAAACCCATGCCGTGCACAAGCACCTGGCCGCGATAGAGCGGGCTGAAGTTGCCCGGCGACGGATCGCCCAGGCGGATCACGCCAAGCAGCTTGTGGTCGACCGGATCGGTGACGGACACCGTATTGGAGAACTGCTCGGCGGCGTAGATGCGGTCCTTGTGGCTGACCGGAATGTCGGCGGCCGCCAGCGCGCCGGGCGCCTGGCCGGCCCAGGCGCCGGTGGCGCCGGCAGTCAGTGCCGCCGCGCAGGCGAGCAGGGCGGGGAGGATGGTGCGGGTCATGCGGGTCATGCGGGCTCCTGTCGAGGTGTTATTCGTGGTGGGACATGTGCATGCCGTGCGCCATGGCGCCGGCGGTCGGCGCGGGCGCCGCGTCGGTGCCGGCGGCGGTGGGCGCCGGCGCGGAGGGCGGCAGCGGCTGGCCCAGCGCCAGCCGCATGGCGGCAATCTCCTGTTGCTGATCGACGATGATTTCCTGCGCGATGCGGCGCAGCTGCTCGTTCTTGCCGTGGCGCAGGACGGCCTGGGCCATGGCGATGGCGCCCTGGTGGTGGGGAATCATCATCGCCACGAAGTCCTTGTCGACGTCGCCGCTGGGGGGAACGTCCATGTCGTTCATCATGCGGGTCATGGCGGCATCGTTCTCGGCCCAGAAGGCGGCTTCTCCGGCGGGCGGGACGGGTGGGGCGGCCTGCGCGGCGCAGGCGGCCAGCGCCAGCGCGCCGGCCAGCAGGTATCGGTGCATGGATGGCATGTGAGTTTCTCCCTGAGTGGTGGCCCGCGAAGGGGCGTTATCGGCGTATACACATCGCGGCCACGTCTATTCCGGCGGCGTGAAAATTCTGCGCGCGGGTGGCACCGGCGGGCTTGCGGAAAAACTTCTGGCCGCGGTGGAATAAACTCCCATCGACCTGTGTATGCACCGGTAAGCACGGCCGCGGTGGCCGGGCAGCGGGTGCGTCGCGGGGAGTCACGGTGTGGCACCATGCGTCACGTTGGTGCGGCGCCCCGTGCATTGGCGGCCAGGTTGGCCCGCGTTGGGAACGGACGATGAATATCCGGGATGTCTTGATCGATCATGTGCCGCGCTTGCGGCGCTATGCCCGCGCGCTGATCCACAACCGGGAGCTCGCCGACGACCTGGTGCAGGACACGCTGGAGCGCGCGCTCGGCCATACCGACCAGTACCGGGACGGCGCCGATCCGCGCGCGTGGCTGTTTGCGATCATGCATAACGTCTACGTCAATCATGCGCGCCGCGCGTCCGCGCGCGTCGCGCATGTGTCGATGGACGACGAGACCATCGGCGAGGAGACGCTGGCCGTGCCGGATGCCCAATTGCGCGCGCTGGAGATGCGCGACCTCGACGAGGCGCTGGCGCGGCTGCCGGCCGAACAGCGCGAGGTGGTGCTGCTGGTCGGCCTGGAGGACATGAGCTACGCCGAGGTGTCGCAGGCGCTCGATATCCCGCTGGGGACGGTGATGTCGCGCCTGTCGCGTGGACGCGAGCGGCTGCGGGGATTGATGGCGGGTGAGGAACGCGTGCAAGGACGGCCGGACGCCAAGGCCGCGGCCGCGACCAGACTGAGGGTGGTGCGATGAACGAGCAACGAATGATCGACGAGGCCGAACTGCACGCGTATGTCGACGGACAGCTGTCGGCCGAACGGCGCGCGGCGGTGGAGCGCGCGCTCGAGGCCGATCCGGAACTGGTGGCGCGCGTCGATGCCTACCTGACACAGAAGCGCCTGCTGCATGCGCGCTACGATCGCGTGCTGGACGAGCCCGTGCCGCGCCGCCTGCGCCCGGCCGCCAATGCGAGCCGCTGGCCGCGCATGGCCGCGCTCGCGGCCATGCTGGTGCTGGGCATCGGTATCGGCCTCGGGGTGGGCGCCGGTGGGGGCTTCGGCGGCGGCCAGCCGGGCACCATGGTGGCGTCGCGCCAGGATAGCGCCGTCACGCTGGCCGAGGCCCCGGCCGGCTTCGCGCGCCAGGCCGCGCTCGCCCACGTGGTCTACATGCCCGACCTCGTGCGGCCCGCCACGCTCGACGCCGGCCACGAGCAGGACTTCGTCAACTGGCTGTCGGCGCGGCTGGGGACCGACGTGCATCCCCCCATGCTGACGCGCAGCGGCTTCGAGCTCGTGGGCGGCCGCCTGCTGCCCGATGCCGCCGGCGATATGGCGCAGTTCATGTATCGCGACGCCAAGGGGCAGCGCATTACGCTATGCGTGTCCCATCGCAAGGCCGACAGCAAGACCACGGCGTTCCGGCTGTACCAGGACGGCTCGGTCAACGTGTTCTACTGGGTCGACGGCAAGTTCGGCTACGCGGTGTCGGGCGGCATCGGCCGCGACGTGCTGCTGGAGCTGTCGCACGATGTGCACGAGCAGCTGACCGGGAGGCGTAAGTCCTGATGCCGCCATCCGGGCCGGGCACGCCGCGCTAGATTTCGACGAC
Source organism: Cupriavidus sp. H19C3 (assembly GCF_049393815.1). Taxonomy (NCBI): domain Bacteria; kingdom Pseudomonadati; phylum Pseudomonadota; class Betaproteobacteria; order Burkholderiales; family Burkholderiaceae; genus Cupriavidus; species Cupriavidus sp. H19C3. Next base: position 3,941,338 of record NZ_CP184985.1, read on the forward strand.
CTTGTGCCAGTCGAAGGCCGGGTTTTCGAGGGCGCCGGTGCGGCGCGACACGTACCCGCGCGGATTGCACACCACGCGCGCGTGATCGAGCCGGTAGTCGAAGCCGGTATGCGTGTGGCCATGCACCCACAGGTCGGCCTGCATGACGAGATCGGGCCGCCGCGAGAGGAAGCCGGCCGACACGATGTCGTGGGCATAGCGCGCATCGAGGCTGCCCAGGTCGGGGCCATGGTGCGTGACCACCACGGTCTTGCCGTCGAACGGTTGCGCCAGCACCGAGGCCAGCCATGCCGTCGCGGCCACGTGACGCGCGCGCGCGTCCGCGGGCGTGAAAGGCCGCAGCGCGCCATCGTCACCGGCGGTGCGGATCAGCCGGTGATCCATCACCACGCTGGCGCAGGCCGTCATCGCGGCTTCCATGCGATCGCTGCCGAAGAGCTGGTAGTCGGTCCACCAGGTGGTGCCGATCACGCGCACGCGTTCGCCGTCGGGTCCCGAGAATTCGGCCACGCCTTCGTTGAGCACGCTGACGTTGTTGAACTCGGCGGAGGCGTCGGCCATCATGCGGTCGACCGTATCGAAGTTGCTCTCGTAATACTCGTGATTGCCGGGCACGTAGACCACCGGCACATCGAAGGTGCGTGCGGCCCAGTCGATGCCCTCGCGGCCGTTGGCGATATCGCCGGCGAGGATGACGAGATCGGCGGCGCAGGCCGGGATGTCGGCCGGCATATGGTGTTCGAGATGGAGGTCGCTGAGTACGCGCAGCTTCATGGGCAGACTCCGGATGCGGATGCGGATGTCGGGTGGTCCGTGACATTCTCGCGCCCATTCTCCCACAGCGTGCCGCGCATGTGGACCCATGCGCGGCACGGTCTCCCCCGCGCGGCCAGACCCTGGGCGGCGCGGCCACCCGGCGGCTGGCCGCCTGGCCGCTATTGCGAAATCCGCAGGATCTCCGACGCCAGCTTGGCAAAGCAGGGTCGCAGGTCGTTGATGGTGGCGGCATAGCAGTAGATGCCGCTGGGCTGCTGGTTGTTATACAGCTTGGCATCGCTCGTGTTGGCCATGTTGCGCAACAGGTCCTGGTCAAAGCCGCCATTGCCGTCCAGCCCCAGCGTGAAGATGTAGACGCCCGCGCTGCGCAGCGCCGAGGCCATTGCCAGGGGCACGTTGGTGGCGGCGTTGTACACGTTCTTCGACAGGTTGCCGCCGTTGGTGGACGACGTGACGGTATTGGGACTGCCACCGACGATCAGGAACTCGGTATCGCTGGCGTTGTGCGCGTTGTAGTAGGTCGGCATCTCCTTGGGCACCTCGTTGCCGCTCAGCGAGCTGCCGCCGTCGCAATTGCCTGTGAGCGTCGTGTCCTGCCTGTCGAAGGCGTAGTAGCCGGTGGCATTGGACGATGCCGACGTGGCGGTAATGCCGCCGGCGCAGGTCCTGTTGCCGTTGAGCTGGTACGTGGCCGCCAGCGTATTGGGCCGGCCATCGGAGAAGAACACGATCACGCGCAGGCTCGAGCGGTTGAGCGCGGGAATGCTGTTGAGCTGGGCGCGTGCCTGCCACAGCCCCTCGGCATAGTTGGTGTTGCCCCCGTTGCTCATGCCGGTGATCCTGGTCTGCATCGCGGGCCGGTCGAAGCCGCGCTGCGAGGTGCGGATGGCGATATCGGACACCCCGCCCGACGAGAAGTGCACCAGTCCCACGCGGTCGGTGGAGGGGCTGAACTGGTTCAGGAAGCTGTTGGCATTGGACCGCACCGTGCTCCATACCGGAGACATCGATCCCGACGAGTCGATCACGAAGACCATGTCGAGGTCCTTGCGGATCGACGTGGAGGATGCCGCCACCGCGATGTTGTTGAAGCCAAGCACCTTTGTCAGCGTGAGCGGCATGGTGCTGGTGGCCGAGACGCCGATCGTCACCTTGCCCCGGTCGAACTGCACCGAGGTGGTATTGAGCGAGGGCGTGCCGCCCAGGTAGCCGGTGGGATAGTTGGCGTTGAAGAAGTCGGTGGCGGCCTGGCGCGCGGAGGCGGTCTGCTCGGCCTGCGTGGTGCCGTTGGTGACGGCGCGGGCGGCGGCCACGGCGGCGGCATCCACGGCGGCGTTGAGGCGCGCCTTGGTCACGTACGCCATGCCGGCGTCCACCGCCAGGCCCACCACGCCGGCCAGGCCCACCATCAGGAAGCCCGCGATGATGGTGATCTGGCCGCGCTGTCCCGCGCGCGTGGCCCGGCGCGTGCGCGTGGCTTGCATCGGAGCTGTGGTTCTCATGGCGCCTCCCTGCCCTGGCTCAGAACACCGTTGACGAATAAAGGTTGGGACCGAGGGTGGGCATCTGCAGCACGCCCATGGTCAGGCCCTGAAAAAACATGTTGAAGTTGTAATAGGTCTCGACCGCCCACACGACCTGGCCATCGCTCAGCTTGCCGGTCATGACGCTCGCGGTGGGCGACGAGGTGCCGGGAGAAGGCAGGCCGCTGCAGGTGCCGTCGTTGCGCCAGCCGCCGCAGTTGCCCCAGATGCGGCTGCCCGGCGCGCTGCCGCCCATGCCCCAGCCGCCGGCCCAGCGGTACTGCTCCAGCACGATATTGCGCACGGTGCAATTGGTGCCGCTCTTGTTGCAGTTCTCGGCGTTGCCCATGACCTTGGTCACGTAGATCATGCCGCGCTGGCTCATCTGCAGCGGCGGCGTGGTCTGCGCCAGCGCGTTCATGATGGTCTGCGGCGTCTGCGGGCTGCGCGAGGCGAGGCTCGCGCCTTCGCGCGTGAGGTTGACGAGAATCAGGTTGGCCTGGATGGCACGCGCAAAGTCGATCAGCGGCAGCGTGAGGAAGACGAAGACCGGCAACAGGATGCCGAATTCGATGGCGGCAATGCCGCGCGCACGGCGGCACTGGCTGGCGCGGCTCGGGCGGACCGGGACGGACGCGCGCGGCTGGCGCAGGGGAGTGGTGTGCGCGTTCATCAGAAGGCCTCGTTGCGCATGGTGGCGGCCACGCTGAAGCGATACTTGCCGCCGGTGGTGGTGAAGAACGCGGCGACGAGCGGCGTCAGCAGCGGCCAGTTGCAGTCAACCTGGATCACGACGATATCGCCGGCCGCGCCGAACATGCCCGCGCCGCTCGGTTGCGAACTGCCGTTGACCCACGTGGTGACCTGCGCGCCGGACATGTCGAACACGCCCAGCGAGCTGTCGTGGATCTTCTCCAGCACCGCGCGATAGCGCTGCGGCGAGGCCTGGTCCGGATCGAGTCCGGTCTGTCCGGTGACGGCGTAGCGCGCGCCCTCGCGCACCGCGTGCTGCATGGTCAGGTTGGCCCACATCATCGCGCTGAAGTCCACCACCGAGAACAGCAGCAGGAAGAAGAGGGGGGCCACCAGCGCGAACTCGACCGCGCTGGCGCCACGCGCGCGGCTTGGTCGGCGTGGCGTGCGCGGATGCCGCCGATGCCGTCGGTGGCCTGGAGATCGCGAAGTCATGGCTGGCTCCCGGTGAGTATCAGCCGTTCTGGCCCATCATGAACGGCAACAGCGCGCGGTAGAACTGGATGGCGGGCGAGCCGAGCAGTACTACCATCAGCGAGGGAAAGATAAAGAAGATCAGCGGAAACAGCAGCTTTACCGCGATCTTGGCCGCGCGTTCCTCGGCGCGCTGGCGGCGCTTGACGCGCAGCGTGTCCGCCTGCACGCGCAGCGAGTCCGCCACGCTGGTGCCAAAGCGATCCGCCTGCACCAGCATGCTGACCAGCATGTCCACGTCGTCGACATCGGTGCGCAGCGCCAGGTTGCGCAGGGCCTTCTCGCGCGAGAGGCCGGCGCGCAGTTCCAGTACCAGCAGTTCGAGTTCGTCGCCCAGTGCGCTGCGTTCCGTGCGCAGCTCCTCCACCACCTTGAGCAGCGCCGCGTCGAGCGCGAGACCCGCTTCCACGCACACCGTGATCAGGTCGAGCGCATCGGGAAAGGCCTCGAAGATGGCCTGCTTGCGGCGCCGGATGCAGCGGCGCAGCCACAGGTCGGGCAGGTAGAAACCGGCGATCGCCGCTGCCAGCATCGCCACCGGCAGCACCTGCCTCGGCTCGTCGCCGAGCGTGCCGCCCGTGGCCAGGAACACCAGCAGCGGCAAGGCCAGCGCCAGCACGGTCTTGGTGGCGAAGTACACCGGCATGGCCGCGGCGCCGCGCCAGCCTGCATTCATGAAGCGCGTGCGCAGGACCGAGGTATCCCAGCCCTCCTTGGGCACGGCCAGGCGCGCCAGCGGTCCGGACACGTGCGCAAGCCGCTGCATCCAGTCGTCGTCCAGCGGCGAGGGGCGCGCGGGTTCGGCCGCCGACGTGCGCGAGGCCTCCAGGATGCGCCGGCGCAGCGCGCGCGGCTGGCACAGCAGCATCGCCGCGAGGGCGACGCCGAAGGCGAGGACGAAGGTCAGTACCAGCACCGCGATCTGTTCGATTCTCATGACGGGCTCCTTGCGCGCTCAGATATGGATCCGCACGATCCGCCGCATCCACAGCAGCCCGAGCATCATCAGCGCCAGCGCGTAGCCGACGATCCACGGCCCGGCCGGATCGTTGCGCAAGGGGTCGAGGAACTCGGGGTTGAGCAGGTACATCGCGCCGGCCACGAAGAACGGCAGCAGCGACAGGATCACGCCGGAAAGGCGGCCTTCCGCGGACAGCACGCGCACCTGGCCCATCAGCTTCATGCGCTCGCGGATGATGTGGCTCACGTTGCCGAGAATCTCGGCCAGGTTGCCGCCCGACTCGCGCTGGATCAGCACGGCGATCACGAGGTAGCGCAGGTCGGACAGCGGTGCGCGCTCGGCCAGGCCCATGAGCGCGTCGTGCATCGAGGCGCCGTAGTTGATTTCATCGAACGTGGTGCGGAACTCCGCGCCGAGCGGATCCGGCAGCTCGCTGCTGGCCATGTCGAGCGCGCTCGAGAACGAGTGGCCCGCACGCAGCGCGCGGCTGATCAGGTCGGCGGCTTCCGGCAACTGCGCTTCGATGCGCGCCAGCCGGCGCGCGCGGAGCCGCTGCACATGCCAGGCCGGCAGCGCGAGCCAGGCCACGCCAGCCACCGTCAGGGGCGCCGACGGCAGGCCCAGCAGCTGGCCCACGAGCCACAGCGCGACGGGCGGCACCAGCGTGACGGCGAGGAACGTCGAGACATTCCAGCGCAGGCCGGCCTGCCTCAGCATGCGGTCGAGCGCATGGATGCGCGGCAGCCGGCGCAGCAGCGCGGCCAGCCACGGCGACTGGCTGAACGTGCGCGCCTTCATGATGGAGGCGTCGGCATCGTCCCACGCGGCCTCCGACACCGCGCGCAGGCGGCGGTCGAAGCGGCGTGCCGCGACGCTATGGCGCCGCATCCACCATTGGTAGCCGAGCGCGAGCAGCACCACGATGGTGACGAACAGCGCGAATGCGAAGCCGGTGAGGGTGCGGTCCATGGCGGTCTCCTGGCAGGCGGGTCACACGTCGAAGCGCACCGACGGCTCGTAGAGCCGGTCCGGCACCGACAGGCCGAACGCGGCAAGGCGCTCGGAGAAGTGCGGGCGCACGCCGGTCGCGCAGAAGTAGCCACGCACGCGGCCTTCGGCATCGACGCCGGTGCGTTTGAAGGTAAAGATCTCCTGCATGTTGACCACATCGCTCTCCATGCCGGTGACCTCCTGCACGCTCATCAGCTTGCGGCGGCCGTCGGTCAGGCGCGACACCTGCAGGATCACGGTGATGGCCGAGGTGATCTGCTGGCGCATGGTGCGCGTCGGCAGCGACAGGCCCGCCATGCTGACCATGTTCTCGAGCCGCGTCAGCGCATCGCGTGGGCTGTTGGCGTGGATGGTGGCGAGCGAGCCCTCGTGGCCCGTGTTCATCGCGTGCAGCATGTCGAGCGCTTCCGCGCCGCGGACTTCGCCGAGGATGATGCGGTCCGGCCGCATGCGCAGCGCGTTGCGCACCAGCGAGCGTTGCGTGATCTCGCCGCGGCCCTCGATATTGGGCGGCCGCGTTTCCAGCCGCAGCACATGATCCTGGCGCAGTTGCAGTTCGGCGGCATCCTCGATGGTGACCACGCGCTCGCTGGCGGGGATGAAGCCCGACAGGATATTGAGCAGCGTGGTCTTGCCGCTGCCGGTGCCGCCCGAGATCAGGATATTGAGCTTGGCCCTGACCATCGCCTCGATCAGTTGCGCCATCGGCGGCGTGAGCGTCTGCAACTCGATCAGGTCCTTGACCATCAGCGGATTGACGGCAAAGCGCCGGATCGAGAGCAGCGGGCCGTCCACCGCCGAGGGCGGAATGATCGCGTTGATACGCGAGCCGTCGGGCAGGCGGGCATCGACCATCGGGCTCGATTCGTCGATGCGCCGGCCCACGCGCGACACCATCTTGTCGATCACCTTCATCAGGTGCGCATCGTCGTGGAAGGTGACGTCGGTCAGCTCCAGCTTGCCGCGCCGCTCCACATAGACCTTGCTGGCGGTGTTGACCAGGATGTCGGAAATGGTCGGGTCCGCCAGCAGCGGCTCCAGCGGCCCGTAGCCGAGCATCTCGTCGCGCACGTCGGACACCAGCCGGCGGCGCTCGGCCTCGTTGACCGGGAGATTGCGCTCGTCGACGATGCGCTCGACCAGCACGGCGAGCTCGCGCCGTACCTGCTCGGGCGACAGACGCTGCAGTTTTTCCAGTTCCACGCGCTCGATGATGGCGGTGTGGATATCGAGCTTGAGCTGCTGGTACGCGCTGCTGGCGGTGCCGCCCGCGGGGCTGGCGGCGCTCGGGCAGATGCGATCGGAGACGTGGTCCGGCACCGTCTCGCCGGCCTTCTCGAACAGTTGTGCGCGCAGGGACATGGCGGATCTCCGGTGGTCAGGCTTGCTTGCCGAGTGTCAGCGGCTGCCGCGCGGCGGGCTGGGTCTGCGCGGGCGAGGGGGGCGAGGAGGGCGATGGCGACGACGCCGGCGCCGCGCGATGGCCGAGCAGCCGCGCCAGCAGGCCGTCGCCGCGCGTGGCAGGCTGCGGGAACACCGTGTCCACCATCTGCGTGAACGCGCGCGAGACCGCGCTGTGCGGCGCCAGCGCAAGCACCGGCACCCCCTGGTTGGCGGCCTCGCGCGCGGTCCTGGCATCGGCCGGCAGGGTATGGGCCACGCGCGCCCCGAGCGCGTCTTCGAGCGTGCGGCAGGTGACGGGGGCATGCTTGTCGAACTGGTTCACCACCAGTTGCGTGCGCTCGGCCGGATAGCCGAGCGAGCGGAAAATCTCCATCAGCTGCCGTCCCGCGCGCAGGTATGGCAGCGACAGCTGCGCGACGCAGTAAATGGTGTCGCTGTGGTCGAGCACCATGATCGACGAGGGATTGATGTCCTGCCCGACGTCGAACACGAGCACGTCGTAGGCCGGGCGCGCAAGGTCGAGAATCAGTTCGAGGTGTGCCGCCTTGATATCGCCGGCCTTGACCGGATCGCCAGCGCCGGCGATCACGTCGAGGTTGGGATGCGCATGGGTGATGCACGCGTCGAGCAGCGCGAGGTCGAGCCGGCCGGCCTGCTGGCAGATGTCGGCGAGCGTGGCCGGCGGGGTCTTGTCGGTCACCACGAACGCGGCATCGCCAAACTGCTGAACGAGGTCGACCAGCAGCACGCGCTTGCCGCGCTGGGTGGCCACCGCATGCGCGAAGCTGGCCGCGACGAAGGTGGTGCCGGCCCCGCCCTTGCATGACGAGAACGCGAACGTGCGGGCCTCGGTCTGGACTGCGGCGGGCGTGCGGGCAGCGACGCGGGCGAGCTCCTCGTTGAACTCGCGCGGATCGAGCGGCCAGCGCAGCACGCTGCGCACGCCCATGCGCATGGCGCGCATCAGCAGGTCGGCGGTGGGTGCCGGCGTGACCAGGATGCAGGGCACGTCGCCGGGTTCCGGAAAGCGCTGGCGCAGGCGTTCGAGCACGTTGGCATCGAATTCGTCCGCCTGCAGCACCAGGAAATCCGACGGGTGGATCAGGCCGGCCATGGCGAGCGCCTTGGCCGGGTCCACGCAGACCAGCTGCGGCTGGCGCTGGATGTCGGCCTGCTGGGCCAGTGCGAGCATCTGGCGTGCGCGCGTGTCGTCTGCCGAGACCAGGATGAGCTTTGCCATGGCGATGTCTCCAGTCGTTGCGGGTTGCCGGCGCGGCGCGCCTCAGGGCGAAGGGGTCGAGTTGCCGCCCACGCCGCCCACGCCAATCACGAAAGTGTTGCCGCTGCTGGGCGGGTTGCTGAACGACTGGTTGTAGCGGTCGAGCGCATAGGTGGCGGCACGGCCGTCCACGCCCGTCACCGGATCGGTGTTGTACGACGCGTCGGGATTGAGCGTCTGCATCATGCGCACGGTGCGTACCGATTCGCCGAAGTGCGCGTCCCATACGGGCGAGGTGTTCATGCAGCCGCCCAGGCCGAGGCCGAGCAGCGCGGCAGCCATGGCAACGGCCAGGCGGCGGGCGGAAAAAGCGGGGTGGGTCATGGTGGTCTCCTGTCTGCGGGCGGCGTTCATTGCGTGCTGGTGGCCGCGAGCGCCACCGGCGGCGCCGTGGGCGGCAGCGCGGCGGTGGGGACGAAGCCGCCGCTGGCCGGCGCCTGCGGTGCCGGCAAGGCGGGCTGGGCCGGAACCTCCGTGGGCATCGGCGGCAGCGGCACGCCACGCACGATGCCCACCGTGGGCACCGGCGTTACCTGGGTGGTCGGCGCGAGCGGCGCGCCCGGAGCGGTCGGCACGGTCGGCATGGCTGGCGCGAGCGCCGGTTGCGGGGCCGGCAGCGCGGGCGTCATGGCGTCGCGGCGCGGATGGCCTTCCATGTTGCCGTTGAGATAGACCTCGCCGGGCGTGGACGGGCCGAACGAGTCGGTCGGCATCGGATAGTTCGGCGGCAGCGGCTTGACCAGGCGCGGCGTCACCACGAACAGCAGTTCGCTGCGGTCCTGCTGGAAGTTGGTGCTGCGGAACAGGTTGCCGAGGATCGGCAGTTCGCCGGCGCCGGGCAGGGCCTTGAGGCTGCCGGTGACGTTGCTCTTGATCAGGCCGCCGATGGCGAAGCTCTGGCCATCCATCACCTGCAGCGTGGTGGAGGCGCGGCGCGTATTGATCAGCGGCAGGATGGTCGAGCCCGACAGGTTGGGCGCGGTCAGCGCCACGCCGGTCGGCGACAGCTCGGACACCTCGGGCGCGACCTTGAGATTGATGCGGCCGTTGGCCAGCACGGTCGGCGTAAAGCGCAGGCCGACGCCGAAGGTCTCTTCCTGCAGCACGATGGTGGTCACGCCGCCAAAGCTCGACTGCGGCACCGGGATAAACACCTTGCCGCCGGCGAGGAAGCTGGCCTCCTGCCCGCTGATCGCCATCAGGTTGGGCTCGGCCAGGATCTTGACCAGGCTGTCGCCCTTCTGCGCGTCGATCTGGAACGCAAACGGCAGGTTGTTGTTCTTGACGCCGGTGAGGGCCGCGGCGCCGCCCGAGAGGAAGTTGGCGAGCAGACCGAACGACCAGCTGCCGAACGCGCCATTGAGGTTGGCCGCCGCACCGAGCTGGTCGATCAGCGTCTTGGAGACCTCCGCGACCTTGACCTCGAGCATGACCTGTTGCGGCGCATCGACCGTCATCATGTTGATCACGCGCGGATTGCGCACCGGCATGCCGCTGTTGGCGAGGCCGGCGTTCATCGACACCGGCATCATCGTGCCGCCCATCGGCATGGCGCTGCCGTTGGCCGGCGCGGGCTGGCCGATGGCTTGCGCCGGCGCCTGCAGCGGACTGCGCGTTTGACGCATGACGAACGCGTTGGCGATATCCATCGCCATCTGCGCAACCGTGGCATCGGGCACGTTGCCGCTCAGCACCAGGCTGTCCGCCGCGGCCGAGACCCGCACGCGGCTGGCGTCGGGAATCAGCGAGTGCAGCGCCGCCTGCAGGCCGGCGGGGTCGGCGCCCACGGTGACGTCGATCACGGTACAGCGGCCGCTCTTGCCCTGCACGATCATGTTGGTGGTGCCGACGTCGAGGCCCAGCAGATAGAGCGTCTGCGGCGAGACCAGCATCGCCTGCACCACGCTCGGATTGCCGAGCGTGCGCGTACGCGCCGGTTCGGGCAGCGTCAGCATGCGCGACTTGCCCACCGGCACGGTGACCTGTTCGGGCTCGGCGGCGGCGCCGGCGCAATTGGGGCCGCGGCTGGCGGCGGTGTCGGCGCTGTGCTGCGGCACGGCGGCCGCGCCGATGGTCAGCTGGATCGGGCCGTTGGCGGCAATGCGCGTGGGCTGCGCCACGCCGGCGGCGGCTGCTTCGGTGGCCTGGACCTGCTCGCTCGCGAGCCAGACGCTCGCGAACGCGAGGCTCGCGAGGGTGGTGGTGCGCAGGACGCGGCGGACACGCGGGCGACCTGTGTGGGTATGGCTGGCTTTCATGTGATTCCCCCGGTTGGTTGGCCTCGGTGCCTAGAAGCACTCCTTGTCTTGTTGCATGCCGCTGATCACCCCGATGCAGTTGCCGTGCTTCTTCTCGGTGACCATGCGTACGATCTGCACGGCCCGGGCGAGCGGCGCCGCGGGCGCGGTGGCCTGCAACACGGGCTCGTTGAGCAGGCTGCGCTTGGTGGCGCCGGCGGTATCCACCGGGCGCGGATCGATCTGGTTGCGCAGGACCAGCGAGAGCGAGCCGACACTGCGCGCGAGGTCGAGCTTCTCGGCCTCTTCGGGCGAGACCTCGAGCGTCACGGCGTTGACGACCTTCGGCTTGGTCTCGTCGCGATTCACTTCCTGGGCCACGGCGAGCACCAGGATCTTCTCGAGCACGATCTTGGAAATCGACTGCTCGGGCTGGCCTGCATCGGTCCGGGCGGCGTCCTTCTGCGTGTTGACGATGATGTCGACGAAGCTGCCCGGCAGTGCGAAGCCGGCTACGCCCACCACGTCGTTGACGCGTACGGTGATGGCGCGCTTGCCTTCGGCGATCACCGCGGAGAGGCCGCCCTTGGTGCCGGCCGGCGTGAGCTTGGCTTCGAGGATCGGCTCGCCCCGCATCACGCTGGCCTTGGTCACGCGGCCATCGATCGACTTGAGGTCGGTCATCGCGCCCGGCGGCAGGCTCTCGCGCGGCCATTCGACCAGCCTGGCGAACTCGGGCGCGAGGCGCTGGCCGAGATTGATGTCGGCGGTGGCCACCGCCACCTTGACGGTGCTGTCGGCGCTTTGCTGGACCATCCAGCGGGACGCCAGCACAACCGCGGCGAGGCCCGCGAGAGCCGCGACCAGCAGCATCAGCAGGGTGCGTACGTTTCTCATTTGATGGTCCTCCTGTGTGAATCGATGGCGCGCACGCGCCCCGGGCGGCTCCAGGGTTCAGCCTGGAGCGCCACTGTCCTGCGGTGAGTCGTCTGGGGGTGCCGGGCGCTAGTGGAAAGCCCAGCGCACGTGCTGGCGCGTGGTGCGGGCGGCTTGCGCCGGTGGATCGCCGAGCGGCTTGCGGTTGTACTGGCGCGAGTGGCAGCGGCGCGCTGGCGTGGTGACGGCGGCGGTGGTGCCGTGACGCTTGCCGGTGCGGCCGGTCCGCCCGCCGTTTGCCCCGCCGTCTGCCCCGCCGTTGGCCGCGCCGTTTGCCCCGTTGTTTCCACCGTTGCTTCGATGGGTACTCTTGTTCGACCTTGCCATGATGCTTCTCCCGTTCCTGCCTCGTTCTTGCCTGCGTCTGCGTCCGCGTCTGCGTCCGCTTCTGCGTCTGCGTCTGCTTCGTTTTCTGCGGACCGTCGCCTGGCGTCAGACCACGCCCGTCATCACCAGCAATACACCGCCGCCGATCGCCACCGCATAGGGCAGGCGCATCGTCGTCCTGAGTCGGGTCGCCCCGCCGGGGCCGCCGGAGTCTGCGCTGGCGCGGCCCTGGCCGCGCGTGGCGGCGTCGGGGTGCACGTCGGTGGCCTGCACATCGGCGCTCTGCGCGGCCTTCGTATTGGTGGCGTGCGTGTTGGCGGCGTGCGTGTTGCCGTGGGCGCCCGCCATGCCGAACGGCAGCCACAGCAGTGCGCCGAGCATGGCCGAGAACGTGTGGCGCACGCGACGGCGCACGAACATCGTGCCGATCGCCAGCGCGCCACCGCACAGCAGCGTGGCCAGCAACAGTTCCGGCACGCGGGCGGCGCCGGCGCATGCGCCCACGCAGCCCATCAGCTTGGCGTCGCCGGCGCCGACCGCGCCGGCCACGTAGAGCAGGACGAATGGCGCGAGGCCGGCGGCGAGGCCGGTGGCCCAGAGCCACGTCCCGTTACCGGCGCCGTGCAGTGCCATCTGCAGCAGCCACGCCGCGATGGCACCGGTGGCGACGAGCCGGTTGGGAATCCGGTGACTGCGCAGGTCATGCACGGCGGCCGTGCCCACGAGGGCGAGCAGCAGGCCGGCGGTCAGCACGTCGAACGTACCGAAAGTGCCAGGGGTGGCGAGCATGATGTTTCCTTTTACGCAGCGATGCAGGGAAGGCCTGCCATGCGGTGCGCGACGCGGGGCCCGGAAAGAGGTACGCCTTTTCCCGGGCCGCGCGGCACGCTGCCGGCTCAGCCCGCGGCCGAGGTGAGGGCGGTCTGGATGTTGGTCCAGATCTTCGTCACGGCGGTCTTGATGGCCGGGCCCGCTGCCACCAGGCACAGGGCCACGAACGCGAGCAGCAGCGCGTATTCGATGCCGGCCGCGCCGTCTTCTTCGCGTGCAAAACGCTTGATGCCTTGGAACATGGTGCTCATGTCCTTCTCCTTCACGTCATGGTTGAGGGAAAAAAGCGCCCGCTGGAGCACGGGCACAAGGTTTGACCGGGGGTACCGGCCAGGCCAAACCGGGATGCGTTCGCTGGCGCGACGACATGCCGATCCCACCTTGCTCAGGCAGCCCGGCAGCGGCCGTGACCGACACCGGATCCGTCGCCCGCGACATGGCCGCTCCCGGCATGCCACGCGATGCGAGCGCCGTGGACCGATTCGAACCTGCTCCAGGAATCGACCCACGCCCTGAAAGTGCTGCAAAGCTCTGCGACGTCACCGCTGCCGGTTCCGCCTCCGGGCAGCACTGCAGCTTGCCGTCCGGTTTTCCTCCCCCCGGGTCCCACCGCAGGTCCTGCTGCCGTGTCGCCCGTTCCCGTCCCACTGTTGTGCGTCGCGAGCCTGGGATGCCGTCTGTTGCGGCATCTCCGTCGCTCGCCGTGGTTGCGGGACATGGAGCGACGAACGTGCCATTCAGGCTAAGTGTTTGATTTATATGGAGGTGGCGCATCGCCAGTGCGTCGTTTTAGAGACTGTGTAACTAATTGTTTCTGATTGGTTACTGGCCGTATCCGGCACTTTCAGCCGGCTGTATGCGGGATTTTTCGGCAAATATGCGCCAATCGCCACACCCAACGATGGGCAAAGTGCTGCGTGCAGTTCTTACGGGCGGGTTGGCCCCAAGTCAGGCCAGGTGGTCAAAAACGTATCAATTTTGAAGCGCCTGAAAGGCCACCGTGGAGGGGACTCATCCGTTCTGCACGGACAACCGCACGAGGCGCTCGGCAGTCCGCATGTCGGCGCAGGGACGCGTGGGGGCGTTGCGGGGAGCCGGGGGTGACGCGACAGACGAGCCGCGCCTCATCCGTTCGGCCGAGGCGCGGCCGGGATGGCTCGCGTGCGTCACGCAGCCATCGCCCAGATGACGTATGTAGGCGCTCACGGTCGGGATAATCGGGCGCGCGCCGGAAAGGTTGCAAAGATGAAACCTCGGGGCCGGAGGGCGTCATCCTGTAAAAAACATGAAGCGGCGATAACGCTATTTGACAGACCGTCGCGGACCTTGGCAGACCGCGCGGCCCGTGCGCTGTTTCACGCGTGTGACGACGCGGGTGCCAGCGACGAGGCCGCGACCTGCTCGCGCAGCCATGCGTGGAAGCGCAGGATCGCGCGCTCGCGGGGATTGCCTTCGCGCCACGTGACCCAGTAGTGCAGGCTCGACGGAATGCGCGTGCTGCCTACCTGCACGAGCTGGCCACTGACCAGGTAGTCGTGCGCCAGTTGCGCGCGCGCCGTGGCCACGCCAAGTCCGGCCACCGCGGACTGCAGCATGAGGCCGGCGTCCTGGAAAATCGGCCCGCGCTCGGGTTCCTCGGGCGGCAGGCCGGCCAGCAGCAGCCAGTCGCGCCAGGGCCGTAGCGCAAAGCGCAGCATCGGCAGGCGCGGCAGGTCGGCCAGCGTAAAGCCGGGATATTGCGCCAGCAGGCCTGGACTGGCGACCGCGATGACGTGGTCCTCGATCAGGTTGTGGCAGGCAAAGCCGGGCAGTTCCACGCGCTGGTGCCAGATGCCGACGTCCACCGAATACGGGTCCGGCGGCGTGATCTCGGCATGCAGGCGCAGGTGGAGGTCGAGTTCCGGCGCCAGCGCATGCAGGCTCGGCAGCCGGCGGATCAGCCAGGCGTTGGCCAGGTCCGCCATCACGCTGACCTGCAGACGGACCGCCGGCGCGCCGGCGCCATCGCGCGGCTGGCCGGTGTCGCTGGCCTCGCGCAGGGCGGTTTCGAGTCCGTCCAGCGCGGCACGCACCTGCTCGGCCAGGCGCGCGCCGACGCTGGTCGGCGTCATGGTGCTGCCGGTGCGCTGGAACAGCTTGGTGCCAAGCTTGTCCTCAAGTCCCCGGATATGGTGGCTGATGGCGCTGTGGGTAAGCGCAAGCTCCTCCGCCGCGCGCGTAAAGCTGCGGTGACGCGTGGCCGCCTCCAGTGCGCGTAGCGCCTGGAGCGGGGGCAGGTGAGGCGGGCGGGAGGTCATGGCCGTCAAATTCTACTCACAATGGGCGCAGGTATCTTTCATTGGCGTTGCCATCGTACGGTCGGGACAATGCGAGGCATGGTCACTACCACTGCTTCCCGTCCCGACGCCGACGCCCAGGCTGCCGCCGCCCCGATGAATTCCCCCACGTCCGGCACGTCCGGCACGTCTGACACGCCGCACACGCCGCACACATCGCCCGCGCGCTGGCGGGTGCTCGCGGTGTTCTCGCTCGGCTACCTGGTTTCCTATGTGTTCCGCGGCGTCAATCTCGGCTTTGCCCCGCATCTGGTCGACGAGCTCGGGCTGAGCGCCGCCGACCTCGGCCTGCTGACCAGCTTCTACTTTCTCGGCTTTGCCTTGGCCCAGTTGCCGGCGGGCCTGCTGCTCGACCGCTTTGGCCCGCGCCGCACCGAAGCGGCACTGCTGTTGCTGACGGTGGCGGGGTCCGCCGTGTTTGCCGCCGCGCCGGGCATGGTGGGCCTGGCCGCCGGCCGCCTGCTGATCGGGGTGGGGGTGTCGGTCTGCCTCGGCGCCGCCATCCAGGCGCTGTCGATGTGGTTTCCGCTCTCCCGCATGCCGCTGCTCAACGGCGTGGTGATGGCGATTGGCGGGCTCGGCGCCGTGGCGGTGGGCACGCCGCTGGCCTGGCTGCTGACCTGGACCGACTGGCGTACCGTCAGTGCCGGCATGGCGCTGGTCTCGCTGGTCATGGCCATGCTGCTGTGGTTTGGCGCGCCCGACCTGCCGCGTGTCAGCCGCGAGAGTCTGGCGCAGCAGCTGCGCGGCACGCGCGAGATTCTTGGCAGCGAACGGTTCTGGCGGGTGGCGCCGCTGACGCTGCTCAACCAGGGCGTCTTTCTGGCGGTGCAGTCGTTGTGGGTGAGCGCGTTCATGCGCGACGTGCAGGGGCTGGCGCCGGCGGACAGCGCGCGCCATGTCTCGGTGATCGGCTTTGCGATGATGGCCGGCTGCGTCGGGGCGGGCTGGGCCGCGCGCCACCTCGAGCGCCTCGGCATCAGCCTGCGTGCCTTTGCCGGTTTCGGCATGATGGGGTTTATCGGCGTCCAGGTGCTGCTGATGGCCGGCGCGCCGCTGCCGCTGCCGCTCCTGTGGGCTGCGTATGGCGTGTTCGGGTCGAGCGGCATCCTGACCTACGCGCTGCTCGCGCGCCGCTTTCCCGATGCGCTGATCGGCCGGGCCACCACGGCGCTGACGCTGACGGTGTTCCTCGCCACGTTTGCGTTCCAGGTCGGCATCGGCGTCGTTCTCGACTTCTGGCCGGCCAGCGGCGGACGTTATCCCGCGCGTGCGCATCTGGCGGTATGGGCCGGCCTGGTGGTGCTGCAGGTGCTGGCGTCGGCGTGGTACCTGATGGGGCGCCGCGCCGCGCCTACAGCACGATAGGGCGGTCGTCGAGCTCGTTCGGATTGTGGCCGTCGCCGGCCGGGTAGTGCGCGACCAGCAGGGCATGGATGCGCGCCACGGCGTGGAGCACGGGCCGGACCGACAGGTCATGCGCCAGCCCATGCGTCAGTTCGTTGCAGATCTCGCGCCAGGCCTCCGGCCGCACGCGCGCGTCGATGCCGCGGTCCGCCAGCAGTTCGACCGCGTGGTCGGCCAGGTTGATATAGAGCAGCACGCCCGAGTGGTCCTCGGTGTTCCACACTTCGAGCGCGCCGAAGAGCGTCCGCGCCCGCTCGCGCGGCGTGACTCCGGCCCAGGCATGGCCGACCGGCATGGCGGTCTCGATGGCCACGCGGACCTCGCCGCGATGATGCTGTTCGCCGGCATGCACGGCGACCTGCAACTGATGCCGGGCCTCGGGCGGAAAAATCCTGCGGGCCGAGAGCGGCGGGGCACAGAGATGGCGCAGCGCGCGCTTGAGGGATGGCATGGGCGTGTCTCCGTCACCAATTGCCCGACGCGCCGCCACCGTCGAAAGTGCCGCCGCCACCGCCGCCAAAGCCGCCGCCGCCCCCACCACCCAAGCCGCCACCGCCAAAGCCGCCACCCCAGTGCCGGCCGATCTCGTAGCCGCTCATGCCGCCCAGCCCGCCGGCCGTGGTGGCCGGCCAGCCGCGCCGGCCGGTCACGATCTGCGGCCCACGTCCGCGGCGGCTGGCGGCGCCGATAAAGAAGAACAGGATGATCGCCAGCGGAAACAGCACCGGCAGCCATTGCTGCCAGCCCGACACCGGCTTGCGCTGCCGTGCCTCGGGCCCGGCCAGGCCCTCCTTGTCGATGGTCTGCTGGATGGCGGAGATGCCTGCGGCCAGGCCGCCGTAGAAATCGTTCTGGCGGAAATGCGGCGCCATTACGTCCTGCAGGATACGCCGCGACATCGCGTCGGTCAGCGAGCCCTGCACGCCGCGGCCTACCTCAAGCCGCATGCGGCGCAAATCCGACGGATTGTTTTTGGCGATCAGCACGATCACGCCGTCGTCGATGCCCTGGCGTCCCGCGCGCCAGGCATCGGCCACGCGAATGCTGTATGCGTCGATGGTTTCGGGCGCGGTGGTCGGCACCATCAGCACGAAGATCTGGCTGCCGCGCTGCTGCTCGTATTCCGCCAGCACGTTCTCCAGCGCGCCGCGCTGGTCGGGGGTCAGCGTGCCGGTGAGGTCGGTCACGCGCTGGCTCAGCGGCGGTACCGCGACCAAGCCGTCCGCGACGCCGGCGCCGGTCCGGGCGGCACCCGCCGGCGCGGCCATCAGGCACCACAGCAAGCCCAGCAACGCCGCGCGCAGGAGAGGCTGCAACCGGGCGGACATGATCGGTCAGAACTTGACGGTGGGCGGCGTGGAGATTGCCTTCTCGTTCTCCACGGTGAAGGACGGCTTGACCTGGTAGCGGAACACCATCGCGGTCAGGTTGGTCGGGAAGCTGCGCGCCAGCACGTTATACGACTGCACCGCGGCGATATAGCGCTGGCGCGCCACCGTGATGCGGTTTTCGGTCCCTTCCAGTTGCGACTGGAGGTCGCGGAACGCGGCATCGGCCTTCAGTTGCGGATAGTTCTCGGACACCGCAAGCAGCCGCGACAGCGCGCTGGTCAGCTGCCCCTGCGCCTGCTGGAAGCGCGCAAAGGCTTCCGGATCGTTCAGCGTCTCCGGCGTGACCTGGATACTGGTGGCCGCCGCGCGCGCCTTGGTCACCGCCTCCAGGGTCTCGCGCTCATGGCTGGCGTAGCCCTTGACGGTATTGACGAGGTTCGGGATCAGGTCCGCGCGCCGCTGGTACTGGTTGACGACTTCAGCCCACGATGCCTTGACCGCTTCGTCGCGCGCCTGGAAGTCGTTGTAGCCGCACGCGGAAAGCAGGCTCGCAAGGCAGGCCAGCGCGAGCCAGCGGCACAATGCCGCCGCCGGACGCGCGCACGACGTGAATCGGGACCACCGGGATGGCGGGGATGGCAGGGATGACGGGGAAGGCGAAGGCAGGAAAGCACGCATCGACGACTCCTGAGACAGCCGGGTTGGCAGATCCCAAGTGTAGCGCACGCCGATGCGGCACTCCCCGCGCCGGATCAACCCGCCGCGAAGGCCTTGCGCGCCGCCGCCACCGTCGCCTCGATGATGGCGTCGTCGTGCTGCGCCGAGACGAACCCTGCCTCGAACGCCGAGGGCGCCAGGTAGACGCCTTCGTTGAGCATGGCGTGGAAGAAGCGGTTGAAGCGGCCGACGTCGGCGTCGGTCACCTCGGCAAAGCTCGCGGGCACCGCATTGCGGAAGTAGAGCCCGAACATGCCGCCCACCGCGTCGGCCGCGAACGGCACGTTGGCCGCGCGCGCGGCGGCGGTCAGGCCGTCGGTCAGCTTGCGCGTCTGCGCGGCCAGGCGGTCATGGAAGCCGGGCGCCTGGATCAGCTTGAGCGTGGTCAGGCCGGCGGCCACGGCGAGCGGGTTGCCGGACAGTGTGCCGGCCTGGTACACCGCGCCGAGCGGGGCCAGCCTGGACATGATGTCGCGCCGGCCGCCAAAGGCCGCGGCCGGCATGCCGCCGCCGATCACCTTGCCCAGGCAGGTCATGTCCGGGACGATGCCGTAATGCGCCTGCGCGCCGCCCAGTGCGACCCGGAACCCGGTCATGACCTCGTCGAAGATCAGCACGGTGCCGTGCTGGCTGCACAGATTGCGCATGGCACGCAGGAAGGCGTCGCTGGCGCGCACCAGGTTCATGTTGCCGGCCACGGGTTCCACGATGACCGCGGCGATCTCGCCGGCATGGCGCGCGAACGCCTGCTCCAGCTGCGCCACGTCGTTGTACGCCAGCACCATCGTATGGCGCGCCACATCGGTCGGCACGCCGGCCGACGACGGGGCGTTCTGGGTGGTATCGGCAAAGGTCAGCAGGCCGGAGCCGGCCTTGACCAGCAGGCTGTCGGCATGGCCGTGGTAGCAGCCTTCGAACTTGATGATCAGGTCGCGCCCGGTGAAGCCGCGCGCCAGGCGCAGCGCGCTCATGGTGGCCTCGGTGCCCGAGGACACCAGCCGCACCTGCTCGATCGACGGCACCAGCTTGCAGATCTCCTCGGCCATCTCGATCTCGGCCTCGGTGGGCGCGCCAAACGAGAAGCTCTGGGCCGCGGTCTGCTGCACCGCGCGCACCACCTCGGGATGGGCGTGGCCCAGGATCATCGGCCCCCACGAGCCGATGTAGTCGATATAGCGCTGGCCATCGGCATCCCACAGCCAGGCGCCCTCGGCGCGCGTGATGAAGCGCGGCGTGCCGCCCACCGAGCGGAAGGCGCGGACGGGCGAGTTGACGCCGCCGGGGATGGTTTGCTGGGCGCGGTCGAAGAGCTGCTGGTTACGGGACATTGCTGGATATCCGGTCATGGCGAGCATTGCCGGGCGATCTTCGCACAATGGCAATGTGTGGGAAAAATAGGGCGATCCCGCTTGTAACGACGGACAACTGCCCGCCAACAGGCGTGAACGCAAAGGAAATGGCGCCAAGCACGGGCTGCGCCGCTGGCGCCGCCCGTGCCGATTCGGGTACCATCATGCGCTGAATTTTAATGGAGAGTGGCAGAAGCCTGAATATGGAATACAAGACCTGGATGTGCCTGATCTGCGGCTGGATCTATGACGAGGCCACCGGCGCCCCCGAAGACGGCATCGCGCCGGGAACCCGCTGGGAGGACGTTCCCATCAACTGGACCTGTCCCGAATGCGGCGCGCGCAAGGAAGATTTTGAAATGGTCGCGCTCTGACGCGATCGGCTGGCGGGACCCCGCGGTCCCGCAACTGGCGTGCCGTAGCGCCAAAGCGACAGATCGGCGGGCCGCGCCGGCGCATCCGGATTGACGGCCCAACGTCGAGAAGTCACACTCTGCGGCAAAACAGAGCTAGTGTCCCGGCCGCATGGCAGGTCAGGGACGGTGTAATGCTTGTCTGCGACGCTGCCAGCGCGCGGCAACGCGCGCCATAACGCAAGCCACAAACAACGCCATGCAGTACCCGGCTGGTCGGCCGGCTTTTTTTGACTGGGAATCAGATGAATCGGGGGCCGCCGCCGCGAAGCCATCAGGCCATCGCGTCGTGCGGGTGTTCTCAAGTGAATACCGGCGTCTGCTTCGGCAGGCAGCTGGTCGCGGGAACAACATGCGGGTCGCTCAAACAGAAGAAAACGGTCGGGTCAACAACGGTGCCGTGGGCGGTACGGTTGCGGGTACCAACGTGGGTATCCACGCCGGTGTCCAGTCGGGTAACCCATTGGATAACCAATCGGGTATCCGGTCGGGTGCCCACGCGGATTCGCACCACAAGGTGCTCGTCATCGACGATTCCAGCACCATCCGCCGCACGGCGGAAATTTTCCTGTCGCAGGCAGGGTGCCAGGTCATGCTCGCGGAGGATGGCTTCGAGGCGCTCGCCAAGATCGGGGACATGCATCCCGACCTCATCTTCTGCGACATCCTGATGCCGCGTCTCGACGGCTATCAGACCTGCTCGCTCATCAAGAAAAGCCCACGCTTCCATGCGATACCGGTAATCATGCTGTCCTCCCGCGACGGCGTGTTCGACCGTTCGCGCGGCCGGCTGGTCGGCGCGCAAGACCATCTCGCCAAGCCCTTTACCCGCGAAGCCCTGCTGCAGGTCGTCGAGGCCTGCCTGCGGGGCGGCGTCCAGGAGGAGGGCGCGGCCGTGGCGGCCTGACAGCGGGCCGTCACTGCATTCCTAGGATTGATACAAATGACCATCAGCAAAATTCTCATCGTCGACGATTCGCCCACCGAAGCCCTGTTCATGTCCGACCTGCTCGGCAAGAAGGGCTTCAAGGTTTCCGTGGCTGGCAACAGCGATCAGGCCATGGCCCGGCTCGAGGCGGAACCCTTCGACCTGATCCTGATGGACGTGGTCATGCCTGGCCAGAACGGCTACCAGACCACCCGCGCGATCAAGCGCGACGACCGTTTCAAGGACATCCCCGTGATCATGTGCACCAGCAAGGGCCTGGACACCGATCGGATCTGGGGCATGCGCCAGGGCGCCACGGACTACATCGTGAAGCCCGTCGACAGCGAGGAGCTGCTGTCGAAGATCGCCGCGCTGTCGCACTGAGCGGCGGCCAGCAGGGGCCGGGCTTGCCCCCGGCATTGCGTTGATTCGTCATCGGACGGCGGCACCCACGCCGCCGCCCATCCCTTACCGGTATCCGCCCATGAACGCGCCGCGCCAAGACCTACGTGCCCGCCAGACCCGGCTGCAGGACTATCAGGCCATGCTGGCCAGACGCCTGCGCGAGGCGCGCAGCCTGCCTGCGGTGGACAGCTACCTCGGCGTGCAGATCGGCCAGCGCCACTGGCTGCTGCCGCTGCCGGAGACCGGCGAGGTGCTCGAGATGCGCGCGCCCGCCGGCGTGCCGCTCACGCAGCCGTGGTATCGCGGTCTGATCAACGCGCGCGGCAACCTGCTCGGCGTGATCGACTTCAGCATGTTCTGCGGTGAGGCCCCCACGCCGTTGCAGGCCGGCAGCAAGATCGTGGTGCTGTCGCGCAACGTGGAGCGCGCCTGCGGCATCATCGCCACGCGCGTGGTCGGGTTGCGCCATGCGGGCGACCTGAGCCTGCCGCACGGCGAGGTACCGCCCGGCGAGGCGGTCTGGGAGGGCGCGAGCTACGCCGACCGCGACGGGCGCGACTGGCAGGTGCTCGACATCCGCCAGTTGCTGGAAGCGCCGGCCTTCCTGCAGGCGGGACGCGCAGCCAGCTGAGTTCGCTTCGGAACACCTTGACGTCGCGCGCAGGGCATTGCCCCGCCGCGCGGCGAACGGCGCGGGGAGCGCGCCGGCGCAGCACCAGGCAGTACCAGATTCGATAACAGGTCAGATAAATCGCACAAGAGGGTCGCTATGGGTATCAAGAAGATCAGCCTGGGACGCCGGACGGCCGCGGCCAGTGCCGCCGGCGAGGCCGCTGCGCCGGGCGCGCCGTTTGCGGGCCGCCAGGGCGCGGGCAAGAGCGGGCTGGGCCGCACGCCGGTCGAGCAGCTCTCGTCGTGGCTCACGCGCATGCCGTTCGCGTCCCGGCAGCGTACGCTCACGGTGGGCGTGGTGGTGTCGCTGCTGGCCCTGCTGGCGTCGGTCTATCTCGATAACCGCCAGGCCTCCAACGGCGCGGCGCAGATCGAAATCGCCGGTAACATGCTGATGCACTCGCAGCGCCTGGGCAAGGCGGTGCCGGTGGCGCTGCTCGGCAATGCCGAGGCCTTCAAGCAGCTCAGGCAGTCCAAGGAAGAACTTGCGGCGGACCTGCAGGCGCTGCAGCAGGGCAGCGACGAGCGCCACGTGCGGGCCACCTCCGGTGCCGCGCAACCGCTGCTGGAGCGCGCCATCGATACCTGGAAGCGTTCCGAGAAAAGCGCCGGCGACGTGCTGGCCCAGCAGCCGATCCTGACGCAGATCGGCCAGACGCTGCAGATCTTCAACGCCTCGAACCCCGAACTGCTCGAATCCGCGGAACAGGTGGCGGCCATCAAGCTGCAGGCCGGTTCCAACGCGCGTGAGGTGGCCGCGTCCGCGCAGCTGGTGATGCTGACGCAGCGCCTGGGCAAGAACCTCAACGAGTTCCTCTCCGGTGAAGGCGTCAACCCGGAAACGGCGTTCCTGCTGGGCAAGGACACCAACACCTTCCGCGAAACCCTGGACGGCCTGATGAACGGCTCGGAAGCGCTGCGCCTGTCCGCCGCGTCCGATGCCGAGACCCGCACGTACCTGCAGCAGCTGTCGCAGCGCTTCGAGGCCGTGCAGAAGACCACGCAGACGATTCTGCAGAACCTGCCGGGCCTGATCGCCGCCAAGCGCGCCCAGCAGCAGATCTTCAACGACAACGAAGGCCTGCGCGCCGAGCTCGGCACGCTTCAGACCGCGTACGCCGAATCGGCGCGGTACCGCCCGTGGACGCTCGGCGCGACCATCGTGTCGGCGCTCGCCACGCTGCTGTTCCTGGCCGGCCTGGCCGCGCTGTACCTGCGCGACTCGCGCGCGCGCGCGCTGGAAGCCGAGGCGCGCGAACGCGAGGCGGAAGCACGACGGATGGAGGAAAAGCGCAACAACGACGCCACCCAGAAGGCCATTCTGCAGCTGATGAACGAACTGCAGGACATCGCCGATGGTGACCTGACGCGTCAGGCCACCGTGACCGAGGACATTACCGGCGCGATTGCCGACTCGGTCAACTACACGGTGGAAGAACTGCGCGAACTGGTGGGCCGCGTGCAGCAGACCGCGGGGGAAGTGCAGCACGCGTCGAGCCAGGTGCAGGAAACCTCGGTGCAGCTCGCGGCGACCACCGAAGAACAGTCGCGCCAGATCCGCCAGACCGGCGAGTCGGTGGTGGAGATGGCGGACCGCATCACGCAGGTGTCGCGCGGCGCGGCCGAGTCGGCCAACGTGGCGCGCGCCTCGCTGTCCGCGGCCGAACAGGGCCAGCACGCCGTGCAGAACGCCATCGCCGGCATGAACGATATCCGCGAGCAGATCCAGGAGACTTCCAAGCGGATCAAGCGGCTGGGCGAGTCGTCGCAGGAGATCGGTGAAATCGTCGAGCTGATCTCGGACATTACCGAACAGACCAACGTGCTGGCACTGAACGCCGCCATCCAGGCCGCATCCGCGGGCGAGGCCGGACGCGGCTTCTCGGTGGTGGCGGAAGAAGTGCAGCGCCTCGCGGAACGCTCCGGCGAGGCAACCAAGCAGATCGGTGCGCTGATCCGTACGATTCAGACCGATACCCAGGACGCGGTGCACGCCATGGAGCGCAGCACGCAGGGGGTGGTCGAGGGCGCGCGCCTGTCCGATAACGCCGGCGCCGCCCTGGTCGAGATCGGCCGTGTGTCGCGCCAGCTTGCCGAGCTGATCGAACAGATCTCGCAGACCACGTCGCACGAGGCCGATCTGGCCACCAACGTGGCACGCCATATCGAAGGCATTCTCCACGTGACCGCGCAGACCACGGCCGGTACCCGCCACACCGCCACCTCGGTGCGCCAGCTGACGGCACTGACCGAAGAGCTCCGTAACTCCGTGTCGCGGTTCAAGATCGCCTGAGTCCGCACGGGCACAACCTGAGTCGTCATGTCCCTGAATTCCACCGTCCAGAGTGAGCCGGCCGACCTGGCCGGTTCGCTCCCCACCCACGCGTCGGACGACACCGACGGCGCGCCCGTGGTGGCGCAGCGCGATCTCTCGGTGCTGGCCTGGCTGGCCCCGAGCCTGCGTACGGCGCTCGACGACGCCGCCAACGAACTGGGCCACTACGTGGACGAAATCCAGCAGACGCCCGAGGCACTGGGCGCGCGCGACACCACGTCGCTGCGGCTGGCAGGCCAGCAGTTGCACCAGGCCGCCGGGGCCGTGCATATCGTCGGCCTGCGCGGGGTGGATGCGTACTGCCAGGGCCTGCGGCGCCTGCTGGAGGCGATCGATGCCGGTACCGTGCCGGCCGGCCCGGAAGCGCTGGCGGTGTTCCGCCATGGCGTGCAGGCGCTGGCCGAGTACGTCGACGACCTGATGGCCGGCGATCCCGAGGATCCGCTGCGCCTGTTCCGCCCGTATGCGGATGCGCTCGCCCTGATGAAGGAAGAGCGTATCCATCCGGCCGACCTGTGGCTGGAAGAACTGCAGATGCTGCCGGGCATGGTGCTGCCGACGCGCTCGACCACCGCGGTCACGCGCGCGCGCCAGCGCTTCGAGGCCGCGCTGCTGCGCGCGCTGCGGCTGCCCACGCCGTGCGTAGATGCCGCGCTGCTGCGCGAAGCCTATCTGCCGCTGCAGACCGCGCTCGACGACGTGCGCAATCACGAGCAGGACGCGCGCCGCTCCTCCGATCATCCCGAGCGCGGCATCTGGCATGTGCTCGCGCTGGTGTTCCGCGCGCTCGCGCATGGCCTGTTGCCGTCTGACCTGCTGGCCAAGCGCTTTGCCGCGCGCGCCCATCTGCTGCTGCGCCAGTATCTGCAAGGCCAGGTGCGCGTGCCGCAGGCGCTGCTCAACGACGCCGTGTTCCTGCTGGTCTCGACCGGGCTCACGCCCGATCCGGCGCCGGCCGCCACCTCGGCCCACCCCCCCCACACACCTGCCATGCAGGCCTCGCTCGAGGTGCTGCGCATCGATATCGCGCGCTGCCTGCAGGCGTTCCGCATCGACGCGGCCCACGCGGTGGCGCGTGCCGACTTCCGCCTGCGGTACTACGGCTGGCTCGATCCGATCGATTCGCGCAACCTGCAGCAGGCCGCGGCCGCGCTCGAGCGCGCCGCCGGGGCCGACCAGGCCGAGTGGGAACTGGCGCTCGCCTCGCTGGCGGAAGCCGCGCTGCCGCTGGCCCAGCCCGCGTTGCAGCAATTGCTGTCGGCCGCTGCCGCCTATCGTGCGGCGCGTGGCGATGGTAATGGTGACGCCCACGGTGACGCGCATGCGGCCGCGGGCCGCGCGCCCGGCACCGCGGGTATCGTGCTGTTCCTCGCGCGCGCGCTCGCCATGCCGTGGCGCGTGCATGGCAATTCCGGGCATCCGTCCGCGGCCGAGTTTGCCGCGCGCTGCGAGGCGCTCGCGGCCTGCCTGGCCGACCCCGCCGCCGCCGCGCCGGACTGGCTCGCCGAGATGGTCACGGTGGCGCACGCACAGGCGCTGCGTGCCGAGGCCGTGGCGCAACTGCGCGCGCAGCTGGACAGCGGCGAGTCGTGGCTCGACACCTATGACCGCAATGCCGCGCGAGCGGGCGCTCCGAACGTGCTCGGCGACGCGGTGAACGCATTTGGCGCCCTGCGCGGCACGCTGGAGCGGCTGCAGCTCGGCGCCGCCATGCCCGAGGGTATGGCGGCCGAAAGCGCCGCCGCCACCCAGGCGCTGGCCGCCGTGATGGCGCGCCTGGACGCGCTTGCGGCGCTGCCGGCCGGCACGGGCGCGGGTGCGCCGGGCATGGAAGACGGCGCGGCCAATGCATCGCAGGCCCGGCTCGAACTGCTGTCGGCCATCGCCGCGGATCTTGGCGCCGTGCATGCGTTTGTCGATGCGCTCGAATTCGGCCGCAACCGGCCCGATGCCGATCCGCTGGCGGACGCGCTGGCCGATCCGCTCGCGCCGCGCGCGCAGGGGGGGCGCATGAAGGCGCGCCCCAGAACGTGCTGGCCGCCGCGCGCGCGGCAGCAGTGAACGCCATTCGCGTGGCCGCCGAACCCGACTCGCCGGAGGTCCAGCGGCTGCGCGAGGCGGTGCAGGCGGTGGTCGATCAGGCCGCCATCGACGACGATGCCACGCTGCGCCGCCAGGCCACCGAGGCCACCACCCAGCTGCACGCGTGGCTGGCCGGCAGCGCCGCGGCCGCCGAGCGGCTGGTGGTGGCGCTGGCCGAAGCCATGCCCGCCAGCACCGCCGCCGCGGGTCCGGTGGGCGCCGGCACCCCGGCAGCGGCCGCGCCGATGCCGACCGATGCGGCGGCCATCGATGCGGAGCTGCTCGAAATCTTCCTGGCGGAGGCCGAGGAAGTGCTCGGCAATCTCGCGCGCGATCTGTCGGGCGGCGTGGAGCCGTTCCGCGATGCCGACGTGCTGAGCCGGGTCCGCCGTGCCTTCCACACGCTCAAGGGGTCGAGCCGCATGGTCGGCCTGAACCGATACGGCGAAGCCGCATGGGCGGTGGAGCAGGTGATGAACCTGTGGATCGCCGAGGCCCGCGAGCCCGAACCCGCGCTGCTGACGCTGCTGGGCCACGCGCATGCCTTGCTCGGCGACTGGGTCGTGGCGTTGCAACGCGATCCGGCCGCGCTGCGCGATATCGCCGCGCTGGTGGAGGAAGCGCAGGCCCTGCGCGAGCCGGCTGGCGCCAACGCCAGCACCAACGCCGGCGCTGCCGGCGCGGGCTCCGCCGCGGGCGAGCCGCCTTCGCTCGACGCGCTGCTCGCGGCGGAACTCGGCACGCTGGCGGCGCCACCGGTGCCGGCGCCGGGCGAACCCGCGCCCGCACCGGCGTCCGTGCCGGCCGCCGACGAACACAAGGTCCTGCCGTTCCGTCTGCCCGACGCGCTCTCGAACGAGGACGATCACTACAAGGTCATCGGGCCGATCCGTATCGGGCTCGCGCTCTACAACGTCTATCTGCAGGAAGCCGACGACCTGCTGCGCCAGTTTGCGACCGACCTGTCCGAATGGCGCCTGTCCGGCTACCCGTCGCCGAGCGACCTGTCGCTGCGCGTGGCGCACACCCTGCAGGGCAGTGCCTCCACGGTCGGCCTCGAACCCGTGCGCGAGATCGCCGAAGCGCTCGAACAGCTGTTGCTGCTGCTCGGCAATCATCCGGTGGTGATGCATCCGGGCGACTTCCGCCTGCTGGAGCAGGCCGTGGAGCGGCTGCGCGGCATGCTGCACCAGTTTGCCGCGGGCGTATGGCCGGATCCGGAACCGGGGCTGTGCCGCAGCCTGGCGGAGTTCGGCGAACGCGCACTGGTGCGCCCGCGCGTGCCGGTGCCGGCACCGCAGACACCGACCGAGCACGAGAGCTCGGTGGCGCGCCTGTTCGGCCAGTCGCCGGCAGCACCGCCGCAAGCGTCGGTGCTGCCGCTGGTGAGCGCCCCGTCGCTGACCGCTGCCGACAACGGCCTGCCGCCGGTGGCGCTGGACGGCGCCGACGGCATGGTCAGACGCGCACCCGTGACCGCGCTGCCGCCGGTGGCTGCGCCCAGCTTGACCTCCGTCACTCCGCTCACGCCCCTCACGCCCCTCACGCCGGTCACGCCCCTGCATGACGCCGTGGTGCTGACGCTGCCCACCGGCGGCCGTCACGACGCCGTGGTCGAAGTGCGCGTGCCCGACCCGCAGGACGATCCCGCGCTCGATGCCGCGTCGCTCGACCCCGCACTCGTCGAGATCTTCCTCGAAGAGGCGCACGGCAGCCTGCCTGAACTCGGCAAGCTGCTGCGCACATGGGAATCGGCCCCGGAGGAAACCCAGCACGGCGGCCTGATGCTGCGGGCCCTGCATACGCTCAAGGGCAGCGCGCGCATGGCCGGCGCGATGTCGCTGGGGCAGGCCGCGCACGAAATGGAAGCGCTGGTGGAAGCCACCGTGCGCGGGCAGCGCGTCGACCCCGAACTGTTCCGTCGCCTCTACGCGTGGTACGACCGCATCCTCGCGCACGTCGAGGCACTGCAGAATGGCCGCCTGCTGGCGGCCGACGATGCCGATGTGGTCAACGGCCTGATCGAGGCGCCGGCCGCGTCCACGGGCGCCGACACCGCCGCCGCGACGCCTGCCGACCGTGGCACCGGCACCCAGGCGCTGGCCCAGTCCAACGCCCTGACCGCCCCGGCCCAGCCCGGCGCGCTGGCCACGCCGGCTGCCCTGCCGCCGGCGCAGGCCGATGCCGAACGCCAGCGCGCGATGGTGCGCGTGCAGGCACGCGCGCTCGACACGCTCATCAACGACGCCGGCGAAGTGGGCGCCACGCGCGCGCGCCTCGACAGCGAACTCGAGGCGTTACGCTCGTACCTCGGCGAACTCAACGACAACGTCGCGCGTCTGCGCGGCCAGTTGCGCGAGATCGAGATCCAGGCGGAAACGCAGATGGCATCGCGCATCGCCGATGCGCAGCAGAACCAGCAGTTCGACCCGCTCGAATTCGACCGCTTCACGCGCTTTCAGGAACTCACGCGCATGATGGCCGAATCCGTCAACGACGTGGCGACGGTCGAGCAGAACCTGCAGCGCGGCTTCGATCGCGCCTCGGGCGACCTCGCTGCCCAGGCCCGGCTGACGCGCGGCTTGCAGCGCGGCCTGATGCAGGCGCGCATGGTGCAGTTCGACGCGCTGGCCGAACGCCTCTACCGCGTGGCGCGCCAGGCCGCCGGCGAGACCGGCAAGGAAGTCCGCCTGCTGATCAAGGGCGGTACCGTGGAAATCGACCGCTCGGTGCTGGACCGCATGGCCGGCCCGATCGAACACCTGATCCGCAATGCGGTGGTGCATGGCATCGAACCGGCCGACGTGCGCCTGGCCGCCGGCAAATCCGCCACCGGTGCGCTCACGCTCGAGGTGCAGCAGGAAGGCAACGAGGTGGTGCTGCATTTCTTCGACGACGGCGGCGGCCTCGACCTGCCGCGCATCCGTGCGCGCGCGATCGAACGCGAGCTGCTGACGCACGACGACGATGCCAGCGAGGCGCGCCTCACGGAAATGATCTTCGCGCCGGGCTTCTCCACCGCCGAGGCGGTGTCGGAACTGGCCGGCCGCGGTGTCGGCATGGACGTGGTGCGCGCGGAAACGGTCGCGCTCGGCGGTCGTATCAACCTGTCGACGGAAGCCGGCCGCGGCACCCGCTTCACGGTGCATCTGCCGCTGACCACCGCGATCACGCAGGTGCTGCTGATCTCGGTCGGCAACCGCCTGTACGCGGTGCCGAACGGCATGATCGACCAGGTGCACCAGCTGCGCTCGCAGCCGCTGCTGGAGGCGTACAACGCGGGCCGCTATGGCGCGGCCGGTGGCGACGTGCCGTTCTACTACTTCGGCACGCTGCTGGAGGAAAGCGCGGCGATTGCCTCGGGCCGCAAGTATTCGCCGGTGGTGGTGGTGCGCTCGGGCGCCGAGCGCGTGGCCGTGCACGTCGACGACGTGATCGGCAACCGCGAAGTGGTGGTCAAGCATATCGGTCCGCACCTGGCGCGCCTGGAAGGCATTGCCGGCGCGACCACGCTCGGCGACGGCGAGATCGTGCTGATCTACAACCCGGTGGTGCTGGCACAGCGCTATGTGCGCGAGCGCGGCGCGCAGGTGCCGGCGATGCCGCTGCCCGCGCCCGAGGCGCTCGGCGCGGTGGCGGAGATGGGGCAGGGCGGCGGCGAGGCCGCGCCGGTGCCGGGCCTGGCCACGCGCCCCACCGTGATGGTGGTGGACGATTCGCTGACCGTGCGCAAGGCCAGCCAGCGGCTGCTGTCGCGCGCGGGCTACCAGGTGGTGCTGGCGCGCGACGGCGTGGATGCGCTGCGTCAGTTGCAGGAAGTCATGCCGGACGCGATGCTGGTGGATATCGAGATGCCCAACATGGACGGCTTCGACCTCACGCGCAATATCCGCGCCGATAGCCGCACCGCCCATATGCCGGTCATCATGATCACGTCGCGCACCGCGGAAAAACACCGCAACTACGCCATGGAAATCGGCGTCAACGTGTATCTCGGCAAGCCGTTCAACGAGGACCAGCTGCTGCAGACGCTGCACCAGTGGATCGGCGAGCGTGCGGCCGGCACGGCCGGCTCCGTGGCGCAGATGCTCGGCGAGTAGTCATGCGCGCCGGCGCTCCCGCCCGGGAGCCCGGCCCGTCCTTACCCGGCGCGCTGGTTCACCATGCGCGCCGGCACCGATAGCGCCAGCGCCGCCCCCACCACCATGCACGCCGCCAGCAGGTACATGCCCGAGTCGGTGCTGTGCGTGAGGTCCTTGAGCCAGCCCACCGCATAGGGGCTGATAAATCCCGCCAGATTCCCCAGCGAGTTGATCAGCGCAATGCCGGCGGCCGCGCCGGTGCCGGCCAGGAACGCCGTCGGCAGGCTCCAGAACAGCGGCAGCGTGGTCAGGATGCCGAGGGTCGCGAGCGTCAACGCCACCATCGCGAGCGCGGTGTTGCCATGCCATTGCACCGACAGCACCAGCCCGAGCGCCCCGAGCAGCGCCGGAATCGCAATATGCCAGCGGCGCTCGCCGCGGCGGTCCGCGCTATAGGCAAACAGCACCATGCCGATCACCGCGCAGCCATACGGCACCGCGGTCAGCAGCCCGATATGGAAGGCGCTGGTCACGCCGGTCTGCTTGATGATGGTCGGCAGCCAGAAGCTCACGCCATAGAGACCCATCACGAAACTGAAGTAGATCGCGCTCATCAGCCAGACGCGCGGGCTGGCCAGCACCTGGCGCACGGGTGCGTCTTCCTTGTGCGCGTCCTCCGAGGCGATATTGCGCTCCAGCAGCGCCTTCTCCTCGGCGGTGAGCCACTTCGCGTGCGCGATGCGGTCGTCGAGATAGGCCAGCACCCACAGGCCCACCAGTACCGACGGGATGCCCTCGAGCAGGAACATCCACTGCCAGCCGGCCCAGCCGTTGTGGCCATCGAAGGCCTGCATGACCCAGCCCGACAGCGGCCCGCCGATCACGCCCGAGAGCGCGATCGCGGTCATGAAGAACGTGGTGGTGCGGCCGCGCCGGGCGGCCGGATACCAGTAGGTCAGGTAGAGGATGATGCCGGGGAAGAAGCCCGCTTCCGCCACGCCCAGCAGGAAGCGCAGGAAGTAGAACATGCCCGGCGTGGTGACGAACATCATCGCCGCCGAGATCAGGCCCCATGTGATCATGATGCGCGCGATCCAGATGCGGGCGCCCACCTTGTGCAGGATCACGTTGCTCGGTACCTCGAACAGGAAGTAGCCGATAAAGAAGATGCCGGCGCCCAGGCCGTAGATGGTCTCGCTGAACTGGAGGTCGTTGAGCATCTGCAGCTTGGCAAAGCCGACGTTCACGCGGTCCAGGTAGGCCACCACGTAGCAGAGCAGCAGGAAGGGCACGAGGCGCCAGCTCACCTTGCGATAGGTGGCGTCCTCGAAGCCGGCGCTGAGGCCGGGGGTCACTGTGGTTGCGGTCATGGTGTCTCCTCGTTATGTGGGTACCGCCAACAGACAGCTCGCTTGCCGGGATTACACGCAGCGCCCTCCATCGACCTCGATGCAGGTGCCGGTAATAAAGGCGGCTTCGTCGGAAGCCAGGTACAGACAGGCATTGGCCACGTCCGCGGGCGTCGACATGCGCCCCATCGGAATGGTGGCCAGGAACTTGGCGCGGTTCGCGGGCGTATCGGGCAGGCCCATGAACTGCTCCAGCAGCGCGGTGGCGCCGATCACCGGGTTGACGCAGTTCACGCGGATATTGTCGGGGCCGAGCTCGGCCGCCATCGCCTTGCTGGCGACGATGACCGCGCCCTTGCTGCCGTTGTACCAGACCAGTCCCGGGCGCGGCCGCACGCCCGCGGTGGAGGCGATATTGACGAACACGCCGCCGCCGCGCTGGCGGAAATGCGGAATGAAGTGGTGCGCGGCCCAGTAGATGCTCTTGACGTTGACGGCGTAGACGCGGTCGAACTCGTCCTCGGTGATCTCAAGGATCGGCTTGTTGCGATGGGTGGTGCCGGCGTTGTTGACGACGATATGCACGTCGCCGAAGGCGTCCAGGGTGGCATCGCGCATGGCCGCCACATCGTCGCCGCGCGCCACGTCGGCATGCACCGCGCGCGCCTGGCCGCCGGCGTCGCGAATGGCGGCCGCCACGCGCTCGGCCGCCGCCAGGTTGAGGTCCGCCACCATCACGCGCGCGCCCTCGCGCGCAAACGTCTGCGCGATGCCCTCGCCGAAGCCCGAGCCGCCGCCCGTGACCACGGCCACCTTGTTGGCCAGTCTCATCGTCTGTCTCCTCGTGGGGCCCCGCCGCGGTCTGCGCCGCGTGCGGAGCGGTTGGACGTCAGTGTGCGCAGTCAGTGCGCCACGTCAGTGCGAGAACGGACCGCGTCCGCGCAGCGCGTTGGCGATCATCATGATGGCAAGCAGGAACGGCAGGGCGACATAGAGGCACCAGTGGATACGGTCGCCGACCGATTCGCCCCACTTGCGCTTGAACACCTGCAGGCGCGGCATGCCGGACGGATTGGTGGCGCGCTTGTTTCGCACGTGCCACGCCATCCAGAAAAAGAAGATGGCAAAGGCGACCGACAGGAAATTGATGTTACCCATGTTGAATGGCGATGGTTTTGAGAGTGGTGAATCCGTACAGGGCCTCGAAGCCCTTTTCGCGCCCGTGGCCCGACTGGCCGGTGCCGCCGAAGGGCAGCTCCACGCCGCCGCCGGCCCCGTAGTTATTGATAAAGACCTGGCCCGCGCGCAGCTTGCGCGCCAGGCGCAGCTGGCGCGCGCCGTCGCGGGTCCAGACCCCGGCCACCAGGCCATAGGGCGTGCCGTTGGCCAGCGCGAGCGCTTCTTCCTCGCTGTCGAACGGCATGGCCGCGAGCAGCGGGCCGAACACCTCCTCCTGTGCCAGGCGATGGGTCGGCGGCACGTCGCGGAACAGCATCGGCACCTGGTAGTAGCCGCTCTCGGGCGCCTCGCCCACGATATGTCCCTGCGCCACCACGCCGATGCCGGCATGCTGCGCATCGGAGACGAAATCCCAGACGCGCTGCTGCTGCTTGCGGCTGATCAGCGGCCCGCATTCGAGGTCCAGTTCCGACGGACCCACGCGCAGCGACTCGAACACGCCGGCCAGCTGGTCGAGCAGGGCCTCGTATACGGGGCGCGCCACCAGCAGGCGGCTGCCCGCCGAGCAGGTCTGGCCGGCATTCTGCACGATGCCGTTGACGACAACCGGCAGCAGCGCATCGAGGTCCGCATCGGCGAATACGATCTGCGGCGACTTGCCGCCCAGCTCCAGCGTGACCGGCACATGGTTCTCGGCGGCGAGCTGCGCCACGAGCTTGCCGGTCTCCGGCGAGCCGGTGAACGAGATATGGTCGATGCCGGGATGGCGCGCCAGCGCCGCGCCCGCCTCGTGGCCATAGCCGGTCACGATATTGAGCGCGCCCTCGGGCAGGCCGGCCTCGGCGGCGAGTTCGGCCACGCGCAGCAGCGACAGGCAGGCATCCTCGGCGGGCTTGACCACGCAGGCATTGCCGGCGGCCAGCGCCGCGCCCACGCTGCGCCCGAAGATCTGCAGCGGATAGTTCCACGGGATGATGTGGCCCGTCACGCCATGCGGCTCGCGCACGGTCAGCACCGTATAGCCGGGCTGGTACGGAATGGTCTGGCCGTGCAGCTTGTCCGCGGCGCCGGCGTAGAACTCGAAGTAGCGGGCCACCGCGCGCGCATCGGCGCGCGCCTGGCGCAGCGGCTTGCCGGTATCGCGCGCCTCCAGCGCGGCGAGTTCGTCCTCGTGCGCGATCAACGCGAGCGCCACGCGATTGAGCAGGCGCGCGCGCTCGGCCGGTGCCAGCGCGCCCCAGTCGCCCTCGCAGGCGCGGCGCGCGGCGTGGACCGCGACGCTGATATCGGTGCCGTTGCCGCGGGCGATCTCGGCAAAGGGCTCGCCGCTGGAAGGATCGAACACCTTGATGCGAAGGCCGGAATCGGGAGCGATCAGGCGATTGGCGACGAAATGCTGGGCGTGCATGAATGTCTCCCGCTCATAAATTGAGCGAATGCTTAATCGGAATGCCGCATTATCGCGCAGGTGCCGCCCGGTGCAACCGCGGGGCGGAGGCGTCCGGCCCCGGTCCGGGGCGCTATAATGCCGGCCATCTCACAACACAGGCATCTGGAGAACCCGCATGAGCTTCAACCTCGTCTCCCCGGGCAAGGACATCCCGAACGATTTCAACGTCATCATCGAGATCTCCGCCCAGAGCGATCCCGTGAAGTACGAGGCCGACAAGGAAACCGGCCTGCTGTTCGTGGACCGCTTTATCGGCACCGGCATGCGCTATCCGGCCAACTACGGCTTTATCCCGCAGACGCTGTCGGGCGACGGCGACCCGGTGGACGTGCTGGTGCTGACGCCGTTCCCGATCCTGGCCGGCGCGGTGGTGCGCTGCCGCGCGCTCGGCATGCTCAAGATGACCGACGAATCGGGCGTGGATGCCAAGCTGGTGGCCGTACCGGTCGACAAGCTGTCGCCGGCCACCGCGTTCATGAAGGGCCTGTCGGACGTGCCGCAGAACACGCTCGACCAGATCAAGCACTTCTTTGAGCACTACAAGGCACTGGAAGCCGGCAAGTGGGTCAAGGTGGACGGCTGGGCCGGCATCGAGGAAGCCCACAAGGAAATCACCGACGGCGTGGCCAACTACAAGAAGTAAGCGCCTTGCATCGGCGTCCATGCGGGGCACCCCTCATGGCGCCCCTCATGGCCCCCCCTCATGGCCCCCCCTCATGGCCCCCTCGCGTGCCATGACGTGCCAGCGGCGGTGCGTGCCGCTCCCGTTGCCAGTGCCCTGGCCGGAGCGGCGCGCACCGCCGCTTTTTCATGCCGGCGCGGGCGGCGGCCTCAACTGCCCGCCCGCGCAAACGGGTTGCGCTCGCCGAGCTCGTCCAGGTACGCGTCGATGCCCTGGCGCTCGCGCACCAGGAAGCGCTCCACCGCATCGGCAAAGGCCGCATGGGCCAGCCAGTGCGCCGAGCGCGTGGCCACCGGCAGGAAGCCGCGCGCCATCTTGTGCTCGCCCTGCGCACCGCCCTCGAAGGTGCGGATGCCCTCCGCAATGCAGAACTCCAGCGGCTGGTAGTAGGCGGTCTCGAAGTGCAGGCACGGATGATGTTCGAGCGCGCCCCAGTAGCGCCCGTACAGCGTACTGACCGCCGGATCGGCGTCATAGACCAGCAGCGAGGTGGCAATCGGCCGCCCCGCGCGCTCGGCCACCACCAGCAGCAGGTGCTCGGGCATGGCCGCGCCGATGCGGCGGAAGAAATCGAGGTTCAGGTACGGCGTGGAATGATGCTCGCGGTAGGTCTGCCGGTAGCAGCGGTTGAACAGCTGCCACGCCGCATCGTCGATCTCGCGCCCGCGCAGCTGGCGGAACGTGATGCCGGCCTCGGCCACGCGCCGCCGCTCGGCGCGGATGTTCTTGCGTTTCTTCTGCGACAGCGTGGCAAGGAACGCCTCGAAGTGCGCATACCCCGGATTGGTCCAGTGGAACTGGACGCCGTGGCGCATCATCATGCCGGCGCGCTGCATCAGCGTGGCTTCGTCCGCCGACGGAAACAGGATATGCAGCGACGACATGCCCGATTCCTCGGCCAGCGCGAGCGCGATGCGCAGCAGCAGTTCGCGCGCCTCGGCACTCTCGGCCAGCAGCCGCGCGCCGCGCACGGGCGTGAACGGCACCGCGCAGAGCCACTTCGGGTAGTACTCCAGCCCATGCTGGTGATACGCGTCGGCCCACGCCCAGTCGAAGACATATTCGCCGTACGAGTGCGCCTTGGCGTAGAGCGGCATGGCCGCCGCCAGGCGCTCCGTGCCGTCGGCCGCGGGCCTCCACAGCGTCAGGTAGCGGGGCGACCAGCCGCTCTCCGCGCTGGCGCTGCCGCTTGCGTGCAGCGCGTGGAGAAAGGCGTGGCGCAGGAACGGAGTGGGTTCGGGCTGGGCCGCGAGCAGGGCGTCCCAGGCGTCGGGCGCGATGCCGGCCAGATCCTCGACGATTTCGGTGCGGTAGTCGGACATCTTTTCACGGGGTGCCGCGACGGCGGCGCCGGACGAGTCTACCGGAAACGGCCTGCCGGCGCAGGGCACCGCGCCCGCGACGTAGAATGCACGGATGCACGTCCCCAGCCGGACCCCGCACACCCATGCAGACAAAGGCAGACATGACGCATCCGTTTTTCAACCTGTATTCCCATGGCTTCGCGCGTGTGGCGGTCGGCGTGCCCGAATGCCGCGTGGCCGACCCCGCCTTCAACGCCGAACAGACCATTGCGCTTGCCCGTGAGGCCGCCGCCAGCGGCGCCGCGCTGATCGCGTTTCCCGAACTGGGCCTCTCCGCCTATACCTGCGACGACCTGTTCCACCAGCGCGCGCTGCTGCGCGAATGCGAACTCGCGCTCCAGCGCATCGTCGAGGCCTCGGCCACCTTCAGCACGGCGCTGGTGGTGGGCATGCCGCTGGTGGTCGAGCACCAGCTGTTCAACTGTGCGGTGGTGGTGTCCGGTGGCGTGATCCGCGGCGTGGTGCCCAAAAGCTACCTGCCCAACTATTGGGAGTTCTACGAGGCGCGCCAGTTCAGCGCCGCCGATAACGCGCCGGTGTCCCGCATCTCGCTGCTCGGCGCCACGGTGCCGTTCGGCGCCGGCCTGCTGTTCGAGGTCGAGAACATCCCGTTCTTCCGTTTCCATGTGGAAATCTGCGAGGACGTCTGGGTGCCGGTGCCGCCGTCGTCGTTCGCGGCGCTGGCCGGGGCCACCGTGCTGGTCAACCTGTCGGCCTCGAATATCGTGGTGGGCAAGTCCGGCTATCGCCATCAGCTGGTCTCGCAGCAGTCGGCGCGCTGCCTCGCGGCCTATCTCTACAGCTCGGCCGGCAAGGGCGAATCGACCACCGATCTCGCCTGGGACGGCCAGGCGCTGATCTACGAAAACGGCGAACTGCTCGGCGAATCGGCGCGCTTTGCCGATACCTCGCACCTGCTGCTCGCCGATGTCGACGTGGAACGGTTGTCGCGCGAACGCATGCACCAGGTCACGTTCGGCCATTCGGTGCGGCGCCATCGCGGCGAGGTGGAGCGCTTCGAGGTGGTGTCGTTCCGCGTCGAGGTGCCGACCGTCGAGGCGCTGCCGCTGGTGCGCAAGGTCGCGCGCTTCCCGTACGTGCCGGCCGACCCGCGCCAGCGCGACGAGCGCTGCATGGAGGTCTACAACATCCAGGTACAGGCGCTGGTGCAGCGCATGTCGTCGAGCAAGCTGTCGAAGCTCGTGATCGGCGTGTCGGGCGGGCTCGATTCCACGCATGC
The DNA here is from genome assembly GCF_049393815.1 of Cupriavidus sp. H19C3. NCBI lineage: Bacteria > Pseudomonadati > Pseudomonadota > Betaproteobacteria > Burkholderiales > Burkholderiaceae > Cupriavidus > Cupriavidus sp. H19C3. The sequence continues at coordinate 3,979,172 of NZ_CP184985.1, forward strand.
GCTGCTGGTCTGCGCCAAGGCGATGGACCGGCTCGGGCTGCCGCGCGCCAATATCCTCGCGTACACCATGCCCGGCTTTGCCACCAGCGACCGCACGCTGCAGCAGGCGCGCCAGCTGATGACGCTGGTAGGCTGCACCGCCAGCGAGATCGATATCCGCCCGAGCTGCCTGGCCATGCTCAAGGATCTCGACCATCCGTACGCGCGCGGCGAGGCAGTCTACGACGTGACCTTCGAGAACGTGCAGGCCGGCGAGCGCACCAACCACCTGTTCCGCCTGGCCAACTATCACGGTGGCATCGTGATCGGCACGGGCGATCTCAGCGAACTCGCGCTGGGCTGGTGCACTTACGGGGTGGGGGACCATATGTCGCACTACAGCGTCAACGCCAGCGTGCCCAAGACCCTGATCAGCCATCTGGTGCGCTGGGTCGCCGAGACCGGTCAGGTGGTCGATGCCGGCAAGGACGTGTTGCTGGCGGTGCTCGATACCGATATCAGCCCCGAACTGGTGCCGGGCGGCGCGGGCGCGCAGGACAAGGCGCCCGAGCAGAAGACCGAGAACATCATCGGTCCGTACGAGCTGCAGGACTTCCACCTCTACTACACGCTGCGCTTCGGCTTTGCGCCGTCCAAGGTCGCCTTCCTGGCGCTCACGGCGTGGGGCGACCGCGCGCGCGGCAGCTGGCCCAACGGGCCGGAAGTCGCGCGTAACGAGTACCAGCTCGGGGAAATCAAGCGCATCCTCGGTATTTTTGTCGACCGCTTCTTCCGCACGAGCCAGTTCAAGCGTTCCTGTATCCCCAATGCGCCCAAGGTCGGCTCGGGCGGATCGCTGTCGCCGCGCGGCGACTGGCGCGCCCCGAGCGATGCCGAGGCGGCGGTCTGGGTGCGCGACCTGACGCGCATTCCCGACTGAGCGCAGCCTGCTCGGGGTGCTGCCCGGGGGCCGCTTTGGTGCCGCTCTGGTGTCGTTTCCGGGGCCGCGCAAGTGGGCCACCGCACGCACCGCGGCGCGGTCCCGCGCGCCGTCTTTGATCGGGGAGATGGGATTCGCGCTAAAATCTGTCATCTTTGACGACAAACACGCAGGGGCCAGCCATGAAGCAGATTACCGCGATCATCAAACCGTTCAAGCTCGACGAGGTACGGGAGGCGATGGCCGATGTGGGTGTGACCGGTCTGACGGTGACCGAAGTCAAGGGCTTCGGCCGCCAGAAGGGCCATACCGAGCTCTACCGCGGCGCCGAATACGTGGTGGACTTCCTGCCCAAGATCAAGATCGAGGTGGTAGTCGCCGAGAACCAGCTGGAAACCGTGCTCGACGCGATCGTCAAGGCCGCGCACACGGGCAAGATCGGCGACGGCAAGATCTTCGTGACCGAGATCGAGCGCGTGATCCGGATCCGTACGGGCGAGCAGGACGAAGCCGCGATCTGAGCGACCGCGACGCTACCGCGGTCACACCGCCAGGCCGGCCTCGTGCCGGCTTTGTCGTTTTCAGCTCGGCAGTTTCCAGCCGAACTGCACCGAGACCAGCCGCATGGCCATGGTGACCAGCGCACCGGTGAGCAGCGCCGCCTCCTGGTCCGCGCGCATCCACGTCAGTCCCACATACACCCAGCAGCCGACGAAGGAACAGGTCGCGTACGGCGAACGGTCGCGCAGGATCATCGGGACCTCGTTGCACAGCACGTCGCGCACCACGCCGCCGAACACCGCCGAGATAATGCCCATCATGACCGCCACCGTCGGCGTCATCTGCGCCACCAGCGCGAGCGACGTGCCGGTGACCGAGAACAGCCCGAGCCCGATCGCGTCGGCCACCAGCATGGCGCGATCCGAGGCCACCGTGCTGACCACGCGGAACACGATGGCCGCGCCGATCGACATCACGAAGATCAGCATCACGTAGTACTCGTGCTCGACCCAGTAGAACGGCCGGCGGTCGAGCAGCACGTCGCGCACGGTCCCGCCGCCGAAGGCGGTGGCAAACGCGACGATGAAGGTGCCGACCGCGTCGAGCCGCTGCTTGCGCGCGTCCACCACGCCCGACACGGCAAACGCGAGCACGCCGATCACCTCCATCACATGGAGGATCAGGGGCAGCCGCCCCATCAGCAGGTCGAACGGCAGATGCAGGTGCATCAGGTGCGCGGTTGCCGCAGCAGCACCATCACCGCACCCGCACCGCCCTGGGTCTCGCGGGCCTGCACGAAGGCGATCACCTCGTCTTTCTGCACGAGCCAGCTGCGCACCTTGCCCTTGAGCACCGGTAGCTTGTCGGGCGAACCATTGCCTTTGCCATGGATCACACGCACGCAGCGCACGCCGTTGCGCACCGACTTGCGCAGGAACTCGGCCAGCGCCTCGCGCGCTTCTTCACGGCGCAGGCCATGCAGGTCGATCTTGTCCTGCGGCACCCACTCGCCGCGGCGCAGCTTGCGGATGACGTCGAGCCCGATGCCGGGACGACGGAACGACATCTCCTCGGTATCGAGCAGGTTCTCGACGTCGAACTCGTCCGACAGCGACGCGGCCAGCACCGCCTTGTCGTTGCGCTCGGTCTGGGTCGCCACCGGGGCGGGGTGCTGGGGAGGGTGGGAGACGCGATTGCGGTCGCGCAACTGGTTGACGCCGCCGACGCTGTTGCGGAAGACATCGGCTTCCTCGCGCGCGCGTTGTGCGGCGGCCTCGGCGGCCAGCCGCTCGGCCTCGCGCTGGGCGGCGTCGGCCTTCAGGGTGTCACGCAGGCCGGCCAGGTCGTCGAGACCGAAGCGCCGGGCCGGCGACCGGTTGGGTTTGGGGGCGCCTTGCGACATGGAGCATCTCCGGGAAGCATGGCGCGATTATATCGGGCGGCGCCGCCTCCGGCGGCATGCGCGGGCCGGTGGCGAACGCGGCCGGGTCCCGCTTTTGTCGCCGCCCCACGGCGCCAGGGCGCCGGTGCCCGGGGCCAATTACTTCAGCGCTTCCACGTAGCGCTGCGCATCGAGTGCGGCCATGCAGCCCGTCGCCGCGCTGGTGATGGCCTGGCGGTAGATCTGGTCCTGCACGTCGCCGGCCGCGAACACGCCCGGAATGCTGGTTGCCGTGGCATCGCCGGCCAGACCGCTCCTGGTCACGATATAGCCGTTGTTCATGTCGAGCTGGCCAGCGAACAGGTCGGTGTTGGGCTTGTGGCCGATGGCGATGAACACGCCCGCCAGCTTGACCGCGTCCACCTCGCCGGTCTTCACGTTGCGGATGCGCACGCCGGTCACGCCCGAGTCGTCGCCGGTCACCTCGTCGAGCACGCTGTCGAAGCGGATCTCGACGCGGCCTTCCTTGACGCGCTGGAGCAGGCGGTCGCGCAGGATCGGCTCGGCGCGGAAATCGTCGCGGCGATGGATCACGGTCACCTTGCTGGCGATATGGGACAGGTACAGCGCCTCTTCGACGGCGGTGTTGCCGCCGCCGACCACCGCCACTTCCTGGTTCTTGTAGAAGAAGCCGTCGCAGGTGGCGCACGCCGACACGCCGCGGCCCATGAACGATTCCTCCGACGGCAGGCCGAGGTACTGCGCCGAGGCGCCGGTGGCGATGATCAGCGCGTCGCAGGTGTACTCGCCGGCGTCGCCGATCAGGCGGATCGGGCGTTCGGTCAGCCTGGCCGTATGAATGTGATCGAAGATGATTTCGGTATTGAAACGCTCGGCATGCGCCAGAAAGCGCTGCATCAGTTCCGGGCCCTGCACGCCATTGGCGTCGGCCGGCCAGTTCTCGACGTCGGTGGTGGTCATCAGCTGGCCACCCTGGGCCAGGCCGGTCACCAGCACCGGGTTGAGGTTGGCGCGCGCGGCGTACACGGCTGCGGTATATCCCGCGGGGCCGGAGCCGAGAATCAGCACTTTTGCGTGTTTGGACATGATGCGTTCCTGGAATTCGTGTGACGGGCGCGGCCGTCCCGCATCGGTTCCGCAAGGCGGATCGAGGGGCGGCCTGACGCCGGCTTAAATACTCAGCCGCCATTATATGTGGTGCGGCATTTGCTCACTGTTGCAAATTCCAATGGGGGCGATAGGGCTGGCCAAGGGTAGAATGGCCCCCATCGTTCACATCTGGCGACCCCTGTTTCTGCATGGCCCGAGCTACCACGACAACCCGTACCGACCCGTCCGCGCTGCCGTCCCGCATCGGCAAGCTGCTCGGCGAGGTGCGCTGGTTCCTGCTGCTCGCCGTCACGCTGGGCTTCCTGTGCGTGCTCGCGAGCTACAGCAAGGCGGACCCCGGCTGGTCCCACGCCAACCAGGTCGCGGATATCCACAACCTGGGCGGCCGCGTCGGCGCCTGGGTCGCCGACGTCCTGTTCTTCATCTTCGGTTTTTCCGCCTACTGGTGGAGCGTGCTGCTGGTGCGCCGCTGCTGGCGCGGCTGGCGCACGCTGACCGCCGAGCTGCCGGAGCGTGCCACCGAGCCGCATGCCGGCGCCATGGTCAGCTGGATCGGCTTCGGCCTGACGCTGGTCTCCAGCATGGGCCTCGAAGCCATCCGCATGTATCCGCTGCGCGCCGCGCTGCCGCGGGCGCCCGGCGGCGTGCTGGGCGACCTGCTCGGCGGCTGGCTGCAACTGGCGCTCGGGTTCTCGGGCGCCACGCTGCTGCTGCTGACGATGTTCGCGATCGGGCTGTCGCTGTTCTTCCATTTCTCGTGGCTGTCGGTGGCCGAGCATGTCGGCGGCTTTGTCGAGTCGCTGTTCATCGGCTTCAAGGCGCGCCGCGAAAGCAAGCAGGACCGCATCATCGGCGCCGCCGCCAAGGTCGAGCGTACCGAGACGGTCGAGGTCCAGCGCGTGCGCATCGAGGAAGCCACCCCGGTGCAGATCGTGCGTCCGCAGGCGGTGCCCAAGCATGAGCGCGTGGAACGCGAGAAGCAGCAACCGCTGTTTGCCGATATCCAGGACTCCGACCTGCCGCCGCTGTCGCTGCTCGATCCGATTCCCGCCCATCAGGAAACCGTGAGTGCCGAAACGCTCGAGTTCACCTCGCGCCTGATTGAGAAGAAGCTCAAGGACTTCGGGGTCGAGGTCAAGGTCGTGGCCGCTTATCCGGGTCCTGTCATCACGCGCTACGAGATCGAGCCGGCCACGGGCGTCAAGGGCAGCCAGGTAGTCAACCTGGCGCGCGACCTCGCACGCTCGCTGTCGCTGGTGTCGATCCGGGTGGTGGAGACGATTCCCGGCAAGAACTACATGGGGCTGGAACTGCCGAATCCCAAGCGGCAGACCGTGCGCCTGTCGGAAATCCTTGGCTCGCAGGTGTACAACGAGAGCGCCTCGAACCTGACCATGGCGCTCGGCAAGGACATTGCCGGCAAGCCGATGGTGGCCGACCTCGCCAGGATGCCGCACTGCATGGTGGCGGGTACCACCGGCTCCGGCAAGTCGGTCGGCATCAACGCGATGATCCTGTCGCTGCTCTATAAGGCCGGCGCGGAGAGCGTGCGTCTGATCCTGATCGATCCGAAGATGCTCGAAATGAGCGTCTACGAAGGCATTCCGCACCTGCTGTGCCCGGTGGTGACCGATATGCGCCAGGCCGGCAATGCGCTCAACTGGGCGGTCGGCGAGATGGAACGCCGCTACAAGCTCATGAGCAAGCTGGGCGTGCGCAACCTCGCCGGCTACAACAAGAAGATCGAGGAAGCGGCGGCGCGGGAAGAGAAGATCCCGAACCCGTTCAGCCTGACGCCCGACGCGCCCGAGCCGCTCGAGAAGCTGCCGACCATCGTGATCGTGATCGACGAGCTGGCCGACCTGATGATGGTGGTGGGCAAGAAGGTCGAGGAGCTGATCGCGCGCATCGCGCAGAAGGCGCGTGCGGCCGGCCTGCATCTCGTGCTGGCCACGCAGCGTCCTTCGGTGGATGTGATCACGGGCCTGATCAAGGCCAACGTGCCCACGCGTATCGCGTTCCAGGTCAGCAGCAAGATCGACTCGCGCACCATCCTCGACCAGATGGGCGCGGAAACGCTGCTGGGCATGGGCGATATGCTGTACCTTGCGCCCGGCACCGGTCTGCCGGTACGCGTGCACGGCGCCTTTGTCTCGGACGATGAAGTGCACCGCGTGGTCGAGAAGCTCAAGGAGGGCGGCGAGCCCAACTATATCGAGGGCATTCTCGAGGGCGGCCTGGTCGACGGCGACGGGGGCGGCGACAGCCTCGGCGGCGGCGCGGGCATCGCCGGCAGCGGCGGCGGCGAGGCCGATCCGTTGTACGACCAGGCCGTGGAAGTGGTGATCAAGAACCGGCGCGCGTCGATTTCGCTCGTGCAGCGGCATCTGCGCATCGGCTACAACCGCGCGGCGCGCCTGCTTGAGGATATGGAAAAGGCAGGGCTGGTGTCGGCGATGTCCGGCAATGGCAATCGCGACATCCTGGTGCAGGGCGGCGGCGCCGCGCGCGACGAGGAGTAAGCCCGCCGCGCCACCGTCGGCCTGTCGGCCTGTCGGCGGTGGCGCCCGATCACGGGACCACCGTGGTCGGGCCCGACAACCCCGCGGTGTAGCGTCCGGGCCGCCGTCGGCGATTAACGTCCCGTTACCAACGCCGCCCTGCCCGTTACGTCTGTCACGGCCGGCACGGGAATCCCGCGCCGGCGCCAGGCTCTAACCGGACAGCATCAATGGACAAGAAAGGAACATTGTCATGCGTCTTCGCATGTTTCGCGGATTCGGCTCGGCAGTTGCCACTGCCTGTACGGCACTTGCGCTGGTGACGCTGGCCGCGCCGGCTGCCCACGCGGCCGCGACCGACCAGTTGCAGAGCTTCGTGTCCGGCGTCAAGAGCGCGCGCGGGGAGTTCACCCAGCGCCAGGTCAAGGGCAATGGCGATAGCGCAAAGGTCACCGGCACGTCGAGCGGCACCTTTGCCTTTGCGCGCCCCGGCAAGTTCACGTGGCGCTATACCAAGCCCTACGACCAGCTGCTGCAGGCCGACGGGCAGACCCTCTATATCTACGACAAGGACCTCAACCAGGTGACCGAGCGCAGGCTCGACGGTGCGCTGGGGTCGAGTCCGGCCGCCATCCTGTTCGGCAGCAACGACTTCGAGAAGAACTTCAATATCGGCAACGGCCCCACGCGCGATGGCGTGGAATGGCTTGAGCTGACGCCGAAGGCGAAGGACACGCAGTTCGAGCGGATCGGCATCGGCTTCAAGAGCGGCAACCTGGAGGCGATGGAGTTGCGCGATGCGTTCGGCAACACCACACTGCTCACCTTCACCGGCATCCAGAAGAATCCATCGCTGCCGGCCGATACCTTCCGGTTTGTGGTGCCCAAGGGCGCCGATGTCATGAAGCAGTGATGCCCCCTATGCCTAACGCACCTTTGCGGGAAACCCTCCCTCTCAGCCTGACGGTCGCGGCCATCCTTGGCGCGGCCGCGCTGCTATGCGCCTGCGGAACCACCGCCGGCACGCGCCAGTTCGACGTCGATGCCTTCCTGCGCGCCTCGGACACCGCCATGCCGGAGGTGATCGGCAATGCCGATTTCCTCAAGGCAACGCGCGCGCCGGTGGCGCAATGCGCGGCATTGCTGCAGTCGCCGCACAGCGGCGCGCTGGAAGACCTGCCGCCGGCCGGATCCGGCCGCGGTCCGGCCTGGCTGCTGCACCCGGCCGGCACGCCGGACAAGGTCTGGCTGATCGTCGGCGAGGCGGGCGGCGAGCGCAGTTGTCACGGTCCGCTTCCCGCCGACGCGATGAAGGTGCTTGCCGAGCGCGCCAGGAATTGAGCCCGTGGTTGGCACGGCTGGCGACGTGGCCAGGTGGCGACGTGGCCCGTACGCCAGCTTGTCGAAACCGCTTAATACGCATGACAAAAATGTAATTTGACCGCTTAAATGCGAATGATTATCGTCATTGGCCAATAGACTGGCACAGGGAGATGACGATGAGCAGCACGAGGGCGGGTCATGGCGCAAGGCAGGGGTTTGCGCACGCAACAAAGCACGCAACAAAGCACGCAACAAAGCACGCGACAAAGCACGCAACAAGGCTGGCAACAACGGAGGCAGGCGCCTTGCATCGGGGTACCACGCGCCTGATGGCGCTTGCCGGCGCCTGTATGCTGCTGGCCACGCCGCTCGCCGCGCTGGCCCAGGAGAAGGTGCTCAATCTGTACACCGCGCGTCACTATCAGACCGACGAGGCGTTGTACCGCAATTTCACCGAAAAGACCGGCATCAGGATCAACCGGATCGAGGGGCAGGAAGATCCGCTGCTCGAACGGATCCGCAACGAGGGCGCCAACAGTCCCGCGGACGTGTTTATCACCGTCGATATCGGCCGCCTGTGGCGTGCCCAGCAGGCCGGCGTGTTCGCCCCGGTGACGTCGAAGGTGCTGGCGTCCCGCATTCCCGCCAACTATCGTGATCCCAATGGCGAATGGTTCGGCTTCTCCGCGCGCGCACGCGTGATTGTCTTCAACAAGACCACGGTCAAGCCGGGCGACATGACGCGCTACGAGGAGCTTGCCGACCCGAAGTGGAAGGGCCGCGTGTGCACGCGCTCGAGCGGCCATGTCTACAACCTGTCGCTGGTATCGAGCCTGATCGCCCACGATGGCGCGGCACGCACCGAGCAGTGGGCGCGCGGTGTCGCCGCCAACCTGGCGCGCGCGCCGAAGGGCGGCGATACCGACCAGCTCAAGGCCGTCGCCGCGGGCGAATGCGATATCGCGATTGCCAATACCTACTACCTCGCGCGCCTGCTCAAGTCGAGCAAGCCGGAAGACAAGGCGGTGGCCGACAAGCTCGGCGTGGTGTGGCCCAACCAGTCGAGCCAGGGCGTGCACATGAACGTGTCCGGCGGCGGCATGCTCAGGCACGCGCCCAACAAGGAAGCCGCGGTGAAGTTCCTGGAGTACCTTGCCAGCGACGAAGCACAGGCTTACTTCGCCGACGGCAACAACGAGTGGCCGGTGGTGCCGAGCGTAAAGATCTCCAACCCGGCGCTGGAGCAGCTGGGCGAGTTCAAGGCCGACAAGATCAACGTGGCCGAGCTTGGCAAGTACCAGGCCGAGGCGCAGAAGATCGTCGACAAGGCCGGGTACCGCTAGGCACGCGCACTCACAGCAGGAAGCGACGATTGTCGTTAGGTGGGTACTGACTTTCGACCTTGCGGAACTTCAGCTTGGTGCTGCTCGACAGCTTGCGCTTGGCCATGCGCTTCTGCAACTGACGATGGACGGCACGGATATGACCGATGGAATCCTGCGCATAGGGCTTGCCGTCGGTCGCACCGGCCAGGCCACCGCCGGCCGCCAGCGCGGCGTTGTGCTCGGCCGCCGATTTCTGGATCAGTACGTCGAGCACCTGGCGCGCGCGCACGGCCGCCTGCAAGGCGCCATCGCCGGGGTTGTCGCGCGCGCGGATGGCATCCTGCGGCAGGCGGGTATTGCCGGCCACCCGACGCAGCGAGGCGCGCAGCTCGCCGCCGTCGAGCTTGGCTTCCTGCACGATCCAGACCGCATCGTGACGCAGCCACGCTTCCGGATCGACCAGTCGGCGCAGCAGCGCCGGCAGCAACGCCTGGCCGCCAAAGCGGCGCGCGCGGCGAATCGCGTGCAGGCCGATCCGGCGCATATGCGGGTTCTCGTGGTCGACCAGATCCTCGATCAGCCGGTCGGCGTCTTCCTGCGATTCCAGCAGCTCGGCAAACTGTCCAGCGAGCGAAATCTCTTCGACATTGCTCAGCTTGTTCTTCGCGGCCAGCCGGGAAGCCTTGAACAACAACATGCGGTAACGCAGCATAAATACCCTCGAACGGATAAGCCGATAAATACCTGCCTGGAGGCCTCGTGTGAAGACACGGGCCATTGGCGGTTATCGGCAGCGCCGAAGCGAACTTTAGATCGGTATTTACCCTTGTTCCGGGGGCGGCACCGCGCTGCCCCCGCGCTGTCCGCGACCGGCATGCTGGATCGCGCGCGACAGCACGATCACCGGCAGCAATCCCACCAGCACGATCACGAGCGAGGCGGTTGCCGCCTCGGCCAGGCGCTCGTCGGCGGCAAGGTTGTAGGCCTGCACGGCCAGCGTGTCGAAATTGAAGGGCCGCATCACGAACGTCGCCGGCAGTTCCTTCATGACGTCGACAAAGACGATCAGCGCCGCCGTGAGCAGGCTGCCGCGCAGCAGCGGGGCATGCACGTGCCGCAAGGTGGCGGCCGGGCCGTACCCGAGGCTGCGCGCGGCACTGTCCATGGCCGGTGTAATGCGCGCCAGCCCCGCATTGACCGACTGCAGTGCCACGCCAAGAAAACGCACCAGATAGGCATAGACCAGCGCCGTCATGCCGCCCGTCAGCAGCAGGCCCACCGACACGCCGAGCGCTTCGCGCAGCCAGTGCGACAGCGCATTGTCGAGCTGCGTCACCGGTACCAGCACCCCTACCGCGATCACGGAGCCCGGCAAGGCATAGCCCATGCCGCAGAGCCGCGTCAGCACGCGCAGCAGGCGCGCCCGCGGCCCGCCGGCGGCGCCGCGCCCGGCGTAGCCGATGGCAAGCGCCACCAGCACCGCGATCACCGCGCTCGTGCTCGCCAGCACAAAGCTGTTGCGTACCAGCCCGATAAAGCGCGGTCCGAACTGCGCGTCGCCGTCGGCCCACGCCATCCGGCACAGCATCAGCGCCGGCAGCAGAAAACCGAGCGCCACCGGCAGCGCGCACCATGCGCAGGCCAGCCAGCCGCGCCAGCCAGACAGTGGCTTCATGGCCGGGCGCCGCTGGCCCGCGCGGCTGTCGTCGTGCACCCGCGCACGGCCGCGGCTGGCCCGTTCGAGCCACAGGATCGCGATCACGAACAGCAGCATGCACGCGGACAGTTGCGCCGCGGCGAGCTTGTCGCCGAGCGAGAACCACGCACGAAAGATGCCGGTCGAGAAGGTCGGAATGCCGAAGTACGCCACGGTGCCGAAGTCGGCCAGCGTCTCCATCAGCGCGAGCACCGTGCCCGCCAGGATGCCGGGCCGCGCGAGCGGCAGCGACACGTGCCACAGCGTACGCCACGGGCCATGGCCGAGCAGCCGTGCAGCCTCGAGCGTGCTCGCGGTCTGCTGCAGGAATGCGGTACGCGCGGTCAGGTACACGTAGGGGTAGAGCACCAGCGAGAACAGCACGATCGCGCCGCCGGTCGAGCGGATGTCCGGAAACCAGTAGTCGCGCGCGCGCCAGCCGGTCACGTCGCGCAGCCAGCCCTGCACGGGGCCGGCGAACTGCAGCGCATCGGTGTACGCGTAGGCGATCACGTAGGCGGGCATCGCCAGCGGCAGCACCAGCGCCCACGCCATCAGGCCACGCCCCGGAAAGCGGCAGGTCGCGGTCAGCCACGCGGTGGTCACCCCGAGCAGCAGCACGCCCGCCATCACGCCGGCCAGCAGCACGAGCGTGTTGCCGATGTATTCGGCCAGCACGGTATCGACAAGATGCCGCCAGGTGTCCGTGGCCGGCGACAGCACGCTCGCCACGATCACGCCGATCGGCAGCACGATCAGCGCCGCCATCAGGCAGGCGACCACCGTCAGCGGGGGCGGAGAGCGCAGCCACCGCAGCGGTGGCCGCGGTCGCCGAGATTGCAGTGGTTGCGGAGGTGGCGGAGGTGGCGGAGGTTGGGGAGAGGGCAGGCGCGGCATTCGATGGCGGTTGTACGGAGGCACACGTGTCGGAGACGATCGATGCGACGGGATTCGCGCATTCTAGCGTCGCCACTCACTATAATCGCGCCATGCGTGCCGAGGCCTTGATGTCGCTCACTTCTCCAGACCATACTCAGATCGCTGGCGCGACCCCTGCGTTGACACCGTCGCCCACCCGCGGCTCCACCAGCGCGTCCACCAGCGCGTCCACCAGCGCCGCTACCAGCGCGTCTGCCGCCGCCGCGCGCGCGGCCTCGACGGCCGCGCCACCGGTGGTCGAGGTCGACCGCATCGTGCACGGTTTTGGCCCCCACACCGTGATCGACCGGCTGTCGTTCTCGCTCGCGCGCGGCACCATCGCCTGCCTGCTGGGTCCGAGCGGCTGCGGCAAGACCACGGTACTGCGCGCGCTCGCCGGCTTCGAGCCCTTGCGCGCGGGCGAGATCCGCATCGACGGCCGCGTGGTGTCGTCCGCCGGTACCGGCCTGCCGCCCGAGCAACGGCGGATCGGCATGGTGTTCCAGGACTACGCGCTGTTTCCGCACCTCGACGTGGCGGCCAATGTCGCGTTCGGCTTGACGCGGCGCGAGCGGGCGGCCCGCGCCGCGCGCGTGCGCGAGATGCTCGCGCTGGTGGGCCTGCACGACGCGGGCGGCCGCTATCCGCATGAACTCTCGGGTGGCCAGCAGCAGCGCGTGGCGCTGGCGCGCGCGCTCGCGCCACGTCCGGCGCTGCTGCTGCTCGACGAGCCGTTCTCCAATCTCGATGTCGACCTGCGCGAGCGGCTGGGCCAGGAAGTACGCGGCATCCTGCGCGCGCAGGGCACCACCGCCATCCTCGTCACGCACGACCAGTACGAGGCGTTTGCCATGGCCGACGAGATCGGCGTCATGCACCAGGGCACTATTGCCCAGTGGGGCGATGCACATACCCTCTATCATCGTCCGGCCACGCGCTTCGTCGCCGGCTTTATCGGCCAGGGCGTCTGGCTGCCGGGGCGCCGGCGCGGCAGCGATATCGACCTCGCGCTGGGTACGCTGCCGTGCCGCGCCGCCACCCTGGCCGGGAGCGCGACGCTGGCGGACCCCAATGGCGAGGTCGAGGTGCTGATCCGCCCCGACGACCTCGTGCACGACGAAGCGAGCCCCCTGCGCGCGCAGGTCACCGACAAGGCCTTTCGCGGCGCCAACATTCTCTATACGCTGCGCCTGGCCGACGGCAGCCGGGTGCTGGCGCTGGTGCCCTCGCACCATGACGTGCCGGTCGGCGCCACGCTCGGGTTGCGCGTCGAGGCCGACGATGTGGTCGCGTTTCCGGCCCTGGATGCGGCACCGGACCAGCCCTCGCCGGCCCGACCGGCGTGATCGTCTACACTGTCACGTTCATGATTCTGTTGGACTGATTGACCGTGGCGGACTCGCTGTTTTCCGAACCTCCCGACCGTTCCAGGCAACCGCTGGCAGAGCGCTTGCGTCCGCGCACCATCGACGAGGTGATTGGCCAGCAGCACCTGCTTGGCGCGGGCAAGCCGCTGCGCGTGGCGTTCGCGTCCGGCGAGCCGCATTCGATGATCCTGTGGGGCCCGCCCGGCGTGGGCAAGACCACGCTCGCGCGCCTGATGGCGGACGCGTTCGACGCCGAATTCATCGCGCTGTCCGCGGTGCTGTCCGGCGTCAAGGACATCCGCGAGGCGGTCGAGCGCGCCGAGCAGTATCGCGCCCACGGGCGGCGCACGCTGGTGTTCGTCGACGAGGTGCATCGCTTCAACAAGAGCCAGCAGGATGCCTTCCTGCCGCATGTGGAAAGCGGCTTGTTCACCTTTATCGGCGCCACCACCGAGAACCCGTCGTTCGAGGTCAACGGCGCGCTGCTGTCGCGCGCGGCGGTCTATGTGCTCAAGAGCCTCGACGAGCAGGAGCTGGCGCAGCTGGTCCGGCGCGCCAGCGACGAACTGGGCGGCCTCGACTGGGACGACGAGGCGCTGAAGCTGGTGGTGGCGTCCGCCGATGGCGATGGCCGCAAGCTGCTCAACAACGTCGAGATCGTCGCGCGGGCGGCGCGCAATGCCGGCGCGGCGCGCATCGATACCGCGCTGCTCGGCAGCGCGTTGTCCGAGAACCTGCGCCGCTTCGACAAGGGCGGCGACGCGTTCTACGACCAGATCAGCGCGCTGCACAAGTCGGTGCGCGGCTCCGACCCCGATGGCACGCTGTACTGGTTCTGCCGCATGCTCGATGGCGGCGCGGACCCGCGCTATCTGGCCCGCCGCATCGTGCGCATGGCATGGGAGGACATCGGCCTGGCCGATCCGCGCGCGGCACGCATCACGCTCGATGCCGCCGAAACCTACGAACGGCTGGGCTCGCCGGAAGGCGAGCTGGCGCTGGCGCAGGCGCTGCTGTATCTGGCGGTGGCGCCCAAGTCCAACGCGGGCTACAACGCCTACAACGCGGCGCGCGCGTTTGTCGCCAAGGACAGGTCGCGGCCGGTACCCGTGCACCTGCGCAACGCGCCCACGCGGCTGATGAAGGAGCTCGGCTACGGCCACGCCTACCGTTACGCCCACGACGAGCCCGAGGCCTATGCCGCGGGCGAGCACTACCTGCCCGACGACCTGGCCGACCAGGACTGGTACCGGCCGACGCCGCGCGGCCTGGAGGGCAAGATCGGCGACAAGCTGCGCCATCTGCGCGAACTCGACGACGCGTGGCAGCGGGCGCGTGAGAGCCGCGGCAGCAGGGCGACGGGCGGGGCCACGGGCGGGACGAAGGGCGAGAAGCGCGAACGGGACGACAGGGGCGAACAAAGCGACAGGGACGAAAAAGGACGAACAGGCGAATAGGCGGCCCGACGTCCCGCACATTCCGCGACGGCGAGACACGCGGGTGCAGTAAAATGTCGCGTTTTCCGGCATGTCGCCGGATTCAGCACTTCCCGACCGCAACATGCTCGACATCCAGCTGTTCCGCAAAGACATCGACGCCGTGGCGCAACGCCTTGCCACGCGCGGATTTTCCCTCGACGTGGCGGCGTTCCAGGCACTGGAAGCCGAACGCAAGCAACTGCAGACCCAGACCGAGGAACTGCAGGCCCGCCGCAACAGCCTGTCCAAGCAGATTGGCATGCTCAAGGGCAAGGGCGAGGACGCCTCGGCCGTGATGGCGGAAGTGGGCGGCATCGGCGACCAGCTGACCGCCTCGGCCGCCCGCCTGAACGACATCCAGGCCCAGATGCAGGACACCATGATGTCGATCCCTAACCTGCCGCACGAGAGCGTGCCGGTGGGCAAGGACGAGACCGGGAACGTGGAAGTCCGCCGCGTCGGCACGCCGCGCGCCTTCGACTTCGACGTGCGCGATCACGTGGATATCGGCGCCAGGCTCGGCCTCGACTTCGAGACCGCCAGCAAGGTCACCGGCGCGCGCTTCTCGATGCTGCGTGGCGGCATGGCGCGCCTGCACCGTGCGCTGGTGCAGCTGATGCTCGATACCCATACCCTCGAGCATGGCTATACCGAGATGTACGTGCCGTATATCGTCAACGCGGCGTCGATGCGCGGGACCGGCCAGCTGCCCAAGTTCGAGGAAGACCTGTTCAAGGTGCCGCGCCGCATGGGCGGAGAGGGCGAGGACGGCCAGGGCCGCACCGAGAACTTCTACCTGATCCCGACCGCCGAGGTGCCGCTCACGAATATCGTGCGCGACGAGATCGTCGCCGCCGATGCGCTGCCGTTGCGCTTTGTCGCCCATACGCC
This sequence comes from Cupriavidus sp. H19C3, assembly GCF_049393815.1. Taxonomy (NCBI): domain Bacteria; kingdom Pseudomonadati; phylum Pseudomonadota; class Betaproteobacteria; order Burkholderiales; family Burkholderiaceae; genus Cupriavidus; species Cupriavidus sp. H19C3. The sequence continues at coordinate 3,994,603 of NZ_CP184985.1, forward strand.
GTGCTTCCGCTCGGAAGCGGGCGCCTATGGCAAGGACACGCGCGGCATGATCCGCCAGCACCAGTTCGACAAGGTCGAGCTCGTGCAGGTGGTGCCGGCCGAGCAGTCGATGGAGGCGCTGGAGCAACTGACCGGCCATGCCGAAGCCATCCTGAAGAAGCTCGACCTGCCGTTCCGCACCATCGTGCTGTGCACGGGCGACATGGGGTTTGGCAGCACCAAGACCTACGACCTCGAAGTCTGGATCCCGGCCCAGAACACCTATCGCGAAATCAGCTCGTGCTCCAACATGGGCGATTTCCAGGCGCGCCGCATGGGCGCGCGCTACCGCACCGGGCAGGGCAAGCCCGAGCTGCTCCATACGCTGAACGGCTCCGGCCTGGCGGTCGGCCGCACGCTGGTCGCAATCCTCGAGAACTACCAGAACGCCGACGGTTCGGTCACGGTACCGGCCGCGTTGCAGCCGTACATGGGCGGTGTGGCGCGGCTCGAACCGGAAGCGTAACGAGTGCTTGCATTCCTCGCGGCGATATCGCTATAATCTTGGTTTCGCCGCGAGCGACCAAGTTACCTGGAGAGGTGGCAGAGTGGTCGAATGTACCTGACTCGAAATCAGGCGTACCGGCGACGGTACCGTGGGTTCGAATCCCACCCTCTCCGCCAATACAAAAAGCTGCCTTCGGGTAGATAACAAGAAGTTGCAGTACCACTGAAAAGCCGACGCCTACGAAAGTAGCCGTCGGTTTTGTTTTTTTGTGGCTGATTTCTGGTGCCTGTTTTTCTGCGCCCCCGCTTCTCAGGCGACCGCGTTCGTCACCGGCAGCCGCGACACCAGCAACTGGTCGATCTTGTGGTGGTCGATATCGAGCACCTCGAAGCGGAAACCCGCCACCGTGATCGACTCCGACTTCTTCGGAATCCGCTTGAGCGCGTAGATCACCAGCCCTGCCGCGGTATCGACATAATCCTCGCCGGGCAGGGTATCGATCTCCAGCGCCTTCTTCAGGTCGACGATGGGCGTCAGGCCATCCACCAGCCATGACGAGTCGTCGCGGCGCACGATCTGTTCGTCCTCGGACGAATACAGGATGTCCCCCATCAGCGCCCCGACGATATCGTCGAGCGTGACGATGCCCACCACCAGTCCGTACTCGTTCATGACCACCGCAAAGCTTTCGTGCATCTCGCGGAACCGGGTCAGGGACTCGGACAGCGTCAGCGTGTCCGGAATCACCAGCACGTTCTTGTCGTGGTGCTGGCCGATATCGGCCAGCACCGCGGCGCTGTCGTTGGCCAGCAGCTGCTGCAGGATGTCCTTGGAATCGATATAGCCGAGCACGTCGTCGAGGTCGTGCCCGCAGACCGGGTATTGCGCATGCGGCTGGTTGACGAGCTTGCGCCGCACGCTTTCCGCGGTCTCGTCGAGCGTCAGGTACACCACGTCGTCGCGCGGCGTCATGATGGCGGTAATGCCCTTGGAGTCCAGCTCGAATACGTTCTCGATCAGGTGCAGCTCGTGCTTGCGCAGCACGCCGGCCTCGGCCCCCGCATCGACCATCGCCGCAATGTCCTCGGTGGTGATCTGGTCGACCGGCTTGGTCGGCAGGCGGAACAGCCGCAGCATGGCATCGGCGGCGGCGTTGAAGATCCATACCAGCGGCTTGAGCACCTTGAGCAGGGTCAGGATCGGGTCGATCACGGCCACCGCGCAGGCCTCGGGGAACGTCATCGCGATGCGCTTGGGAATCAGGTCGGCGAACTGGATAAACAGCAGCGTCACGATCAGGAACGAGCCGATATTGGCCACGCGCTGGGCGTGGTCGACGCTGAGGTAGGGCAGCAGCGCTTCGTAGGCGAGGTCGGAGACGTGCTTCTCGCCGAGAATGCCGGCGAGGATGGCCACGCTGTTGACGCCGATCTGCACGATGGTAAAAAAGTTGCCGGGCTCTTCCTTGAGCAGCATGACCTTGGTGGCGCGCGCATCGCCGCGCTCGGACATGATCTGCAGCTTGGTGCGCCGGGCGGCGGTCAGCGCGATCTCGGAGACCGAGAAAAAGGCGCTGATCAGGACGAGGAGTATCAGGGTCAGGACGAACATGGTGTCGCGATCTTACCTGTCATGCGATCGATGATGGTGCACGCGTCGCGCGGCTGTCAATGCGCGCACGCGTTCACTTGAGGGCGTCGAAGCTCACCACCGGCGTCTCCAGGCGCTGCGGCAGCGTCACGGCCAGCGCCTCGGCCTCGGCGGCGAACTGTGCGCGCATGTCGTCGACCAGGCTGGATGTGCCGCGATGGCTCGCGCGCAGCAACTGGATCTCGAATGGCAGCACGGGCGCGATGTCGTGCAGCATCACGCGCGACGCATTGGCGCTCAGTGCGGTGTACTGGTCGAGCACGGTCACGCCAAGACCGGCGTCAACCAGCGAGAGCGCGAGCGAATAGGTCTGGACTTCGAGCGTGCCGTGCGGCTCCAGCCCATGGCGGGCCAGCGTCTGACGCACCAGCAGCCCGAGCGAGGTGTTGTCGTCGTGGCCGATAAAGGGCCGGTCCATCAGGCGCCGCATGGCCACGCTCGCGCGTCGCCCGCCGCTCGGCAACGGCTGCGCGCGCGGCACGGCCAGCAGCATGCGTCCCGCCGCCACCGGTTCGCTCGCGATCGCCTCGTGGCGCGGCGGCGAGTAGGCAAAACCCACGTCGATCTGGTTCGACAGCAGCGCATCGACCAGCTCGTCGGTATGGTGCGTGAGCACCTGGACCTGCGTTTCCGGATGGCGCGCGCAGAAGCGCCGCACCGCCGGCACCAGCAGCGGATGTGCGAGGCTCGGCGTGGCCGCCACGCGCAGGCGGCCCGCTCCCTTGTGCCGCAGGCTCTCGGAGACCCGGCGCACGCGCTCGATCTCGCCATATAGCCTTTCGACATCGCCATAGAGGGCCACCGCCTCCGGCGTGGGTTGCAGCCGTCCACGCACGCGCTCGAACAGGCGGAAGCCGAGCGAGGCTTCGGCATGCTGCAGCACGCGCGAAACCACGGGCTGGGACACATGGAGCAGGCGTGCGGCCTCGCTGACGGTGCCGGTCAGCATGACGGCGCGGAACACTTCGATCTGGCGCAGACGCATGGTTGTGGTGCGGGGTGGCGCTGCCGATGGTCGCGACTGGTGCGGGAAAGTACCAATAACGTGCGGGAAAACCCCGCTTTGCGGCGTACGGCAGGCGCCCATAGCATAAAGACATATTCTGGCACGTATTGGCATTGGGCAAGGCCGCCCGCGTGGAATACGCTCTGGCCCATCGTCTTTATCGGGCTCGGGACCAGGGTAGCCATGCGGGTAGCAATCGTAGGAGCAGGTGTCGTCGGCATGACCAGCGCATGGCGGCTGGCCAACGACGGTCATGAGGTCACCGTGATCGAGCGTCATGCCGGGCCTGGCGAGGAGACCAGCTTTGCCAATGGCGGCCAGCTCAGCTACAGCTATGTCGCGCCGCTGGCGGGCCCGGGCGTGCTGTCGAAGGTGCCGGGCTGGCTGCTGCGGCGCGATTCGCCGATGCGCTTCCGCCCGAGCGCGGACCCCGCGCAATGGCGCTGGCTGCTGGCTTTCGCGCGTGCGTGCAATGCCACCACCAGCGATGCCACCACGCGCAAGCTGCTGCGCCTGGCGTTTTATTCGCGCGACCTGATGCAGGCCTTCGTGCATGGCGAGCCGGTGCGGGGTGCGGGCCGGCCCGGCAACCTGCCGGGCGGCGGTTTCGATTTCGCGCGGCGCGGCAAGCTGATCGTGCATCGCGATGCGGCCGCCTTCGATGCGGCGCGGCGCCTGCTCGACTACCAGGCCAGCCTTGGTTGCGAGCAGCACGCGCTCGACCGCGATGCGTGCGTGGCACTGGAACCCGCGCTGGCCGGCATGCGCGACCAGATCGCTGGCGCCATCCATACGCCGAGCGAGGAGGTGGGCGATTGCCATCGCTTCTGTGTCTCGCTGGCCCGGTTGCTGCAAGCCCGCGATACGGTCAGCCTGCGCTTTGGCACACGCGTCACCGGACTGCTGCGCAGCGGGTCGCGAGTGACCGGGGTGGCCACCGCGACCGGCGACATCGAGGCCGATGCGGTGGTGGTGGCCGGTGGAATCGGCAGCGTGCCGTTGTTGCGGCCGCTGGGCGTGCGGCCCAAGTTGTGGCCGCTCAAGGGTTACAGCATCACGGTGCCGCTGGTCGACGGCGCCCACGCGCCGCATCTCAGCGTGACCGACTTTGCCAACAAGATCGTCTACGCGCGGATCGGCAATACGTTGCGCGTGGCCGGCATGGCGGACCTCGTGCCCGGCGGCCCCACCATCGATCGCGAACGCGTGGCCACGCTGGCCGCGCAGACGCGCGCCCTGTTCGGTGGCCTCGCCGGTATGGCCGCCAACGACGATGTCAACGCGTGGCAGCCCTGGGCTGGCCTGCGGCCCGCCACGCCGGACGGCGTGCCGCTGATCGGCGCCTCGCGCGTACCGGGGCTGTGGCTCAACCTGGGCCACGGCGCGCTCGGTTTCACGCTGGCCATGGGCAGCGCGGGACTGCTGGCGGACCAGATGGCCGCGCGCCGGCCCGCGCTCGACGCCGCGGATTTCAGCGCGCTGGCGGCCTGAGCGCGTCGGCCCGGGCGTCGCGGCGCCGGCAGGATTCAGCAGGTTTCGAAGTTGCAGTACCTCCGAGTTGCAGTACCGCAGTGTTACGTCGTGCCACTAAACCAAGCCCCATCCAGGAGCGAAACATGAAGAAACTGCCCACCTCCCATCTGTCGCGCCGCGTACTGGTCGCCGCCGCGCTCGCCCTCGTTGCCGCCGGCGCCCACGCCGCCGATGGCGACACGCTCAAGAAGATCAAGGACTCCGGTGTGATCTCGCTGGGCTATCGCGAATCGTCGATCCCGTTCTCGTACACCGATGGCAAGGAGGTCATGGGGTATTCGCACGAGATCATGCTGCAGATCGTCGACAAGGTGAAAAGCCAGTTGAACATGCCCAACCTGCAGGTCAAGCTCACGCCGATCACCTCGCAGAACCGGATTCCGCTGGTCCAGAACGGCACCATCGACATCGAGTGCGGCAGCACCACCAACAACCTCGAGCGCCAGAAGCAGGTGGCGTTCTCCAACAGCATCTTCATCTATGGCATCCGCATGCTGGTGAAGAAGGATTCGGGCGTGAAGGCACTGGCCGACCTCAAGGACAAGAACGTCGTCACCACGGCCGGCACCACCGGCGAGCGCCTGCTCGTGAAGATGAACGGCGAGAAGGGCATGAACATGAACCTGATCAGCACCAAGGATCATGGTCAATCGTTCCTGATCCTGGAGACCGGCCGCGCCGCCGCCTTCGTCATGGACGAGCCGCTGCTCTACGGCGAGCGCACCAAGGCCAAGAACGCCGCGGACTGGGTCGTCGCCGGCGAGCCGCTGCAGACCGAGAACTACGCGTGCATGTTCCGCAAGGACGACGCCTCGTTCAAGAAGCTCGTCGATGGGGTGGTGGCCGACCTGCAGACCAGCGGTCGTGCCGAGAAGCTGTACAACAAGTGGTTCATGACGCCGGTGCCGCCGCGCAACATCAACCTGAACTATCCGCTGTCGGCCGATATGAAGGCGTTGTTCGCGGCGCCTAACGACAAGGCGTTCCAGTAAGCGGGCCTCGGCGGGCACGCGCCGCGCGCCCGGCATGTGGCTGGGCGGTTATATAGCCATGATGGATCGTTATTTCGCTTTCGATAGTGTTTGCGGTAGTGTTGAGCCCGCTGTAGCCTTCTAGCGGGCCACGATGGGCACAATAAAGGGCGGGCGCCTTCATGAGAGGCGGCCGTCCGCACACAACTACCACTCACTGGAGAAGATATGGGATCGATTCGTACTGGCTGGTTCAAGCCCCTGCTGGCCGCCGCGCTGCTCGCCGGCGCTGGCCTGACCGCCGCCGCCGCAAGCGCGGCCGACCTGCTCGATAGCGTCAAGCAGGCGGGCGTGCTCAAGATCGGCATCGAGGGCACCTATCCGCCGTTTGGCTTTCGCGGCGCGAAGAACGAGCTGGAAGGTTTCGATGTCGACGTGGCGCGCGCCGTGGCCGGCAAGCTGGGCGTCAAACCGGAGTTCGTGACCACCGAATGGAGCGCGATCATTGCGGGCCTGCAGTCGGGCAAGTTCGACGTGATCGTCAACCAGGTCTCGGTCACCCCGCAGCGCAAGCAGGCGCTCGACTTCTCCACGCCGTACGTCTACTCGGCCGCGCAGCTGATCCAGCGCAAGGATGACAAGCGCGAATTCAAGTCTCTCGAAGACCTCAAGGGGCACAAGCTCGGCGTCAGCCTCGGCAGCAACTACAACGAGCTGGCCAAGTCGGTGCCGGGCATCGATGTCAAGACCTACCCGGGCGCGCCCGAGTACCTGCGCGATCTTGCCGCCCAGCGCGTGGACGCCGCGCTCAACGACCGCCTGATGGTCAACTATCTGATCAAGAACGCCAACCTGCCGTTGCGCCCGGGCGCGGTGGTGCAGGGGGCCAACTCCGAAGTCGCCATCCCGTTCCGCAAGGACAACCCCAGGTTCGCGCAGGCCATCGACAAGGCGCTGGACGACCTGCGCAAGGACGGCACGCTGGCCAGGCTGTCCAACAAGTGGTTCGGCTCGGACGTGACCAAGCCGTTGAAGTAACGCGCCGCGAGGCCCTGGCGGGCCAGGGGCAAGCGAAGGGGTAGGGGCAAAGGGCCCGACTTCCTGGCCTTGCTTCCGGACGCCCCGGCTCCCCCGGCGCCGGGCCTCGTGCGTGGCCGTGGCCCGCCGGCGCGGGGTCACGTATGATCGCGGCGATCGATCACGTTCATTTCCCGCCCCATGTCCGCTCTCACGCTCGTTGCCGACTCGCTGCCCGTGCTGTTGCAGGGCGCCTTGCTCACGCTCAAGTTCGCCGTGCTGTCGATGGTGTTCGGGCTCGTGATAGGTATCGGGGTGGCGCTGATGGGCATCAGCCACGCGACGGTGCTGAAGACGATGGCGCGGATCTACGTCAGCATCATGCGCGGCACGCCGCTGCTGGTGCAGATCTTCGTGGTCTATTACGGCTTGCCGGGCATCGGCATCGCGCTGGAACCCACGCCGGCCGGGGTGCTGACGCTGAGCCTCAATGTGGGCGCCTATCTGTCGGAGAGCATGCGCGGCGCGATTCTCGGCATTCCGCGCGGGCAATGGATGGCAGCGTATAGCCTCGGGCTGACGCGCGGGCAGACCTTGCGCTACGTGGTGGGGCCGCAGGCGCTGCGGCTGGCGGTGCCGAGCCTGTCGAACAGCCTGATCAGCCTGGTCAAGGATACGTCGCTGGTCTCGGTGATCACCGTGACCGAGCTGCTGCGCACGGCGCAGGAGATCATCGCCGCCACCTATCAGCCGTTGCCGTTATACCTGGCGGTGGCGGTCATCTACTGGGTGCTCAGCACAGGGCTGTCGGTATTGCAACGTGGGCTCGAGCGCCGGCTGTCGTTGCCGGGCCGTCATTGAAGGCGCCGCGGCGCCCGCGCGCCCCTCACTGTCTCCTCACCGCGCTGCCTCGCCGCATCATTGCCTCGGCGCCTGATTGCCTCCGCGCATCACCGATCGCCGACGCCTGACGATTGCGGCGCGGGCGGTGGGCGAGGGGTCTCCACCCGCAGTGGCCGGCCGGTCTCCAGCAGGGTCTTGAGTCCGGCCAGGATCAGCGGCCAGCCATTGCGGCCGCCCTGCAGGATCTGCTCGTCCACCGGCTCCTGATGCGTCTCGCTGACGGTCAGCCGCACCGCCTCGCCGAGCGCGTCGAGTTGCCAGGTGACGACGACCTCGGGCAGCGTGCGGAATGCTTCCAGCCATTCCACCCGCCAGGTCACCGAGAGCCGGTAGGGCGGCTCGCATGCCAGCACCACCCCTTGCGAGTCGATCTTGCCATCGTCCATGCGCAGCACGAACGGGCTGCCGACCTGCCAGTCCGACTCGACCCGGCGGCCAAAGAAATACTGCACGCTCAGCGCGGGATCGGTCAGCGCCTGCCAGACCTGCTCCGGTGAGGCCGCGATATAGGTAACGACGACGGTCTGCGGGGTTTGCATGGCTTCTGCCTCGGCTGTCAAGGGTGGGGCCCCGCCGGGGCGCCAGCCCTGACGGATGCCCGGTTGTGGCGGTGGCGGCCTCAGCCCTGCGCGATCCGGCTGGCGATATGCGCCAGCGCTTCTTCCACCTGGTCCACCAGGATCAGGCAGAGATCGCCGGGCTGCAAATGCGCCAGACCGGTATCGATGGCGAGAAACTCGCCGCGGATTTCCTCCACATGGTGCGCGCGCGGCGCGCCTTGCAGGCCTTCGCGCAGCAGCGCCAGTACCTCGCCATCCTCGCGGCCGCGCTGGCACTGGTCCTGATATAGCACTACGTGGTCGAACACGCCGCCCAGAATCTGCGTCTGCCGGCGGATATCGTCGTCGCGCCGGTCGCCGGCGCCGCTGATCACCACCACGCGGCGCTTCGACGGCATGGTCTCCACCGCATTGCACAGCGCCTGGATCGCGTCCGGGTTATGGCCATAGTCGGCGATCAGCGTGGCGCCCTTGTAGTCGAACACGTTGAAGCGCCCCGGCGCGGTCGCCGCGTCGTTGACAAAGGTGGCGAGCCCGCGGCGGATCACCGCCCAGTCGATGCCGAGCGCCCAGGCCGCGGCCACCGACGACATCGCGTTCTCCACCTGGAAGCCGATGCTGCCGTTGCGCGTGAGCGGAACGTCGGCCAGCGCGATGCGTACCTGGGCCTCGCCCTCGGATGCCACGATATGGTCGCCATCGACGAAGACCACCCGCTTGCCCTGCGCGCGGTGCAGCGCCATCGCCGGCAGCCCCGGATCGTGCGCAAAGAAGGTAATCGAACCCGGGCAGGCATCGGCCATGCGCGCCACCATCGGGTCGGCCGCGTTGAGCACCGCCATGCCGTGCGGCGCCACGTTCTGCACGATCACGCTCTTGAGTACCGCGAGGTCCTCCACGGTGCTGATATACGACAGTCCCAGGTGATCGCCTTCGCCCACGTTGGTCACCACCGCCACATCGCAGCGGTCGAACGCCAGGCCCTCGCGCAGCAGGCCGCCGCGCGCGGTCTCGAACACCGCCGCATCCACGTCGGGGTGCAGCAGCACGTTGCGCGCGCTGCGCGGGCCGCTGCAATCGCCGGTGTCGATGCGCTCGCCGCGGATATAGACGCCATCGGTGCCAGTCATGCCCATGCGCAGGCCGCTCGCGGCCAGCAGATGGGTAATCAGCCGCACCGTGGTGGTCTTGCCGTTGGTGCCGGACACCGCCACCACCGGGATGCGCCCATCGTCGCCATCGGCAAACATGGTCGAGATGATGGCTTCGCCCACCGCGCGTCCCTTGCCGTACGACGGTTGCAGATGCATGCGCAGGCCCGGCGCCGCGTTGACCTCGACGATGCCCCCGGCCTGTTCCTCGAACGGCTTGAGCATGGTCTCGCACACCGCGTCCACGCCGCAGATATCGAGGCCCACCATCTGCGCCGCCGCCACCGCACGGGCGGCGATATCGGGATGCACGTCGTCGGTGACATCGGTTGCGCTGCCACCGGTGGAAAGGTTGGCGTTATTGCGCAGGACCACGCGCGTGCCCTTCGCCGGCACGGAATCGGCGGTCAGGCCCTGCTTGGCCAGCACCGCCAGCGCGATATCGTCAAAGCGGATCTTGGTGAGCGAGGTGGCATGCCCCTCGCCGCGGCGCGGGTCGCGGTTCACTTCGTCCACCAGCTGGCGCACGGTATGCGTGCCGTCGCCGATGACCTGCGGCGGATCGCGCCGCGCGGCGGCCACGAGGTGCTTGCCCACCACCAGCAGGCGGAAATCGTGGCCGGGGATATAGCGCTCGACGATCACGTCCGACGAGATATCGGACGCCACCTCGTACGCCGTCATCACTTCCTCGCGCGTGCGGATGCGCACCGCCACGCCCTTGCCCTGGTTGCCGTCGCGCGGCTTGACCACCACCGGCGCATTGATTTCCTGCGCGGCGGCCCAGGCTTCCTCGGCGCTGCGCACCGAACGGCCGCGCGGCACCGGCACACCGGCGGCGTGCAGCAGGTTCTTGGTCAGTTCCTTGTCCTGCGCGATCGACTCCGATACCGCGCTGGTCATATCGGTCTCGGCGGCCTGGATGCGGCGCTGCTTGCTGCCCCAGCCAAACTGCACCATCGAGCCCTGCGTCAGGCGTCGATACGGAATCCCGCGCGCCACCGCCGCATAGACGATCGAACCGGTGCTTGGCCCCAGGCGCACGTCCTCGTCGAGTTCGCGCAGCCGGTGCAGCGCATCGTCGAGGTCGAACGGCAGGTCGTCGCGCGCGGCCAGGCAAAGTTTTTCCGCGAGGTCGAAGGCCAGCCGGCCGACGTCTTCCTCGCTGTATTCCACCACCACCTGGTAGGTGCCGGGCTCCAGGGTCGGCGCGGTGTTGCTGAACGTGACGGGACAACCGGCGGCGGCCTGCAGTCCCAGCGCCGCCACTTCAAGCGCATGCGCCATCGAGGGCGAGCCGGCCTCGTCGTCGGGACGCAGCGGGCCGATGCCCGGGAAGCGTGCGCGCAGGCGGTCTTCAAAGCCCGGCCTCGCGGCCTGCAGATGCGAGGCGTCCGAGCACGCGACGATCGCTTCGATCGCCGTATGACGGCACCAGAGATTCGGACCGCGCAGGGCCCGGATGCGAGAGACTTCCATAGAAAGCGTTTTCCGTTGTTCTTCGAGGTCAGCCGCGGCGGCCGTTGCGCCCCATCCACTGGTGCACGAGTTCCACGGCCGATTCGGTCGCGGCTTCGTCGCACTGGATCACCAGCAGGTCGCCGGCCACCAGCTGCGACAGCGCCGACTCGATCGCCGTACGGCGCGACCCTTCGTCGATGATCTTGGTCACCCGGCGGCCTTCGTACAGGCCCTGGCGCAACAGCGCGCGCGCTTCCGTGTCGGGCAGGTCGCGCCGCACGCTGTGGTCCTCGCAAAGGAACACGCGGTCGAACGTGGCCCCGATGATTTTGCCCTGGCGCACGAGGTCTTCGTCGCGGCGCTGCACGCCGGCGCCGAACACCAGCATGCGGCGCTCCGACGGAAAGCGCTCCAGCGCGGCACCGAGCGCTGCGAGCGCGGGTGCGTTGTGCGCGTCGTCGACGATTACCGTGGCGCCGTTGCGCTCGAACAGCGTGAAGCGGCCCGGCACATCGACCTGGCCCACGTCGAAGGTGACGATGCCCGCGCGGATCAGGTCGTGCGAAATGCCGAGCGCCCAGCCCGTGGCCACCGCCGCCAGCACGTTCTCCACCTGGAACGCCACGCGGCCCGCGTAGGTCAGCGGAATCGCGGCAACCTCGGTCAGCGCGGTCTCGCTGGCACCGGTGGCCAGCACGACCTTGCCGTCGCGCACATACACCGCGCGCTTGCCGGCGGCGCGGTGCGCGGCCAGCGCGGGCAGGTCGGCGGACAGGCCAAAGAAGATCACGTCGCCGTCGCACAGTTCCGCCATCTCCACCACGCGCGGATCGCGCGCGTTGAGCACGGCCACGCCGTCCTTGAGCACCACGTCCACCTGCGTGCGCATGACGTTGTACATGCGGTCGGCATCCTCGACGTAGTAGTCGCCGAGGTGGTCGGGTTCGTCGAAGTTGGTTACCACGCCGACCTGGCAGCGGTCGTAGACCAGGCCTTCCGACAGGATGGCGCCGCTGTCGTTCTCGAACACGGCCGCTTCCACGGCGCGGTTCATCAGGATGCGATGGCCGGCTTCCCAGTTGGCACGGTCGCCGGTCTCCACCTGGCGACGGTCGAGGAACAGGCCGTCGCTGCAGGCGAGGCCGGTGTGCCGGCCGGTCAGCTGCAGCAGGCGCGCCACCAGGCGCGCGACCACCGTCTTGCCGTTGGTGCCGGTAATGCCGACTACCGGAATGCGGCCGTCGTCGGGCTTGCCGTCGCGCGCGGGCGGAAACAGGTGCTCGACGATGGCATGGCCCACCGGGCGCGGGGTGCCGTCGGCGGGTTTGATATGCATGAGCAGGCCGGGCCCGGCGTTGACCTCGACGATCGCCCCGCGCTGGTCCGCCAGCGGCCGCGAGATATCCTCGGCCACCAGGTCCACGCCGGCGATGTCCAGGCCCACCACGCGCGCGGCCAGCGACGCATGGGCGGCCACGCTCGGATGCACGCGGTCGGTCACGTCGAACGCGACATTGCCATTACGCTGGATCAGCACGGTCTTGCCCGCGGGCGGCACCGAGTTGCCGTCTTCCAGGCCCTGGCGGCGCAGTTCGAGCCGTGCCGCCGAGTCCAGCCGCACGCGGTTGAGCGGATGGTCCTCCGTGCTGCCACGGCGCGGATCGGAGTTGATCTGCAGCTCGATCAGTTCGTCGATGGTCGACTTGCCGTCGCCCACCACGCTCGCGGTCTCGCCCATCGCGGCGGCCACCACGCGGCCCCCGACCACCAGCAGGCGGTGCTCGTTGCCGGGCACGAAGCGCTCGACGATGACGCCGTTGCCTTCGTCGATCGCCACCGCGTACGCGGTTTCCACTTCCTCGCGCGTGACCAGGTTGGTGAACACGCCGCGGCCATGGTTGCCGTCGTACGGCTTGACCACCACGGGCAGACCGATATCGTTGGCGGCCTCCCACGCATCCTCGGGGCTCTCGACCATGCGGCCTTCCGGCACCGGCACGCCGCACGACTGGAGCAGGCTCTTGGTCAGGTCCTTGTCGCGCGAGATGCTTTCGCCGATCGCGCTGGTACGGTCGGTCTCGGCGGTCCAGATGCGGCGCTGGCGCGCACCGTAGCCGAGTTGAACCAGATTGCCGTCGGAGAGTCGGATGGAGGGAATGTCGCGGTCGTCGGCGGCATCGACGATGCAGGCCGTGCTGGGGCCGAGGCAATGCTCGTCGACCAGCCGGCGCAGGTGGTCCACCGCGGCGGGCACGTCGAACGGGCGGTCCTCGATGGCCGCCATGACCAGATCGCGCGCGGCAAACAGCGCGGCACGCGTGACGTCCTCATGCCAGGCCCGCACGATCACCTTGTAGACGCCGCGCACCGGCGTCTCGCGCGCCTTGCCGAAGCCGCCGGGCATGCCGGCCAGGTTCTGCAGTTCGAGGGTCACGTGTTCGAGGATGTGGCCGGGCCAGGTTCCTTCCTCCACCCGCTTGAGAAAGCCACCGCGTTCGCCGTAGCTGCAGCGATGTTCGATCAGCGTCGGCAGCCAGGTCGACAGGCGCTCGTAGAACCCCGGAATCTTGTTGGAGGGAAACTCCTCCAGCTCCCCGATATCGACCCATGCCTCCAGCACCGGCCGATATGTCCACATATTCGGGCCGCGCAGCGACATGACATCGAAAATCTCAATGTCCTTCTTTTTCATTGAATTAGCTTGTGGTGCTTGGTGCTTTTGATGGCAGAGGCGGCTAGTGGCCGAGATGCTTGCAGCGTGGGCGAACGCCCGGAATGGTAGCCTGACCTTTCAATAACGTTACAACGATTCGTACGTTGACGCTGCGGGCATCGACTTGTCGTCGGCGCCCGGGACCCTTGGATGCCTGGTGCACTGCAGCAGGCGCACCCGTATGTTTCGGTTATGTATACTTGCGGGCAAAATTGCGGGCCGCCAGTCGCCGCCCGCGCCAATTTGTATCAAGTTATGTCCGCCTGCCATCCATTCTGGACGAAATGCGGACGTTTCTTCCGCGGCTTACACGCGTATTTTCTTGCGTTGTTCACGCGTACGTGACGCGTTTCTTACGTTTCTCGCCACTCGCTTCGCGCAACCGCTTCTCGCAATCGCTTCTCGCAACCGCTTCTCGCAACCGTTTCTCGCCATAATGACCCAGCTTTCCCAGTCCGCCCCTCCGTCGTCCGGCCCGCCTGGCCGTTGGGGCGCCGAAATCGGCACCGCCCTCGAGTCCGGGGAGACTTTCCTGGCCGGCCTCGAACTGGATCTGGACGAAAGGCTGCATTTTACCCAAGGGTGGCTGGTTGTGACCGATCGGCGCCTGCTGGCACGCGCCCCCGGCACTACCGTCGTGACCAGCTGGCCGATTGCGCCCGGACTGCAACTGATCCATGGCGACCATGCCGGTGTCGGCACGCTGGAGCTGCAGGACGGCAACGGTCGTCTGGCGCGCTGGCGCTATACGCTTGGTTACAATCCCGAGGCGCTGCGCCTGGCGGACCAGTTCGAGGCCCGGCGCGAACTGCTGGCCACCGGCCACGCGCCCGCCGCCAGCGAGGACGACGTCTGCCCGACCTGCAAGGCGCCGCTGCCGCCCGGCGACGACCCGTGCCCGCAATGCAGCCGCGACCTTGAAACCCCGCCGTCGACATGGGCATTGTTGCGCCTGTGGCGCTTTGCCCGGCCGTACCGCTTCGAGCTGCTGGCCGGCTTCCTGCTCACGCTGCTCAGTACCGCCGCCACGCTGGTGCCGCCGTATCTGACCATGCCGCTGATGGACAAGGTACTGATTCCGTTCCAGAACGGCGTGCCGATCGACTATGACCTGGTCAAGCTCTATCTGGCCGGCCTGCTGGGCGCGGCGCTGACCGCATGGGGCCTGGGCTGGGCGCGTACCTATCTGCTGGCGCGCGTGTCGGAGCGCATCGGCGCCGACCTGCGCACCACCACCTACCAGCACCTGCTCAAACTGTCGCTTGAATACTTTGGCGGCAAGCGTACCGGCGACCTGATGGCGCGCGTCGGCTCCGAAAGCGATCGCATCTGCGTTTTCCTGTCGCTGCACCTGCTGGACTTTGCCACCGATGTGCTGATGATCGTCATGACCGCGATCATCCTGATCTCGATCAATCCGTGGCTGGCGCTGGTCACGCTGGTGCCGCTGCCGTTTATCGCGTGGATGATCCATCTGGTGCGCGACCGCCTGCGGCATGGCTTCGAGAAGATCGACCGGATCTGGTCCGAAATCACCAATGTGCTGGCCGATACCATTCCCGGCATCCGCGTGGTCAAGGCGTTTGCGCAGGAAAAGCGCGAGGTCGAGCGCTTCCGCGAGGCCAACCGCCACAATCTGGCCGTCAACGACCGCGTCAACGCGGTGTGGTCGCTGTTCACGCCGACCGTGACCCTGCTGACCGAGGTCGGCCTGCTGGTGGTCTGGATCTTCGGCATCTGGCAGGTCTCCCACAGCGCCATCACGGTCGGCGTGCTGGTAGCGTTCCTGACCTATATCAGCCGCTTCTATACGCGTCTGGATTCGATGAGCCGCATCGTTTCGGTCACGCAGAAGGCCGCGGCCGGCGCCAAGCGCATCTTCGATATTCTCGACCACGTCTCGAGCGTGCCGGAGCCGGTGCGTCCCGCCCACCTGGCCAACGTGCAGGGCGCCATCGAGATGCGCGACCTCGGCTTCCGCTACGGCAATCGCGCGGTGATCCGCGGCCTCGACCTGGCGATCGCGCCGGGCGAGATGATCGGTCTGGTCGGGCACAGCGGCTCCGGCAAGAGCACCCTGGTCAACCTGATCTGCCGCTTCTACGACGTGTCGGAAGGTGCCATCCGCGTCGACGGCATCGATATCCGCTCGCTGCCGGTATCCGAGTATCGCCGCCATATCGGCCTCGTGCTGCAGGAGCCCTTCCTGTTCTTCGGCACGATTGCCGACAATATCGCCTACGGCAAGCCTGACGCCACGCGCGAAGAGATTGTCGCGGCGGCGCGCGCCGCGCATGCGCACGAATTCATCCTGCGCCTGCCGCACGGCTACGATTCGCTGGTGGGGGAACGCGGGCAGGCACTGTCGGGCGGCGAGCGCCAGCGCATCTCGATTGCGCGCGCACTGCTGATCGATCCGCGCATCCTGATCCTCGACGAAGCCACCTCGTCGGTGGATACCCAGACCGAGAAGGAAATCCAGAAGGCGCTCGACAACCTCGTGCAGGGCCGTACCACCATCGCCATTGCGCACCGGCTCTCCACGCTGCGCAAGGCGGACCGGCTGGTGGTGATGGATCGCGGCCGCATCGTCGAGGTCGGCAGCCACGACGAGCTGCTGGCCAGGGAAGGGGCTTACTACAAGCTATATCAGGCGCAGGCGCGTAACGTCGACGCCGAGGACGTCATCAGCGACGGTGCGTCGCTCGAAGCCGTGGAGGCCGCCAATGCACAATGACCAGATGTCCGCCATCGACTTCAGCCTGACGCGCAACCGCTTTGGTCGCCTCGTCATGACCCTCGCCGATGGCACCGCCCACGAGGGCGTGGTGCCGGTGCGCGCGTTTCCGATTGCCGCACCCGAGGACGGCGTCGGCATGGTGAGCACCGACGGGCGCGAACTGGCCTGGATTCCGCGCCTCGCGGCCTTGCCGGCCGACGTGCGCGCGCTGATCGAGGCCGAACTGTCCAGCCGCGAATTCATGCCGGAGATCGAGCGTATCGTCGCGGTGTCGACGTTTGCCACGCCGAGCATGTGGACGGTAAAGACCAATCGCGGCGAGACCACGCTGGTGCTGCGTGGCGAAGAAGATATTCGCCGGCTCTCGGGCAGCACGCTGCTGATTGCCGACAGCCATGGCATTCACTACCTGATCCGCGACCTCCTCGCGCTCGACAAGCCCAGCCGCAAGATCCTGGACCGCTTCCTCTGAGGGGAAGCGGCGCCGCGGATGGGCGCCCGGTGCAGGACGCTCAGTGCAGGAACGACGGGGCCTGGTCCTCGTCGTCCTCGTCCTCTTCCCAGTCCTCGTGCATCACTTCGGTCTCCGGCGCCATGTCCCATACCGCCGAATGAAACTGCACCGCGAACCACGCGCGGAACATGTCGAGCGACAAGGTGTCCGGCCACAGCTCATCGGTGAACCACTCGCCCAGCATGAATTCGAAGAACTGGCGCCACCGTTGCTCCACCCACTGCACCGCATGATCGGTGGAGTCGGCAAAGTCGGCCGGCACCAGGAAGACGCTCTCGTCGTCGCGCACGTCCTGCAGCGTCAGTGTTTCGATCGGCTCGGGATCGACGGCCAGGATCCAGTCGAGAAACGGCTGTTGCGGGACCAGGACGATCGCGCAACGATTGATGGTAAAGCGGGGATAGTCGGACATGGCAGGGCGCGGCTTGGGCGGCTTGGGCGGAATAGGATGCGGTATTGTAGCCGCCCGCCGGTGCTGGCTGCTGGTGCCGACCGCCGATGCCGACTGCCGACGCCGACCGCCGGTGCCGACAACCGGTGCCGACAACCGGGCCGACAACCGGGCCGGGCGGATAGAATCGCGTCATGCCTCGCTTCCCCCTCTCCCGTCTCGTCCTGTTGGCCAGCCTGGCCGGCGCCGCCATGCCGGCGGGCGCCGCCAGCGCCATGCCCGCCACCGGTCCTGCAGGTAACGCTCAGGCCGGGCAGGGCGTCTTCGCCAGCAAATGCGCCTCATGCCATCGCGTCGGACCCAACGCGCGCGGCGGCTTTGCCCCCCAGCTCAACGCCATTTTCGGCCGCAAGGCCGGCAGCACCGCCGACTACCGCTATTCCGACGCGATGAAAGCGTCGGGCGTGGTGTGGAACGACGACACGCTGCGCGCCTTCGTGAGGTCGCCAGGCAAGGTCGTGCCGGGTAACCGCATGCTGTTCTGGGGCCTGCGCAGCGACGAGGACATCGACAATCTGCTGGCCTATCTGCGCACCTTCCCGTAGCGCGCGCATCACGGTAGCGTCTTTGCAGTTCCGGTGCGACACGCTGTACGAATTGCGCGCGCGCCGCCGGCCCGTTTCCGCCAGATCGCCCCGTGCAGGGCACGGGGTATCACATGTGCCCTGCATTCGCACACGGCCAGGGGGCGGCATGGTTGTTGCGGCGGCAGTCTTGCCTGCCGTTCCACAACAACCATGGGAGATGGATCATGTTTTTGCACAACAAGCGACTGCAATACACCGTACGCGTGTCCCGGCCCGATCCCGGCCTGGCCAACCTGCTGCTGGAGCAGTTCGGCGGGCCGCAAGGGGAACTGGCAGCCGCCTGCCGTTACTTCACTCAGGCGCTGGCCGAAGAGGACCCCGGCCGCAAGGACATGCTGTTCGATATCGCCACGGAGGAGTTGAGCCACCTCGAAGTCATCGGCTCGATCATCGCCATGCTTAACCGCGGCGCCAAGGGCGAACTCGCGGAAGGCATCCAGCAAGAGGCGGAGCTCTATCGCGCGCTCTCGGGCCCCGGTAACGACAGCCACGTCACCCAGGTGCTCTATGGCGGCGGTCCGGCCCTCGTCAATTCGGCCGGTGTGCCATGGACGGCCGCGTATATCGATACCATCGGCGAACCGACGGCCGACCTGCGCTCGAATATCGCCGCCGAGGCGCGTGCGAAGCTGATCTACGAGCGTCTGATGAACGTCACGGACGATCCCGACGTGCGCGAGGCGCTTGGCTTTCTGATGACGCGCGAGGTCTCGCACCAGCAGTCGTTCGAGAAGGCGCTGTACTCCATTACGCCCAATTTCCCGCCGGGAAAGACCGCGGTCGATCCGAAGTTTGCCAACGTCTACTTCAAGATGTCGCAGGGCGAGGCGATGCGTGGCCCCTGGAATGCCGACAGCAATTTCGTGTTCGTCGAGGATCCGCCACCGGCGGTGGACGGTGGCGACGGCATGCCGCAGGTCACGCTGCCCAGCCAGCAACAGGACACGCTTGCGTCGATGGCCACACGGCTGCAGTCCGATATCGGCAGCGATCCCGTCACGGGCGCCGACCTCGGCCGTGGGGACATGGCAGACGAGACCGGCGACAACATGGACCGCGGTAGCGCTGCTGGCGCGAAACCGCGCGGCGAGCTCGGCTAGCGCGGCGCATCATGTCACCGCGCCAGGCCGTCACACCGCTGGTTGACACCGCCCACCACCATTGGCACCTGCATCCGGTTCGGCTCCTGGCAGGGCTCACGATCGTGGTGGGCGGCTTTCTTTCCCTCATCGGCGCCATCTGATGCGCACGCACGGCGCCGGCATCAAACGGCGCCGTGCGGTAACGACTGCATCGCAAACCTACAACCGCGACACCCCTGGCCACGCCGCGACCACCCGGCAACAACCCGGTAACAACCCCGGCGGGCACGCCTTGCCGCCCGGTGCGTTTTTTGCACGAGTGGCCCGGAACAGACTGGAGGATCGCACCATGGACACCAGACCATGCACACGTTGGCTCGCAGCCGCCATGATCGGCGCGCTGTGGAGCGCCGGCGCGCTGGGGCAGGCACCGGGCAATCGCGCCGACTACGGTGCGCGCGACAGCCGCATCGTCGGCCCTTCCGCGCCCGGCAGCGCGCCGGCGGCCAGGGGCGCCAACAACCCCGGCGGGCTCGGCAAGGGGCCGGCCGACATGCCGCCGGAGCCGGGCACTCGCGCGGGACTGCCTGGCGGCGCCCAGCGGGACCGCGCGCCTGCCGACGCCGCCGGCAAGGGTCCCACCAGCGGCCTCAATGGCCGGCCGCGCAAGGGTACGGGCGGCGCCACCATCGACCAGACCAGTCCGCCCGACACCAAGGCGCGCTGAGCCGCCCGCACGGTCTGGCACGGACGGTGCGTGTGCCCTGCTGTGCGGAGCTCAAGGGGACGCCATGAGAGATGTCATCGTGCTGGGCGGTTCGCGAGGGGCCTTTGCCGTGCTGCGCCAGCTGGCCGGCGCCCTGCCGGGCGGGCTCCAGGCCGCGGTCTTTCTGGTGCTGCATATCGGCAAACATCCTACGCAACTGGCGGAGTTGCTGACGTCATGGGGTCCTGTGCCGGCCACCTTCGCGCGCGACGGCGAGACCTGGGAGACGGGACGGGTCTATGTGGCGCCCCCCGATTGCCATATGACGGTGACGCGCGAGTCGATCCAGTTGTCGCGCGGCCCCAAGGAGAATTTCTCGCGCCCCGCGATCGACCCGTTGTTTCGTTCGGCGGCCGTGGCATTGCGCGAGCGCGTGGTGGGCTGCATTCTCAGCGGTGACCTCGACGACGGCGCAGCAGGTCTGGCCTTTGTACGCGCCTATGGCGGCTGCGCCGTGGTGCAGGACCCGGCCGATGCCGACGCGCGCTCGATGCCAACCGCCGCGCTTGCGGCCGCGGGCGGTGGCACGGTGGTGCCGGCGCGGGCACTGGCCGCGACGCTGGTGGAGCTGGTCTCGGCGTCGCCTGACACCGACGCGACCGGCGCGGCGGCCGATGCAACATCCAGGGGAGACGCAGCAATGGAACGGGATCTGGGTGCGCTGGGGACCGAAACCTCGATTGGCGCGCATAGCCACGCCGGGTTCGACATGCTCGACACGATCGGCGCGCGCGTGCCCCTGACGTGCCCCGAGTGCGGCGGCACCATGTGGCAGTTGCGCGATGCGCATCCGCTGCGCTTTCGCTGCCATACCGGCCATGCCTTCTCCGCGCTGACGCTGAGCAGCAGCGCGGACAAGGTGGCGGAGGACGCGGTCTGGAATGCCATCCGCATACAGAAGGAAAAGGCCATGCTGGCGCGCATGCGCGCGCACGAGGCAAGGCTTGCCGGCGACCAGGAGAGATTCCACATCGAGGCGTCACGCGTACGCCAGTGCGAGCGGGTGCTGTCGATCCTGGAGCAGGCGTTGTCTGACTAGACAAGTCAGATTCGCCCTGGCCGCCCGCGAAATTCTCACTCGCCCGCGTCAGCATTGGGGGGGTGTTGACCGATATAGTACAAAGGCCCGCGCATACGGTCGCGCGTGGGCCCGCTGACAGGAAGATGACTGACTACATGGATATGTCGACAACGAGCACGAAGACAAAGACGGATGCGCATGCGAAGGCCAAGCGGAGAGCCACCGTCATTTGTACGCGGGAAGACCGGATATTGCTGGTCTCCAAGGACGAATTGCGCTGGGCGCTGCCCGGCGGTCGGCCCGACAAGGGCGAGAGCCCTGCCGATGCGGCAGGACGGGAACTGTTCGAGGAGACCGGCATCAAGGCCCGCAAACTCACGTTCCTGTTTGAATTTACGGGAGCCACCACGCTGCACTATGTGTTCATGACGCGCCTGGACGAACTGGCGCGTGCCACGCCGCGCAACGAGATCGCCCATTGCCGCTGGCTCGCCAGCGGCAACCTCACGGACCTGGCCATCAGCCCGACCACCCGGCAAATCGTGCGCAACGCGTTGGCACTGGCCGGAGAGTGACCCGCACGGGTCCGCGCCACCGGCCTAGTCCAGCAACCGAGTCAACGCGGGTGGCAGGCCGGCATTCGGCTTTTGCGGCGGCCGCGCAAAGCTACCCGCGCGCGCACTGCCCGGTCGCAACGCGACCAGTGACTCGCAATGAAGCACGGCGCTGCTGACGCCATCGACCACCGGCACCGGAATCCTGCCCTGCAGCGAGCGCGCCAGGCCCGCCAGCGGGGCGCCGGCCACGATGATCACGTCGGCGCCGTCCTCATGCACGGCCTGCAGGCTCAGCGCCTCCAGCCTGACCGCATGGTCCTGCTGAACGCTGCCGATATCGCGCAGCGGCGACTGCAACGAGCGGATGCTCGCCAGACGCCCGGCCAGCCCGTTGGCGGCCACGCATGCGCGGTACCACGCCTCGATCCGATGCGAGATCGCGATAATCGAAAAGCGCTGGCCCAGCAGGCACGCGCTGGCCAATGCGGCCTCGGTCATGCCCACCACGGGCACATCGAACAACTCCTTGAGCCCGGCCAGGCCAGGATCGCCAAACGCGGCGACCACCAGCCCGTCGAAGCTGCCGGCATGCTCTGCGGCCGCGCAGGCGGTGGCGTAGCCGCCGACCAGCGCCTCGAAGCGGGTTTCGATATAGGCCACGCCAAAACTCGCGGTAGCCATCGTGATGCGGGTGTCCGGCGCCGCGGTGCGCCGGGCCTCGGCCTGGATCAGGTCGGTGACCGAGCCGCTGATATTGGGATTGACGATCAGAAGGTTCAT
The DNA here is from genome assembly GCF_049393815.1 of Cupriavidus sp. H19C3. Lineage (NCBI taxonomy): Bacteria > Pseudomonadati > Pseudomonadota > Betaproteobacteria > Burkholderiales > Burkholderiaceae > Cupriavidus > Cupriavidus sp. H19C3. The sequence continues at coordinate 4,016,553 of NZ_CP184985.1, forward strand.
GGGAGGTAGCAGTTGCGTGCGCGCGCCTCAGAGCTCGGGCTGTCCCGCCTCGAGGAAGTTGCCGCGCCCGGCGGCGGGTTCGAGATATTCGCCATTGCGCACGATCATGTCGCCGCGCGAGAACGTCGTCATCGGCCAGCCGGTGACTTCGATGCCTTCATATGGCGTGTAGTCCACGGCGTGATGCAGATGACGGTTGGCGATGCGTACCTTGCGCGACGGATCCCACAGCACGATGTCGGCATCGGCGCCCACGGCAATGGTGCCCTTGCGCGGATACAAGCCATAGACCCTGGCGGGCCGGTACGAGGTCAGCTCGACGAATTGATGCAGCGACAGCCTGCCGCGCTGCACGCCATCGAACAGCAGCGGCAGTCGGGTCTCGATGCCGGGCACGCCGTTGGGAATATGGTCGAACGGCTGGGTCGTGCCGCCCAGCTTCTTGCCCTCGGGATCGTCGTAGTTGAACGGCGCGTGGTCCGACGAGAACACGCTGAACACGCCATTGGCCAGTGCGCGCCAGACCGCCGCCTGGTTTTCCGGATCGCGCGGCGGCGGGCTGCATACGCACTTGGCGCCTTCGTAGCCGCCGTCGCCGGGCAGGCCCATGTCGTCGGCGGTCAGGTACAGGTACTGCGGGCAGGTCTCGGCCAGGATCTTCAGGCCGCGGCCCTGCGCCCAGCGGATCTGCTCGATCGCTTCCTTGCCCGAGACATGCACGATCAGGATCGGCACGTCGACCAGCTCCGCGAACGAAATCGCGCGATGGGTGGCTTCGCGTTCCACCACGGCTGGGCGGGCCAGGCCATGGAAGCGCGGCGCGATGCGGCCTTCGCCGGTGAGCTTGTCGGTGAGCCACGAGATGCAGTCGGCGTTTTCGGCATGCACCATGACCAGCGCCTGATGGCGGCGCGCGACGTCGAGCACCTCGAGCATCTCGCGGTCGGACAGCTTGAGGTCGTCATAGGTCATGTAGACCTTGAACGAGCTGTAGCCCTGGTGGATCAGTGCGGGCAGTTCGTCTTGCAGCACCGCGGGCGTCGGGTCGGACACGATCAGGTGGAACGCATAGTCGATCACGGCACGCCCCGCGGCGCGGCGATGGTAGTCGGCCACCGCCGCCTTCAACGAGTGGCCCTTCTCCTGCGCCGCGAACGGGATGACCGTGGTGGTGCCGCCGCAGGCCGCGGCGCGCGTGCCGGTGAAAAAATCGTCGGCCATGCGCATGCCGTCCGGCATCGGCTGGTCCAGGTGGCAATGGCCATCGACGCCACCGGGCAGCGCCAGCAGCCCGGTGGCGTCCACCTCCTGCCGCGCGGGCGGCAGATCGTGGCCAAGCGCCACGATCTTGCCGTGCCGGACGCCGATGTCGCAGCGAAAGCGGTCGGACGCCGTGACCACATCGGCATGGCGGATCACGAGGTCGAGGGTATGGGGTGCGGGCATGGTCCGGTCCTCCGAGGCAAAAGAAGGGTTACTCGACTTCGCGGAACAGGCGGCCCCAGCCCGTCAGCGCCCGCGTATCCACACCGGCCAGGCGCAGCGACTTCCACACCACGGTGGAGATCGTGTCGTAGAGCGGGATGCCGGTTTCGGCTTCCAGTTCCTCCGCCAGGTGCGCCGCGTGCAGGTTGGTACAGAACGTGGAGATGGCCTGCACCTCGCCGGTGGCGGCCACCTCGCGCACCATCGTGCGGATGGTGTCCGCCGTGACTTCGGCAAAGCTGTAATTCACATGCAGGCCCAGATGGCGCTCCGTGGCGCAGTCGAGGCCGTTGCGCTGGTAGTTGGCGATGATGCGCTGCTGCACATCGGCCAGGTACGGCGTGACCAGGCCGAAGCGGCGCACGGCGGTCTTCTCCAGGATGTCGTTCAGTGCCAGTACCGAGGTGGTGGCCGGAATGCCGGTGGCCTCGGTGATCTGCCTGCACAGCGACTGGTCGTGATGGAAGCCGAGCCAGCCGGACGACGTGCCGTTCCAGGCGATCACATCGACGCGCGCGTCGGCCAGCAGGCGGGCGGCGGCCAGGATCTTTTCGAGGTCGAACTGGCCCAGGGCCTGGTCACGCAATGAGATCTCGGTGACCGTAAAGCGCGAGAAATGTGCGCTGACGTTGGGCAGGCGGCTCACCATCGCGCTGGTGATGGGTTCCAGCGCGGTGTTGGAAGAGGGGGTCAGCATGCCAAGACGAATCTGCTTGCTCATGGTTTGTTCTCGGGAGTGAGCGGGCACCGTCTGGGGTGCGGTGCCTCGCGGGAGTGTTGCGAGGGGGACTACTGCTCGGGTTTGTCGTTGAAAGCGAGCTGGGTGCCCGGCACGCCCCGGCTGGCGCGCGCCAGTGCCAGTTCCTTGCGCAGCGCGGCCGCACGGCTGGCATCGGGCTTGACGGTATGGCCGGCCTGCAGCGCGGGCAGCACGTAGTCATTGACCATCCGGCGATACAGGTCGAGGTACTTCGCATCGCGCAGGCCGCCCTCGGTGGACATGATGCTGTTCATCACGATGACCGCGTTCTGCGCGGGCAGGACGGTGATGAACTGGCCCTTGTAGCCCATCGCGCTGAACTCGCGCTCCGACTTTACGATGTTGTTGACCCAGCAGTAGTAGCCGTAGTCGCGGGCCGGGCCCGAGGGCGTGGTCATCTGCGCGATCCATGCGGCGGGCACGATCTGCTGCCCATGCCAGCGGCCCTGGTCGAGCATCAGCATGCCCAGCCGCGCCATGTCGATCGCGCGCAGGCGCAGGCCCCAGCCACCCGACACCGCGCCCTTGCCGTCGACGCCGTCCCAGCGGAAGTGCGACATGCCGAGCGGCCGGAACAGGCGCTGTGCGGCGTACTGCTGCTCGGGCATGCCGGCCGCCTCGCCGATGGTGGCGCCGACCAGTATCGGGTTGACGTCGATATAGTCGAACTCGGTGCCGGGCGTGGTGCGCACGCTGGCCGCTGCCGCTACCTTGAGCCGGTCGGGCACGCCGTAGTACAGCGTGTCGGTGCCTTCGACGAGGCGGTACGACAGTCCGCTCGACATCGACATCAGATGGCGCAGCTGGATCTGCTGCTTGTCCGCCAGCGCGGGCGCAAGGTCCGGACGGGTCGCGGCGAGCCTGGACGCCGGCGCATCGGTGGCAGCCAGCTTGCCATCGCCCACCAGCGTGCCCACCAGCAGCGCGCTGATGAACTTGGTAACCGAGTACAACTCGTGGTGGTAGTCGCGCGCCAGGCCATCGCCGTAGCGTTCGAACACGAGCTTGCCATCCTTGACGATCAGGAGGCTGCGTACGTCGAGCTGGTCGCGGCGGATCCATTCGGACAGGGCCACCAGCCGCGTGGAATCGACGCCCAGGGCCTCGGGCTGCGCCAGCGGGATGCCGTCGGCGGTGGCCGGCTTGCCACCCGGTGCGGTGGCATATGGAGTGGCATATGGAGTGGCCGCGATGGCATGCAAGGCGCCACCGGCGGCGATCAGCGCCGTGGCGATCAACGACATTGGTTTCATGGCATTCTCCTGCGGTCGATGGACGGTATGCGGTGCCGCGGCGCGGCACCGGTTATCAGACCGGGATCTTCTTTTCGTAGTCGATGGCCGTGGAGGCCAGCAGCAGGCCCACCCCGGCGGCGGCAAAGAACATCAGCGCGAGGAAGTACGAGCCCGTGAACTGCACGATCATGCCGACGATGATGGGCACGCTGATGCCGCCGATATTGCCGCCCAGGTTCATCACGCCGCCCAGGAAACCGATCTTGTTACGCGTGCCCAGGATCGACGGGATACACCAGAACAGGCCGCACCAGCGCAGGAAGAACAGCGTCGAGGAGAGCAGGGCGACCACCACCACGGGGTTGGTCACATAGGCCACCGAGAAGATCGAGATCGTGGCCACCACGGCGGCGATGCCGAACAGCGTGCGCATCACCACGTTCGGGCGACCGCCGGCTTCCTTCCACTTGTCGGCAATCCAGCCGCCGATCAGTTCGCCGACAAAGCCGCAGAAGAAGATGATGAAGCTGGCGCCACCCATGGCCTTGATGTCGAAGCCATGCACCTTGTTCAGGTAGTTCGGCATCCACGTCAGCAGGCCGTAGAACACAGTGTTGAAGCACATCCAGCCGATCGCCATGCACCACACCGAGCGGTACTTGAAGAAGTCGAGCGAGCGGCCCGACAGGTTGGCAGGCTCGGCACGATGTTCGTTGGCCTGCGCCTCCTCGATATAGCGCGCCTCGATCTCGTTGACGCCGGCATGTTCGCGCGGCGAATTGCGGATGTACCACCACGCCATCAGCCCGGCGACGACGGTTCCCGCGCCGGCCACGACAAAGGCCAGACGCCACGAGCCCAGCGCCGCGATCAGCCAGGTAATGATGATGGCGCCGAGCGCCGCGCCCAGCGGCGCGCCGCCATCGAGCAGCGTGGCCCCGCGGCCGCGCTCGTTCTGGGTCATCCAGATCGCATTGAGCTTGCCGCCGGCCGGATAGATCGGCGCCTCGGCGGCGCCCAGGCCCAGGCGCGTCAGCAGCAGCGTCGTGGCCGAGGTGCAGACCGCGGCCAGCGCCTGGAACGCACCCCAGAACACGGTGGCGCAGGCAATCACGATGCGCGGCTTGTACTTGTCGGCCAACATCCCGCCGGGCACCTGCATCAGGGCGTAGGTCCAGAAGAAGGAACTCAGGATCAGCCCCTGCATGGCGGGGCTCAGGTCGAATTCCCTGGCGATCAGCGGCATCGCTACCGAGAGCGACGCGCGGTCGATGTAGTTGATGGCGATGAGGCATAGCATCATCAGGAAGATCTTCCAGCGGACGCTGCTGCGCGTGGCCGTCATCGTGGCGGCCTGGCTTGTGGTTGGCATGAGGGGTCTCCTGGCTCCTTTGGTACTGCGTTACGTATGCGAGGCGGTTTCTTCGAGGTGTGTTGCGCAACTGACCGCAGTATAGGATACGTAATCTGTAATTACAAAGCTTGTAAGTCTTTGATTTATATATTCATAGGGTAAGCACCAAGACGGTGTGATAGTCTTCGGACTGGTGCAGATTCCCTATTCTGGTGATGTCCGTGACACAAGCCCTTCCCAAATCCGCCCGCCTGCGCACACTGGGCATGTCCGCCGAAATCGCGGCAAGCCTGCGCACCATGATTCAGGAGGGCGAGCTGCCGCCGGGCGCGCGTATCGACGAGAAGGCGTTCTGCGACGCGTTCGATGTCTCCAAGACGCCGCTGCGCGAGGCGCTCAAGGTGCTGGTGGCGGAAGGTCTGGTGCTGCATCGCCAGTACATCGGCTATCGCGTGGCGCCACTCGACCTCGACGAACTGCGCCAGACCTTCGAGACGCTGCACGGCCTGGAGGCGCATGCGGGAGAGCTGGTGGCGCAGCGGCTCGACGAGGCGGCGCTGGCCAGGATCGAGCGCAAGCACCAGGCCATGATCGATGCGCACGAGGCCGGCAAGCGTACCGACTACTTCCGCATCAACCAGGAAATCCATCAACTGATCGTGGACAGCGCGGCCAACGCCGTGCTGTCGGGCATCTACGCCACGCTGATGAGCAAGGTGCATCGCGCGCGCGGTGCCGCCAATGCCGACCTGATGCGCTGGCAGGAGTCCCACGAGGAGCACGATGCCATCATGGCCGCGCTGCGCGAGCCGGGCCGGCCGCGGCTGGCCGGCATCCTGCGCGACCATTCCGAGAACACCGCGCGCGAAGTGCTGCGCGTGGTGGAACAGACGCTGGCGGAGCCGGCACGCACACAGCGCGCCGAGCCCGCGCCGCGCATGCCGCGCGGAGCCCGGTCCGTCTGAACGGGGCGTACGCCGGGTGAGGGTGCGCTGACACATCGGCATTGTCGCCCAGCGCATGCAGCGTGGCGGCCGGTCCCGCGCCCGGCAACGGCCCGATCGGCGCGCGCGGCTGGCTTGCGTAGTAGCGTGCAATGCTCGCGATATCGCCGTCGGTCAGGCCTTTTGCGATGGCGCCCATGACCGGCGATGGCCGGGTCCCGCGACGAAAGTCGAGCAGTTCCTTGACCGCGTATTCCGCCGGCATGCCTTCGAGCCGTGGCAAGGGCTGCGGTGCCGGCGCGCCTGGGGCGTGACAGGTGGCACATGCCGGCGTGGTCGCGCCCACTAGGATGCAGACCTGCGGCGAAGCCTTGGCGAAATGCTCGCAGCCGAAATTGGAACAGAAGCCGCAATACACGCACGCGCTCATCGGCAGGCCCTCGCTGTTCACGTACGGCCGCGTCGACAGCGCCGAGGGCCGGATATACGGGTGATAGCCGAGCGATGCGGCGGCGGTACCGAACAGCGCCGACGCAAACGGCACCTTCATCGGTGGATTGGGATATGGACGCGAGCGCCACGGCTCGAACGGATTGCCGCCCGGCTGACGCTGGCCTTTGAGGTTGCCGGCAAAACCGGATGCGCCGATCAGGTAATCGAAGCGATCGTAGAACGGTTCGAGCTCGTCATAGTTCAGTGGCCAGTCCTGTGCGGCGAGGTCCGCGTCGAAAATCCCGGCCCCGTAGCGCTGCGTATAGTGGCTGCGCAGCTTCAGGTCGGTCGGATCGAAGCGATAGCAGGCGCCGGACCAGTGATTGCCCGCGCCGCCAAGGTGCGTGGCGGGGTACGCGAACTGCCATCGTCGCATCGGCAACGCGGTCTGGTCGGTGCGATTGCGAAACGTAAACGTCTCCACCGCCGTGTCCTGGTGCAGCGCGTGGCGGCGCGTGTACTTGAGTTCGTCATGCACGGCCGGCGCCTGGAAGTCCGGCGATGGCCAGCGTGGCTGGCCGCGCTCCGCACCACCACGCGCGCGCCGTGCGCGGCCAGTTCCTTGCCGACGATGGAGCCGGTCCAGCCGCCACCGACGATGACGGCATCCACCGCGGGAAGTGTCTTGCTCATCGGACGGCTCCCGCGTCGTTGCTGGCCGGGCTGCGGCAGATCGTCTCGTCGGCGGCCGCCAGGAAGGTAACAGGGCGGTCGGGCGGCACTGTCATGCTCATCGCGTGCGGGGGCGCGGTGGCGATCGAAACCGGCGCGCGCGCGTAGGGCACGTTGTGACGCTCGATATCGTTGGCAAAGCTTGCCATCGCGCCCGGAAAGCCGACCAGCTTCCAGCCCGCCATATCGCGATTGCCGCCGTAGACCGGATCGGCAAAGAATCCTTCGATGGTGCCGTCGAGGAGCATCTGGAAGAACACCGCGCCAGGCAGCGCATCGAGCGCGAAGGAGCCGGCCTCGAGCCCGGCCAGGACCGCGTCCTGCGTGCCAGCCGCGAGTTGGGCGAAAGGGCGCCCGCCATACTGTGCGCGACAGGCACGGTCGAGCGCGGCGAGGCCGAGCCGATAGCATTCCGCCGGCGTCAGGGGTAGCTGGTAGCCCTGCTCGGGGGTCCCGGCCGGAAAGGGCCCTGACGGTAGAAGTTGGCGCCCGCGCCAAACGCGCCCGCCAGCTGCCGGTCGAGGAACGTCGTCACGCCGGCCTCTTTGGCACCGGGCCCGAGTTCATCCGCCGGAATCAGCCGCGCGACGATGGCATCGACGGTAATTTCTTCCTCGTGGTTGAAGAACAGCGCTACGGAATCTGCGTCGCGCGTGGCGTTGCCGGCAACCTCGTGGGCCGGCGCCGGCAGCAAGGCTGGTCCTTGTGCGCCGGCCAGCACTGTCGCCGTCGCGGGCACGGTGGCACCGATGACCTTCAGCAGACGGCGGCGTCCGGGCTTGAATGCTGGCTGCATGACTGCTCTCCAGGGAAAGAAAACCAGCGGGAACGCAAGAAGCTGACCATTGCCGGTGGCATACGCAGTGGCATGCATGGTGCTTGCACGCTCGCATCAGGAGCGCAGCCATGTACCGATATTCACCGTCCACACCGTCAGCGCGAGCCACGCACGCGACGCAGCCGACGCCATCGGCGCCACCAACGCCATCGCCATTGGCGCCAAATCTGCGAAGCCCGCGATACTGGCGCGACTCGCAAGCGAAGCGCGTGCTCGCGGTTGCCGCGATGCTGCTGTCGCTCCCGGCCGCGTCCGCGGTCCCCGCGGCGGGCACCGCGCCGAAGATGCCGGCGGCAAGCGCGCCCTACGCAGCAAGCGCGCCCCATGCGGCACGCGCGCACGACATGCCGGCACGCACGCCAGACCAGCGCCCGCACGGCGCGCCTGCGACGTCGGCATCCGCCGCCCAGGCCGGGTCCGCGCTACGTTCGGGTGGCGCGGGCGACAACCACGGCGCGCCCGGCACCGGTGCCGCCGCCGGTTCCGGCGGCGCGGCGGACATGCGCGGCGAGCCTGCGCGCCGGCGTTGAGCGACGCACGCGCCGGCGGGCGCCGCCTTTCCACTTCCCGAGCACGAACGACAAGGAGCAATCCATGAAAGCAGTGGTATTCCACGCCATCGGCGACATCCGGCTGGAGGACGTACCGGAGCCGCGCATCGAGCAGCAGGGCGACGCCATCGTGCGGCTTACCGCCAGCGCAATCTGCGGCACCGACCTTCACTTTATTCGCGGGACGATGGAGAGCATGAAGCCCGGCACCGTGCTTGGCCACGAAGGCGTCGGTGTGGTGGAGGCTGTGGGAAGCGACGTACGCAACCTCCAGGTCGGCGACCGCGTCGTCATTCCATCGACCATCGCGTGCGGCTATTGCTCGTACTGCCGCGCGGGCTACTACGCGCAATGCGATAACGCCAACCCGCACGGCAAGCAGGCCGGCACCGCATTCTATGGTGGCCCCGAACAGACCGGGCCCTTCAACGGCCTGCAGGCGGAAAAGGCGCGCGTGCCGATGGCCTCGGTCAATCTGGTGAAGCTGCCCGACGAAATCTCCGACGAGCAGGCCATCATGCTGTCCGATATCTTCCCGACCGGCTATTTCGCCGCGGACCTGGCCAGCATCGCACCGGGACACACGGTGGCGGTGTTCGGCTGCGGCCCGGTGGGACAGTTTGCAATTGCCTCGGCAAAGCTCATGCACGCGGGGCGCATCTTTGCCATCGACGCGGTGCCGGACCGCCTGGAAATGGCCCGAGCGCAAGGCGCCGAGACTATCGACTTCGATGCCGAGGACCCGGTCGAGACCATCCTCAAGCTCACCGGCGGCATCGGCGTGGATCGCGCCATCGATGCGGTCGGCGTGGATGCCGTACACGCCCATCACGGCCCGGCGGCGGCGGACCCGGCCAATCAGGAGGGCGAGCAGCTCAAGGCGCAACTGGCGCCGCACGCGCATCCGCACGACGGCAACTGGGAGCCCGGCGACGCCCCCGCGCAAGCGCTCCAATGGGCGGTCAAGAGCCTGGCGAAGGCCGGCACGCTGGCCATCGTCGGCGTCTATCCGCCGACCGACAACAGCTTTCCGATCGGCGCCGCGATGAACAAGAACCTGACGGTGCGGATGGGCAACTGCAATCACCGCGCCTATATTCCGCGGCTGATCGAGTATGTGCGCGCCGGCGCCATCGACCCGACCGCCATCCGGAGCCGTACTGAACCGCTGGTGGACGTGATCGCCGCATACGAGCAGTTCGACAGGCGCCAGCCCGGGTGGCTCAAGGTCATGCTTGCGCCTGTGGGGCAGGGCGCGTGAGGCGGTAGCCGGCGTTGGACCGGACTCGCAACGTCTGTGGTCCGAGCTGTCGCCCGATACGCTTGAGCAGCAGGTTGAGAAGCGCGAGCCTCAACAAGCGCGTGCGCGCGGCCTAGAGTAGGGTCATCCCCCAATCATCATGGAGCCGGAAAATGACCCACCGATGCCAACCGCCAAACCATGGCAACCTCGTCCTGCGCGCGACGGCGGCGCTGATGGCGCTCTGCATGTGGAGCGCCGTGGCAGCGGCCGAGCCGGCGGGCACGGTTGCGAAGCTCGCCGGCCATCGTGTCGCTGCCACGGAAACGACGGCAGCGACCGCGCGCACGATCGTCATGACGTCGGCCACCCGGTCGGTCCAGGTGCAGCCTGGCGAAACCGTTCGCTTCGATTTTGGTGCGACCTCCGCCATCTGGCGCTTCGCTCCGGATGAGCCCGAACACACCGTGTTGGAACTGATCAATCTCTTTCCCGAGATTCCCGCTGCGGAAGGCGTGTGGGTGCATCTGCAAAGCGCGAGGACGTATCGGGGCGTGCTGGGCGAATAGGATGGTCCCGGCCGCCATGCTTCCCGGCCATCTTTTCCCGTTTGCGGAAACCTGCGTGCAGGCGGCGTCAACAAATGACGTGCGCAAGCCAGATTCTCGCTGATCGGCAGGTAAGTTACTGCCAGGCCTGTGTCTTGTGACCTCGTCAGGCCGAGTGCTACTTTCACTGCCATCCCGAACGCGTTGACGCGGCGCGTTTCACTTCCAGCATTCTGGTATCGGACGCCATGCAAATGGCGTTCGTTTTTTCTGCGCTCTTGCAAACGGAGAATGCACATGTCTGCAGTGGAGAAGTTCGACGTACTCATCCTTGGCAGTGGACAGGGTGGCAAGTTGCTCGCCTGGCATCAGGCCCGGGCGGGTCGGCGAGTGGTAGTGGTGGAGCGGCAGTGGGTCGGCGGCTCGTGTCCGAGCGTCGCCTGTCTTCCGAGCAAGAACGAGATCTGGAGTGCGCGCGTCGCGCATGTTGCACGCCATGCCGGCGACTACGGCACGCGTACCGGCGATGTGACGGTGGACATGGCCGAGGTGCGCCGGCGCAAGCAGGCGATGATCGACGGCGAGACCGCATTTCACCTGCAGGCATACCGGGACAGCGGCGCCGAACTGGTGATGGGGAGCGGGCGCTTTGTCGCACCCAGGACGCTGGAAGTCAGTCTCAACGATGGCGGTTCGCGCACGCTCACGGCGGAGCAGGTATTCATCAACGTCGGCACGCACGCCGCCATGCCGGCGACGCCAGGCCTCGATGCCGTCCGGCCGATGACGCATATCGACGTACTGGAACTCGGCTATGCGCCGCCGCACCTGATCGTGCTCGGCGGCGGGTATATCGGCATCGAATTCGCACAGGCGTATCGCCGCTTTGGCAGCCGCGTGACGGTGATCGAATCGAATCCGCAGATCATGAGCCGCGAGGATGGCGATGTCGCGGAGGAGATGCGGCGCATTCTGGTGGAGGAGGGCATCGAGATCGTGACCGGCGCCGAGGTCCGCAAGGTATTCGGCCGGTCGGGCGAGGGCGTGGCGGTCGACGTACGCATTGCCGAGGGAGAGCACCACATCGAGCGCCGCATCGAGGGTAGCGATCTGCTGGTTGCGGTGGGCCGCGTGCCAAATACCGATGGCATCGGCCTGGCGGAAACCGGCGTGGCGCTCGACAGTCGCGGCTATATCCGCGTCAACGACCGGCTCGAAACCACCGCGCCGGGCATCTGGGCGATCGGCGAGTGCGCGGGATCTCCGCAGTTCACGCATGCCTCGGTGGACGACTTCCGCATTGTTCGCGACAACCTCGCCGGGGCCCGGCGCCGCACCTCGGAGCGCCTCGTGCCGTACTGCATGTTCACCGATCCGCCGCTCGCACGCGTAGGCCTGAGCGAACGCGACGCCGTGCGACAAGGCACCCGCGTCCGCGTGGCCACGTTGCCCATGAAGCAGGTCCTGCGCACGCAGGCCACAGCGGAGACGCAAGGCTTCATGAAGATACTCGTGGCCCAGGACGACGATCGGATCGTCGGCTTCACGATGATCGGCGCGGAGGCCGGCGAAGTGATGGCCGCCGTGCAGACCGCAATGCTCTCGGGCATGCCGTATCAGAAGCTGCGCGATGCGGTGATCGCCCACCTCACCATCGCCGAGGGACTCGGACCACTGCTGGCGGGAATTCCGGCGCGAAGCGAGTAATCCGGCTGGACGCCATGCCCGGATCGCGGGAGTCACGAGGAGACCCGCAAGTGATGACCCACAAGCCGGGCAAAAAAATCCCCAAGGGCAGTATTCCTTGGGGATTCCGGATTCCGGCACACGCTGGGGGGCGGTGCCGGACAATGGTAATCCCGCGCTTTTAACGCGGGGCGGAAGTAGAGACTATGCTGCGGCCAAGAGCCGCTGTTTTGGCGTCATGCCACCGATGCCCATGCAGTTGGTCGTGCATGAAGTCTATCGACCATACCGCGTTCACCGAGACTGGCACCGTCAACGGCTCCGGCGCCTGACGCACCAGTCTCCTGCGCGGCTTGATGCGCAGGTTGAGTTCCAGCTCCCGGTAAATCCGGTAGACGCGCTTATGGTTCCACCCGAAGCCCTTCACGTTGCGCAGATACAGGAAACTCAACCCAAATCTGCCAGCGCCTCAGCAACGATCTCGGCCTTGATTTTCTCTTCGACGTAGATCTTGCGCAGCCGGGTATTCTCTGCCTCCAGCTCCTTCATCCGCGCCATCAGCGACACATCCATGCCGCCGTACTTCCCGCGCCAGTTATAGAAGGTAGCCGTGCTGATGCCCATCTCGCGACAAATCTCCGGCACCGCCAGGCCCGACTCCGCGCGTTTGAGCGCCTCCATGATCTGGCTGTCCGTGAACTTCGACTTCTTCATCCGTAGAACCCCTTTTGCTGGAATATTCTACTTGCCGACCCGCTTATCCAGCGGGGGGATTACCCCTGAGCCCGATCGCATACCGGGAGAGTCTCGGAATCGCGGCATAAAACAGTCCAAGATTCTTGCCGCACCCCCGGTGGGTCAGTTTTACTTCGGCGCTAACAGGTGCTCGACCAGCTGCGGGCGATCTTGCGCGCTCCGAATCTCCTGGGTGAGATCCTGCCGCAGGCGATCAAGCTCGACCCGACCTTGGACGAAGCCAAGATCACCGTGGCCATGACCCGACTCGACGCGATTTGGGATCAACTGTTCCCGGCGGAGCAGACACGGATCGTGAAATTGCTGGTCGAGAAGGTGATCGTGTCGCCCAACGACCTCGAAGTACGACTGCGCGCCAACGGCATCGAATGGCTGGTGCTGGAACTGCGTCCCGAGCCGGTCGAGCAAACTGAGGAGGCCCTGGCATGAGCGACATCCGCATCCAGAAAACTGGCGAGCCGGACATCGTTGAGGCGAGTGGTGGCCGGCTGACCCTGTCGGTACCGATCCAGATCAAGCGCCGTAGTGGCCGCAAGCTGGTCACCTTGCCGAACGGCGAAACCGCACCGGTCAGACCGTGGGATGTGGCACCGACATCCATCCAACTGGCACTGGCCAGGGGCCACCGCTGGCTGGCCATGCTGGAATCGGGGGAAGCAAAGTCCTTGAAGGAGATCGCCACGCGGGAGGACATCGACCACAGCTACGTCAGCCGTATGGTCAACCTGACTACGCTGGCGCCCGATGTCGTGGCGGCCATCCTGGACGACGCACTTCCGAACCACATCACGTTGTTCGACCTGGCGGTTGATCCACCCGCGCTGTGGGATGAGCAGCGAGCACGGGTCGGGCTTTGACTGGTTTCACCCTGCCACTGACAACCAGGGTCCGCCAGCCGGCCAGTGTTGCGGGTAGTCGGCATCAGCGTTCGCCGCAGCGATGACTGGAAGCAGGAAATCTCGAAGCGACACCACGACGTCCTCCAGGCGCAGCGCTTCGAGTCTGTTCTTTCCCAGAAACGCCTGCCACTGCGTCTGCTTTTGCGCATCTTGCGCAAAACCATCCGTCAGGCCAAAGGGGATGTCCGGGGGCAACGTCGTTTTGCGTCGATCGAAGGTTGCCCGAATCGCGCGTCGCAGGGTGTCGCCGTCAAATTCGGTGTACCGCGACAAGATCCAAAGGTCGAAGTAATCCTTCATCCGGCTGTTGGCGATACCCAGCGAGGCCAAGGCCTCCAGCTTCTCTGCCACCACGGTGTAGCGCGGATAGACGCGCAGTTTCGGCGCCGAGAACTCCGATAGCATCACGGGGTACTGGACATCTTCCGGCCCTGGTGTGACGGCATCGCCGAAACCGATGTCGACCTGAATCGGGCAGCGCGCTCCATCGATCAGTCCGAGCAAGGTGACGCGCACGCCGGCGTAGTTGGCCTCCTTGCGGATCTCCGCCGCTTGAACGGTGTCCGGTCGAAACGTAACACCGTCGTCAGTCTCCATCGCGCAGACGTCCTTGAAGACGGCCTCCAGGCGTGGCAACTCGGCCGAACCAAAACCCAGAAAGTCCGCATCCAGCGTCGGCCGGTGCGGGATGTCGAACCACAAGTCGAACAGTAGCGCGCCTTTCAGTAGGAACTGGTCAGCATGGGGCGAAACGCTGAGTCGGTACAGCAGCCGCTCAAGGGTGTAGCGGGTCAAGACCAGATTGAAGTCTTGTCGGGTCTCGCGGGCGCGGGTGAGCAGGCGGGCCCGCACCGAAGCGGCCGTGTTGCGCTGGTTCATGACAAGCTTTCCATGTAGGGGCGCATCACATTGGCCACTCGGCACAGCGATGCATAGCGCCAGAGTTCGTCCATACTCACGCGCTTGGCTCGCCAGGCTTCCTGCAGGGCTTCCATCGCGACATCGAGGCCGATCTTGTTGCGGAACTTGAAGCAGTCGGCCACGGTGCGGGCGACGTTGGTCACGCGCACGGTCACGCCATCGATCTGGTGCTCTTCAATCCCATCGGTCAGCGCGGCACCTGAGAAGCGCACGATGCGCAGCGGGGGATAATCCATCTTCGGTGCACGCGCCTTGTTGGGAATCGCCAGCCAGACCTCGAATGGCGATTGCGTGGTGAGGTCGTGCACCCGCAGTGCTGACAGCAGGCAGACGATGGCTTGCGGGTGTTTGCGGGCCACCTCGGCCAGCGTGCCATGCTCGGATACGCTGCGATCGGGACGGGCGTACAGACCGCGACCCACGCGGACGAGCAGGCCCTGCCGAACCAGCCGCGTGAGTGCGACACTGGGCAGACCCAGCGCATCGAGATCGCGCGGGCGTATCAGGCCGCGCTCGGCGGCGAGATCCAGAATGGTCTGGTGCGAAGTTTCCATGCCACCATGATGTTGCATTACGTCGGTAGTTGTCAATATATACCGACAAAACACAACTACGGGGTTTCCTTTGCTCCCCGATGCTGCAATCCAACCGCTTGATTCGTCCGCGCGTAACTATTTGATCTGTATAGCGCTGACTTATGGCCTTTGCGGACTTCGGGCCGGTTTCAGAGGGCGAGGTCGGAGCGAGGAATGGCCAGGAGAGAGAGTGGAATGTGGCCTGAAACGGGCCGATAGTGTGAGCTGCGAAGTCCGCAGGCTTCCGCAGGAATCCCGCGAACACGCGGGAACCGGCGCGATCGGGCAAGAAAAAACCCCAACCGAGAACGGTTGGGGTTTCATTATTGCCGGCGGGAATCGAACTGTTGCTGGGAAGCCACGAAAATAAAGGGTTTCCGCTTTTGATGTGGGCGTCCTACCCCTAAGTCCCACCCCATTGACGCTAGATGTGGATAGATGCAGCTGGACTCTCGCGGACAACTCTCGGTTCCTCTGTTGCGTTTGGCGATCTCGACCCCAAGCAGGACCACTCAAACACGAGCCCTTCGGCTCCGCATCGACTGTCGGGGTTGAAGCAGCCGTGAGCGCGCCGTGGCGCACATTTTGATTGATTTTTCGCACCGGTGATGATCCAATGACGTCCATCGTAGTTGGTGCCTCACACTTGCCTGCGATAGTTTGACCTGCTAAAGCGGCGCCCAATCGCTGCGGAGCACAATCCAAAATACGTAGCCCTACCTACGTTGTGAGAGTCCTTGCGAGGGACACTCCGTATAAGCCCCACGGGCAATTCTCAAAGAATCATTCTGCTCAGACGCTAACCGTTTCGATCATCGCATCGAAGGGCTTCGCTCTGCCTGACCGCGCCATTTTTCCGCGCGAACTTCACTTTCAAGACATCTACTGTTCAACGATTCCGCAAAGGCGGAAGGGAGTGGGCGTGAATCGCGTATCTACAGGGCTGTCTGCTGCCCGATGGAAAGCAGAAAGTAGTGGTGTTGCGTCGATCGGCAATCTTATCGATTGCCACTGCGATCGTCTTATCGACATCAAAGAGTTGATCAAACTCACCGGCGATAGTCGCAGCGGTGCCTACGAGAAAATGAACCAGGCATCTGACGCCTATGATGCAGATCACCCGATCGGCGTTCGGTTGGGGCGTAAGTCGGTACGCTACCGGCTCAGCGAAGTCTTGGCTTATATCGCGTTAGGCAACCTGGTCAACCGGCAGGGCAGCGTCTATGGCCAGACCGGCCTTTCGCTCGCCAGCGGTGGCACCGTGGACAATACCGCCGGCTCCGCGCAAACGGCCGGCGACCTGGACGTGGTGGCCAGCGGGGCGGTGGTCAATCAGGACGGCATGCTCGCGGCCAATGGCACCCACAGCAAGGCTACGGTCTCCGCCGCCGGCATTGACAACACGCGGGGCTCACTGGTCAACGCGGGCGATGGCGTGACGACCCTCACGGCGACCAATGCACTCACCAATACGGCGGGCAGGCTCGGCGGCAATGGCGACGTCACCATCGCCGCACAGACCCTTGCCAACAACACGAATGGCATAACAGGCGGACAGGTGGCGGCAAGCCGCGCGCTGGATCTGCAGGTCAGGTCGCAGCTCGACAACCGCGGCGGCACACTGTACGGCCAGAGCCTGACGCTCAACCAGACCGGTGCAACGCTCAACAACGCCGGTGGGCAGGTATTGGGTGGCGCGGACGTCAAGCTGAATGTGGTTTCCCTGTCCAACCTGGGCGGCGCGGTCAAGGCGAACCAGGATGTTGCCGTGGCGGGCGGCGTGTCCGGCAGCGGGACCATGATAGCTGGCCGCGACTTGACACTGAACGTGGCCGGTGACTACACCAACGACGCATCCAACCTGCTGCGTGCCAACGGGAGCATGAAGGTGGCGGCCACCGGCACGCTTACCAATACGGCAGCCCTGCAATCGGCGGGCGCGCTGACCGTTTCCGGTACCAACGTGATGAACGCGGCAGGCGCGGATATCAACTCGGCCAATACCACCGTCACGGCCAGCAACCTTGTCTCGAATGCGGGACGCATCGAAGGTGACACGGTTCAGGTCAGCAGCCCGACGATGATCAACACGGGGACGGTGATCGGCAACAACGTCCAGGTGCAAGGGACCGATATCGTCAATAACGGACCATCGGCACTGATGGCCGCCGTCAGAAACCTGAACCTCTACGCCGGCAACTCGGTGCAGAATCTGGACGGAGCCACGCTCTACAGCGCAGGCAACCTGCAGATCGCCCGCGATGGCACGCGCGACCCCAACACCGGGTTGCTGGCCAACCAGGTGAATGCGCTGATCAATCGGTCGGCAACGATCGAGGCCGATGGCGACATTGACATCGCGGCCAATCAGGTCAGCAACACGCGCACGAGCATCGTGACGACGGCTGGAACACCCGTGCAGACCGCTGTCCAGACACTCACGCTCTGGCAGGCCGGACTTCCCAGTGCCGAATTGAATGCTCACGGCAGTGTGACGTTCCCGGCATGGTCCTGGAGCACGCAAAACGCCCCAGTCAGCACGCCTCAAACCAACGCGTTGCGTGCGCCGATTACGGTGACGGTGGATAAGTCGACGGTAACCAACCTCAACACCACCAACCAGACACTGTCCTTCACGCAGTTCCCGATCGAGGAATATGGCAGCCTGCTGACTGGGCCAAACTGCGACATCGACACCGGCATCTGCACGCGGCCAATTGCAACCAGACCTACCCAGTACTATCAGTCGATCCAGGACAACGGCTCGACCTACAGCATCACCTTCTGGCCGGACTGGGACCCGAACATCCATATCCGGCCGGATGAAGTCCGTCAGGCAAACTTCGGTCACGACTTCAACGAGATCTCACGTACGACCGTCACGATGACGGCCACTGACCAGCTCGTGAGCGCCACCGACGCGGCGAGGATTCAGGCGGCGGGAAATATCCGCATCAATAGCAACAACGGCAACATCCTGAACCAGTCCTCGACAATGGCCGCCGGAGGCAGCCTGGTGCGGGTAGCGGCAAACGGCACGATTCAGGATGTGGGCACGGTGCTGCAGCAAACCGTCACCACGCAAGATACCTCCACGTTCTATTGGCATCAGCGCACAGGCGGCAGCCAGGAATGGCAGGTCGTGGCATTCCCGGATGCGCCACAGGCACCGACCACGACGGCCGCGCTGCCGGCCATCGCAACAGCCAATCAGGCAGTGCAGACCACGGCCCAGAACGTGACAGTGGCCTCGGTGAACGCTGTCGGCGCGGCGGTGACAGGGGCCAGTGTGTCAGGTGGCGGTGCCAGCGGCACCCAGTTGGCAGGCGCCTCCGGCAGTGCGGGTGCGGCCACTTCCGTCAACGCGAGCGGGACCAGTGCGGTAGCTGGGGTGAGGGGACAAGCGCGGCCCCCGCAGACGCTGGGCACGGCACAGGGCGGGATTCCCAACCTCAAGCTGCCGACCAACGGCTTGTACCGCATCCGCACGGCGCCGGGCGACACCTACCTCGTCGCCACGGACCCGCGCTTCACGCAGTACACCAACTTCATCTCCAGCGACTACATGCTCAACGCGCTGGGCCTGGACCCACAGAAGACACAGAAGCGCCTGGGCGACGGATTCTATGAAGAGAAACTGGTCCGCGATCAGATCACGCAACTGACGGGCAAGACGTTCCTGACCGGCTATACCGACCAGTTGGAGGAATACAAGGCGCTGATGAACAACGGCGTCACCTATGCCAAGACGTTTGATCTCACGCCAGGCGTGGGTTTGACCGACGAGCAGATGCGCCAGCTCACCACCGACATGGTGTGGATGGTGTCGCAGGACGTGACGTTGCCCGATGGCACGACGCAAGCGGTACTGGTGCCCAAGGTCTATCTGGCGCAAGGCAATGGCGTGGACCTGAATGCCACGGGCGCACTCGTCGCCGGCAAATCCGTGGCGATTAGCGCCACCGGCAACGTGGAGAACAGCGGCGCGATCGTTGGGGACATCGCCACGCAGGTAGTGGGCGGCAATATCGTCAACCGGGGCAGCATCGGTGGAACAGGTACGACCGTTGTAAGTGCCACGCAGGATGTGCGCAATCTTGGCGGCCGTATTGGCGGGCAGGATGTGGTGGTATCCGCCGGGCGAGACGTCATCAACGAATCGCAGACGATCACCAATACCACCACACTGGCCAACGGCAATAGTGCGAGCGCCACCGGGGTTGGCGCGGCGGCGTCGATCTCAGGGACGAACAACGTGGCCGTCCTGGCCGGGCGTGACATCAGCATGGTGGGCGCGGGGGTCAATGCCGGGGGCAATGCGTTGCTGGCGGCGGGGCGGGATATCAACCTCGGCACTATCGTGACGGGCACGACGCAGGATGCGACGGCGCATGGTGGGCAGGACTATCTGCGTGATCGATCCGTCGTGAACGTGGGCAGCACCGTCAAGGCGGGAGAGAACGTGACCGCCGTCGCCGGCCGCGACATGACGCTGACGAACGCAAACATCCAGTCCGGAGACAGCACCACATTGGTGGCCGGGCAAAACGTGGCCATCGTCAATGCCACGGACACCCACGCGCACAGCGCGGGCGCGCAATCGAACCGGGAGCAATCCAGCTTTACGCAATCCTCTTATGGCGAGACCGTGCGTGGCACGTCGGTGCAGGCCGGCAGTAACGTGCGGGTTGGCGCGGGCCAGGCCGACATCGTCTCCGATGTGTTGGCGGCCAACGGCATCACCGCCGAGAAGAGCGCGGGCGGAACGCTTGGCGTGATTGGCTCGAATCTCGCGGCTGGCACCGGCACTGCAGGCGGCAATGTGACGCTGGTGGCGAAGGACGATATCGTCGTCGCCGAAGCCCGCGAAGTGCACGAAGAGAGCAGCGAACAGCGGTCGCGCAGCAGCGGCTTCCTCTCGCGCAAGTCGAGCTACGACGCTACTTCCGCGTATGAAAACGTTGGCGTCGGCAGCCTGATCAGCGGTGACACGGTGACTGCGGTGGCGGGCAACGACCTGCTGGTCCGCCAGAGTGCCATCGCGGCGACCGACGCCGTGAACCTGACGGCCACTCGTGGCGATGTGCTGATCACAGCTGGCCAGAACACGCACGAATCGACGGAAGCGCACGAGCGCTCGGCGTCCGGGTTGTCGTTCTCGGCAGGCAAGGGCGGCATCGGCATGTCGGCTGGCAGCAGCGATGCCAAGTCGAACTCGCATACGGTGGCCGTGACGCAGAGCGATGCCCGTTCCACGGTGGGGGCTACTAACGGTAACGTCACGATTGTCGCGGCCAAGGATGCCACTATCGTCGGCAGCGACCTGATCGCAGGACGCACTGGCGATAACAAGGACGCTGGCAATATCGCGATCCAGGCCGAGAACATCACGGTTACGACCGGTGTCGACAGCGTGGTGCAAGACAGCAGCAGTAGCAGCCGGTCCACGACCTTCGGTATCCATCTGGTCGGCACGCCGCTCGACACGATCCGCAACCTGCAGGCCAACAATCAGTCGGATAGCACGGTCACGCGCGTCAAGCAGAGCCTTGGCGAAATCGGCCACTCAGCCGGTACGGCGCCGCAGGTGGCCATCACGTTTGGCAAGAATTCGAGCAATGCCACGAGCCATGTCGAAAGCGTCACCAATAGCGGCAGTTCGCTGACTGGTGCGGGAGACATTACGCTGCGCGCCACTGGCAACGGTCAGTCCGATGCGGCTGGCAAGCCAATCGATGGCGACATCCTGCTGCACGGGTCGGCCATCAGCGCTGGTGGCAAGGCCACGCTTGACGCCCAGCGCAATGTCAGTATCGAGGCGTCGACCGACACCTACAGCGAATCAACGTCCTCGAACTCGAGCGGCTGGAAGATCAGTACCGCTGTGGCGACGCTCGGCGATGTTGGCCGCAACCTGAACGGTAGCGCCAACAACAGCGGTGTATCGACGTTGCCGTTTGGCACGCAGAAGAGCAGTGCAAGCGGTGATCTGGCTGTCAGTCAGCAGAACGCCAGCACGGTGACGGGCGATTCCGTATCCATCGTCAGCCGCACGGGCGATGTGCGCATTGCCGGCAGCGGCGTGGCGGCGGAGAACGACATCGCGATTGCCGCGAAGCAGGGGCGCGTCGATATTCTTTCGGGCCAGGAATCCAAGTCGCAGCGCAGCGATAGCAGTAGCCGCGTGATCGGCGACCTGGGCGGCGACGGCTATACCGGCATGACCGGCGTCCGCACCGAATCCCATCACGTGGATGCAAGCGGTACCTCCGAGAACACGATCCGCAGTCAGATCGTGAGTCAGAACGGCAGCGTGAGCATCTCCGCCAAGGACGACCTGACGGCGCGTGGTGCGGATATCGCCGCGGGCCAGGACGTGACGCTGATCGGCAAGAACGTGGTGCTGGACCCCGGCACCGATGACAGTGCGCATAACCAGGTCGACAAGTCGAGCCAGTACGGTGTCACGCTGGCGCTTTCGGGCTACAGCATTACCGCTGCGAAGGCAGTCGAGGCCGCTGCACGGTCCGTCGAGGATGGCAAGGATGGGAAGGTGGCTGCGCTCTATGCAGCCCAAGCCGGCCTGGCACTGGTAAACGGTGGCGTGATTGGCAAGGAGGTGCTGACCAGCGCGGGCCAGCAGACGCCGCAAGTCATCAAGGTCACGGTCAGCGTCGGCGGCGGCAGCCAGCAGAGCGAGTCGCACAGTACCGCCAGCAGCCAGCAGGGCACTACCGTGAAGGCGGGTAATGCCGTCACTGTCGTTGCGACAGGATCGGGACAGAAGGATGCCGACGGCTTTGCCACGGACGGAGATATCACCGGACGGGGCGTGCAGATCAGCGGCAAGACCGTCGATCTGGTGGCTGCCCGTGACGTGGCGCTCGAAAGCGCGCAGGACCGCACCAAGAACGATAGTCGCAGCAGCGGCAATAACTTTGGGGTGGGTGTTGGCTTTGCGATCGGTGGGGCGCAGAACGGCTTCACATTGGAACTGTCCGCCGCGCAGAACAAGGCGAAGGCCAATGGTGAATCGCTCACCAACGAGAATTTGCACGTCAGCGCAACTGACAGCCTGACCGTCACGAGCGGTCGCGATACGAACCTCAAGGGCGCGCAACTGATAGCGGATCGCATCGAGGGATCGGTCGGACGCGATCTCAATATCGAAAGCCGGCAGGATACGGAGATCTACCACTCCAAGGAGTCGTCGTCGGGCATGCAGGCCAGCATCTGCGTGCCGCCGATCTGCTACGGCACGACCGTCAATGCATCGGCCACGATGGCGAGCGGCAAGACGGACAGCACCTACGCATCGGTGCGTGAGCAGAGCGGAATCTATGCCGGCCAGGGCGGGTTCGATGTCAACGTCAAGGGCAACACCGACCTGAAGGGCGGCATCCTGGCCAGCACGGCCGATTCGTCGAAGAACAGCCTGACCACCGGCACGCTGACGACGAGCGATATCGAGAACAAGGCGGAATACAGCAGCAGTTCTTCGCAGTTTGCGGCGAGTTTTAGTGCGGGTAAGAGCGTGGAGGCCAGCGATCCGAACCTGGGGCCGGTTCAAGCGGCCCATACCGAGCTTCTAGGTAACCTGAACCTGGCCGGCAACCTCGCCAATACCGCAATGGCGAGTGCGGCGGGCAATGCCCAGAAGCCGATCACGGGCAACGCATCAGGCACAACCAAGAGCGCGATTGCCGCTGGCACCGTAACGATTACGGATGCCGACGGCCAACAGGCCAAAACCGGCAAGACGGTGGAAGAAACGCTCGCCAGCCTGAACCGCGATACGGAGAACGCGAACCAGAGCATCGACAAGATCTTCGACGCGCAGAAGGTCAAGGATGAGCAGGCGCTCCGGCAATTGACCGGCGAGACTATCCAGCAGGCGGCGCCGATCATTTACAACCAGGTGGGGAATGTCCTAAAGGGGCAGGACGAATACGTGAAGGTTGCCGTCCACGGACTTGTGGGCGGGCTGGTTAGCAAGGCGCTGGGTGGGGATTTTGGTACTGGTGCGGCGGGTGTAGCGGCATCGACGGCGGCGATTGCGGCGCTGGATGCGAACCTTGGGAGCCTCGGAGTTGACTCTGCTACGAAGGACAAGCTGTTGCAGCTAGTGGGGACGGCTGTGGCGGGCGCAATCGGGGGCAATGCGGCGGCGGGTACGGCCGGGATGGCTGACTCCTATAATCGGCAAATGCATGATCACGAGGAAAGGGCGCTTGCACGACTGCAGGAAGGAAAGTCGCCCGAGGACCGGCAGCGTCTGGCCGACGCGGCTTGTGCATTGATTCATTGCGCACTCAACGTGCCATCTAATGATCCAGCCTACGCCGAGACGCTTGCCTCGGAGCAGCGGGGGCGGCAGTATGCCAATGAGCAGGAGCAGTTGAAAGCGACCGGGATGTTCGGGTATGGTCCACTGGACCCGGTTACAGACATTCAGGCCCGGGCACGCGACTACGCACTCAACGAGGCAAAGAGTGCGATCCGTGGCGCGACCAATATCGCCGGTCAGTTCGGTGAACTGGTAAAGGCAAATGGACCGCAGGGGCCGCTTGTCAATCCGGACGACTTGGGCGGGCCAACTGGCCCGAAGGGGCCGAGCGGGACTGCCGGCGCGGTGGTGACACCGGTCCCCTGTCCGGTAGGGCCAGGTGCGTGCGGCATGGTAGTGACACCTGTGGTAACGCCAGGCTCTGGCTTACCGGACAATGCTCTGACGTCTTCCAGCGGCGGCAAGGACAATGCCAATGGGAGCAACGGGAACAACAGATTACCTATTCCTGACACGGTAACCGCCGACAACGGTCTTCAAATTCAGTCAAATTCAAAACACACTGCCGGAATGCCAGGTAATCGTCCGAACGCCGGTATTGAACCCCGCAACTCGCTGGATCTTTTCAACTCATCGATCCCAGGGGGAGAAAAGTCGCGATATGCGATCGATGCTGAGGGCAGTATTAACAGGTTCTATTCGGACGGAAATGGGGTTTATCATTGGAGTGGGTCTACTGGTGATGCGAAGGCACCTCTGGATGTTTCGAGTATTCCAATTTCTGTTCGCCGTGCACTGGGTTTCAAAGGAAAGTAAAAATGCTTGTGGGAAATCCCGATAGTTTCGCGATTTGGTGTGATGCCGTCGATTCATGGTCGACAGAGCACTTCAAGAACGGATGCTTCTCCTATTTTATAGGCGGTACGCTGATCTGGTCGTTGAATGCGACACTCGATAGCGATATCAGCCTGCTTTCCGTGATGAATTGCATGAAAGGAAGTGTTGAAGATAAAATTCTCTACGAATTGCCAGTGTCAGTTTCCTATGCAGAACTTTCAAAAAGGGCTTTTCCAGGTACGGATTCGAGCGCAACGGAAAGTGACTATAAGCATCTGGTTGCGGTAGGAAGCCTTTTGGATGATGGTCATAAGATCTTCCTCATCGAATCCGGAGATGATGCGAAATTGATCTGGTCCAATGAAAAATTGGATTCAAGAATTAGTGAATTTTTACTCAAGCGCGGCGAAGTCCAGGGCGTCGTGAGAGATATCGTTGATATATTCGAGGCGTATCAAAAAAATAACGGATGAATTATTATTTTGGGGTCCCTGATATCTCTCGTTTGAGAGGTTATTAAAATACGTGGAAAATTTGGTGCGCAAAGTGCGCTTGGTTTTCAAAATTGATGTCATCGAGTTGTTATTTATGTAGTCTCTCGCCAGCAACTTGCACTATTTTGGCCCCGGAATTATCGTGCATGGTCTTATTTTTTAAAATATCGATATTCCAAGTGTCGTTTATATTCCGACCGATAAGAGCTTGGCGTTCCTCCGAGCGCTACAAGGCTAGCCAGGCTTCTAAGAGCCTCACAGCCGCGCCACGAACACACGACACTACCGCACTCGTAGTTCCGATTCGCCAATTCCAACATGAAGTCCTACCTTTTCGCAGCCCTATCCCTGTCAAGCGCCACCGCCGTGGCCGCCTCGCAATCCGTCGTTCTGGAAACCCCCATCACCTACGCCCCCGGCGCCGAAGTGGTTGAACGAGTCAAAACCGAATGCCATATCGAAGACATGCTCGCAAACCACGTCGGCGAAGTCCTGCGCAAACGCAACAAGGGCAGTGCAGGGACGATCGAATCAGGCGTCGATCCCAATGGCGCCAAAGTCCTCAAACTCCAGATTTCTCACGTGCTCGGCATTGGTGGCGGCGCGTGGACAGGCCCGAAGGCCATCACCGTGATGGCGGATCGAGGCCGTCCATGCTTTGTCGCGTCTGTCGCCCGAAGAGACTGAGCGGCTGGCGACTCTGGAAAAGTCCCTTGTGGACCTCAACGCCAATGATCCCGTCAAGGTACGGCAGCAACTGACCAACCGGCTCGGCCGGGTCAAGGGACTCCTTGTTCATGTGCAGACGGTGGAGCGGGAGTTGTCGGACGAAGCGATTGCCGCAGTGCTGGATGCCCGAACGGAAGGCAAGCGAAAAAGTGAAGCTGCTCGGAGGCAGAAGGAGGCGACGTTCGTCGAGGGTCTGCTGTCTGGAACAGGGGCTGAGCCTTGGAAGGAGATGTGGGAGGCAGCCCGCACGTTTTCGCATGAACATGCCTATCCCGGACAACCTTTTCCAGTTGTTGATGCAGAGGCGCGCTGCGTACTGTGCCAGCAGGGCTTTGAGGCCGATGCGGCCGAACGACTGCAGAGTTTTGAGGCCTTTGTTACCTCGCCCGTCGAGCAGGAGCTGCGCAATTTGCGGGAGAGGTACTCACGCTTGCGGCAAGCGTTCAGCGAACTCAACACTTCGACAGAGGCAGTCGAAGCAACGCTCACGGAGCTTGCAATCGACCATGAGGAGCTTGTCACCGGCGTGCGAAGAGCAATTGAAGAAAACGAGCGCCGTAGGGACGCTGTGACGAGTGCCTTGGCGGACAATGTGGACATCGCATCGGACCGCCCAAACCTCACAGTCGTAAGCCCTGTCGTTCAAGCTCTTAAGGGGCAGCTCGAGGAAAGGGTGGCCGCGCTTGGGGCGCAAGACGTTGTCGCTGAACGCAGAAAGATCACGAACGAGCTTCAGGAGCTGAAAGCCCGCAAGCTCCTGTCCGAAAACGAACAGTTGGTTGTGAGTGAGATCGAGCGCAAGCGTAAGCTCGCCGCTTACGGGCAATGCGTGACTGACACCAACTTCAATGCCGTAACCCAGAAGAGCACGGCTGTCACAAAGGCGGTCGTAACGCAGCAATTGAAGAAGAGCTTCGCCGAGGAGTTGGTCAAGTGTCAACGCGGGCCTGTCAGATTTTTAGTGTGCCGAGGCCATGAGACGATAACGGAAATAACGTCCTATGACCGATGCAACCGTGACCAAGAAGAGCAAGAACCCGAAGGCGCCGAAGCTGTTCCCCGATGAGCTGATCGATCAACTGCTTGCCCAGGTGCAGAGCAAGGATGCCGAGTCGATCCTGGGCGAATCGGGCTTGGCCGGCCAGCTCAAGAAGCAACTGGCCGAGCGCATGCTCGCGGCCGAGTTGAGCCACCATCTGGAAACCGAGGCCGAGCAAGGCAAGGCGGGCAACCACCGCAACGGCACAAGCCGCAAGACGGTCCTCACGCCCAACGGCGAACTGACGCTGGATATTCCACGCGATCGGCAGGCGACGTTCGAGCCGCAGTTGGTCGGCAAGTATCAACGCCGGCTGCCGGGCTTCGACGACCACGTCATCAGCATGTATGCGCGCGGCATGAGCGTGCGCGAGATTCAGGGCCATCTGCTGGAACTGTACGGGCTGCAGGTGTCGCCCGATCTGATTTCCACGGTCACCGACGAGGTGCTGGCCGACGTCGAGCAATGGCAGCAACGCCCGCTCGAGGCCATGTATCCGATCGTGTACTTTGACGCGCTGCGGCTGAAGATCCGCGACGAAGGCACGGTCAAGAACAAGGCGGTCTATCTGGCGTTGGGCATCCGCGCCGACGGCCGCAAGGAAGTGCTGGGTTTGTGGATCGAGCAAACGGAAGGCGCCAAGTTCTGGCTGAAGGTCTTCAACGAGTTGAAGAACCGCGGCTTGCACGACATCCTGATCGCGGTGGTCGATGGTTTGCGCGGCTTCCCCGAAGCGATCGAGGCGGTCTATCCGGCCGCCCAAATCCAGACCTGCATCGTGCATCTGATCCGCAATTCGCTGAATCTGGCGAGCTGGAAGGACCGCAAGTCGCTGGCTGCCGCGATCAAGCCGATCTATCAGGCCGCCACGGCCGAGGCGGCGGCAGCGGCGCTCGACGCCTTTGCGCAGAGCGAGTGGGGGCGCAAATTCCCTACCGTCGCGGCCATGTGGCAGCGCCAATGGGAACAGGTGATCCCCTTCTTCGCCTATCCGCCCGAGGTGCGTCGAATCGTATATACGACGAACGCCATCGAGAGCATGCACATGCAGTTGCGCAAGATCGTCAAGAACCGCGGCCACTTCCCGAGCGACGAAGCCGCCAGCAAACTGCTGTTTCTGGCCTTGCGCAACATCGAAAAGGATTGGAAGATGCCGCCTATCACCTGGCGGCAAGCAGTCAATCAGTTCGCCATTCTGTTCGGCGAGCGATTCACCGCCGCCATCAGCTGAGATCTTTTAACCGACCTCAGCACACGAAATTCCTGACACGTCCGTCAACGCCGATCTAAATCTGACCCACTTTGGCTGAGATCGCCGAAGTAAATCTGACCCACCCAGGCCACTGGCCGCACCATAGTGCGACCCCGTTTATTAAGTCAGCGGGGCTCTCCTGGTCGTTTGACCCGCCTTGCGCTTGTCCTTGAGACGGAAGCTCTCGCCCATGATCTGAACGATGTGCGCATGATGCAGCAGGCGATCAAGCATGGCAGCGGTCAGGGTCTGATCGTCGGCGAACGCACCTGACCATTGCGTGAATGGCAGATTGCTCGTCAGGACCATCGATCCGCGCTCGTAGCGCTTTGCCACTACGTTGAAGAACAGATTGGCCTCATCACGCCCGAATGGCAGGTAACCGATCTCGTCGATCACCAACAGCTTTGGCCCCAGCACCGCTCGGTTGAAGTACTCTCGTAGCCGGCCCTGAGCCTTGGCTGCTGCCAACTGCATCATCAGATCGGCCGCGGAGATGAACCGTGCCTTGTGTCCCGCCATCACCGCGCGCTGACACAGGGCCAGTGCAATGTGTGTCTTGCCCACGCCACTGGGGCCTAAGAGCACGACGTTCTCCGCACGCTCGACAAACGTCAGATGGCCCAACTCCATAATTTGGGCTTTGGGTGCTCCCGCGGCCTGCGTCCAGTCGAACTGCTCCAGCGTCTTGATGGCGGGCATCGTTGCCAGCCGACTCAGCGTGGTGCGCTTGCGCTCCTCGCGTGCCTGCACTTCGCCGGTGAGCACGGCTTCAAGGAAGTCGGCGAAACTCTTCTCCTGCCGCGCTGCATCCTGCGCCAGCGCTGCCCAGTCACTGGCGAGACGTGCCAACTTGAGCTGGTCGCACAGCGCGACGATACGGTCATGTTGCAAGCTCATCGGGCCAACTCCAGCAATGCGTCGTACACCGCCAACGGGTGCTGCAAGCTCTCCACCGGCACGGCCACGCGCTGACGTTCTGGCGGAACGGCCTTGAGAGCTGGCGCCGCAAGCATGACCGCTCGTTCCTGCTCCAGCATCACGGCGGGCACCGCCTTGGTGGTGGCGTGGATGCGGGCGTTCGCGACTTCGTCGAGCCAGCGGCGGACGTGCACATTGGCCAGGTTCGCATCCAGACGAAGTCCGCTGGCTTCCACCGTTGCCGCCAGTGGTACCACGAAGCTGCCCTTGAGGTAAGCGTTGAAGCGCTCCACCTTGCCCTTGGTCTTGGCGCGATAAGGCCGACACAGCCTCGGCGTGAAGCCGCAGGCTTCGGCCAACTCTAGCAAGTCGCTGTTCCATCGGTGCAGGCCTTCGCCGTATGCATCGCGCTCAATGACCACTGCCTTGGTGTTGTCGAACAACACGTGCTCGGGCACGCCACCGAAGTAGTCGAAGGCTTCGCGCAAGCCTGTGCAGAGCGTGCCAGCATCCTCGCCGGACGCGGCGACGAACTTTACGAAGCTCGCTCGGCTGTAGCCCATCGTGGCAACGAACGCCAGCAGAGCGTCACGGCCACGGCGGACATAGGTGAAGTCGGCCTGCATCTGCTTGCCTGGCGCCGTCTCGAACCGGACCAAGGGTTCGGGCTCGCTCGTCTTGAATGGCGCTACCCATGCCTTGAGCTGGCTGATTCCGCCGGTATATCCGCGCTCGCGAATCTCACGCAGCAGCACGGTTGCCGGAATCCATCGGGGGCGAGCCTGCTCGATCCGCTCCTGCAGGTACCCCTTGTACTCGTCGAGCTTACAGGCACGGGGCTCACGTGGTCCATATCGTTGTGCCCCGTCGTCTCGAAGGTACCGGCGTACCGTGTTGCGAGAGCACTCCAATTGCTTGGCGATCGCTCTGACGCTCTCGCCCCTTCGGGCCAATACTCGTATCTCCACTGCTTGCTCCTGAGTCAGCATTGGCAGCCCTGAAAAAGCTGCCATGCTCGCTCAGGTGGGTCAGTTTTACTTCGGCGCTAGGGGGTCAGTTTTACATCGGCGCTAACAGTCAAGCTCGGCTTTCGCCATGTCGAAGTGGAGCTGAAAGATGCAGGTGGTGCTGAGGGAGTGCTCTATCACAAGCTCGTGCTGACCCGTGCGCCTGGTGTCAACCTGCCCAAGGTCGTCAGCGAGGGGGAGCAGCGAACCCTATCCATCGCTGCATTCTTTGCCGAGCTGAGCACCGCTGACGATCCATCGGGCATCGTTGTCAAGCGCAGCCCAAATCTGAGCCACTTCGCGCGCCCGCGCGCAAAGTAAATGTGAACCAGTTGATTAGTTCTTCGTGGCGGG
Source organism: Cupriavidus sp. H19C3 (assembly GCF_049393815.1). Classification (NCBI taxonomy): domain Bacteria; kingdom Pseudomonadati; phylum Pseudomonadota; class Betaproteobacteria; order Burkholderiales; family Burkholderiaceae; genus Cupriavidus; species Cupriavidus sp. H19C3. The sequence continues at coordinate 4,046,429 of NZ_CP184985.1, forward strand.
CACGTGGCCGGCCTTGCGTTGCTGTTTCAGCCGATAACTATCTCCTTTGATTTGGACGATGTGCGCGTGATGCAGTATCCGGTCCAACATTGCCGCAGTCAGCGTGGTATTGCCGCCGAAGGTCTGATCCCATTGGGTGAAGGGAAGATTGCTGGTGAGGATCATGGAGCCGCGTTCATATCGCTTGGCGACGATCTGGAAGAAGTGGCTGGCTTGGTCGCCGGACAGGGGTAAGTAGCCGATCTCGTCAACGATTAGCAGGCGTGGGCCGAGGATGTTGTGTCGCAGGACGGCGTCGTATCGCTCCTGACGCCTGGCGGCCTCGAGTTGCAGCATGAGGTCGGCGGCGGTGATGAACTTGGTCTTGATCCCGGCTTGTGTGGCGGCGTATCCGATGGCAATCGCCAGATGAGTCTTGCCGACGCCGGAGGGACCAAGCAACACGGCGTTCTGACTGCGTTCGATGAACCGCAGCGTCGCCAGTTCGTCGATCAACTTCCGAGGCGCTCCCACAGCAAAGCCGTAGTCGTACTCGTCCAGCGTCTTGACCGCTGGGAACCCGGCCATGCGAACCAGCGTCTGGCGTGAGCGGACTTGGCGGGTATCACGCTCATGTTCCAGCACGTGCTCCAGATAGTCCATGAAGCTCCAGTCCTTGTTCACCGCGTCACTGGCCATTGCGCGGTATGCCTGCATCAAGCCCTCGAGCTTGAGCGTCTGGCAATGGGCATCAATTCGCTCCTGTTGCAGGTTCACGCTCGTACCTCAGTCAAAAGTTGCTGATAGACCGACAGGGGGTGTTGCAGCGTGGCGTCCAGCGACGGAGCAGCTTGTGTGACCTTCGTGAGCTGGGAGGGCTGGGAGAATGCTGGCAGCTCACGCAAGAACGCGCGCTCTCGCTGAGTGAACAACTCCGCTGGCGCGTATCCGGTTACCGGATGCACACGCTGGTTCGCCACGTCGCGCAGCCACTTGCCGACTTCGGCGTTAGCTGTATCGACGTCCAGCACCAGGCCCGACTGCTTCAACCAACTGGTCAACGGCACGTAGAAGTTGCCACGCAGGTACCGATGGAAGCGTTCGACTTTGCCTTTGGTTTGGGCACGATACGGACGACAGAGGCGGGGAATGAATCCATAACGCTTGGCAAGGTCCAGGAGGCCGGGATGCCAGCGGTGATGGCCCTCTGCGTAAGCATCGCGCGACGCGACGATAGTCTTGGCGTTGTCGTACAGGATCTCCCGCGGAACCCCGCCCAACGTCTCGAACAGTGCGTGATGGCAGGTCATCAGCGTTTCCGCCCGCTCGTTCGTGGTGAATCTGGCCCAGCGCCAGCGACTGAACCCCAGAGTCGCGGTAAAAGCGTAAAGCGGGTCAGCGCCACGGCGAAAGACGACGAAGTCGCATTGCATCTGATGACCCGGCGCGGTCTCGAACCGCACGATCGGATCAGCCGCTTGCAAAGGCTTATGCGCGTGCATGAAGGCTTGGAGACTGCGCAGCTGTCCCTGATAGCCTCGCGCTCTTAGCTCGCGCAATAGCGCGGGCGCCGCGATCCAATCCGGAAAGGCAGCTTGCATGCGCTCGCGGATGTAATCGTGAAACGGGTCGAGCTTGGTCGGGCGAGCCTCACGCTGCTTGTAACGGGGGACATCGTCCGCAGCCAAGTAGCGAGTTACGGTATTGCGAGAGACGCCCAGCCGTCGCGCGATCTCGCGCAGCGACAGCCCTTGGGCCTTGAGCACATGGATCTGCATCCACTGTTCCTTCAAAAGCATCGTCGGCCTTCGCGCGGAAAAGGCAGACTGTACGGAAAAGTGGTTCAGATTTACCTTGCGCGAAGTGGCCCAGTTTTACTCTGCGCGCAACATCGTCTTCGACGATCCTGTTTCCTCCCTGGACTTTCGCTGGCGCGATGGAGTGGCGCGCCGGTTGGTTGAGGAGGCGAAGAAACGACAAGTCATCGTGTTTACCCACGATGTGGTCTTTCTTCTGCTGCTCAAGCAGTATGCGGAGGCGGAGGCCGTCGAGCAACTGGATCAACACGTCCGCCATCAGCCGCAAGGCGCTGGGGTCTGCACTGAGGAGTTGCCTTGGGTCGCGATGCCGGTCAAGAAAAAGATTGGCTACATTAAGAGCGAGTGGCAGGCCGTTGACAAGCTGGAGCGTGAAGGTCAGCAGGACAAGTATGAGAAGGAAGCCAAGTACCTGTACGGGCTTCTGCGCGAGGCCTGGGAACGGGCAATCGAGGAGGTCCTACTCAACAACGTGGTCGAACGCTTCCAGGTCGGCGTACAGACGCAGCGGCTGAAAGTGGTCGACATCGACGCCGCCGACTATGGTGCTATCGAAGTCGGGATGGGAAAATGCTCGAAATGGCTACCGGGCCATGATAAGGCCGCTGCGGACCGAGCACCGGTGCCGGGTTCAGCCGAGTTGAAGGCGGACATCGAAGCGCTCGAGACCTGGATTGCAGCGATCCGCAAGCGTCGGACGTAGCGGCAACGGGAGATTGATGATGAATTCGAGTGAAGAACTAGTTTATTGGTACCTTCGGCTCAATGGTTTCTTCCCATTAACCAATTTCGTCGTCCATCGCCATCCGGCGGCACAGCATCGCTCAGACATTGACGTGCTGGCTGTCAGGTTTCCGCACGTCTTCGAAGAGGTTGGTGGGCAGCCGGTTGACTGGGACCCGTTTCTGACGGATCGTCTGCCCTTCGAGCAGGTCGTCGCCGTGATCTGTGAGGTCAAAACCGGCGCCTTTGACCAGGAGAGGATTTTCCGCGCTGAGCAGGTAAAGCCAGCCGTTGCACGGCTCGGAATCTGGTCGCGAGCGCGTGTCGATTCAATCGCCGAACAGCTTCATACCGAGGCTTCTGTGGTATCGCCAGAGGGTGTCGTATGCAAGTTGCTGGTGACCGAGGAGACGTCGGAATCCAAGTCCTATCTGAATCGCACGGTGCCGGACTTGGAGACATTCATCGATGAACGCATCGCGCGATATCCGTTTGAGAAATACGGATCACGCATGTTCTTCTCGGCGGGCCTATTCCAGTCACGGATAGCCCCCGCATCAAGGGCCGCGCGCGCTGCGAGGGCGCCAGGCCGGCCGCGCCCGGCTGCCGAAGCTGAGTAGCTCAGACGTCAGTGAACCAGGACTGACTCACAGTTCGGCGCTGTGCTGCCTTAATGCCCGCGGCTGTAGTTCAAGCGATATCTCGTCCATGCCGCCCCCCCGTTGGTAGCGCACGTGTGGCGCGCGGCCAAGTGCTGAAGAGCTCGGCTAGTCGCGCGTCACCGTGGACATCTACGTTTGTCAAAGGCCGGCTTTGAAAGACCGCTGCTAGTCGCCGGATGCCTATTACGGTTAATGGTCGATTCGGCCATCGTCTCTCGGTTAATAGGGCTGCGCTAGGCACTAGAGCATCGGCTGAATACAGCGATCGTTATGCCTGCGTAGCGCAGTGCACCTACTCACTTGTCCTCGTGTGGCTGAGACCTGCACATTTGCTCATGCCGCGACTTGCCGTAGCGGCAAGACCGTCGCACCGTCAGCAAGTCCATCCAAGTAGTCTGCCCAGTCCTGCATCATCGTTGTACGCTCTTCCAGGAAAGAAGCACGGTTATAGGCCCGCCCATTCGAGTCGCGAACTGCATGCGCAAGTTGTAGTTCGATGAATCGCTCATCCACCCTGACGCGTTCTGCCAGCGCGGTGCGTGCCATCGCCCGGAACCCGTGACCAGTCATCTCCTCGCCGGTATAGCCCATACGCCGCAGTGCAGACAGTACGCCGTTATCCGAAAGAGGGCGCTCTCTAGTTCGAGGTGAAGGAAATAGATAGCGACCACTACCGGTAAGCGGTTGTAGCTCGCGCAAGATCTGCACGGCCTGGCGGCTCAGAGGTACGAGGTGGCCGCCGCTCAGTTGCTTTTCTTCCTTCGGACGTTTCATGCGCTCATTCGGAACTTCCCACATGGGCTCAGTCCCACCGAAGCGGCCCGTGCCATCAAGATCAAACTCTATCCACTGTGCTTGTCGCAGTTCGCCGGGACGAAGGAAAACCAGCGGTGCGAGCTGTAGGGCTGCACGGACAATCTGCGAACCCTTGTAGCCACGGATGGAACGGATGAGTTGACCAATCGCCTGCGGATCGATGATGGCGGCATGGTTGCGAGTCGTCGGCAATTTCAGTGCCCCGCGACTCATGGTCTCAACGGGGTTTCGCTCGGCGCGGCCCGTCTCAATGGCATACAGGAAGACCTGAGAGCAGTCCCACTTAGCGCGATGTGCGGTTTCCACTGCTCCGCGCTCCTCGATCTTGCGTAGCACAGCCAGTACCTCCGGCGTGGTTAGCGCTGCGATTGGGCGGTTGCCGATGTGAGGGAAGATATCTCGCTCGAAGCGACGCAGAATGCGAGTGCCGTGGCTCTCCACCCAGGTTTGCTTTTCGCGTGCGAACCACTCTCGCGTAACGCCTTCAAAGGTTGTGTTCGCGGCGAGCTTGGCCGTCAGCCGCTGAGCCTTACGTTCGCCAGAAGGATCGAGCCCGGCGTCGATCTGGTCCTTTGCGGCTTCGCGGCTCTTCCGAGCGGCCGCCAGACCGACGCGAGGGTAGGGGCCGATAGTAAGAAGCTTTTCTCTGCCGCCGAAGTAATACTTCATGCGCCAGTGCTTGCCACCGGTTGGGGAAACTTCCAAATACAGTCCGCCGCCGTCGGCCATCTTGTAAAGCTTTTCGCGAGGCTTGGCGTTGCGGCACTCGATGTCGGATAGTGGCGCAATCTTGCGAGGCATGCTGTCGAATCGTAGGGGTAGAATTTTTCCTAGGGGTATGATTTTGCAAATCTACCCCTACGAACACCCCACTAGTGGGCGGATGCTGTTGGATGCTCTCGGACAGTTTTGGACGAAAAAAATCCCCAAGGCCTTGATTTCCTTGGGGATTTTGGATTCCAGCGGACGTCACTGGACAGTGTATTGGTGGAGCCGGCGGGAATCGAACCCGCGTCCGCAAGCCCTCCACAGAGAGTTCTACATACTTAGTTCTGTCATTTGATTTAACCGTCGCAGCGCGGACGAACACGCTCTGTTACGGCGAGTCACTAGGTTTTCGTCCCCGTAGTCGTGACACCCACGGGGCTTATCTGACGTAAATGACCTCGCTGGTTCTTGCGAACCCTAGCCCGTCAGCGAGCCAGTGCGAGGACGGCGGCCCTTAGGCTGCCAGTGCGTAACGTTCGTCGTTAGCAGTTATTGCATTCCCATTGATTAACGAGGTGACGGGTCCTCGGTATGCCCTCACTGCTTCGCAACCCACGTCGAAACCAGGTCGGCCCCAGTAAGAAGAAGACGCATTGTACCCGCTTCGGTTCCGTATGTGTGGACACCGCCGGGCAATTCAAGAGAGTGCGAGCAATGCGATCAGTTCGCCGGGGTGGCGGATCAGGTGGTCCGCGCCCCACGTTTCGGGCGGCGCACCCTCGCCGCAATAGCCGTACGCGGCGGTCACGGTGACCATGCCCGCAGCCTTGCCGGCCTGGATGTCGCGCAGGTCGTCGCCCACGTAGACGCAGCGCGCGGGCGCCACGCCGCTGACCTCTGCCGCATGGAGCAGCGGCGCGGGGTGCGGCTTGGCATGCGGGGTGGTATCGCCGCTGACCACCGCGGCGGCGCGCGGCGTCAGCCCGATCGCGGCCACCAGCGGAACGGTAAAGCGGGCGATCTTGTTGGTGACGATGCCCCAGCGGATGTCGGCCGCCTCGAGCCGTGCCAGCACGTCGTCCATGCCGTCGAACAGGCGCGTATGGACCGCGATATCGGCCTCGTAATAGTCCAGGAAGGTGTCGCGCAGGGCTGGGAAATCCGGATCCTGCGGCGTCTTGCCAAAGGCCGCGCCGATCAGCCCGCGTGCGCCATGCGATGCCACCGGGCGCAGCGTTTCATACGGCACCGGTGCCCGGCCGTGCTCCACCACCAGGCGGTTGGCCGCGGCGGCGAGGTCGGGCGCGGTATCGGCGAGCGTACCGTCCAGGTCGAAGAAGACCGCGTCGAAGCTGCGCATGGATTCAGCCGGCACGACGGAACGCCATCATGTAATTGACATCGGTGTCCCGCCCCAGCGCATAGACCTGCGTCAGCGGGTTGTAGGTCATGCCGCGCATGTCGACCAGCTCCAGGTCGGCAATGCGCGCGAATCGCGCGAGCTCGGACGGGGTAATGAACTTGTCGTAGTCGTGGGTGCCGCGCGGCAGCATGTTGAGCACATATTCCGCCCCCACGATGGCCAGCAGGTAGGCCTTCAGGTTGCGGTTGATGGTCGAGAAGAAGACGTGGCCGCCGGGACGCACGAGCGTCGCACAGGCACGCACGATCGAGGCCGGATCGGGTACATGTTCCAGCATCTCCATGCAAGTCACGACATCCACGCTGGCCGGCACGCGCGCCGCCAGGTCCTCGACCGGGATTTCCTCGTAGGTGACCGCCACGCCCGACTCCAGGCTGTGCAGGTCCGCCACCTTGAGGGCCTTCTTCGAGAGATCGATGCCGCGCACGGTGGCGCCGGCGCGGGCCATGCTCTCGGACAGGATGCCACCCCCGCAACCGACATCGACCACCTGCTTGCCGGCCAGCCGCGCAATCCCGTCGATCCAGCCGAGCCGTAAGGGGTTGAGGTCATGCAGCGGCTTGAACTCGCTGTTCGGATCCCACCAGCGGTGGGCCAGCTCGCTGAACTTGTCGATCTCCTTCGGATCGGCATTGCGGCCGGACGTGGGGTCGACAGCGGGATGGGCGGAGGCGGGGGCAGCGGAAGCGGCGACGGACGACATCGTGTCTCGAAGAAGGGTTTGCGGCAACTTTACCAAAAAAAAAGCCCAGCTCGCGCTGGGCTTTCTTCATCGGAAGGGTTCCGATTAACGGGCGCTGCGGGTGCCGACCACTTCGACTTCCACGCGGCGGTTCGGCTGCTGGCAGGCGATCTGGGCGGTGCGGTTGCCCTTGCACGACTTCGGATCGACCTTCAGCTGACGCTTGCCCTTGCCTTCGGTGTAGACGCGGTTGGCTTCCACGCCCTTGCTCACCAGGTAGGCCTTGACCGATTCCGCACGACGGATCGACAGGCGGTCGTTGTAGCGGTCCGAACCGAACGAGTCGGTGTGGCCCACGGCGATGATCACTTCGAGGGTGATGCCACGCAGCTTCGAGACCAGGTCGTCCAGCTTGGCCTTGCCTTCGGGCTTCAGGACAGCCTTGTCGAAGTCGAACAGGGTGTCAGCAGCGAAGGTGACCTTCTCGCTCGAAACCACCGGGGCTGCCGGAGCGACCGGAGCGGGCGGCGGGGTCACTGCGGCCGGAGCCAGCGCGCCATCGCACAGGGCGTTGGCCGTTGCCGGGGTCCAGGAGCTGTCGCGCCAGCAGAGCTCGTTCGTGCCATTCTTCCACACGTACTCGCTCGTACCGTTGCCCCAGTTGTCGTTCACTGCCTTCTTTTCGTAGGGAACGGATTGGGCTTGAGCGGATGCAGCCATTACTGCGGTAGCTGCAACGAGCGCGAGCTTGGCAAATTTTTTCATATTTCTCCTCTCAGGATGAGATCACCGCAGGGTTACTGCGAGCAAATGGACGAAAACAAGTCATACATTCTTCGGAGTATAACATTCTCGATGTGGTGGATGCTCCACTTCGAACAACGTCTGGCTCTTCGCTGGGGAATTGTGCCACAAGGCTCGTTTCCTAAGAAGTAAATATATTCGATTCAACCACCGCGTTTTGGGCCTGTGGTGTTTGTGCAACATCGCCCTTGCGATGCCCGCAAACCCTTGTCCCGTCTGGCTTGCCGGCGATGGCACGCGCTCCCGCGGAGCCCCTCCGAGGGCCTGCGGAAGGGGGTCGGGAAGGGGTTGTCGCGCGTGATAGAATGGCACGTTGCCCATCCCCCGCAGGCCCCTCGCGGCCGAGCGGGAATCGGGCATCTTTCGCTTAAACCTGCCGCATAAACACGCCGCAATGGATCAATTCGCCAAAGAAACTCTTCCGGTCTCGCTGGAAGAGGAAATGCGCCGCTCCTATCTGGATTACGCGATGAGCGTTATCGTCGGGCGCGCGCTTCCCGATGTCAGGGACGGCCTGAAACCAGTACACCGACGCGTGCTCTATGCGATGCATGAGCTCAATAACGACTGGAATCGCCCTTATAAAAAATCGGCGCGTATTGTCGGCGACGTGATCGGTAAGTATCACCCGCACGGCGATATCGCGGTCTACGACACCATCGTCCGCATGGCGCAGGATTTCTCGCTGCGCTACATGCTGGTGGACGGTCAGGGCAATTTTGGCTCGGTCGACGGTGATAACGCCGCGGCCATGCGTTATACGGAAATTCGCCTGTCGAAGATCGCGCATGAAATGCTGCACGATATCGACAAGGAAACCGTTGATTTCGAGCCTAACTATGATGGCTCCGAAAAAGAACCCGGTATTCTCCCGGCGCGAATTCCCAATTTGCTGATCAATGGCTCGTCGGGTATTGCGGTCGGTATGGCGACCAATATTCCGCCGCATAATTTGAATGAAGTGGTGGATGCCTGCCTGCATCTGCTGCGCAATCCGGAAGCGACCGTCGACGAGTTGATCGAACTGGTGCCGGCGCCCGATTTTCCGACCGCCGGCATCATCTATGGCATCCAGGGCGTGCGCGAGGGCTATCGCACCGGCCGCGGTCGCGTGGTGATGCGTGCGAGGACCCACTTCGAAGACATCGATCGCGGTCAGCGTCAGGCCATCATCGTCGACGAACTGCCGTATCAAGTGAACAAGCGCACACTTCTTGAGCGCATTGCCGAGCTGGTCACGGAGAAGAAGGTCGAGGGGATTTCCGATATCCGCGACGAGTCGGACAAGTCCGGCATGCGCGTGGTGATCGAGCTCAAGCGCAACGAGGTGCCCGAGGTCGTCCTCAACAATCTCTACAAGAATACGCAGCTGCAGGACACGTTCGGCATGAACATGGTGGCGCTGGTCGACGGCCAGCCCCGGCTGCTTAACCTGCGCCAGATGCTGGACGCCTTCCTCTCGCACCGGCGCGAGGTGGTGACCCGGCGCACGGTGTTCGAACTGCGCAAGGCGCGCGAACGCGGCCATGTGCTGGAAGGCCTGGCCGTGGCGCTGGCCAATATCGACGAGTTCATCGCGATCATCAAGGCCGCGCCGACGCCGCCGATCGCCAAGCAGGAACTGATGGCCAAGTCGTGGGACTCGGGCCTCGTGCGAGAGATGCTCGCGCGTGCCGAAAGCGATACGCCGGGGGGGCGTGCCTCCTATCGTCCGGATGGCCTCCCCGCGGTATTCGGCATGCAGCCGGACGGGCTGTATCGACTTTCCGACAGCCAGGCGCAGGAAATCCTCCAGATGCGCCTGCAACGCCTCACGGGCCTCGAACAGGACAAGATCGTCCAGGAATATCGCGAGGTGATGGCGATCATCGCCGATCTGCTCGATATCCTCGCGCGGCCGGAACGCATTACCACCATCATCTCCGACGAACTCACCGCGATCCGCGCGGAATTCGGCGATGAGCGCCGCTCGCAGATCGAGCTCAACGCGACCGAACTCGACACCGAGGATCTGATCACGCCGCAGGACATGGTGGTCACGCTGTCCCACAGCGGCTATATGAAGAGCCAGCCGATTTCCGAGTACCGCGCGCAGAAGCGCGGCGGGCGCGGCAAGCTGGCCACCGCGACCAAGGAAGACGACTGGATCGACACGCTGTTCGTGGCCAACACGCACGACTATATCCTGTGCTTCTCGAACCGCGGCCGCCTGTACTGGCTGAAGGTCTACGAGGTCCCGCAGGGTTCGCGCAACTCGCGTGGCCGTCCGATCGTCAACATGTTCCCGTTGTCCGAAGGCGAGAAGATCAATGTGATCCTGCCCGTGCGGCAATTCGACGCCGAGCACTTCATCTTCATGACCACCGCGCGTGGCACGGTCAAGAAGACCGCGCTCACCGAGTTCTCGAATCCGCGCAAGGCCGGCATCATCGCCGTGGACCTCGATGAGGGCGATTACCTGATCGGCGCCGCGGTGACCGATGGCCAGCATGACGTGATGCTGTTCTCCGATGCCGGCAAGGCGGTGCGCTTCGACGAAAACGATGTGCGTCCGATGGGCCGGCAGGCGCGCGGCGTGCGCGGCATGAACCTCGACGAGGGCCAGACCGTGATTGCCATGCTGGTGGCGCCGGCGGAAACCGCCGAGGGCGCCGAAGGCACGGAGGGCGGCGAAGCCGCCGCGGTGGGCAGCGTGCTGACCGCCACCGAGAATGGCTACGGCAAGCGCACCCCGATCACCGAGTACACTCGACACGGCCGTGGCACCAAGGGCATGATTGCGATCCAGACCAGCGAGCGCAATGGCCGTGTGGTGGCCGCCGCACTGGTGTCACCGGAAGACGAGATCATGCTGATCACCACCGGTGGCGTGCTGATTCGCACGCGCGTGGCGGAAATCCGCGAGATGGGTCGCGCCACGCAGGGTGTCACGCTGATCAACGTGGACGAGGGCACGCGCCTGTCGGGCCTCCAGCGTATCGTGGAGAGCGACGCCGACAGCGGCGGCGCGGACGAAGCGGAAGCCGTCGATGGCGCCGCCAGCGCTCCCGAAGCGGATACCGAATCGTAATCAGATGCAACAGTGGGACGGCGCCCCGGAACTCACCACGGGGGCGCCGGACTAACGGGACATATTTTCCAGGGAGTCATAATGCTCAAAACCTATCGACGTATTGCCGTTCTGGCTGCTTTCGTTCCGGCGTTCATGGTCGCGCAGGGCGTCCATGCGCAGGACGCCGGTGCCGACAAGGACAAGACCGCGGCCATCAAGGAACTGCTGTCCGTCATGCAGGCCGACCAGGCTGTCAAGGGCCAGGCCGATAACTGGCAGGCCGGCGCCAAGCAGGAAGCCCCGCTGGTACTCGAGCAGGTACTGGTCGAGAACAAGACGCTGAGCGACAAGGACAAGCAGGCCGCCGTCGAGAAGCTCAAGAAGAACGGCGCGGTCCAGCGCATGGTCGATGGCGCCGGCACGCAGTTCAACACCGACGCCTTCCGCCAGGACGCCATCAAGGCCCACTACGATGCGTTCGGCAAGTACTACAGCACGCAGGAAATCAAGGACCTGACCACGTTCCTGAAGTCGCCGACGGGCCAGAAGTTCATGGCCAACCAGGGCAAGGCGACCCAGGAAATCTGGGGTTCGATGATGCAGAAGTATGGCCCGCAAGTCGGCAAGTCGATGCGCGACGCCGCCGAGAAGGAAATCGCCGCCGCTTCCAAGAAGTGATGCGCTGATCGGCCCGCCGGGCGGCCCAGTTTGGCCGCGATGTCCAACGGCACACGGGTTTGAGGGATAATGGCTGCCTGGTTTCATCCGGCAGCCATTTTTCTTTCCCCCCTCCATGAACGATCCCCAGACCCCCGCCCTTGCCGGCATCATGCAGCGAGCATTGGCCGAGCGCGTGTACAACTTCTCCCCGGGCCCCGCCGCGCTGCCCGCCGAGGTCCTGCAACAGGCCGCCGAGGAGATGCTGTCGTGGCAGGGCAAGGGCGTGTCGGTCATGGAGATGAGCCACCGCAGCAAGGAATTCGAGAGCATTCACAATGCCGCGCTGGCCGACCTGCGCGAGCTCTTGCGCATTCCGGACAATTTCCGCGTGCTGTTCCTGCAGGGCGGCGCCATCGGCGAGAACGCGATCGTCCCGCTCAACCTGATCCGTCGCGTCGATGCCGAGCTTCCCAAGGTCGATTTCGTGGTGAGCGGCACCTGGTCGGTCAAGACCGAGCAGGAAGCGCGCCGCTATGGCGAGGTCAATATCGCCGCGTCGAGCGCCGACCGCAAGTTCACCTGCATTCCGGACGTGGCCTCGTGGCAGCTTTCGAATGATGCCGCTTATTTGCATCTCTGCACGAACGAGACCATCGTCGGGGTGGAATTCCACGACATTCCCGAGGTCGGACAGACCGGTACCCATGACAAGGGCCGCATCGTCGTGGCCGATGCGTCGAGTCATATCCTGTCGCGTCCGATCGACTGGTCGCGCGTGCAGGTGGTCTATGCCGGCGCGCAGAAGAATATCGGGCCGGCCGGCGTGACCATCGTGATCGTGCGGGAAGACCTGCTCGGCTTTGCCCATCCGCATTGCCCGTCGGCCTTCAACTGGCGCCTGATCGCCGAGCACAACTCGATGTACAACACGCCGCCCACGTATGCGATCTACATCGCGGGACTGGTATTCCAATGGCTCAAGCGCCAGGGTGGCGTGCCGGCGATCGAACAACGCAATATCGCCAAGGCACGCGCGCTGTACGACTTCCTGGACCAGAGCCAGTTTTATCGTAACGAGATCGATCCCAGCTGCCGCTCGCGCATGAACGTACCGTTCTTCCTGCGCGACGAATCGCGCAACGAAGCGTTCCTGACCCAGGCGCGCGCGAATGGCCTGGTACAGCTCAAGGGCCACAAGTCCGTGGGCGGAATGCGCGCCAGCATCTACAACGCGATGCCGCTGGAAGGCGTATCCGCGCTGATCGAGTTCATGCGCGAGTTCGAACGCACGTCGGCCTGAGCGGCGGCGGCGCGCTCGATTGATTCCCCCACGGCCATGCCCGGCGCATGGCCGAGCAGGTTCCCATCATGACAAGCGAACACAAGCAAGACACCAGCGCCGGCCCGAGCGCGCAGGAACAGGCCCTGTCGGCGGACCTGGCGCCGCTGCGCCAGCAGATCGATGCGGTCGACCGCGAACTGCTGACGCTGCTCAACCGCCGCGCGCAACTCGCGCTCGACGTGGGCGAGGTCAAGAAGAAGTATGGCGCGCCGATTTTCCGTCCCGAGCGCGAGCTGCAGGTGGTGCGCAAGGTGCAGGGCGCCAACCAGGGTCCCCTGCTTGGCGAAAGCGTGGGGTCGATCTGGCGCGAGATCATGTCGGCCTGCCGCGGCCTCGAAAAGCCGCTCGAGATCGCCTTCCTGGGGCCGGCCGGCACGTTCTCGGAGCAGGCGCTGTACGCGCACTTCGGCCATGAGGTGACCGGGGTGCCCTGCCCGAGCATCGACGAGGTGTTTCGCGCGGTGGAGGCCGGTACCGTCGAATATGGCGTAGTGCCCGTGGAGAACTCCACCGAGGGCGCGGTGTCGCGCACGCTCGATCTGTTCTTGCAGACCTCGCTCAAGATCAGCGGCGAGATCGCGCTCAAGGTCCACCACAACCTGATGGCGTCGACCCCGGACATGCGCGGCGTGACGGTGGTGCGCGCGCACGCGCAGGCGCTCGCGCAATGCCAGCACTGGCTGACCGCGAACTACCCGCATCTGGAGCGCCAGGCGGTATCGAGCAATGCCGAGGCCGCGCGCATGGCGAGCGAAGATCCGACCGTGGCGGCGATTGCCGGCGAAGCCGCCGCCAACCGCTATCACCTGCATATCGTGCGCACGCATATCCAGGACGATCCGCATAACCGCACGCGCTTTGCCGTGATCGGCCGCTACGAGACCGAGCCGTCGGGCAGCGACCAGACCTCGCTGATCCTGTCGGTGCCCAACACGGCCGGCGCGGTGTACCAGTTGCTGGCGCCGCTGGCGGCCAACGGCGTGTCGATGTGCCGCTTTGAATCGCGCCCCGCGCGCAGCGGGGCGTGGGAGTACTACTTCTATGTCGACGTCGAGGGCCATCAGCACGATGCGCCGGTCGCGCGCGCGCTGGAAGAGTTGCGCCGCAATGCCGCGTACATGAAGGTGCTGGGGTCGTATCCGTCGAGCAAGTAGAATGCCGATCCTTTCGTTCAACCCCCGCCGTGTCGGACTGATGCCGTGAGCGCCCTGCATTTTCCCCGTGTTGTCATTGTCGGCGTCGGCCTGATCGGCGGATCGCTGGCGCTCTCGCTCAAGCGCGCGGGTGTGGTCGGCACCGTGGTCGGCGTGGACCGCTCGCCCGAGGCGCTCGAGATCGCGCAGCGCCTTGGCGTGATCGACGAGATCGCGCCTTCGGTGGAAGCCGCGGCGCCCGGCGCCGGCGTCATCGTGCTGTGCGCGCCGGTGGCGCAGAACTTTGCCATCCTGCATGCGCTGGAACCGCACCTCGGCGCAGGCACCATCGTCACCGACGTGGGCAGTACCAAGAGCGACGTCATCGTCGCGGCCAAGACCGCGCTGGGCGACAAGGTCGCGCAGTTCGTGCCCGCGCATCCGATCGCGGGCCGCGAGCTCAGCGGCGTGGAAGCTGCGCTCAACGACCTTTATCTCCACAAGAAGGTCATGCTGTGCCCGCTGCAGGAGAACAGCCGTGCCGATGTGGCCGCGGTGCGCGCGATGTGGGAGTCGACCGGGGCCGACTGCCACGTGATCTCGGCGGTGCAGCACGACGCGGTCTTTGCCGCGGTCAGCCATCTGCCGCACCTGTTGTCGTTCGCGCTGGTGGCGCAGGTCGCCAACGCCGAGGATGCCGCCATGAAGCTCGATTTCGCCGGTGGCGGCTTTCGCGATTTCACGCGCATTGCCGGCTCGTCGCCGGAGATGTGGCGCGATATCTGCATCGCCAACAAGGACGCGTTGCTGCGCGAACTCGATACCTACGAGGCGGTGCTCGGCCACCTGCGCACGCAGATCCGCAATGGCGATGGCGCGGCGCTGGAACGCATCTTCGCGCGGGCCAGCGCCGCACGGCTCAAATGGGGCGCCACGCGCGCGACCATCAACAACGTCGAACCCTGATCATGGAACACCTCACGCTGGGCCCCCTGACCCGTGCCACCGGCACGGTCCGCCTGCCGGGCTCGAAAAGCATCTCCAACCGCGTGCTGCTGCTGGCCGCGCTGGCCACGGGCGAGACGCGTGTGCGCGAACTGCTCGATTCCGACGACACGCGCGTCATGCTGGAGGCACTGCGCGTGCTGGGCGTGACGTGGCGCCGCGAAGGCAACGACTGCATCGTGCGTGGCGTGGGGGGGGACTTCCCGAACAAGTCCGCGGAGCTGTTCATGGGCAACGCCGGTACCGCGATCCGGCCCCTGACGGCGGCGCTGGCGCTGCAGGGCGGGCACTACGAGCTGTCCGGCGTGCCGCGCATGCACGAGCGGCCGATCGGCGATCTGGTCGACGGGCTGCGTCAGGTCGGCGCGGCGGTCGACTATCTTGGCACCCCGGGCTATCCGCCGCTCCAGATTCGTCCGGCGCAGATTCGCATCGATGCGCCGATCCGCGTACGCGGCGACGTGTCCAGCCAGTTCCTGACCGCGTTGCTGATGACGCTGCCGATGGCCACCGCAGCGAGTGGCCGTATCGAGATCGAGGTGGTTGGCGAGCTGATCTCCAAGCCCTATATCGAGATCACGCTGAACCTGCTCGCGCGCTTCGGCATCACGGTCGAGCGCCAGGGCTGGGAACGCTTTATCCTGCCGGCCGGCGCGCAGTACCGCTCGCCGGGTGAGATCTATGTGGAGGGCGATGCGTCCACCGCGTCGTACTTCCTGGCGGCCGGAGCGATCGGTGGCGGACCGCTGCGCGTGGAAGGCGTGGGCATGGCCAGTATCCAGGGCGACGTGCGTTTCGCGGACGCGCTCAACCGCATGGGCGCCAACGTCATGGCCGGCGACAACTGGATCGAGGTGCGTGGCACCGAGCGCGACGATGGCCGCCTGCACGGCATCGAGCTCGACTGCAACCATATCCCCGACGCGGCGATGACGCTGGCGGTGGCCGCGCTGTTTGCCGAGGGCACCACCACGCTGACCAATATCGCCAGCTGGCGCGTCAAGGAAACCGATCGCATCGTCGCCATGGCCACCGAGCTGCGCAAGCTCGGCGCCACGGTGGAGGAGGGTGCGGACTACCTGCGCGTGACGCCGCCGGCGTCCGCCGACGCATGGCGCACCCCCGCCGAGGGCATCGACACCTATGATGACCATCGGGTCGCCATGTGCTTCTCGCTCGCCGCATTCGGCCCGTTGCCGGTGCGCATCAACGAGCCGGGCTGCGTGGCCAAGACCTTTCCCGAGTATTTTTCCGTCTTCGCCGGCGTTTCGCGGTAGTTTCGCGGCAAGTTGTGGGTGGCAGGTGGTGGGCGGCACAGCGTCGCGGCAGGGTGTCGCGGTCGGCAAACATTGCACGCGAGGGGAGACCCCGTGGGATCTATAAATAAAGAATGACTATTATCGACGTCATCACCATAGATGGGCCAACTGCCTCCGGCAAGGGCACGGTGGCGCACAAGGTGGCCGACGCCGTCGGATTCCATCTGCTCGACAGTGGGGCGCTCTATCGGCTGGTGGCGCTCGCCAGCGCGCGAGCCGGAGTGGATCCGCAGGATGCGGCGGCCCTCGCGGGAATGGCCGCCCGCCTCGACGTGAAGTTCGGCCCGGACCGGGTGTGGCTGGCTGGCGAGGAAGTCAGCCAGGCAATCCGCGCCGAGGCAGTGGGCAATCGCGCCTCCGCGATTGCCGTGCACCAGCCGGTGCGCGACGCGCTGACCCAGCTCCAGCGCGACTTCCGCAAGCTGCCGGGGCTGGTGGCCGACGGCCGCGATATGGGCACGGTGATCTTTCCGGACGCCCGTCTCAAGGTGTTCCTGACCGCGAGTGTCGAAGCGCGCGCCCGGAGGCGCTATAAACAATTGATTGATAAGGGAATTTCTGCTAATATCGAAGACCTTTTGCGTGACCTCGAGGCGCGCGACGCGCGGGATCGTACCCGTACCGCCGCGCCACTGCGTCCCGCCGAAGATGCGAAGCTGCTCGATACCTCCGAAATGACGGTGGAGCAGGCAGTCTCGCAGGTGCTGGAGTGGTTCGCCGCCATCAGGCAGTGACCGGCCGTCAGGCAGGCGCTGCAAACTGAAGGAGGCCAGCCGGCACCGACGGTGTCCGCATGCGGCCATGCATGGTTCTTCCTGGATCCATGTGGCATGCGGATGTTGACCAACCTTACCCCGCTGCACACGGCAGACTGAGCGCGATGGTCGCGCCGGCCGGTGTACCGCGGATTGCTAACTTACGTTTATGTCCGACCTGCAAACCAACGAATCCTTTGCCGCACTGTTCGAGGAATCGATCGCCCGCTCCAATATGAAGGCTGGCGAAGTGATTTCCGCCGAAGTGGTGCGCATCGACCACAACTTCGTGGTCGTCAACGCCGGCCTGAAGTCCGAGGCATTTGTGCCGGTGGAGGAGTTCCTGAACGACCAGGGCGAACTCGAAGTGCAGGCCGGCGACTATGTTTCCGTAGCCATCGACGCGCTCGAGAACGGCTATGGCGACACGATTCTCTCCCGCGACAAGGCCAAGCGCCTGGCATCGTGGCTCAACCTCGAGAAGGCGCTGGAAGACGGCGAAATCATCTCGGGTACCGTGACCGGCAAGGTCAAGGGCGGCCTGACCGTGATGGTCAATGGCATCCGTGCCTTCCTCCCGGGCTCGCTCGTGGACGTGCGTCCGATCAAGGACACCACGCCGTACGAAGGCAAGACCCTCGAATTCAAGGTCATCAAGCTCGACCGCAAGCGTAACAACGTCGTGCTGTCGCGCCGCGCCGTGGTGGAAGCCACGCTGGGCGAAGAGCGTCAGAAGCTGATGGAAACGCTGAAGGAAGGCGCGATCGTCAACGGTATCGTCAAGAACATCACCGACTACGGTGCATTCGTCGACCTCGGCGGCATCGACGGTCTGCTGCACATCACCGACCTGGCCTGGCGCCGTGTCCGCCATCCGAGCGAAGTGCTGTCGGTTGGCCAGGAAATCACCGCCAAGATTCTCAAGTTCGACCAGGAAAAGAACCGCGTCTCGCTGGGCGTGAAGCAACTGGGCGAAGATCCGTGGGTCGGCATCTCGCGTCGTTACCCGCAAGGCACCCGCCTGTTCGGCAAGGTGACCAACCTGACCGACTACGGCGCGTTCGTCGAGATCGAAGCCGGCATCGAAGGCCTGGTGCACGTGTCGGAAATGGACTGGACCAACAAGAACGTGGCCCCGTCCAAGGTTGTCCAGCTGGGCGACGAAGTCGAAGTCATGGTGCTCGATATCGACGAAGACAAGCGTCGTATCAGCCTGGGCATGAAGCAGTGCAAGGCCAATCCGTGGGACGATTTCAGCCGCAACCACAAGAAGGGCGACAAGCTGACCGGCCAGATCAAGTCGATCACCGACTTCGGCGTGTTCATCGGCCTGCCCGGTGGTATCGACGGCCTGGTGCACCTGTCCGACCTGTCGTGGCAGGAAGCTGGCGAGGAAGCCGTTCGCAAGTACAAGAAGGGCGACGAAGTGGAAGCCGTGGTACTGGGCATCGACGTCGACAAGGAACGCATCTCGCTGGGCATCAAGCAACTGTCGGGCGATCCGTTCAACAACTTCATCTCGGCCAACGACAAGGGTTCGATCGTGCAGGGCACCATCAAGTCGGTGGATGCCAAGGGCGCCGTGGTGCAGCTGGCTGACGACGTGGAAGGCTACCTGCGTGCCTCGGAAATCTCCGCGGACCGCGTGGAAGACGCCCGCAACGTGCTGAAGGAAGGCGAGCAGATCACCGCGCTGGTGGTCAACGTCGACCGCAAGGCCCGCAACATCAACCTGTCGATCAAGGCCAAGGACAGCGCAGAGCAGCAGGAAGCGATGCAGAAGTTCCAGGCCGACACCGGCACGGCTGGCACGACCAACCTGGGCGCGCTGCTGAAGGCCAAGCTCGGCCAGGACAACCAGTAATCGCAGGTCCGAACCCCGCGCGGAACCGCCATGACCAAGTCCGAGCTCGTCGAAAAACTGGCTGCCCGCTTTCCGCAGTTATTGCTGCGGGATGCGGACATCTCGGTGAAAACGATTCTCGACGCGATGTCGGAGGCGCTGGCCGATGGCCATCGCATCGAGATTCGCGGCTTCGGCAGCTTTGGTCTGAACCGGCGGCCGCCGCGCGTGGGGCGCAATCCCAAGTCCGGCGAACGCGTGCTGGTACCTGAAAAGCGGGTGCCGCACTTCAAGGCGGGCAAGGAATTGCGCGAGCGCGTCGATCGTCCGGTGCCAGCCGATGGCACCGCGTCGGGCGGGGCGAGCGGTGCGGTTGGTGGCGCCGTTGGTGGTCCAGTCGGTGGGTCCGTGAGCGCCACGCTCCACGGCAACGGCAAGGCCGCCACCGTGGTGCCGCCGGCGCAAGCCGGTTCGCGTGACGAGGACAGCCAGCTCAACCTGGTGCGGTCCTGACACGCCTCGACGCCAGCCTCGCGACACAGGCTGTCTGTGGGAAAGCGCTCCTCCGGGAGCGCTTTTTCTTTTCCGCTCCGTGGGCGGTGGCACGGAGTGCGGTGCAGCATCCGGTTACCGTTTGCGTGAGGTGATTCCGCTACAATGCCGGGAATTCGCCGATACGCGCAGCGTATGCGGTGCGTCCCCGCAGTTCTCCCGTTTGCCGCCACCGCATGAAACTTGTCGCCTGGATTATCCGTATCGTCCTGTTCGCCCTGCTGTTCGTGCTCGCGCTGCGCAATACCGACGACGCCACGCTCCAGCTGTTCTTCGGCGCCGTCTGGCATGCGCCGCTGATCCTGATCCTGCTGGCGGCGTTTGGCCTCGGTATCGTGGCCGGCCTGGCCGCGGTGGCGCCGGGCCTGATGCGGCAGCGCATGGAGGCCGCACGCCTGCGTCGCGCGCTGGCCGAGGCCCGCGCCCAGATGCCATCCCCGGCGGCCGAGCGTCCCAATCCGGCCGGACCGCCGCCGCGCGAGGCCAGGCCGGGCGTTCCCTATAACGTAGCTGGCCCGAAGGTCTGAGCCATGATGTTCGAAACCTGGTGGCTGCTGGCGCTGCCACTTGTCTTTTTTCTCGGCTGGATGGCCGCGCGCTTCGACCTGCGTCAGCTCATGAGCGAGCAGGGCGCGTTGCCGCGTTCGTACTTCAAGGGCCTCAATTTCCTGCTCAACGAGCAGCCGGACAAGGCGATCGACGCCTTTATCGAGGTGGCCCGCCTTGATCCGGAAACCACCGAACTCCACTTTGCGCTGGGCGCGCTGTTCCGCCGCCGCGGCGAAACCGAGCGCGCCATCCGCGTGCACCAGAACCTCGCCACGCGTCCCGACCTGCCCGAGCCCGAGCGCGAGCATGCGCTCTACGAACTTGGCCAGGACTTTCTGCGCGCGGGCCTGCTCGACCGCGCCGAGGAATCGCTGCGCCGGCTGATGTCCGGTCCGTATGCGGCCTCGGCCAAGCGCGTGCTGCTCGAACTGTACGAAGTCGAGAAGGAATGGCAGAAGGCGATCGATGCCGCGCGCGAGTTGCAGACGCTCGAACAGAAAGACTATCGCGTGCAGATCGCGCAGTTCTGCTGCGAGCTCGCGCAGGACGCGCTGCAACGCAAGCGTCCCGACGATGCGGTCGAATGGCTGCGCAAGGCCACGGTGGAGAATCCCGCCAATGTGCGTGCCCCGATCCTGCTCGGCGATGTGGCGATGGCCGCCGGCGATGCGCGCGGCGCGCTCGGGCACTGGCTCGGCATCGAGACCCAGGACGCATCCTACCTGCCGCTGGTGGCTGACCGCGTGGTCAAGGCGTATGGCAGCCTCAACGAGCAGGGGCGCGCGCTCGACTGGCTGCGCGGCCTGCTCAAGGGCAACCTCGCGGCCGAGCTGCTCGATACCGCGTACCGTGCCGAGCTCGAAGCCAACGGCGCCGTAGCCGCTGCCGCGCTGATGCGCGAACAGCTGCGCCGCCAGCCGACGCTGCTGGCGCTGACCAGGTATTTCGAGGCGCAGGCCGCCGCAGCGGAGCTGGTGGAAGAGGTCGCGTCCAGCGAGGCGACCGCCGGCGGCGACACGGCCTTGCAGGCGCAAGCCAGGGAGACCGCCGCGATTCGAGATCTGCTGCAACTGCGTACACGTAACCTCGCTCGCTATACCTGCCGCGAATGCGGCTTCCGGGCGCGGCTGTTCTACTGGCAGTGCCCAGGCTGCAACCGCTGGGAAACCTATGCGCCGCGCCGGTCCGAGGCCCTCGGCTGACCCGGCCCCTGCTTGTCAGTGTTCCCAACCCATCTGCCCAATCCCAACGAAGCGCGTACCAAGACCCGCCTCCTGGAGCATCTGCTATGAAAGTGACGATTATCGGTAGCGGCTACGTCGGTCTGGTGACCGGCGCCTGCCTTGCGGAGCTCGGCAACTCCGTGTTCTGTCTCGATGTCGACGAACGGAAGATCGCGCTGCTGAACAACGGCGGCGTACCGATCTACGAGCCCGGCCTCAAGGAACTGATCGAGCGTAACCGCGCCGCCGGCCGGCTCACGTTCTCGACCGATGTGGCCGCCAGCGTCGAGCATGCCGACGTGCAGTTCATCGCGGTAGGCACGCCCCCGGACGAGGATGGCTCGGCCGACCTGCAGTACGTGCTGGCCGCTGCCCGTAATATCGGCCGCCATATGACCGGCTTCAAGGTCGTGGTGGACAAGTCGACCGTGCCGGTGGGCACCGGCGACCGTGTCTCGGCCGTGATCCGCGAGGAGCTTGCCGCGCGCGGGCTGGAAGACCTGCAGTACTCGGTGGTATCGAACCCCGAGTTCCTGAAGGAAGGCGCCGCGGTGGAGGACTTCATGCGACCGGACCGCATCGTGCTCGGCTGCGATGCCGATGCCGCCGGCCGCCATGCGCAGGCGATCATGCGCCAGCTCTACTCGCCGTTCAACCGCAATCACGAACGCACGTTCTACATGGACGTGCGTTCGGCCGAGTTCACCAAGTACGCGGCCAACTCGATGCTGGCCACGCGCATTTCGTTCATGAACGAGCTGGCCAACCTGGCCGACGAGGTCGGCGCCGATATCGAACTCGTGCGCCTGGGCATCGGCTCGGACCCGCGCATCGGCTACAGTTTCCTCTATGCGGGTGCCGGCTACGGCGGCTCGTGCTTTCCGAAGGACGTGCAGGCGCTGATGCGTACCGCGGCATCGTACGGCAAGCCGATGCGCGTGCTGGAGGCGGTGGAGGCGGTCAACGACAGCCAGAAGCGCGTGCTGGGCGAAAAGATCGTGGCGCGCTTTGGCGAGGACCTCACCGGCCGGACCTTTGCGATGTGGGGGCTCGCCTTCAAGCCGAACACCGACGACATGCGTGAAGCCCCGTCGCGCGTGCTGGCCCGCGAGCTGGTGTCGCGCGGCGCGGCGTTGCGCGTGCACGACCCGGTGTCGATGGAAGAGGCGCGCCGGGTGCTGCAACAGGATCTTGCCGATGTGCGAGACGGCATGGCGCGCGTACACTTCTGCCAGGCGCAGATGGATGCGCTCGAAGGCGCCGACGCGCTCGTGATCGTGACCGAGTGGAAGGTGTTCCGCAGCCCCGACTTTGCGCAGATCCGCAGCCTGCTGAAGTCGCCGGTCATCTTTGACGGCCGCAATCTTTACGAACCCGATGCCATGGTGCAGGCCGGCATCGAATACCACGCGATCGGGCGACCTACCCTGACGCGCTGAGACGCATGAGCAGAAGCCAAATCTCGCAGGAACAGATTCGCCAGGCGCAGGTACTGGTGGTGGGCGACATGATGCTGGACCGCTACTGGTTCGGCGATGTCGACCGCATCTCCCCCGAGGCGCCGGTGCCGGTGGTGCAGGTCAAGCGCAGCGACGAGCGCCTGGGCGGTGCGGCCAACGTGGCCCGCAACGTCGCCGCGCTTGGCGCGAAGGTGGGCATGCTCGGCGTGGTGGGCGACGACGAGCCCGGCCGCACGCTGGAAACGCTGCTGACCGCGAGCCAGGTGCAGCCGTACCTGCATCGCGATGCCGCGCTCAATACCACCATCAAGCTGCGCGTGGTGGCGCACCAGCAGCAACTGCTGCGCGTCGATTTCGAGAGCGCCCCCGCCAACGAGGTGCTGGCCTCGGTACAGGACCGCTTCCACGCGCTGGTCAACGACTACGAGGTGCTGGTGCTGTCGGACTACGGCAAGGGCGGGCTCGCGCACGTCGGCCGCATGGTGGAGGCCGGCCGCGCGGCGGGCCGCGCGGTGCTGGTCGATCCCAAGGGCGACGACTATTCGCGTTATCGCGGCGCCACGCTGATCACGCCGAACCGCGCCGAGATGCGCGCCGTGGTGGGGGCGTGGAAGACCGAGGCCGACCTCACCATCCGCGCGCAGAACCTGCGCCGCGAGCTGCAGCTGGAAGCGCTGCTGCTGACGCGTTCGGAAGAGGGCATGACGCTCTATACCGAGGCCGAGGTGCTGCACGTCTCGGCGCAGGCGCGCGAAGTCTATGATGTATCGGGCGCCGGCGATACCGTGATCGCCACGCTGGCGACCATGCTTGGCGCGGGTGTGCCGCTCAAGGAGGCCGTCCAGCACGCCAATCGCGCGGGCGGCATCGTGGTCGGCAAGCTCGGTACCGCCGTTGTCACTTATCCCGAATTGTTCGGCGCCGGCGCCTGACCGGCCGGTGTCACCAGACTGAATCCATCATGACCATCATCGTCACCGGGGCCGCCGGGCTGATCGGCAGCAACCTCGTCAAGGGCCTGAACGATCGCGGCGAGCGCGACATCATCGCCGTGGACAACCTCACGCGCGCGGAAAAGTTCAACAACCTGGTGGACTGCGAGATTGCCGACTACCTGGACAAGGAAGACTTTCTGGCACGCTTTGCGCGCGGGGACTTCGGCAAGGTGCGCGCTGTGTTTCACGAGGGCGCGTGCTCCGACACCATGGAGACCGACGGCCGCTACATGATGGAGAACAACTACCGCTACACGCTGGCACTGATGGAAAGCTGCCTGGAGCAGGCCACGCAGTTCCTGTACGCGTCGTCGGCGGCCACCTACGGTGCATCGTCCACATTCCGCGAGGAGCGCGAGTTCGAGCGTCCGCTCAACGTGTACGGGTACTCCAAGTTCCTGTTCGACCAGGTGGTGCGGCGCCGGCTGCCGTCGGCGCTGTCGCAGATCGTCGGTTTCCGCTATTTCAACGTGTACGGTCCGCGCGAGGCGCACAAGGGCCGCATGGCGTCGGTGGCGTTCCACAACTTCAACCAGTTCCGCGCGGAAGGCACCGTCAAGCTGTTCGGCGAATACGGTGGCTATGGCCCGGGCATGCAGAGCCGCGATTTCGTCTCGATCGAGGACGTGGTCAAGGTGAACCTGTTCTTCCTCGACCATCCGGGCAAATCCGGCATCTTCAACCTGGGTACGGGCCATGCGCAGCCTTTCAACGACATCGCGCATACCGTGGTCAATACGCTGCGCGAGGCCGAAGACAAGCCACCGCTCTCGCTCGAGGAAATGGTGCAGGAAGGGCTGGTCGAGTACATCAAGTTTCCCGACGCGCTGCGCGGCAAGTACCAGTGCTTTACGCAGGCCGATATCTCCCGCCTGCGCGAAGCTGGCTATGGGGCGCCGTTCCTGACGGTGCAGGAAGGCGTGGCGCGCTACTGCAACTGGCTGATCGAGCGCGGCTGAGCCCGCGCCAAAGCGTCGAGGCAGGCGGCCGCGCCCATGGCGTCACGCCAGCGCGCGTTCGATCGCATACGCGGCCGAGAGCGCTACCGCATCGCCGTGGAACGGCCCGATCACGGTCACGCCCACGGGCATGCCGTGTGCGCCCACGCCGGTCGGCACGTGCACGCACGGTAGTCCCAGCACCGTCCACATCCGGTTGAACACCGGGTCTCCGGTCGAGCCCAGGCCCAGCGGCGCCTCGCCCGGGGCGCTCGGGGCGACGATCACATCCACGTTGTCGAACACGCGCGCCACGGCATGGCGCATGGCCGCCGCATGCACGCGCGCGGCCGCATGACGCCGGCCGTCGATGGCATTGCCAGCCGCCAGCAACGATGCGAAGGCGGGGCTGAACGCGTCGGCGTGGCCGCGGGCTTCGGGCGCAAACGCGGCAGCGGCCTCGAAGGCCATGATGTCGGCCTGGGCCTGCGCGAGTTCCGCCGTCAGCGCGGGCATGTCGAGATCGTGCAGCACATTGCCCGCGCACTCCACCACCTGTCGGACCGCCTCCAGCGCTCCGCGGCTGGCGCGGTCGGCATCGTCCCAATGCGGCGTGCGATACAGGCCCACGCGCAGCGAATGTAGCGCGCGCGGCGTGAGCGCGAGCCGCGCCAGCGTGCCGACGAAGAATGCCGCGTCGTCGACATTGCGCGCCAGCACGCCGAGCGTATCGAGACTCGGCGCGAGCGGCTTGATGCCGGCCAGCGGCAGCGTGCCATGGGTCGGCTTGTAGCCGACCACGCCGCAGAACGCGGCCGGGCGAATGATCGAGCCCGACGTCTGCGTGCCGAACGCCAGCGGCACCATGCCCGCCGCCACTGCCGCGGCGGAGCCGCTCGACGAGCCACCCGGCGTGCGCGGGGCCTGCATCGATGCACGCGGATTGCGCGTGGGCCCCGGCTGACCGGTGGCGAATTCGGTGGTGACGGTCTTGCCGAGCATCAACGCGCCCGCCTGGCGGGCCGCGGCCACGGCGGCGGCATCGGTGTGCGGGCGATGGTTGCGGTAGATCTGGGAGCCATAGGCGGTGGGCATGTCGGCGGTGTCGATCAGGTCCTTCACGCCCACCGGCAGCCCGTGCAAGGCGCCGGTCACGGTACCGGCATCGAGCCGCCGCGCCTGCATCAGCGCGTGGCCGGCATCGACCCATGCCCACGCGTGGATCTGCGGCTCCAGTGCGGCAATGCGATCGAGGCACGCACGCACCAGCGTCTCCACGCGCAGCTCGCGCTGCGCGAGCTGGATGGCCAGCGTGCGTGCCGGCAGGGCCAGGATGTCTTCCATCGTCAATCTCCTCCGCGTACAGGCGCCGCGTACACGCGGCCAACCATCGTTTGCGCGATCTTAGGCCGCGATTGTCACAGGAGCATGTGCTCGGACACATAAACGCGTGCGTTGCGTTACAGCTTGTGTCAGACGGTTCCGATCGGCGCCGCACGCTTCTATCCTGACCTTCCTCGACCGGCCGCGTGGTTGCCATCGCGATCGCAATCGCCCTCGCAATCGCAATCGCAATCGCCATCGCAATCGCAATCGCAATCGCCATCGCAATCGCCATCGCCCTCGCAACCGCCATCGCGTTAGCCGGCTCGCATGTGCAACCTTGCTCCAAGGTGTGGAGCGCAACAGTGAAGAGGAGAGTTTTCCGATGAGCAATGCTTTCAATCGACTGTCGATCCGGTTCCGTAATGTCACGCATCGTGTCGTGCTGGCGCTGATGCTTGGGTTCGCGTGGTGCGGCTGGGCCCAGGCGGATGTGGATGTCAACAGCGCCGACGAGGCCGCGCTGACCGAGGTGCGTGGCATTGGCCCGGCGATGGCGCGGCGCATCGTCGAGGCGCGCCAGAAGGACGGTGCGTTCCGGGATGTCGACGACCTTGCCGACCGGGTGCCGGGCGTGGGCCCGAAGTCTGCGGCCAACCTGCAGGATGCGGGGCTCACGTTTGGCAAGCCGGGCCCGGCGGGTGGTGCGCGCAAGGAGGGGAAGGGGGCGACTGCCACCGCCGAGAAGGGCGGCCAGAGAGGGGGGGCAGCGGGGGGATCCGCGGGGAAACCAGCGAGGTAACGAGCGGAGTAACGACCGGAGTAACGACCGGGGCAGTGACAAGGTCAGCGATAAAGGCGGAACACGAGCCGGCGCGGACCGCTCGCGCTGAGGGGGCAGGCTGGTACGTGTTGTGATTGTCCGACGGCGGCGCTGGGGCGCTGGGGCCGGGGTATGGCGCTTGGTATCATGCGGGCGCCATACAGCGACCGGGGCCCGCCTGACCGGCAATACCGCTTCACAGCCATCGTGATTCCGGCGGCGGTGCGACCCGGAGGTGCGACCCGACGACAATACTGACCAACCACGAAACGGACGGCTCCACTGCCGTGGGCCGTCCGACCGACAGGGAGTGACAAGATGATCCAAGGCGAGGATGCGGGATTCCTGCCCAAATGGCGGCTCAAGACCGAGGGCGTGATCGCGCCCGATGAACGGCTGCCGGCCGGCCAGACCATACTGGCCGGGATCCAGCATGTGGTGGCGATGTTCGGCTCCACGGCCATCGCCCCGATCCTGATGGGCTTTGCACCGAATATCGCCATCCTGTTCTCGGGCATCGGCACGCTGATCTTCTTCCTGTGCGTGCGCGGCCGGGTGCCGAGCTACCTCGGTTCCAGCTTCGCCTTTATCGCCGTGGTGATCGCGGCCACCGGCTATGCCGGCAGCGGGCCCAATCCGAATATCCCGGTGGCGCTCGGCGGCATTATCGCGGCCGGCGCGTTATACACGGTGATCGGCCTGATCGTGCAGGCGGTCGGCTACGGCTGGGTCGAGCGGTTGATGCCGCCGGTGGTGACGGGCGCGATCGTCGCGGCTATCGGCCTCAATCTGGCGCCGGTGGCGGTCAAGGCGGTCAGCGCGGCGCCGCTCGATACCTGGATCGGTCTGCTCACGGTACTCGCGGTGGGACTGGTGGCGGTGCGCGCGCCCGGCATGGCTGGACGTCTGCCCGTGCTGCTTGGCGGCCTGGCCGGCTACCTGGCCTACTTCGTCGCCACCAACCTGATGGGCATGGGCAAGCCGATCGACTTCTCGGGGGTGGCGGCGGCGAGCTGGTTCGGCATGCCGGCCTTCACGGCGCCGGTATTCCACGCCAACGCCATGCTGCTGATCGCGCCGGTGGCGGTGGTGCTGGTGGCGGAGAACCTCGGCCATATCAAGGCAATCGGCGTGATGACCAACCGCAATCTCGATCCGTATATCGGCCGCGCCTTTATCGGCGACGGCATTGCCACCATGCTGTCGGCAAGCGGCGGCGGTACCGGCGTGACCACCTATGCGGAAAACATGGGCGTGATGGCCGTAACGCGCATCTACTCGACGCTGATCTTTATCGTGGCTGCGGTAGTGGCCATCCTGCTCGGCTTCTCGCCCAAGTTCGGCGCGCTGATCCTGACCATTCCGGGGGCCGTGATCGGCGGGCTGACGATTGTCGTCTTCGGCCTGATCTCGGCCACGGCGGGTCGTATCTGGGTACAGAACCACGTCGATTTCTCGAGCTCGCGCAACCTGATCACGGTCGGTGCCACGCTGACCGTAGCGGCGGGTGACCTCACACTGCGCCTCGGTGGGCTGACGCTGGGCGGCATCGGTACCGCGACGTTCGGCGCGATTCTGCTCTATCACCTGCTGGGTGATCGCAAGCCGGCGGAGGAGTCGGCACTGTAGCCAAAGCCCACGCGCGGGGCAGGGCGAAGCCGCGCGTGGAGCGGGGGGCGGCACGCCTGCATTACAATGGCCGCCGGACCCCCATACCGCGCATCATGGCCTACAAGACGATTGAAGACACCATCGGCAATACGCCGCTGGTCCGACTGCAACGCATTCCTGGCGCCGCCCTCGAGGCGCGTGGCAATGTGATCCTTGGCAAGCTGGAGGGTAATAACCCGGCAGGTTCGGTCAAGGATCGCCCGGCGCTCTCGATGATCCGCCGTGCCGAAGCGCGCGGCCGCATCAAGCCGGGCGATACACTGATCGAAGCCACGTCGGGCAATACCGGCATTGCGCTGGCCATGGCCGCGGCGATCCGCGGCTATCGCATGGTGCTGATCATGCCGGAGGATCTCAGCCTCGAACGACGCCAGAGCATGGCGGCCTACGGCGCCGAGATCATCCTCACGCCGGTCAAGGGCGGCATGGAATATGCGCGTGACCTGGCCGACGCCATGGAACGCGAAGGCAAGGGCGTGATCCTCGACCAGTTTGCCAACCCGGACAATCCGCTCGCGCACTACGAGACCACCGGGCCCGAGATCTGGACCGAGACCGAAGGCCGCATCACGCATTTCGTGTCGGCCATGGGCACCACCGGCACCATCACGGGCGTGTCGCGCTATCTCAAGGAAATGAATCCGGCGGTGCAGATCGTCGGCGCGCAACCGGCCGAAGGCTCGCGCATTCCGGGTATCCGCAAGTGGCCCGAGGCGTACCTGCCCAAGATCTACGACGCGAAGTTCGTGGACCGCACCGAGCCCGTCAGCCAGGCCGACGCCGAACATATGGCACGCCGCATGGCCCGCGAAGAGGGGATTTTCTGCGGCATCTCCGCGGCGGGCGCATTGTGCGTGGCCCTGCGCGTTGCCGAGGAAGTGGAAAACGCCACCATCGTGTTTGTGGTGTGCGATCGCGGTGACCGCTACCTGTCGACGGGCGTCTTTCCTGCCTGATGCCCTGATGACGGCGCCTGATTCCGGCGCCTGATTCCGGCTGATTCCGGCTGATTCCGGCTGATTCCGCTGCCTGATCGCGGCTCATCCCGTATCAGGCAGCTCGCTCCCATCGCGCAACGCCCCGACCCGAGGCGTTGCACCGGTATCGGCATGCTTCAGCGCCTCAGGCTTCGGCGCCTCAGGCCATCGCCGCCTTCACCGCTTCACCCAGCTGATACACCGACAGCGCATAGAAGAAGCTGCGGTTGTAGCGCGTCAGCACATAGAAATTGCGCAGGCCGATCATGTATTCGGTCGGCTGGTCCGGCGTGGGGAGGTCGACCACGAGTACACCGGTTTCCCCTTCGCGCCCGCTATCGATCGGCTCGTCGAGCTGCAATCCGGCGCGGGTGAGCTGGTTCAGCGTGCGCGTCGGCCACGGCTCGCCATCGGCCGCCGCGCTGGCCACGCCCAGACTGCCAGCATCGCCGGCAATGCGCCACACCACCGGACGTCCCTGTTCCCAGCCGTGCAGTTGCAGAAAGCGGCCGACGCTGCCAATCGCGTCGGTCGGGCTGTTGCGCAGGTCGATATGACCGTCGTTGTCGTAGTCGATCGCATATTCGCGCAGGCTGGTCGGCATGAACTGCGGAATGCCGATCGCGCCCGCGTAGGAGCCCGTGACCGAAAACACGTCGGTACGCGTATCGCGGCACCAGAGCAGATAGTCGCCGAGCTGGTCGCGGAACAGCCGGGTGCGCGCCTCGCGATTGGGCGTATCGGGATAGTCGAAGGCCAGCGTCGACAGCGAATCCATCACGCGGAACGTGCCCATATTGCGGCCGTAGATCGTCTCCACGCCAATGATGCCGACGATGACCGAGGCCGGCACGCCGAATTCGGCTTCGGCCCGGCGTAGCGTGTCGCGGTTCTGTTGCCAGAATCGGACACCGGCATTGATGCGGATCGGCTCGATAAAGCGCGAGCGGTACGCGCGCCAGCTTTTACGGCCCGGCGTGGACGGCGGCATGATCAGCCGCGCCACGGTGGCGGAGTACACCGTCTGCGCGAACCAGCCCTCCAGTTCGGCGCGCTGAAAGCCGTTGCGCGCGACCATCTGGTCGATAAAGGCACGGGTCTGAGGATGGTTCTGGTAGCGGCCGGGGTCGATTTCTTCTTCCGATACGCTTACGCGTCGCTTGCCGGCGGCCATCAGGCCAGGGGAGATGCCGCAGAGGCCCAATGCGGCAGCGCTGAATGCGGCGCGCAGCAGCGGGCGTCGCAGGGATCGCTGTTTCTCGGTCATGTTGTCCTTTGCAAGTCGCGGACGAGTATAGCGGATGCGTCCCGACGTCCTGTGCTAACGTAACGAACGGAGACAAACTTGAACCCACAACGATAATGCCAACGGGCTACTACACACACCCGGCGTTCCTGTTGCACGAGATGGGACACTTCCATCCCGAGTGCCCCGAGCGCTTGCAGGCGATCGAGGACCATCTGATTTCGCATGCGATGGACGGCCTGCTCGATCGCCGCGAGGCGCCCGCGGCCACCCCGGCGCAGATCGAGCGCGTGCACCGGCCCGACTACGTGTCGGGGCTTGCGTCCCTCAGCCCGGCCACGGGATATCGCGCCATCGACCCCGACACCAGCATGAATCCGCACACGCTGACCGCCGCCACCCACGCGGCTGGCGCGGCGGTGGCGGCCACCGATGCGGTGATCGCGGGTGAGCTCGAGAATGCGTTCTGTTGTGTGCGTCCGCCCGGCCATCACGCCGAACCCGGCCGCGCGATGGGGTTCTGCTTCTACAACAATGTGGCCATCGCCGCGCGTCACGCGCTGGCCGCGCACGGCCTGCAGCGCGTGGCCGTGATCGATTTCGACGTGCATCACGGCAACGGCACCGAGGCGGCCTTCCGCAATGACCCGCAGGTGCTGATGTGCAGCTTTTTCCAGCATCCGTTCTATCCGTACAGCGGCACCCACGAAGTGGCGCCCAACATGTCGAACATTCCATTGCCCGCTTATAGCAACGGCATGGCCGTGCGCGAGGTGGTGGAAACGATCTGGTTACCGCGCCTGCACGAATTCAGGCCCGAGATGCTCTTCATCTCGGCCGGCTTCGACGCGCATCGCGAGGACGACCTTGGCCAGATGGGTCTGGTGGAGCAGGACTATGCGTGGATCACCGGGCAACTGCTGGCGGTAGCGCGCACGCATGCCAAGGGGCGTATCGTCAGTTGCCTGGAGGGCGGCTACAACCTCAGCGCGCTCGCCCGCAGCGTGTTCGCGCATCTCAAGGTGCTACTGGAATCCTGAGTTTGCCCTCCCAGCGCCGCAATAAGTGATAAAAGCGCCGCACCACGCCGGCTTTATATGACAATGCGGTATAAAGCCGGCCGAAAAATCTCGTTTGAGGTATGAAGGCGATCGCATAAAATGCGGGCTTCGCCAAATTTTGTGCGGCAACAGCGCCCGAGCCCGGCTCGCCTGTTGCCGTTTTCATTTCCATGATCGAACTGCAAGGACTCTCGCAGCGGTTTCCCGGTGGATCCGGGGAAGTGCATGCATTGCGGGATGTCAGCCTCGGCATTGCCGCCGGCGAGATCTTCGGCATCATCGGCCGCAGCGGCGCCGGCAAGAGCACGCTGGTGCGTGCCATCAACCTGCTCAATCGCCCGACCGGCGGGCGCGTGATCGTCGACGGCCAGGACCTGACCGCGCTCGACAACGATGCCCTGCGCCTGGCGCGCCGCCAGATCGGCATGATCTTCCAGCACTTCAACCTGCTCTCGTCGCGCACCGTGTACGACAACGTCGCGCTGCCGCTGGAGCTGGCCGGCAAGTCGAAGGCCGAGATCGCCGATACCGTGCTGCCGCTGCTTGACCTGGTCGGGCTGTCGCCGCTGCGCGACCGCTATCCGTCGCAGATCAGCGGCGGCCAGAAGCAACGCGTGGGCATTGCGCGCGCGCTCGCCAGCAAGCCCAAGGTGCTGCTGTCCGACGAAGCCACCTCGGCGCTCGACCCGGAAACCACGCGCGCGATCCTGGAACTGCTGCGCCGGATCAATCGCGAGCTCGGCCTGACCATCGTCATGATCACGCACCAGATGGAGGTCATCAAGCAGGTCTGCGACCGCGTGGCCGTGCTCGAGGCCGGCCAGGTGGTGGAAACGGGCAGCGTGATCGACGTGTTCCTGCGGCCGCGGCACGAGGTCACGCGCGCGATGATCGGCGACGTGATTTCGCAGGAGCTGCCGCCGAGCGTGCTCAAGCGCGTGGAGTCGCGGCTCGGCAACGGGCGCGACCACGTCTATCGCCTCGCCTTTACCGGCGAGGGCGTCGATCAGCCGGTGCTGGCACAGGCCATCCGCCAGTACGGGCTCGACTTCAACATCCTGCATGGCCATATCGACGAGATCCAGGGGCAGGCCTTCGGCTCGCTCGCGATCATGGCCACGGGCGAACCGGCCGACGTGCGCGCGGCCATGGCGTTCCTGCGCAGCCGGGGCGTGGTGGTGGAGGAGATCGAACATGTGGTCTGAGGAAATGACCGAGCTGTTCCTGGGCTCGTTTGGCGAGACGCTGCTGATGGTCGGCATCTCGGGCGTGGTGGGCGCGCTGTTCGGCGTGCCGCTGGGCGTGCTCCTGCATCTGACCAACCGCGGCGGCGTGCTGTCGCATCCGCTGTTCAACCGCACCATCGGCGTGGTGGTCAACGCGGTGCGCTCGATTCCGTTCATCATCCTGCTGGTGGTGGTGATTCCGTTCACGCGCGTTATCGTCGGCTCGTCGATCGGCACCACGGCGGCGATCGTGCCGCTGACGATTGCCGCGATTCCGTTTATCGGCCGCCTGGTCGAGGCGGCGCTGCGCGAGGTGGACAAGGGCCTGGTCGAGGCCGCGCAGTCGATGGGCGCCACGACCGGACAGATCGTGTGGAAGGTGCTGCTGCCCGAGGCCATGCCGGGCATCGTCGCCGGCCTCACCATCACGTTCGTGAGCCTGGTCGGCTATTCGGCCATGGCCGGCGCGATCGGCGGCGGGGGGCTGGGCGACCTTGGCATCCGCTACGGCTACCAGCGCTATATCACCGAGGTGATGGTCGCGGTGGTGATCATCCTGATCGTCTTCGTTCAGGTCGTACAAAGCTTTGGCGATTGGCTGGTCCGCCGGATCAGCCATCGCTGAACGACAACATTGACAGATTCACAAGGGATACCCGAGATGCAACGTCGCAATATGCTGAAGACCCTGGCCGCGCTGAGCGTGGCCGGCGTGGCGCTGTCCACCGGCGCGCTGGCGCAGGACAAGCCGATCAAGGTGGGCGTGACTGGCGGCCCGCACGCGCAGATCATGGAGCAGGTGAAGAAGGTTGCGGCCAGGGACGGACTCAATATCCAGCTGGTCGAGTTCAGCGACTACATCCAGCCCAACGCGGCGCTGGCGGCCGGCGATCTCGATGCCAACAGCTACCAGCACCTGCCGTACCTCGAGGCGCAGATCAAGGATCGCGGCTACAAGTTCAGCCATGTTGGCTTTACCGTCACGTTCCCGATGGGCGTGTATTCGAAGAAGGTGAAGTCGCTCGACCAGCTGAAGAACGGTGCCCGCGTGGGCGTGCCGAACGATCCGACCAACGGCGGCCGCGGCCTGTTGCTGCTGCAGTCCAAGGGCCTGATCAAGCTGCGCGCTGACGCCGGTCTCAAGGCCACACCGCTCGATATCGTCGAGAATCCGAAGAAGATCAAGATCGTCGAACTGGACGCGGCACAACTGCCGCGCTCGCTCGACGACCTTGATGCCGCCGCCATCAATGGCAACTATGCGGAGTCGGCCGGGCTGTCGCCGACGCGGGACGCGATCGCGATGGAAGGCCCCAAAGGTCCGTACGCCAACGTGATCGCGGTGCGTACCGTTGACAAGGACAAGCCATGGGTGGCCCGGCTGATCAAGGCCTACCACTCGCCGGAGGTCAAGCAGTACATCAATGCCACCTACAAGGAGTCGGTGATCACGGCGTGGTGAGGGTGCGAGTGACGGGCTGAGGATCGCCTGATGAGGCACCTGGCGCGGACAAACCGCGCCGGATTCGAAGTTTTCATCGGTTCGCTGTCCATTTCGCGCCATCCTGCGGCACAATGGACGGCGATTCTGGTTTGCCGGGCGATCCCGGCAATTCTTCGACTAAAAAATAGTACGATCGTTCGGAAAACCGGAGCGCCGCAACCCCGGTGGGTATAATGGCGGGCGATTCAAATCTTTGGACTATCCAGCAATCAGTGGAGTGAGCGCATGAAAGTACTCGTCGCAGTCAAGCGGGTGGTGGACTACAACGTCAAGGTCCGCGTGAAGTCGGATGGCACGGGCGTCGACCTGGCCAACGTCAAGATGAGCATGAACCCGTTCGACGAAATCGCCGTGGAAGAGGCCGTGCGCCTGAAGGAAGCCGGCGTGGTCACCGAGGTGGTGGCCGTGTCGTGCGGCGTGGCCCAGTGCCAGGAAACCCTGCGTACCGCGATGGCCATCGGCGCCGACCGTGGCATCCTGGTGGAATCGGCCGAGGAGTTGCAGCCGCTGGCCGTGGCCAAGCTGCTCAAGGCGCTGATCGGCAAGGAACAGCCGCAACTGGTGATCCTCGGCAAGCAGGCGATCGACGACGACTCCAACCAGACCGGCCAGATGGTGGCCGCGCTGGCCGGCCTGCCGCAGGCGACCTTTGCCTCCAAGGTGGTGGTGGCCGATGGCAAGGCCTCGGTTACGCGTGAAGTCGATGGCGGCCTGGAAACGCTGTCGGTCAAGCTGCCGGCCGTGGTAACCACCGACCTGCGCCTGAACGAGCCGCGCTACGTGACGCTGCCCAACATCATGAAGGCCAAGAAGAAGCCGCTCGAGACCGTCAAGCCGGAAGACCTCGGCGTCGACGTCAAGCCGCGCCTGTCCACCGTGAAGGTGGTGGAGCCGGCCAAGCGCAGCGCGGGCGTGATGGTGCCGGACGTGGCCACGCTGGTGCAAAAGCTGAAGAACGAAGCCAAGGTTATCTGAGCGCGGGGAGAGAAAACATGACTGCACTCGTCATTGCTGAACACGACAACCAATCGATCAAGGCCGCCACGCTCAATACCGTGACGGCAGCTGCCCAGTGCGGCGGCGATGTCCACGTGCTGGTGGCCGGCGCCAACGCCAGGGCGGCCGCCGATGCCGCCGCGAAGATTGCCGGCGTGAGCAAGGTTCTGCTGGCCGACGCGCCGTATTTTGGCGACGGCCTCGCCGAGAACGTGGCCGACCAGGTACTGGCCATCGCCAGCGACTACTCGCACATCCTCGCGCCCGCCACCGCGTACGGCAAGAACATCCTGCCGCGCGTGGCCGCAAGGCTCGATGTCGCCCAACTGTCGGACATCACCAAGGTCGACGCGCCCGATACCTTCGAGCGTCCGATCTATGCCGGCAACGCGATCGCGACGGTGAAGTCCGCCGACAAGATCAAGGTCATCACCGTACGGGGCACGGCATTCGACGCCGCTGCCGCCGAGGGTGGTTCGGCCGGCGTGGACGCGCTGCAGGCCGTGGCCGACGCGGGCATCTCGCAATTCGTTTCGCGCGAAGTGACCAAGAGCGACCGTCCGGAACTGACCGCTGCCAAGATCATCGTGTCGGGTGGCCGCGGCGTGGGTTCGGGAGAGAACTACACCAAGGTGCTGACGCCGCTGGCGGACAAGCTCAACGCGGCGCTGGGCGCATCGCGCGCGGCCGTGGACGCGGGCTTCGTACCCAACGACTACCAGGTGGGCCAGACCGGCAAGATCGTGGCGCCGCAGCTGTATATCGCCGTGGGTATCTCGGGCGCGATCCAGCATCTGGCCGGTATGAAGGACTCCAAGGTGATCGTCGCGATCAACAAGGACGCCGAGGCGCCGATCTTCTCGGTGGCCGACTACGGCCTCGTGGGCGACCTCAACACCGTGGTGCCCGAGCTGGTGTCGGCATTGGGTTAAGTACCCGCCGACCATCGGTCGTGCGCCCCGCGCGGTCGGTACGCCCCGATCGCGCGCCAATAACAGCGTGCCAATAAAAATAGCCGTTCCGGGCGTGTCCCGCGAACGGCTTTTTTCTATCACAGGAGACATCGATGACCTACCGCGCACCGCTCAAGGACATGCTGTTCGTGATGAACGAACTCGCGGGGCTGGATGCCATCAGCCAGTTGCCGGGCTTCGAGGATGCCACGCCCGATACCGTGCAGGCCGTGCTGGAGGAAGCCGCGCGCTTCAACGAGGAAGTGGTGGCGCCGCTGAACCGCCTCGGCGATACCGACCCTAGCAGCTGGCGCGAGGGCGAGGTTCGCACCACGCCGGGCTTTCGCGACGCCTTTCGCCAGTTTGGCGAGGGCGGCTGGCAGGGCGTGCTGCATCCAGCCGACTTTGGCGGGCAGGGTTTGCCCAAGCTGGTGGCCACGCCGTGCAACGAGATGCTGAACAGCGCGAACCTGTCGTTCGCGCTGTGCCCGTTGCTGACCGATGGCGCCATCGAGGCGCTGCTGACCGCCGGTACCGAGGCGCAGAAGGCCGCCTACCTGCCCAGGCTGATCTCGGGCGAGTGGACCGGCACCATGAACCTGACCGAGCCCCAGGCCGGTTCCGATCTCGCGGCCGTGCGCACGCGCGCGGAGCCGCAGGGCGACGGTACCTTCAGGCTGTTCGGCACCAAGATCTTCATCACGTACGGCGAGCACGACATGGCGCAGAACATCGTGCACCTCGTGCTGGCGCGCACCCCCAATGCGCCGGAAGGCGTCAAGGGCATCTCGCTGTTCATCGTGCCGAAGTTCCTCGTCAATGCCGATGGCAGCCTCGGCGCGCGCAACGATGTGCATTGCGTGTCGATCGAGCACAAGCTGGGCATCAAGGCGAGCCCGACCGCCGTGCTGCAGTTCGGCGATCATGGCGGCGCCATCGGTACGCTGGTGGGTGAGGAGAATCGCGGCCTCGAGTACATGTTCATCATGATGAATGCGGCGCGCTTCTCGGTGGGCATGCAGGGCATCGCGGTGTCCGAGCGCGCGTACCAGCAGGCCGTGGCCTATGCGCGCGAACGTGTGCAGAGCCGTCCGGTGGACGGTTCTGCGCGGCAGGCGGTGACCATCATTCATCATCCGGACGTCAAGCGCATGCTGATGACGATGCGTGCGCTGACCGAAGGCGCGCGCGCGATGGCCTACGTGGCGGCGGCCGCGAGCGATGCCGCGCATCAGCATCCCGATGCCGGGGTGCGGGCGCAGAACCAGGCGTTCTACGAATTCATGGTGCCCGTGATCAAGGGCTGGAGCACCGAGATGTCGATCGATGTGACCAGCCTTGGCGTGCAGGTGCACGGCGGCATGGGCTTTATCGAGGAGACCGGTGCCGCGCAGCACTACCGCGACGCGCGCATCCTGCCGATCTACGAGGGCACCACCGCGATCCAGGCCAACGACCTGGTCGGACGCAAGACCTTGCGCGATGGCGGTGCGGTGGCGCGTGCGATCTGCGCGCGCATTGCGGAGACCGAAGCGCAACTGGGCGCGCATGCCGCCGTGCAGGCGCAACTGGCGCGCGGACGCCAGGCGCTGGAAGCGGTGGTGACGTTTGTGGTGGCGCAAGCCAAGGCCGATCCCAACGCGGTGTTTGCCGGCAGCGTGCCGTACCTGCGGCTATGCGGCATCGTGTTCTCGGGCTGGCAGATGGCGCGCGCGCTGCTTGCGGCGGAGCGCAAACGGGGCGACGATCCGTCGTTCCACGACGCCAAGATCGCGACGGCACAGTTCTACGCGCAACACATCCTGCCGCAGGCTGTGGCCTTGCGCGATGCCATCGTGGAAGGCGGCGCGCCGGTCAATGCGATGACGGAGGCGCAGTTCTGACACGTCGCCACGCGGTGCGGGCGTGATGGAAGACGGGGACAGGAGAAGCGTGAGAGCTGGTGCCCGCGGCGGGACGGCCGCTGCAGGCACCACCGTGTCCGGCTCAGGCCGGCAGCGGGCGCGGTACGCCCTGGCTGCGCGGCTGCTTGCGATAGCGATCGACCGACAGGTCGTCGGCGCGAATCGCCGGGCGCGTGCCCGACACCAGGTCGGCCAGCAACTGCCCCGAGCCGCATGCCATGGTCCAGCCCAGCGTGCCATGGCCCGTGTTGAGCCACAGTCCGCGCAGGCCCGCCGCGCCGACCACCGGGGTGCCATCCGGCGTCATCGGCCGCAGGCCGGTCCAGAAGCTCGCGCGGCTGACATCGCCGGCGCCCGGGAACAGGTCGGTCACCACATGCTCCAGCGTACGACGCTTGCCCGGATCGAGCGTGCGGTCGTAGCCAACGATCTGCGCCATCCCGCCCACGCGGATGCGGTCGTCGAAGCGCGTGATGGCCACCTTGTAGGTTTCGTCGAGCACGGTCGAAACCGGGCTGCGCGCGGCGTCCGTCATCGGCACGGTAATCGAGAAACCCTTGAGCGGATACACCGGCAGGTTCGACAGGCCCGGCAGCACATGGCGCACGAACGGCGTGGACCAGCTGCCCAGCGCCACCACCACGGCATCGGCATGCATCGGCTGGCCCTGTACGACAGCGCCGGTAATGGCGTCGCCTTCGGTGAGCAGACCATCGATGGAGCGGTTGTACAGAAAATTGACGCCGATCGACGCTGCCATGGCGGCCAGCCGCTGGGTAAACAACTGGCAGTCGCCGGTTTCGTCGTTCGGCAGGCGCAGACCGCCGGTCAGCTTGTGGCTGACCGCGGCCAGTGCCGGTTCGCTGGCGGCGAGTTCGTCGCGCGAAAGCAGTTGGTAGGGCACGCCGGCTTCCGCGAGCACGGCGATGTCCTTGGCCGCGCCATCGAACTGTTCGGCGGTGCGGAACAGCTGCAGGGTGCCCTGTTGGCGGCCTTCGTAAGAGATACCGGTTTCGGCGCGCAGCGCACGGATGCAGTCGCGGCTGTATTCGGCCAGCCGCACCATGCGCTCCTTGTTCACGGCGTAGCGCGCCTCGGTGCAGTTCAGCAGCATCTGCCACATCCACTGCAGCTGGAACAGCGTGCCGTCCGGCTTGATCGAGAGCGGGGCATGCTCCTGGAACATCCACTTGATGGCCTTGAGCGGCACGCCTGGCGCGGCCCACGGCGAAGCGTAGCCCGGCGAGATCTGGCCGGCGTTGGCAAAGCTGGTACCAAGCGCGGGCGCCGCCTCGCGGTCGACCACGGTCACCTCATGACCCGCACGGGCCAGATACCACGCACTGGTGACGCCGATCACGCCACTGCCCAGAACCAGAACTCGCATCGTCTTTCTCCCATCCTGCTACCCAACCAGACTGTCAGGAAATAACAGGAAACGTACCTATAATATTGAGTTCAAAGCAGTCATAGTTACTGAATTTCTTATAGAAAAAGGAAAAAATCATGAGAACGAGTCGCGAGCCGATCCGTAGTCTCGATCGGCTCGATCGCCGTATCCTGACGCTGCTTCAGGCGGATGGCCGGATCTCGATGAAGGACCTGGCGGAAGCGGTCGGGCTGACCATTACGCCGTGCATCGAGCGGGTCAAGCGACTCGAACGCGACGGCGTGATCATGGGCTACTACGCGCGGCTCAACCCGGCCCTGCTGGGCAGCGCGCTGCTGGTGTTCGTGGAGATCTCGCTCGGCAACAAGTCGGGCAACATGTTCGAGCAGTTCCGGCGCGAGGTGCTGCGCATTCCCGAAGTGCTGGAATGCCATCTGGTGTCCGGCGATTTCGACTACCTGATCAAGGCCCGCATCCGCGAGATCGGCGAGTACCGGCGGCTGCTCGGCGACATCCTGCTGCAGTTGCCCGGCGCGGCGCAGTCGAAGAGCTACGTGGTGATGGAAGAGATCAAGGAGACCCTGGCGATCGCGGTCGAAGAGCGCGACAAGTCACTATAAGAAGGGAAGCGTCACAGCCGCCTTGGATACTGTATAAACATACAGTATGATGCCGGCATGGACGGGCATGACGAACACGGATCTCGGGATGCGACGCCGGACGGAATGCCGGCGGCGCAGGCCAGGCCGATCCGGCTGATCAAGGGGCGTGGCGCAGTCAGCAACCTGCAGGGCCGCTTCGAGCGCGACCAGCGGGTGGAGTTCGACGATGGCTGGGGCGCCGCCGGCGCGACCGCGGATGGGAGTACCCCTGAGGCGGCCGGCATGGCCGGCGCAGACGAGCTGGCGGCGCGTGCGGAAGTTGACGTGGCGGACGGCGGGTTGGAGGACACGACGCCGCCGCGCCTCGTGACACACGTGTCGGTCGAACGCGCGCGCTCGATTCTCACGCATAATGCGTCGCCCGATATCCCGTTCGATACATCGCTCAATCCCTACCGCGGCTGCGAGCACGGCTGCATCTACTGTTTCGCGCGTCCGACCCATGCCTACCTGGACCTGTCCCCGGGCCTCGACTTCGAGTCCAGACTATTCGCCAAAGCCAATGCGGCGGAGCGGCTTCGCGAAACGCTGGCCCGACCGTCTTACCGATGCGAAACCATCGCGCTCGGCGTCAACACCGATGCGTACCAGCCGATCGAGCGCGAACATCGCATTACGCGCGGCGTGCTGGAGGTGCTGCACGAGTGCGACCATCCGGTTGCGCTGATCACCAAGTCGTCCCTGATCGAGCGCGATATCGATCTGCTCGCGCCGATGGCAAGCCGGAGGCTGGCGGTGGCGGCCGTCACCATTACCACGCTCGATGCCGGCATGGCGCGCACGCTGGAGCCGCGCGCGGCCACGCCGAGCCGGCGCCTGCGCACGATCCGCACGCTCGCCGAGGCCGGCATTCCGGTGGGGGTGAGCGTGGCGCCCGTCATTCCGTTTATCACCGAGCCGGATCTGGAGCGCATTCTGGAGGCCGCGCGCGAGGCCGGCGCAGTCTATGCCAACTACATCGTGCTGCGCCTGCCGTGGGAAGTGCGGCCGCTGTTCGAGGAATGGCTGCAGGCCCATTTTCCCGATCGCGCGGAACGCGTGATGAATCGCATCCGCGACATGCGCGGCGGCAAGGAATATGACGCGGACTTTGCGTCGCGCATGCGCGGCACGGGGATCTGGGCAGACCTGATGCGTCAGCGCTTCTACCGTGCCGCCGACCGGCTGGGATTTCGCTACGACCGTTATGGCCTGGATACGTCGCTGTTCAAGCCGCCGGCGGCGCCACGGCGCGCCCGGCCCACGGATGCGGCGCAGGGCTCGCTGTTCTGACGGCGCGCTTCAGGTGGGGGCGGTGCAGTGGCGTGGCGCGCAGCGGTGGGGCTTACTGGGAAAGCGCCTTGGCGGCTTCCACCTGCGACTCGAAGAAGGTCTGGAAGCTGATGGCAAGACCGGCCATCAGCAGACCGGTGCCGATCATCAGCGACAGGATGATCAGGATCACCACGGGCCAGCCGGAGCGGGTCGGCCTGCCGTCCGGGTTATAGCGCGCGTCCCACTTGTCATCGGGGCGCAGGCCGAACACGATCGCGGTCAGGAAGGCGCTGATTACCGAGGCGCCGCCGGCCACCGCAAAGGTCCAGTTCAGGATCGGATTGCCGGCCTCGGCCAGCAGCGAGGTGAAGCCGATGACGCCGGCCAGGGTCGCCACCAGATGCGTCCAGCCGAATTTGTCGGCAAATCCTTTGAGGTAGAAGCGGTGCGCGCCGAGGCTGCCGAGCAGGAAGGCGAGGGCCACGGTGACGAGCTTGGACTTGGCGCGCACCGACGGGATCGGTGCTTTGGCGCTGGAGGCAGGGCTGGCGACGGACATCACGGACCACGGAAGCGCCGCGGCATGCGGCATCGGCGCACATTGTACGCCGCGTGTTCCGCCATACGGGTAGCGAGGGTGGAAAACGAGGGGGGCGAGGGCGGAACGAGGGCGGAACGAGGGCAATCCGCGATGGCCGGGGTAACCCGGCGGCAACCCTGTGCCAACGATTGCCGCTCAAAGGCAGGCGCTCGAGGATTGCCGCCCAGGGACCGAGGTTTAAGGAAGGAGGCTTAAGGAAGGAGACTTGAGGACGGAGGCTTGAGTACGGAGACTTAAGCGCCAAGGCTCAGCATCTGATGCGTTTGCCGCTTGTGATGGCAAGGCTACCGCCCGCCGTCGCGGCCGCGTGCCTGCCAGCCCGGACCCACGCCTGTCGGTCGCAACTCGGTGGTGTTCTGGGCTTCGGTCTGGGTTTGGCGCTCGGGCTGGCGGCTGGTGCGATCGTCGGGGCGGCCCGCGTCGGCAGGCCGGCCGCTCAGGCGATCGTCGGCACGAGCCCGTGCTTCCATGCGTTCGATCTGCGCACGCACGTGGTCGCGACTCTCGGTCCGCATGCTGGCGACCTCCAGCCCGCTCCCCACGCGCGGCAAGTGAGCGCCGTCGCGGAGATGTTGCCAGAAGGAGGCTTGCGCATGACTGGCGGCGATGCCGCCGAGCAACCCGGTGGCGACCAGGCTGCCCGCCAACAACAGGCGCAGGCGAGAGCGGTCAAGCATGCGAAATTCCAAATTCCGGAAGCGAATGAAGCGTTGAGCGATGTATTCATGGTACGCACGCGGCTACGTGACCGCCTATGCCAATCCCGTTACCGGTGTAACGGATTGTTTCCTCCTGAATGGTGGCTCGAATTCTTGGCTCGGGCGCGTCCGGCCATGGGAAAGCGGTCGCGTTCATCGCCCCCGTTTGTCGCCCCGTTTGTCGCCCGTTTTTCGCTCCGGTCGTCGCCCGTTCCAGCGCAGGTTGGTTGCGGGGTTGGTGGGTCGAGGCGTCGCGG
This sequence comes from Cupriavidus sp. H19C3, assembly GCF_049393815.1. Taxonomy (NCBI): domain Bacteria; kingdom Pseudomonadati; phylum Pseudomonadota; class Betaproteobacteria; order Burkholderiales; family Burkholderiaceae; genus Cupriavidus; species Cupriavidus sp. H19C3. The sequence continues at coordinate 4,089,415 of NZ_CP184985.1, forward strand.
TTGCGCCAACTCGAATGAGGCCCGAATGAGGCATTGACGGCCGTATCGGCCCGGCCTCTGCGCAACCCTGCGGTGTTGCGCAGGCGACGCATGGACCTCGTGTTTCTGGCGGAAAGCGGGGCGGCTTGGCCGGGAAGCGTCTAAGTGTTTGTTTGGCTTCGGTTAATGGGCTATACTCTTGCGTTTCGTGTTCGCACACCCCCCGTTTTTTCGAGGAATAAACCCATGGTCGTAATCCGTCTGGCTCGCGGCGGCAGCAAGAAGCGCCCGTTCTTCAACATCGTCGCTACCGACTCGCGTAACCGTCGCGATGGCCGTTTCATCGAGCGTATCGGTTTCTACAACCCGCTGGCCGCCGGCAAGGAAGAAGGTCTGCGCGTGGTGCAAGACCGCCTGACCTACTGGCAAGGCGTGGGCGCCCAGCTGTCGCCGACGGTGGCTCGCCTGGTCAAGCAAAGCAAGACCCCTGCTGCTGCCTGATAGCCCGTTCCAGGCGCGTTCGTGGCAACTACCGGTAGCGGGCGCAGGCCGCTGAATGGGCCGCTCGACAAGTCGCTGAAGCAGCCGCTCAGCCAGTCGCTCAGTCAGTCGCTCAACAAGCCGCCGCTCAACCAGCCGTCCGGTACTTCGCCAGGCAAGTCGCCAGGCAAGTCGCTTGACCCGGCTGGCGCCAACGCCCAGCCGCGCGCGCTGCCACCGGCGCTGCTGTCCACGGAAGCGTTGCCCGACGACCTTATCGAGGTCGGCTATGTCGGCGCCGCGTATGGTATCCGGGGCTGGATCAAGGTTCAGCCGCACGCGGACGATGCCTCCGCGCTGCTCCATGCGCGCCGCTGGTGGCTGCTGCAGGCGCCGCCCACGGGCGTCGTGACTGCCGCGCCGGCGCAAGCCGGGGCCGTCAGCATCAAGATTGCGCAATCGCGCGAACACAGCGGTACCGTCGTGGCCCAGGCCACGGGGGTCTCGGACCGTAATACGGCCGAGGCGCTCAAGGGCCGCCGTGTGTGGATCCGGCGGGCGGACTTTCCGGCGCCGGAGGAAAACGAGTTCTACTGGGTCGACCTGATCGGTTGCGCCGTGGTCAACGAGCAGGGCGAAGCGCTCGGCGAGGTGTCCGGACTGATCGATAACGGTGCGCACCAGATCCTGCAGGTCGTCCATGCGTTGCCGGCAGGCAACAGCGAGGATGGCAGCAAAGCCAGCGGCGCGCCCGGCACGGACAAGACCGCCGAGCGATTGATTCCGTTCGTGGATGCGTATCTGCGCAGCGTGGATATCGCCGGCAAGCGGATCGTCGTGGACTGGGGACTCGACTACTAGTTGCCGCGCATCGTTGCGGCAACCGCGCAGTAAGTCAGGCAGTAAGCCACGCAGTAAAGCCATGCAGTAAAGGAAGGGAGGCCGCGGTGCAGTTCGATGTGATCACGCTGTTTCCCGAGATGTTTCGCGCGCTGACCGACTGGGGCATCACCAGCCGGGCGGCCAAGCAGCAGCGCTATGCGTTGCGCACGTGGAATCCACGCGACTTTACCGTCGACAACTACCGCACGATCGACGATCGGCCGTACGGTGGCGGCCCCGGCATGGTCATGCTGGCCAAGCCGCTGGAAGACGCGATCGACGCGGCCTCGGCGGCGCAGGCGCAGGCCGGTGTGGGTCAGCCGCATGTGGTGCTGATGTCGCCCCAGGGCGCGCCGCTGACGCATGCCAAGGTCATGTCGCTGGCGCAGCGGCCCGGGCTGGTGCTGTTGTGCGGACGTTACGAGGCGATCGACCAGCGTCTGATCGACCGCCGCGTGCATGAGGAAATCAGCCTCGGCGATTTCGTGCTGTCGGGGGGCGAGTTGCCTGCCATGGCACTGATCGACGCGGTGGTGCGGCATCTGCCGGGCGTACTGGGCGATGCGCAGTCCGCCGTGCAGGACAGCTTTGTCAATGGCCTGCTGGACTGTCCGCATTACACGCGGCCGGAAGAATACGAAGGTGTGCGGGTACCCGAGATATTGCTCGGGGGTCATCATGCCGAGATCGAGAAGTGGCGGCGCCAGCAGGCGCTGGCCAATACCGCGAGAAAGCGCCCCGACCTGATCGAGGCGGCTCGCGAGCAAGGTTTGTTGTCCCGCGCCGACGAGAAGTTTCTGTCGGAGTGGGCAGCGAAGGAACGGCGGGAGCTTGCTCCCGTCAAGTGAAACCCCATCCTCTGCCGGGGCCTGGACAAGGTTCCGGGGCATTCAACGCCGGCACGATGGTTACGGAGAAAAACGATGAACATCATCGAGCAGATCGAGAAGGAAGAGATCGCGCGCCTGACCGCCAACAAGACCATTCCGGCGTTCGCCCCTGGCGACACCGTGATCGTCAGCGTGAACGTGGTGGAAGGTAACCGCAAGCGTGTGCAGGCTTATGAAGGCGTCGTGATTGCCAAGCGCAACCGCGGCCTGAATTCGTCCTTTATCGTGCGCAAGATCTCGTCGGGCGAAGGCGTGGAACGTACGTTCCAGCTGTACTCGCCGCTGATCGCCGGCATCGAGGTGAAGCGTCGCGGCGACGTGCGTCGCGCGAAGCTGTACTACCTGCGTGAGCGTTCGGGCAAGTCCGCGCGTATCAAGGAAAAGCTGGTGTCGAAGGCTGCCGCTGCTGCAAAGGCGGGAGCTTAAGGCCGGCGTCCACCGCCGGGCAACCGGCGGCGCATGGCGTTGCAAAGGGCACCTTCGGGTGCCCTTTTTGCATGGTGCCCCCCGGTCGCGACGGGTCGGGGCACACTCTGCATCGATACCGCGCGCATGACGGGGCCCGCATGACGCGTCCCGCATGAAGCGTCCCGCATGAAGCGTCCCGTATGGCACCTCCGATGCGTGGGTCAGATGCGTTGCGTCCCAGCATCAATGCCGTGGCGCGGGCCCGTGCCCGCCGCAGCGCCGTCGGGAGCGCTCTGTCATACTGTTGCCGTTATGCGTCCGATCTTCAATCCCGAAACGCTGCCGATCCTGGACATCGATACGCGCAGCGCACCGCTCTCCGCGCCCCGCATGCAGCCGGATTTTATCCGCCGCCGCCTGCTCGCGCCGCCTGCATGGGAGCCACTGCTCACTGACGAATCCCGCGTCTACGACAAGACCCGCGCACTGCGCGAGGCCGCCGTGCTGGTGCCGCTGGTCGAGCGCGAGGACGGATTGTGGGTGCTGTTCACCGAGCGCAATGCGAATCTCAACGCACATGCGGGGCAGATCAGTTTTCCCGGCGGCCGCCAGGAAACCTACGATGCGGACCGCATCGCCACGGCGTTGCGCGAAACCCAGGAAGAAATCGGTCTCGCGCGTGACTACATCGAGGTGCTGGGCTCGCTGCCGGACTACATTACCGGCACCGGCTACCACGTCAGCCCGGTGGTCGGCCTGATCCGGCCCGGCTTTACGCTGCAGCCCGATGCGGGCGAGGTGGCGGATATCTTCGAGGTACCGCTGGCGTTCCTGATGGATCCGTCGCGCCACGAGCGGCGCATGTTGCGCTGGGTCGATGGCGAGCGGAAGTTCTATGCGATGCCGTATCCGCGCGAGGGCGGTGGCCATCGTTTTATCTGGGGCGCGACGGCGGCGATGCTGCGCAACCTCTACCTGCTGCTGGCCGCCTGAGTCCCGCCGCCTGCGCCCGCCACCTCGGCCCGTAATTTCAGCCGGTAATCTCAGCCGGTAATTTCAGCCCGTTGCCTCAGCCTGTCATCTGAGCGCAGCGGCGGCGATGCCCGTCAGGCAGCGGCCGCGCTGGCGCACTGGGGGCAGCTCTTGCCGACCACATAGGCCGGGTCCTGCTGCGCCTCGGGCGTGACGATCGCGCGGCAGGCGAAACACTGCACCGGGCCGGAAGGCTCCAGGTCCGGATTCAGCGCGGTGCGATAGTCGAAGACAAAGCAGTCGCCGCGATAGTGGCTGCCGCCGACTTCCTCGAAGTATTTGAGGATGCCACCTTCGAGCTGGTAGACGTGGTCGATGCCGACTTCCTGCATATGGATCGCGGCCTTCTCGCAGCGGATGCCGCCGGTGCAGAACGACACCACGGTCTTGCCCGCGAACTCGGCGCGATGCTCGGCCACCTTTTGCGGAAACTCGCTGAACTTCTCGATATCGTATTCGACGGCCTGGTCGAATGTGCCCACCGCCACCTCGAACGCGTTGCGCGTATCGAGCATCACCACGGGGCGGCCCGCGTCGTCGTGGCCCTGGTCCAGCCAGCGCTTGAGGTCGACGGGGCGAACCGACGGCGCGCGTCCGGCTTCGGGCCGGATCAGCGGCATCTTCATCGTGATGATTTCCTTCTTCGCACGCACCAGCATGCGGCGGAAGGGCTGGCTGTCGGACAGGCTTTCCTTGGGCGCGATGTCGGCGAAGCGCGGATCGGCGTGCAGCCACGCCATGAAGTCGTCGATCGCCGCGCGCGGGCCGGCCAGGAACATGTTGATGCCTTCCGGAGCGAGCAGAATGGTGCCCTTGAGCGACAGCGCATCGCAGCGCGCGCGCATTTCCGGACGCAGCCGATCGATATCGTCGAGCGAAACAAATTTGTAAGCGGAAATGTTGACGATCTGCATGGGACTGCCGTGGATGGGGCTCACGCCTGCCGGGCATGCCTGGCGCGCGTGATAACTGCCTGATTGGAAACGCGAAATTATAGCGCCTGAGGGCCCGTCCCCGCGCCGCGCGCGGACAAAAAACCCGGTCCCGCGCGCGAGGGTAGCCGGTACAATGGCGCCCTATGTCCGCACCCCGCTTCGTACACCTCCGCCTCCATTCCGAATACTCCATTGTGGACGGCATCGTCCGCCTGGAGGATGCGGTCAAGGCCGCCGCCGCCGATGGCATGGGCGCGCTCGCGCTGACCGATCTCGCCAATGCCTTCGGCCTGATCCGCTTCTACAAGGAAGCGCGTGGCGGCGGCGTCAAGCCGATCGTCGGCGCCGACGTCTGGCTGGCCAATGCCGATGACCGCGACAAGCCGTCGCGCCTGCTGCTGCTGGTGCAGGACAAGCGCGGCTACCTGAACCTGTGCACGCTGCTGTCGCGCGCATGGCTCGGCAACCAGCACCGCGGCCGGGCCGAGCTCGAGGCGGGCTGGTTCGACGAACCGGGCGAGGAAGGGCTGCCGCTGGCCACTGGCCTGATCGCGCTCTCCGGCGCGATGGGCGGCGACGTAGGCCAGGCGCTGGCCAACGGCAATGTCGAGGGCGCGCGCCGTGCGGCGCAGCACTGGGCGCGCGTGTTTCCGCAGCGCTTCTATATCGAATTGCAGCGCGCCGGCCTGCCCGGCACCGACGCCTACGTGCAGCAGGCCGTGCAGCTGGCGGCCGCGCTGCAGTTGCCGGTGGTGGCGACGCATCCGGTGCAGTTCATGACCCCCGACGACTTCACCGCGCACGAGGCGCGCGTGTGTATCGCCGAGGGCGAGCTGCTGGCCAATCCCAAGCGCACCCGCAAGTTCACCACGGACCAGTATTTCAAGACGCAGGACGAGATGTGCGCGCTGTTCGCCGACATTCCGTCCGCGCTGCGGAACGCCGTGGAGATCGCGCGGCGCTGCAACCTCACGCTGGAACTCGGTAAGCCGCGCCTGCCGCTGTTCCCGACGCCGGACGGCATGTCGCTCGACGACTACCTTGTGCACATGGCGCGCGAGGGCCTGGAGCGCCGGCTGGCGGTGCTGTTTCCGGACGAAGCCGCGCGCGAGGCGCGCCGGCCCGAGTATTACGCGCGCCTGGAGTTCGAGACCGGCACCATCATCAAGATGGGCTTTCCGGGCTACTTCCTGATCGTGGCCGACTTTATCAACTGGGCCAAGAACAACGGCGTGCCGGTGGGGCCGGGCCGCGGTTCGGGTGCCGGTTCGCTGGTGGCCTATGCGCTCGGCATTACCGACCTCGATCCGCTCAAGTACGCGCTGCTGTTCGAACGCTTCCTGAACCCGGAACGGGTATCGATGCCCGACTTCGATATCGATTTCTGCCAGCACGGGCGCGATCGCGTGATCACGTACGTGAAGGAGAAGTACGGCAAGGACGCGGTCTCGCAGATCGCCACGTTCGGCACCATGGCGGCCAAGGCCGCGGTGCGCGACGTGGGGCGCGTGCTCGACCTTGGCTACGGCTTTGTCGATGGGGTGGCCAAGCTGATCCCGTTCAAGCCGGGCAAGCTCGTCACCATCGAGGAGGCCAAGAAGGAAGAGCCGCTGCTGACCGAGCGCGAGAACAACGAGGAAGAGGTGCGCCAGCTGCTGGAACTGGCGCAGCGCGTGGAAGGCATGACCCGCAACGTGGGCATGCACGCCGGCGGCGTGCTGATCGCGCCGGGCCGCCTGACCGATTTCTGCCCGCTCTATACGCAGGGTGGCCAGAACGACGGCATGAGCGGCGTGGTGAGCCAGTACGACAAGGACGATGTCGAGGCGGCCGGCCTGGTGAAGTTCGACTTTCTGGGCCTGACGACGCTGACCATTCTGGACTGGGCCGAGCGCTATATCCGCCGGCTCGATCCGTCCAAGGCGGACTGGAACTGCAGCCAGATTCCGCTCGACGACGGGCCCGCCTTCGACATCCTCAAGACCGCCAACACGGTGGCGGTGTTCCAGCTGGAAAGCCGCGGCATGCAGGGCATGCTGAAGGACGCCAGGCCCGACCGCTTCGAGGACATCATCGCGCTGGTGGCGCTCTATCGTCCGGGCCCGATGGACCTGATCCCGAGCTTCTGCGCCCGCAAGCACGGGCGCGAGAAGGTGGAGTATCCCGATGCGCGCGTCGAGCCCGTGCTCAAGGAGACCTACGGCATCATGGTCTACCAGGAGCAGGTGATGCAGATGGCGCAGATCATCGGCGGCTACTCGCTCGGTGGCGCCGACCTGCTGCGCCGCGCCATGGGCAAGAAGAAGGCCGAGGAAATGGCCAAGCATCGCGAGCTGTTCCGCGAGGGCGCGGCGAAGAACGGGCTGTCGTCGCAGCAGGCCGACGATATCTTCGACCTGATGGAGAAGTTTGCCGGCTACGGCTTCAACAAGTCGCACGCGGCCGCCTATGCGCTGCTGGCGTACTACACGGCGTGGCTCAAGGCGCATCATCCGGCCGAATTCATGGCGGCCAACATGTCGCTCGCCATGGACGACACCGACAAGGTCAAGATCCTCTACGAGGATTGCCGCGCCAACGGCATCCGCGTGGATCCGCCCGACGTCAACGCGAGCGAGTACCGCTTTGCGCCGACCGATGCCCGCACGATCCGTTACGGCCTGGGCGGCGTCAAGGGTTCGGGGCAGGGCGCCATCGAGGACATCCTGCGCGCGCGCGAGGACGGCCCGTTCCGCGATCTGTTCGATTTCTGCGAGCGCGTCGACCGCCGCCAGGTGAATCGCCGCACGATCGAGGCGCTGATCCGCGCCGGCGCGTTCGACAGCATCCACGACAACCGCGGCCAGTTGCTGGCCTCGGTGTCGATCGCGATGGAAGCGGCCGAGCAGAAGGCCGAGTCCGCCAACCAGGTGTCGCTGTTCGACCTCATGGACGATGCCGCCGCCGAGGCGCACCGGCCGGAGCTCGTCGACGAGCCGGCCTGGACCACCAAGCGCCGCCTGCAGGAAGAGAAGCAGGCGCTCGGCTATTACTTCTCCGGCCACCTGTTCGACGCGTGGCGCGAGGAGGTACGCCGCTTCGTCAAGGGTACGCTCGCCAACCTCGAGAAGGAAGTGCAGGGCAATGGCGGTGGCTACGGCCGCGACGTGCGCGGCAAGGTGGTGGCGGGCGTGATCACCGGCATCCGCACGCAGATGACGCAGCGCGGCAAGATGCTGATCGTGATGCTCGACGACGGCACCGCGCAGATCGAGATGACGGTCTTCAACGAGCTGTTCGATGCCAACCGGCACATGTTCCGCGAGGACGAACTGCTGATCGCCAAGGGCAATGCGCGCCATGACACCTTTACCGGTGGCGTGCGCTTTACCGCCGAGTCCGTGATGGACCTGGTGGCCGCGCGCGCCGAATACGCCGATGCGGTCTGCCTGGCGTTCAACGGCAATGCCTCGACCGAGCGGCTGCGCGAACTGCTGACGCCGTACCTGGCCAACGTGGCGCAGCGCCCCGGCGTACCGGTGCGCATCCGCTATACCAACCATGACGCGCAGTGCGAGGCGACCCTGGGCGCGCAATGGCGCATCACGCCGTCGGACGATGCGCTGACCAGCCTGCGCAACGCGCTGACCGGCGACAGTGTGCGCATGCTCTATGTCTGAGCCGCGCCGGCGCATCCTGTTTCACGTCACGCACTTCCTGCATGGCGGGATCGAGACCGCGCTGGTATCGCTGCTGGCGTCGCTCGACCCGGCCCGCTTCGAGGTCGGGCTGACGGTGACTTATCCGTCCGAGGCGCTCGACCAGCATTTCCGCGCGCGCCTGCCGGCCCACGTGAAGGTGCATGTGCTGGCGCCCGAGCGCTGGCTGTCGCATTGCCGCCAGCTCAAGAAGGCGCGCAAGCTCGGCCCGCTCGGCAAGCTCTACGAGGAAGTGCTGCTGCCGCCCGTGCGCAAGCCGCTGATGAACCGGCGCTTCCGCCAGATCCTGGCGGGCCGCGGTGGGCAGCGCGGCTACGAGCTGGTGGTCGACTACGACATGTCGCTGTCGCGGCTGACCGGTCGCCTGCCGGTGCCGATGATCGGTTACCAGCATTTCAGCGTGGCGCACCTCGCGCAGGGGCATGGCCGCAAGTTGCGCAAGCTGCGGCGCCAGTGCCGCGAGCACTACGACCGCGTGGTGATGCTCAACGACAGCATGCTGGCCGACGCGCGCCGGCTCATTCCCGAGGCGGCGGACAAGTTCGTCAAGCTCTACAACGCCTTTGACCTGGCGCGCATCCGCGCCCTGGGCGAGGCTACCGACGTCGCCCTGCCGACCGCACCGTATATCGTCTCGGTGGGCCGGCTCGAAGAGAGCCAGAAGGATTTCGCCACGCTGCTGCGTGCCTATGCGCGGCTGGTGGCGGCAGGCATCGCCGAAGACCTGGTGATCGTCGGCGACGGCGCCTCGCGCGCGCGGCTGGAGCAACTGGCACAGGAACTCGGCCTGGCGGCGCGCGTGCGCTTTGCCGGCTTCCAGGCCAATCCGTTTGCGTGGATGCGGCATGCGCGGCTGATGGCGTTCAGCTCCCGCATGGAGGGGCTCGGCAATGTCCTGGTGGAAGCGCTCGCGCTCGGCCAGGTGGTGGTGAGTACCGATTGCCCGGTGGGGCCGCGCGAGATGCTCGACGACGGGCGCGCCGGCCTGCTGGTGCCGGTGGGCGACGTCGGGGCGCTGGCGGACGCGATGACGCGTGCGCTGCGCGACGATGCGCTGCGCCACGATCTGCTGGCGCATGCGGCGGGGTTTGTCGCGCGCATGGGGCTGGCGCCTACCGCCGAGGCCTTCAGCCGCGTGGTGGCGTCGCTGCTGTCGCGTCCGGCTGACGCGCCTGCCGGCACAGCAGCCACAGCTTGATGTACTTGTAGTAGCTGGCCTGGCCGTTCATCAGCGCCACGCCGAGTCCCTGCGCGCCATCGAGAAAGCCGCGGCGCAGGATCCAGGTCCGCAGGAAGGCCCACAGGCCATGGCCGACCGCGCTCGCGGCCGAGGCGGTCTTGCCGCGCCGGAAGGCCTGCTCGGCGCCGAGCGTGGAGTACTGGTCGATCTTGCGCAGGACCTGCGAGAAATCGTCGTAGGTGTAGTGCAGCAGCGGCGAGGCGAGGCGTTCGACCGGGCCGTCGGTGATCACGTTTTCGTGCACGAGGTCGTCGGTAAAGCGCGCCTTGCCGAGGCGGAACACGCGCGTGAGGTAGTCCGGATACCAGCCGCCGTGGCGGATGAAGCGGCCGCAGAAGCGCGACAGGCGCGGCATTTCGTAGGCATCGGCGCGGCCGGAGTCGAGCGCGGCGAGGATCTCGTCGCGCAGTTCGGGGGTGACGCGCTCGTCGGCGTCGATCGACAGCACCCACTCGCTGCGCACCTTGGACAGCGCGAGGTTCTTCTGCGGGCCGAAGCCGGGCCAGCCATCGGTCTGGTAGACCTCGGCGCCAAGGCGGCGCGCGATCTCCACGGTGCCGTCCGTGCTGCCCGAATCCACTATAATCGCGCGGTCGCACCAGGAAACGGATGCCAGGCACGCCTCGATGTTGTGGGCCTCGTTCTTGGTGATCAGGACGACAGAGATTTTCATAGCGATGATGGCAATGGGGCCGGGCCTGGACGAGGCGGCTCCCTGTGGCTCGCTATTCTAGCTGGACCCCGTCGGCCCCCGTGGTTGGCCACCGTGGTTGGCCCCCGTGGTCGGCCCCGGATGGCCCCATGACAGGACCCTGGCCGGACCAGAGCGGGACGCGCCACCTCTGCCCAGACACCCAGCGGTCCCGTCGTGCGGCGTCATGCCGCAATCGGGGGCCGGCTCCCCAATGAGAGAAGCACTCCTCGCGCGAGCGGGGTGGAGTCAATGTGAACAACACGCACGAACAGAAGAGCACGGCACAGCAGGAGACCGATACCCTCCGGCGCGTCTGGACCTACCTGCGGCCCGAGCTGCGCACCTTCATCATCGCGATCCTGGCGATGGCGGTGGTGGCCGCCAGCGAGGGCATCATCCCCAAGGTCGTCAACGACCTGCTCGACAAGGGCTTTGGTGGCGCGTACGCGGGCAAGCTCTGGCATGTGCCGGCGCTGCTGACCGGCGTGGCGCTGATCCGCGGCGTGGCGCAGTTCGCCTCGGGCTACTGGCTCAGCCGCGTCTCGAACAACGTGCTGATGACCATGCGGCTGCAGATGTTCGAGCGCATGCTCAGCGCGCCCGCGCTGTTCTATCACCGCAATACGGCCGCGTCGCTGATCAACGCCGTGATCTTCGAGGTCAACCAGGTCATGCAGATCCTGACCGGCGTGCTGATCACGCTGGTGCGCGACTCGCTGACGGTGCTCGCGCTGCTGGTCTACCTGTTTTATACCAACTGGCGCCTGACGCTGGTGGTGGCCGTGCTGCTGCCGTCGATCGGCTTTGTGATGTCGCGCGTGAACCGCCGCCTGCGCAAGCTGAACCGCGAGCACCAGGCCGTGACCAATACCGCCGCGTACGTGGTGGAAGAGGCCGCGGGCGGCTACAAGGTGGTCAAGCTGCATGGCGGCGAGGCCTACGAGATGAACCGTTTCCACGCGATGGCCGAGCGCCTGCGCGGCTATTCGATGCGCATGGCGGTGGCGGGCGGCCTCAACCAGCCGGTCACGGCGTTCCTGGCGGCGCTGGCGCTGTCGGTGATCCTGTCGATCGCGATGGTGCAGTCGCAGGCCAACCAGACCACGATCGGCGGCTTTACCGGCTTTGTGATGGCGATGCTGCTGCTGATCTCGCCGCTCAAGCACCTGACCGACCTCAACCAGCCGCTGCAGCGCGGCGTGACCGCGGCCGAGATGATCTTCCGCCTGATCGACGAGCCGATCGAGCCGCAACAGGGCGGGCTGCCGCTCGCGCGCGCACAGGGCAACCTGGCCTTCGACAAGGTGGGCTTCCGCTACGGCGACGCGGGCCGCGCGGCGCTCGCCAATATCGACTTCAAGGTCGCGGCGGGCGAGGTGGTGGCGCTGGTGGGACCGTCCGGCAGCGGCAAGACCACGCTGGTCAACCTGGTGCCGCGCTTCTTCGACCCGACCGAAGGCCGCATCCTGCTCGACGGTCAGTCGATCGACGCGTTTGCGCTGGCCGACCTGCGCCGCCAGATCGCGTTTGTGAGCCAGGATGTGGTGCTGTTCAACGATACCGTGGCGGCCAACGTGGCCTACGGCGTGCATCCGCGCGAGCAGATCGACATGGCGCGCGTGGAGCGGGCGCTCGCGGCGGCGTACCTGACCGATGTGGTCAAGGGCCTGCCGGAAGGGCTCGACACCAATATCGGCGACAACGGCATGAAGCTGTCCGGCGGCCAGCGCCAGCGCCTGGCGATTGCGCGCGCGATCTACAAGGATGCACCGATCCTGATTCTCGACGAGGCTACCTCGGCGCTCGATTCCGAGTCGGAGCGCCAGGTGCAGGCGGCGCTGGAATCGCTGATGGTGGGGCGTACCACGCTCGTGATCGCGCACCGTCTGTCGACCATCGAGAACGCCGACCGCATCGTGGTGCTGGAGCAGGGCCGCGTGGCGGAGCAGGGCTCCCATGCGGAGCTGCTGGCGGCCAACGGGCTGTATGCCGGCCTGCACCGCATCCAGTTTGCCACCCAGCAGGCGTAAGCCTGGCCCTGGCCGGCGGCCGCAGTGGCGGCTGCGGTGGCGCCAGTCGTGGGCGCCAGCAGGGGGCTGGAAGGGGGCAGTAGGGGGGGTAGTGGGCGGCGGCTGGCGGCACCCTCGCCCGGCCGCCATGGCAGTCCCTCCGTCTGACGCGTGGCGACAGCGGTAAGATGCGACTCCAGAGGTATCCCATACCCACCAGGAGACGATCATGACCGCTGCAAGCCTGCCCGACGGTGCCGCCACCGGCGCCGCTCCCATCAGCCGCTATCCCGTACCGCCGCTCAAGGACCTGCCCGACGATATCCGCGCGCGCATGCTCGAGGTGCAGGAGAAAGCGGGCTTCGTGCCCAACGTGTTTCTTGCGCTGGCGCACCGGCCCGACGAATTCCGCGCGTTCTTCGCCTATCACGATGCGCTGATGCTGAAGGAGAGCGGCCATCTGACCAAGGGCGACCGCGAGATGATCGTGGTGGCGACCTCGGGCGCCAATCAATGCCTCTACTGCGTGGTGGCGCATGGCGCGCTGCTGCGCATCTACGAAAAGAAGCCGCTGATCGCCGACCAGGTCGCCGTCAATTACCGCAAGGCGGATCTGCCGGCACGCCAGCGCGCCATGCTCGACTTTGCGATGAAGGTGTGCGACGACTCACGCCATATCGAGGAAGCCGATTTCGCGGCCCTGCGCGCGCACGGCTTTGACGATGAGGACGCGTGGGATATCGCCGCCATCACGGCGTTCTTCGGCCTGTCGAACCGCATGGCCAATACGGCCGGCATGCGCCCCAACGAGGAGTTCTACCTGATGGGGCGCGTGCCGAAGGCGAAGTAGAAGGGCCGGGCCCCCGGGGGTGTGGCGCGGGGCTGCACTCCTTCAGCGTACCTCCGCGCAGTGCCCGCTGCGCGGATCGAACAACACCGGCCAGGCCTGCTCGTAGATGCCCGGCGTGCAGCGTTTTTCGCAGCGCGCATGGGCCAGCGTGACGCGCCGCGGATCCTGCCACACCATCAGCTTGCAGCCGCTGCCGTCGAGGGCGACCAGTTCGATATGCGGCTTCTGTTGCGTCTGTTTGAATTCGTCGAGCTGGAATTCGCACGAGCCGCGTCTGGACACCCAGAGTTTCCAGCTGAGCGTTTTCACATCGTTGTGCGAGACGCGCATCATCGCTTCCTCGCGGAAGCCGTCCTCCTCGGTGCGCTTGCATTCGCCGGCCATGTCGATGTCGCGCGCGGGAATCGGCGTGGCACGGGCTGCCTGGCCGGACGGCGGCGCCTTGGTAGCGGTCGGGCCCGGGGGCGGCCTGGAGCGGTCGGCGACGGGCGGCGGCGTGCATGCCGCGCATAAAAAAATGGCCAGCATCGCGGCTGGCACAGTCGGTCGGATCGTCATGCTGCCTCCTCGGGAACCCTTGATGACCGTTATAGGGGACCGGGGCCGGAAAGGGAATGGTGCAAGCCCCAAGGCGCGCTGTCAGTCGGGCGGACTATAGTGAATGGATGTGCCGGCGCGCACGGAAGGGCGATCGGGATGGCGATGGTGCCACGGCGGGGCCGGCCGGCGCCTGGCGTGGTCCGGCCCCGCGCTTGCCGGATCAGGTCAGCGCTGCTTCGTGGCCTGCTTTCTGGTCCGCTTTTTGGTCCGTTGTCTGGTCCCGGCCGGCGCCTACCGCGATGCGCGGCGCCAGCGGATACCCCGCGGCAAAGACCAGCCGGCCGGCCGACCAGGTGTGGGTCACCAGCGGCTGGCCCGCCACCGCGGCCACCGCGATCACGTCCGCGCGCGCCCCGACGCGCAGGCGCCCACGGTCGTCCAGGCCGCACGCATCGGCGGGATTGGACGTGACCAGGGCGAGGGCGCGGTCGAGCGGCAGGTCCGCCAGCCGGGCGGCGGCAAACGCGGCCGCGATCAGCGTCGACGGCTGGTAGTCCGAACACAGGATGCTGGCCACGCCGGCCAGGATGCCGTCGAGCGCGCGCATCGACCCGCTCTGGCTCTTGCCGCGCAGCACGTTGGGCGCGCCCAGGATGGTCGGCAGGGCGACCTCGGTGGCGGCGCGCGCCGTCTCCACATTGATCGGGAATTCGCTCATGCGCACGCCAAGCGCATGCATGGCGGCGATGCGCTGCGGCGAGTCGTCGTCGTGGCTCGCGGTCGGAATGCCGTGGGCGCGCGCACGCGCGAGCAGGCGGTCGACGCGCTCCGACGCGCCGTCGAGCCGGGCCCGCTTTTGCGCGGCGGCATCGGCCGCTTCCTCGCGCGTCATGCCGTGGTTGCCCATCATGTACGACACGTAGGCATCGAGCGTCTTGAACTGGCCCTGGCCGGGGGAGTGGTCCATGACCGAGAGCAGGTCGACCACGCCTTCGTCCATCAGCGCTTCCAGGACCGGCACCGCGGCGGGATCGGTGACTTCGTAGCGGACATGGATGCGATTGTCGACCAGGCTGTGCGCGCCGAATGCCGCCACCGCGCGCACCAGTTCGGCGGCGGTATCGTTGTTGCGCACGCCGAAATGATTGCTGGCGAACGAGAGCGCGTGATACGGCGTGGTAATGCCGGCCGCGGCATTGCGGCGGTCGACCTGCGCCACCGCAAAGTCGAGCGGAAACAGCACGCCGGCGCGCGGCTCGGCTTCCTTCTCGATGGCGTCGCAGTGGACGTCGATCAGGCCGGGCATCACGGTATGGCCGCGCAGGTCGACCTCGTTGGCGTGGCCCGGGACGGTGCCCGCGTCGGGCTCGATGGCGACGATATGGCCATCGTCGATCAGCAGGGCGCTGTCGGCCAGGATCTGGTCCGGCAGCACGAGGGTGGCATGCGTCAGGTAGGTGGTGGGCATGTCGGCGGAGGTGTGGTTGGGTTCAGGCGCGTGGGGTGGGCACCAGCGGGGTGTTCAGGCAGCGACCGCGGCAGGCTGCAGCGGCAGCAGGCGCGTGGCCACCGCATCGCGTACGGCTTCGTCGTGGAAGATACCGATCAGGCAGCGGCCCTCGGCCAGCGCTTCCTGGATCAGCGCCACCACCACGGCACGGTTGTCGGCATCGAGTGACGCCGTGGGCTCGTCGAGCAGCAGGATCGGATGGCCGCCGATCAGCCCGCGCGCGATATTGACGCGCTGCTGCTCGCCCCCCGAGAACGTGGCCGGCGGCAGGTCCCACAGCCGGCGCGGCACATTGAGGCGCGCCAGCAGGCCGGCCGCGCGCTCGCGTGCCTCGGCCAGCGCGGTGCCGCGCTGCAGCAGCGGCTCGGCCACCACGTCGAGCGCGCTCACGCGCGGAATGGCGCGCAGGAACTGGCTGACATAGCCGATGACCTCGCGGCGCAGGCGCAGCACCTGCTGCTCCGCCGCACCGGTCAGACTGACCCACGGCGCGCCCGCCAGGCTGGTATCGCGCAGGCGGATGGTGCCTTCGGTGGCAAGGTAGTTGCCGTAGAGGCAGCGCAGCAGCGTGCTCTTGCCGGTGCCCGAGCGGCCTGCCAGCACGAGGCATTCGCCGCGGCCGGCATCGAAGTCGATGGCCTGCAGCACGGGCAGGCGTATGCCGCCCTGGTTGTGCAGCGTGAACATCTTGCCGAGGCCACGGACCTCGATCATGCGTTGGGAAGCGTCTTGCATGTTGGTTTCAACCTTGCAGGATGGAGGACACCAGCAGCTGCGTATAAGGATGCTGGGGGTCGTCGAGGATCTGGTCGGTCAGGCCTTGTTCGACCACGCGGCCACCCTGCATGACGAGGGTGCGGTGCGCCAGCAGGCGGGCCACGGCCAGGTCGTGCGTGACGAGGATGGCGGCGAGGCCGAGGTCGGTTACGAGGCGGCGCAGCAGGTCGAGCAGGCGCGCCTGCACCGAAACGTCGAGCGACGCGGTGGGCTCGTCCATGAACACCAGGCGCGGGTGCGTGACCAGGTTGCGCGCGATCTGCAGGCGCTGCTGCATGCCGCCCGAGAACGTGGCCGGAATGTCGTCGAGGCGGGCCAGGTCGATTTCCATCTTCTCGAGCCATGCACCGGCAATCTCGCGCAGGTCGCCATAGTGGCGCTGGCCCACGGCCATCAGCCGCTCGGCGATATTGGCGCCGGCACTGACCTGCATGCGCAGGCCGTCGCGCGCATGCTGGCGCACGAAGCCCCAGTCGGTGCGCGCGAGCAGCCGCATGCGCGCGCTGGAGAGCGAGGCGAGGTCGGTCAGGCCCTGCTCGCGCATGTCGTACCAGACGCTGCCGCGCTGCGGCGCGGCCTGCATCGACAGGGCCTGCAGCAGCGTGCTCTTGCCGGAGCCGGATTCACCCACCACGCACAGCACCTCGCCCGGGTAGAGGTCGAAGCTGACCTCATGGCAGCCATGCAGGCCGTCCCAGGTGCGCGTGACGTGGCGCGCCGACAGCAATGGTGTCGTGCTCATGCCGCGGCTCCTTCGGTGTTGTCTCCGCTGTTGCTGCCGCCGGAGTTGCTCCCCCTGAAGTTGCTCCCGCTGAAGTTGCTCCCCATGTGACCGGCGGCCTGGCGCTCCGCGCAGTATTCCGTATCGGAGCACACGAACATGCGCGTGCCGGCATCGTCCGTAATGATCTCGTCGAGGTAGCTGTCGCTGGCGCCGCACTGCGCGCAGCAGCTCGACCACTTCTCGACCTGGAACGGGTGATCGACAAAGTCGAGGCTCTTGACGGTGGTGTACGGCGGCACGGCGTAGACACGCTTCTCGCGGCCGGCGCCGAACAGCATCAGCGCGGGACTGCGGTCGAGCTTGGGATTGTCGAACTTGGGAATCGGCGACGGGCGCATCATGTAGCGTTGATTGACGATGACCGGGTAGTCGTACGTGGTGGCGATATGGCCGTGGTGCGCGATGTCCTCGTACAGCTTGACGTGCATCGCGCCATATTCGGCCAGCGAATGCATGGTGCGGGTCTCGGCCTCGCTCGGCTCCAGCCAGCGCAGCGGCTCGGGAATGGGCACCTGGAACACCATCACCTGGCCCGCGCGCAGCGGTGTCTCGGGAATGCGGTGGCGGGTCTGCACGATGGTGGCTTCAGCGGTGCGTTCGGTGGTGCGCACGCCCGTCACGCGGCCGAAAAAGCGGCGGATGCTGATGGCGTTGGTGGTGTCGTCCGCGCCCTGGTCGATGACCTTGAGCACATCCTGCGTGCCGATGATGGCGGCGGTCACCTGGATGCCGCCCGTGCCCCAGCCATACGGCAGCGGCATCTCGCGGCTGCCGAAGGGAACCTGGTAGCCGGGGATCGCCACCGCCTTCAGCAGCGCGCGGCGCAGCATGCGCTTGGTCGATTCGTCGAGGTAGCCGAAGTTGTAGTGCTCGTCGCGCGCCACGGTGGCGGCCGCGGCGTGCCGGTCGGAAAACTGGCTCATGCGAGGCTCTCCTCTTGCGGGTGGGCGGGGGCCGGGTTGGGCAGGTTGGCTGCGGCGGACGCGGCGGCCGTGGTATCGGCGCCGGTGGCCGCGCCGCTATCCGTGGCGCGTGCGGCATCGTGCTCCGCGCGCAAGCGGCGCACGAGTTCGAGTTCGGCCTGGAAGTCCACGTGATGCGGCAGCTTCAGATGCTGGACAAAGCCGGAGGCCTGCACGTTGTCGCTGTGATACAGCATGAATTCGATGTCGGTGGCCGGGGCGTCGGTGGCTTCGCCGAACTCGGTGGCGCGCATCGCGCGGTCCACCAGCGCCATCGACATGGCCTTGCGTTCGCCGTTGCCGAACACCAGGCCGTAGCCGCGCGTGAACTTGGGAGCTTCGGCGCCGCCGCCGGCGAACTGGTTGACCATCTGGCATTCGGTCAGCTCGATCTCGCCGATGGTGACGGCAAAGCCGAGCTCTTCGACAAACAGCTCGACTTCGGCGCTGCCATAGCGGATCTCGGCCGCGAACGGATGGTTATTGGCGTAGCCACGCTGCGTCGAATAGCCCATGCCGAGCAGAAAGCCCTCGTCGCCGCGCGCAAGGCTCTGCAGGCGCGCCGAGCGGTCGGCGGGAAAGGTCAGCGGATCGCGCGTGAGGTCGAACGGTGCCGGATCGCCGGCGGGGACGTCTTCGCGCTCGACCAGCGACTCGGCTTCGAGCAAGCCCGTCACGCGCGGCATGTCGGTACGCACGGCGGCCAGGGTTGCCCCGGACGCGGCGGCGGATGCCGGCGCCAGCGGTTCCGGATCGCGTCCGGCCTCGAGCGAGAAGTCCAGCAGTCGCTGCGTATAGTCGTAGGTTGGCCCGAGGATCTGGCCGCCGGGCACGTCCTTGAAGGTCGACGAGATCCGGCGCTGCAGGCGCATGGTGCCGGTATCGACCGGCAAGGTGTAGCCAAAGCGCGGCAGCGTGGTGCGGTAGGCGCGCAACAGGAAGATCGCTTCCACCTGATCGCCGGCGGCCTGCTTGAGCGCGAGCGCGGCAAGGTGGGGGTCGTAGAGCGAGCCCTCGGCCATCACGCGCGAGATCGCGAGCGGCATCTGCTCGCGGATCTGCGCGAGCGTGATATCGGGCAGCGAGGTATCACCGCGGCGATACGCATCGAGCTGGCGATACGAATTGAGGATTGCGCGCTCGCCCCCTTTGACTGCGACGTACATGTCAGTTCTCCAGTTGCGTGGTGCGCGGCAGTGCGCAGAAGCGGTCGCCCGCGGTCAGCAGCAGGTCCACGCCGAGCGGAAAGCCGGCATGGTTGGCCTGCCATTGCGCGCGGAAGTCGGGCGCGAGGCCGGTCACGGCGAGTGCCTGGGTGGTGTCGATGCCGGGGCCGCGTAACACCAGCGCGTCGCCCCGGGCAAGCGATGCCACCTCGATCAGCAGCGTGGCCGAGCGGTCCGGATAGGCGGGATCGCCCTGCGCGCAGTGCGCGAGCATCGGCATGGCATAACCGGCGGGCACGCAGACGAAGGTCGCGGCAGCGAGGTCGTCGACCAGCGGGCAGCCGCAGTGGAAGCGCAGGAAGGCACGCGCGGCGGCCGGGATATCGGCGGGCAGCCAGACCGGCGTGTCGCTGTCGGCAAGCGTGAGCAGCAGCGCGGCGGCGGCGGGCGACAGACCGTCCGGCAAGCCGCTGGTCGCCGGCAGCGCCTGCACCTGGCCGGGATGCGCGAACGCATGCAGCGCGGTGCGGAACACCTGCTGGGCATCGTCGACGGGATGGTCGAAACCGGGCAGCAACGAGGGCGCCGCCGTCATGGACATCTGTGCTGGCATGGTCAGTCTTCTCCGCGAACCATGGTGAAAAACTCCACGCGCGTCTGCGCGGCGGCGGCTGCCTGCTGGCTGGCCCGTGCCTGCAGGGCGGCGTCGAGCGGGGCGATCACGGCATCCTGCACGCGGGCATGCCAGTGCGGCGACTGCAGCAGCGCGTCGAGCACGGCCGCCTGTTCCGCATGGCGGCTGCCGCGCCCCTGTACATAGGACACACCGGCAATGCCGTCGGCCTCGAGCACCACCGCGCAACGCGTTACCGTGGTCTCGCCCAGGTTGAACTGCGCGCCGGTGCCGCCTGCCCGCGCGCGCACCATTGCCATGCCGCTTTCCGGCTTGCGCAGGAAGCGGTAGGCCGGTACGTCGCCTTGCCCGTGTAGCCGGGCCCAGGCGGCGTCGAGCGCCTCCGCGCCTGCCAGCGCAAGAACCCGCATCCATGCGGCACGCGCGGTTGCCGCGGCGGAGCCGGCAGACGACTGGTCGGACGTTTCGCCTTTCATTCTCACCCCTATACGTCTATACGTTTAGATGTAAAATACCACAACACGGCGATACTAGAACACAGCGAGATGAAGCTTTGATGACGGCGCGCCGGGGTGCCGGGACACCTCCCGGGCGGGGCTGCACTGAGGCACAATCGCATGGTTTTGATGAATGCTTGATGACACGAGGCTGGACAAGATGTCTGAACGGGAAGTCGAACGCGGCTCGGGTGTCGCCGTGTGGCGCCAGATTGGCGAGGCGCTGGCGGAAGACATTCGCAACAAGCTCTATGGGCCTGGCGAGCAATTGCCGCCCGAACCGGAACTGGCTGCGCGCTTCTCGGTGAACCGGCATACCATCCGCCGCGCGATGGGCGAGCTGGAACTGAGCGGGCTGGTGCGCATCGAGCAAGGCCGCGGCACCTTTGTGCAGGAACATGCGATCGATTACGCGATCGGCCGGCGCACGCGGTTTTCGCAGAACCTTGCGGCGCAGGGCATGCGCGGCCACAGCGAGATCGTCGATGCGCAACTGACGCGGGCGCCCGAGGTGGCCAGGCATCTCGGTCTGAGCCGCACGGCGCAGGTACTGCACGTGCAGATGATCGGCAAGGCCGAGTCGCGAACCATCGACGTGGCCGAGCACTATTTCGATCCGGCGCGCTTTCCGGGCCTGGACGAACGGTTGCGCGAGCTGGGCTCGATCTCGCGCGCTCTGGCGCAGTACGGCATTGCCGACTACACGCGCAAGTGGTCGCGCATCACCGCTGCCATGCCGACCGCGCCGGTGGCACGCCTGCTCAACCAGCCCAAGACACGGCCGGTGCTGCAGGTGGAAGCGCTCAATGTGGACCTCGATGGCAAGCCGCTGCAGTACAGCATGACCCGATTTGCCGGCGACTGGGTACAGTTGACAGTCTCGGATCAGGACTGAGCGCGCAGGTTTTTTTTGCGCCGACCTGTGCGCCGACTTGTGCGCCGACTTGTGCGGGGGCGGTCTGCTGGCTTCGTGCCGGTCTCGCCCCATTGGTCTAGACATCTGTTTGTCATGTCACGACGCTAACGTGTTGATCATGCATACGACTAACGCCAACTCCAATCTGCCGCTCGCCGGCATCACCGGCCGCAGGGTGCTCGGCATCGCTGGCATTGCGCCTGCGACGCTTGGCATCGACGGCAGCCATCTCGCGGAACGCCCGGCCGAGGCCGGGCCCTGCATCGACGCCGGCGACCTGCTGGTGCTGCCCGGCATCGTCGATATCCATGGCGACGCGTTCGAGCGCTCCGTGATGCCGCGTCCCGGGGTGAGTTTTCCATACCCGGTGGCGCTGCTCGACGTCGACCGTCAGCTGCTCTCGCATGGCATTACCACGGAATTCCACGGCGTGACGCTGTCGTGGGAGGGCGGCTTGCGCGGCGAAGCCTATGCGTTGCGCATGTTCGAGGCGCTCGCGCAACTGCAGCACGTGCTCGGTGCCAGCCATCGGGTGCATCTGCGCTTCGAGGCCTACCATCTGGCCGGTGTGGAAACGGCGCTGAACTGGATGGCCGATGGCCGCGTCGGCCTGCTCGCCATCAACGACCATTTGCCGACCATGGCGCGTCGCATGGCCGACGAACGCAAGGTCCTCCAGTATGCCGAGCGCGCCGAATGCGATGCGGAAACCTTCCGCGACCGCGTGCGCGCCGCGAGCCGCAATGCGCAGGAAGTGCCGGCCGCGATGGCCCGTCTGATTGCCGCGGCACGCGCCGCCGGCCTGCCGGTGGCCTCGCACGACGATCCGGACGTGGCCACGCGCCAGCATTACCACCGCCAGGGCTGCGGCATCGCCGAGTTCCCGTTGACCATCGAGGCCGCGCGCCTGGCGCGCCAGCTTGGCAACGAGACCGTGTTCGGCGCGCCCAATGTCGTGCGGGGGCAGAGCCATACCGGCGCGCCCAATGCGACCGAGATGGTGGGCGCGGGGCTGTGCACGGTGCTGGCCTCCGACTATCACTATCCCGCGCCGCTGCAGGCCGCGTTCAAGCTGGCCTTGCTCGGCGTGACGGACTTGCCCGGCGCATGGCATCTGGTCTCGCGCAATCCCGCGCGTGCCGCCGGTTTGCGCGATCGCGGCGCACTGGTGCCCGGCATGCGCGCCGATGCGATCCTGGTGGACGACAGCCAGCCCGGCATGCCGCGCGTGTGCGCGGCGATCGTCGGTGGCCGCGTATGTCACGCCACCATGGCGCTGCCGATGGTAGACCTCGCCACGGTTGTGGTACTGGGCGCCGCACGCGGCACCAGCCTGGCAGCATGATGCGCGCCCATCGCTACGCCATCTACCTGGCGCCGGGCGAGCCGTTCCGCCAGTTCGGCAGCCGCTGGCTGGGCCGTTGCGCGGACACGGGCGCGCGGGATCTTGCGCCGGAAGCAGACGATCCGCGCCGCGCGGCATGGACGCGCGCGCCCGCGCATTACGGACTCCACGCCACGCTCAAGCCGCCGTTCCGGCTGGCGCAGGGTACGGACGCCACCATGCTCGACGCCGCCGCGCGAACCTTTGCGCGCGGCCGCCCGGGGTTCGATGCGCCGTTGGCGCTGCGTGCGCTGCGCGGGTTTGTCGCGTGGTGCCTTGCCGACGACGGCGAGGGCGCGGGCGATGCCCGGCGCCAGATGCAGGCCCTGGCCGACGGCGCGGTCCGCGCCTTCGACCGCTTTCGTGCGCCGGCCACGCCCGAGGAGATCGCGCGCCGCAATCCCGACCAGCTTGGTGGCGAGCAACGCCGCATGCTGGAGCTGTGGGGGTATCCATATGTGTTCGACACCTTCACCTTCCATGTGTCGCTGACCGGCAAGGTGGACGGCGACGAAGTGGCCGATGCGCTGGCGCTGCTGCAGCGCCTGGGCGCGTCGATCCTGCAGATGCCGTTGCGCGTGGACGGCATCAGCATCTATGTCCAGACCGAGCCTGGCGCCGACTTTCTGGTGGGCCGGCATTACGGATTCGACGGTGGCGTCACCGATGGCGCCGCCGCGGCGTATCTGGCGTCATGAGCGGGGCCATCGGCGGTGCCGGCGGCGGCACGATACGCGAACCCATGGGCCGCCCCCCGCGCGTTGCACATGGCGGACAAGGCCTGTTCTACGTGATGGGCCCGTCCGGTAGCGGCAAGGATTCGCTGCTGCGCGCATTGCGCGAGCGCCTGGGCGCCGACGACCGCATCGTGATCGCCCATCGCTATATCACTCGCGAGGCCGATGCCAACGAGGCGTCGGTCGCGTTGAGCACCAGCGAATTCGCGCGCCGCCAGGCGCTCGGCTGCATGGCGTTGCACTGGCGCAGCCATGGCCTGCACTACGGCATCGGCGTGGAAATCGAGACCTGGCTGGCACAGGGACTGCGCGTGATCGTCAATGGCTCGCGCGAGTATCTGGCGCAGGCCGTGGCGCGCTATCCCGCGCTGTGCGCGGTGCATGTACGCGTCAGCCCCGAGGTGCTGGGCGCACGCCTGCGTCAGCGTGGCCGCGAATCGGAGGCCGCCATCGCCGCGCGCCTGGCACGCGCCGCGCAGGCCTTCGAGGTGCCGGCCGGCTGCCAGCTGGTGGATATCGACAACAGCGGTCCGCTGGAGGACGCGGCGGCGCGCCTGGCGGCGCTGGTCGGTGCCACGGCGCCTGCGGGCGCGCACAGCGCGAGCCCGCGCGCGAGGAATCCGGTCGAGTGAAACCGGGCGTGATCGACCCGCTCGGGGCCAACCGGCTCAATTCAAACCATCCGCCAGCGCGATACTGAAACTGATGCCGTGCTCGGTGAAGCCGAGCTCACGATAGAAACGGTGGGCCTGAAGTCGTCTGGCATTCGACGACAGCGCGAGCTTGGCCGCACCGGCCTCGCGCGCCAGCCGCATCGCTTCCTGCATCATCCGCTTGCCAATGCCGCGGCCGCGCGCGGCGGGCGCTACCACCACGGCCTCGACAATCGCTTCGGGGCGGCCGTCGTGCACCATCACCGGAAACACCAGCAGGCTGAACGTGCCGAGCGGCGCGCCCGCAGGGGCGTCGCGCGTGCCGGTATCGGCTTCGCCCGCTGGCGCGTCGTACATCAGGTAGCAACGGTAGCGCGGCAGCCGCCGCATCTCGGCGAAACGCTCGCGCATGCAGGCCAGGGGCAATGGCGCTTCATCGTCCATGGTGGCGAGGAGGCTCGCCAGCTGGTCCAGCTCCGCATCGGTCCCGCGTACTTCATGCAGATGCAGCGCCGCCGGGTTCATGCGGCCGGACGGGCGCAGCGGGCCGCCATGGCGAGATAGTGCGACAGCGTCGGTGTGGGCAGGTCGACCACCTTGGCGAGGTCGTCATAGCGGCGCAGGCGCACCGCGGCGTCGGCGTGGCGGTTGGCGGCAAAGGCATTGGCCTGGGCGTCGTCGAACGGACCGCCCTGCAGGCGCAGGCTGTGCACGGATGCCGGCGACAGCGAGTCGTGATACGCCGGATCGCGCGCGCACAGGTAGCGCTTGGCGGCCACGTGCAGGCGCACGGGCTCGGTCACGTCGGCGCCGAACAGTCCCGCCAGCGCGTCGGCCGCGGCCTCCTGGTGGCGCATGTCGGTAGTGCTGCTTTCCGCCAGCATCAGATGTCCCACGTCGTGCAGCAGCGCGGCGACGATCAGCGGTTCGGGTTCGCCGGCACGCTCGGCCAGTTGCGCGCACTGCAACGCGTGCGCGGTCTGGCTGATGGCCTCGTCGCCGTAGTAGTTGGTGCCGTGGTTGGCAAAGAGGTTTTCGATCTGCGCAAGCGTCAGCATGGGAAGCGGGAAGAAAGCGGAGTCACAGGAGGGGCGTGACAAGAGGAGATGGCGGCGGGTCAGATCAGGACCTTGCGGATCTGTGCCGACAGGACATCGATGGTCGTCACGAAGATCACGATGATGATCATCACGGCGCAAGTCTGCGCGTACTGGAAGCTGCGGATGATCTCCCACAGCACGGTACCGATGCCGCCGGCGCCGACGATGCCGACCACCGAGGCGGAACGCACGTTCGATTCGAAGCGGTACAGCGCAAACGAGAGCCACAGCGGCAGCACCTGCGGGATCACGCCGAAGACGATCTCTTCGAGCGCGCCGGCGCCGGTGGCGCGCACGCCTTCCACGGGGCGGGGGTCGATCGCTTCCACGGCTTCGGCGAACAGCTTGGCCAGCACGCCCATGGTATGGACCCAGATGGCGAGTACGCCGGCGAACGGACCGAGACCCACGGCCACGATGAACAGCATGGCGTAGACCATTTCGTTGATGGCGCGGCAGGCGTCCATCAGGCGGCGCGTAGGCTGGTAGATCCAGGGAGGCACGATATTGGCCGAGCACAGCAGGCCCAGCGGGACCGCGAGCACGACGGCGATGGCGGTGCCCCACAGCGCGATCTGCACGGTAACGAGCATCTCGTCGAGGTAGGTGTGCCAGTCGCGGAAATTGGGCGGGAAGAAATCGGCGGCGAACTGCGCCATGTTGCCGGACTGGCTGATCAGGTCGAGCGGCCGCATATCGGCCCCTTTCCACGATGCCGCCAGCATTGCCAGCAGGACGCCCCAGATCAGCATGACGGCGAGCGAGGTGCGCGGGGGCCGCACGCTCGATGCCCGGGGCGGCAGCGGCGGCAGGCCAGGCTTGGCGGTGAGGGACATGATGGCAGTCCAGTAAAAGGTTGATGCGGAGACAAAGGGTTGATGCGGCGATGACGGCGCCAAACGGCAGCAAGACCGGAGGCGGGCGCGCCTCCGGTCTTGCGGTACGGCTTACTGCGCGCTCGACGCGATCTTGTCGAGGTCGGCCAGGCGGCGCGACACGTCGGCCAGCTGCTTTTCCTTGTCGGCGGCGGCGAGCGTGGCGTCGGTTTCGATCTTCTGCTTTTCCTTGGCCAGTTCGATCTGGCGGATCGGCACGAGCTGCGCGTCAGACGAGGCACGGAAGCCCTGGTAGGTCAGCCTGCTGAGGTTTTCCTTCTCGCGCGCGGCATTGCTGCCTTTGCCGTAGTTGACGAAGAACGTCTTGATCTTGGTCTTGGTCTCGGCCGGCAGGTCCTTGCGATAGACCAGCGGGTCGGCCGGGATCAGCGGCGACTTCCACAGTACGCGCACGAGGTCGTACGCGTTCTTGCCGGTGTTGATGCGATAGCGCTCGAAGTTCTCGGTGTTGTTGACCGCCACGTCGACCTGCTTGTTCAGCACGGACAGCAGGTTGGTTTCGTGGTTGCTGATGCGCACGGCCTTGAACAGGGTCTTCGGCTCGACCTTGTTGGCGCCCCACAGGTAGTAGCCCGGCACCGCCGTGCCCGACGTCGAGTTCGGATCGCCGGCGCCGTACGAGAGCGTCTTGCCGCGCTTGATCACGTCCTCCACCGACTTCAGGTCGCTGTCCTTGTTGACGATCAGCAGCGACCAGTAGCCGGGGTTGCCGTCCTTGTCGATCACCGAGGCAAATACTTCGCCGCTGGCACGGTCCACCGCCTCGATGGCCGACTTGTTGCCGAACCAGGCGATCTGTACCTTGTTGAAGCGCATGGCCTCGATAATGCCGGCGTAGTCCGAGGCGAAGAACGGCTTGACCGGCACACCCAGCGTCTTGCTGAGGTCGTCGACCACGGGCTGCCATGCGTCCTTGAGGTTCGACGACGATTCGGTCGAGATGAAGCCGATGTTCAGCGGCTTGGCCTCCTGGGCGAAGGCCGGCAGGGCCACGACACCAGAGGCAACCACGGCGAGGAAGGTTCTGCGAAGCATGGGGAGACTCCGTTTGAGTAAGGCTTTGGGGATAAGGCTGTGGGAAGGCGCTGCGGGCAGCGCCCGGAAGCGAAGCCGCGGTCAGGCGGTTGCCATGGCGACCGGCGCCACCGCAGGCACGGCGGGTACGGATTCGGCCGCGGTGTCGTGCAGTAATTCGTCCGCCTCGGTGCCATACAGGTCGCGCAGCATCGACGGCGTGAGCGCCGCGGAGGGGCCGTCATAGACCACCTTGCCGTGACGCAGCGCCACCACGCGCGGGCAGTAGCGCATGGCCACATCGACCTGGTGCAGCGAAACCACCACCGCGACCTTGCGCGTGCGATTGATCTGCGCAAGCAGCGACATCACGCGGCGCGAGGACTCGGGATCGAGCGAGGCGATGGGCTCGTCGGCCAGAATCACGCTGGCGTTCTGCACCAGCGTGCGCGCGATGGCGGCGCGTTGCTGCTGGCCGCCGGACAGCGTCGAGGCGCGCTGAAACGCATAGTCGTCTATACCAACCTGTGCAAGCGCATCAAGGCCGGCCTGGACTTCGGCGGCACGAAAATAGCGAAACAGGCTGCGCCACTTGGGCACACGCGTGAGCATGCCGACGAGGACGTTGGTAATGACCGGCAGACGGCCGACCAGGTTGAATTGCTGGAACACAAAGCCGATATCCGCGCGCACCTTGCGCACGTTGCCGGCGAGCCTGCCGTTGCGCTGCACGACGCGGCCATTGACCAGAATCTCGCCCACACCGGCATCGCCCGTGACAAAGCCGGCCACATGGCGCAGCAGCGTGGATTTGCCGGAGCCCGAGGCGCCCAGCAATGCCACCATCTCGCCCGGCGCGACGTGCAGCGAGACATCGTCAAGCGCCTTGCGATCCGCGCGGAAGGACTTCGAGAGTCCGCGGACCTCAATTGCATGCGTCATGTCCACTCCTTGTTGAATGACACGGCGCATTCTGGCTGGGGTCGATGACAGAACGATGACGTATGTGAGGTGATGGCGCGTTATATGTCTGGCAGGCGAGTCAAAGTGCGTCCGGGAGCGTCCCGGATGATGGCGTGATGCATCATGACAGGGCCGGCACCACGCCGAGCATGCCGGCGTCGCGCAGCAGCGCGTCGAGTCCGGTCTCTTGCAGCGCGTACACACCGTGCGTGTTGCGCCAGAGCAGCGACTTGTCGCACAGCGATTCGAGCGCGAGGTCGATATGGCAATGATCGATCGGGGTATCGTCGTCGGGCGCGAGCCGGGCCATGACTTCGCGATACGCGCGCATCGTGTCGGGCCAGAACGGCGAGAACCGGTGCCCGCGCGCCGCTGCCACGCGCAATACGGTGGAGTCGAGCGGGGTCAGCGCTTCCACCACGCGCAACTGGCCGCGGCGATGCTCGGTGATCTGCGTGTCGATGGCGCTGGCAAAGCGCAGGTCGAGCGCGTCGCCGGCGGTGTCGCGCGGCACGGCCAGGGCGGCCGCCTGCAGCATCTGGGGGCGGTAGCCGGCACGCCGGAACGCATGGAACACCGCCCCGGCATCGAGCGGCCGCGCATAGGTCTGCCGGGTGCAGAACCACTGCACGAAATCCATGCCAAGCGGGGGCAGTTCCATCCATGGCGCGCAGAAGAACGGCTGGTCGTGGCTGTGGCACAACATGGCCAGCTTGTCGCGGTGGGAGCCGCTGGCGAGGATCCGCATGCCGTGGTACGGCCCGGTATTGAGGCGGTCGCGCGCGCCCTTGAGGGCAAACAGGGCGTCGTTGCCGAGCGCCGACGTGCTGGCATGCTGCGCCTCGTCGAGGATCAGCACGATCGGCTGCTGCGCGTCCGCGGCGAGCAGTTCGAACGCCGCCGCCAGCGAGATGCCGCTGCCGAGGCCGACGCGATCGAGCACGAACGACACGTCGTCCGCCTCGTCCGCGTCCAGCGCCACCGCCTGCACCAGCCGACGCATCACGTGCGCATGCTTCCAGAGTTCCTGACGAATCGCCTCGACGATGACCATGCCAGGCTCGGCGCTGCGGTCTTCCCACAGATCGACATGGATCACGAGCGCACCGCTGCGCCGCAGTTCAGGCACGAGGTCTGCGCGCAGGAAGGTCGACTTGCCGGTACGACGCGGCGCCACGAGCAGCAGGCCCGATGCGGCAGCGGCCGGCCCGGCCGCGCTCAGAATCCGTGCGGCCATTTCCGTGGCCAATGCCTCTCGATGGAATACGTGCATGAGTCTCTCCGTGTGGTGGAACAGCAGGATGGAGCGATTGTTTGCCGCCGCCCGATGCGATGTATATGAGACGATTCTGAAAAGGTTTCTGTGCCGCGGGGACGACCTTCGCGGGCAACATGCGCGGCCGATTACAATGCCGGCCATCCACCTTCCGGGCCGTGCGCGCTGGTCCGCGCCTGTGCCGCTACTTCATACGATTCCCCTGCATGGCAGTGATCCACAATCAGAAACGGGCGACATGGATCGGGTTGATCGCGGTCCTGCTCTGGAGCGCGATCGTCGGCCTGATCCGCGGGGTGAGCCAGAGTTTCGGTGCCACGGGCGGAGCGGCATTGATGTACACCGTGGCCGCCGCGCTGCTGTGGGTGACGGCAGGGCCGGCGCGCATCCGCGCGCTGCCGCCTGCCTATCGGGTGTGGGGCAGCGTGCTGTTCGTCTCGTACGAGCTATGCCTGTCGCTGTCGATCGGCTATGCCAACAGTGGCCGGCAGGCGATCGAGGTGGGCATGGTCAACTATCTGTGGCCCACCTTCACCATGGTGGCGGCGATGCTCTTCAACCGGCAGCGGGCCAACTGGCTGATCGTGCCGGGCTTTCTGGTGTCGATGCTCGGCATCGCGTGGGTGCTCGGCGGCGATCGGGGGCTCGATCCGGCGGGCATGGCGCTCAATATCCGCGACAATCCGCTCAGCTACGGCCTGGCCTTCGCGGGCGCGGTGATCTGGGCCGGCTATTGCACGGTGACGGCACGCATGGCGCAAGGCAGGAATGCCATCACGCTGTTCTTTGTCCTGACGGCGCTCGCGTTGTGGGGCAAATACCTGTTCACGAGCGGCGAGACCATGGCGTTCGACGTGCCCGGCCTGGTCTGCCTGGCGCTGGCGGCGGGTGCGATGGGGTTTGGCTATGCGGCGTGGAATGTCGGCATCCTGCACGGCAACGTGACGATACTTGCCGGCGCCTCGTACTTTATTCCGGTGCTGTCCGCCGCGCTCGCGGCAACCTTGCTGCGCGCGCCGTTGTCGTTGGCGTTCTGGCAAGGCGCGTCGATGGTGTGCGCGGGGTCGATCCTGTGCTGGCTGGCGACGCGCGGCAAGGGTAGGCGGGGCGACGAGCCAGGGCGGGGCGACTGAGGGCGGGCACGCGCGCCGTGCGTGAGGGTGGGCACGTGGCGCGCTCGCCTCGCGGTGCGCCGCGACCGTGCCCTCGCAAACACCGCCTGGCGGCGCGCGCAGGCGGTGTCGAGGCGGTCGCCGGTGGCGGCTTACGCGTTCTGGCTGACCGTCTCGCCCGTGGTCAACGCGTTGGCGAAGCGGTGATTCACGTCGCGGTGGCCGACTTCATCGGCGCGTACCGCGACCACGACATCGCGCAGCCGCGCATCGGCCGGCAGGTTCCAGTACGCGATCGCGAAGGCCGGGGCGGCGACGTTCTCGACGCGGCCGGCGTCGATCTCGGCCAGGTAGAGCGTGTAGCTGATCACGGCCTGTTCCTCGAAGTATCCGACCAGGCGATGCGCGGTGCGGGCCGAGATCAGGTACAGGACAAAGTAGGCCACGAAGAAGATCGCCTGTACCAGCAGGATCACGACCCGTTCGAACCAGCTCGGCTGCGCGATCTGGATAAAGGTCATCAGGTGCATGCGCTCGTTTTCCGCTTCGTCGAGCAGCGTGCGGATCCACCCTTCGTCGGCCACCATCCAGCGCAGGCAGCGCAGGTGCACCAGCATCCCGCCCACCATGCCCGGCACGGCCGCCACGGTCTCGAGCACGATGGCCCGGTTGCCATAGCGCCTGGCGAAGAACGTATCGGCGAAGAAGCGTAGCGTCAGCGTGATGGCCAGGGCGACGCGGTCCGAAACACCGTCCACGTCATGGTGGACGTCGAGCGTGTTCGGGGTGGGGTGATTGGCTTGCATGATGGGCTCCGAAAAGTGGGATCGAGGTGGCGCTGTGCGCGCCGTCGAGCCGGTCGGCCAGGCCGTCTCTCGCTTAAACATGCATTCACAATACAACTTTAAAGACGCGACGCCAAGCGGATTTGCTGCTCCGCAACAGGGTGCGTGCGATTATCGAACGCACCCTGTTGCCGCGGGGATCTGCCGGATTCAGGGCATCCTGGCGATGAATGCGTCCATTTCGGTGGCGCTGAACGCGCGCAACATCTGCGTATGGACGTTGCCCTGCGCCCCGACGCAGAGACCGAAGGTGGTGATGGCGGCATCGTCGGGCGCTTCCAGCGTGAGCACGATGTCGTACTTGCCCAGGGTCCAGTACATGTCGGTCACCTTGACGCCGAACTGCGACGCCATGTCGCGCACGGCGGCCGCGCGCCGGGTGGTGTCCTTCACCGAACGAATCCCCTGGTCCGTAAACCTTGCGAGAACGATGTAGCGGGTCATGGTGGCCTCCGACAGGAAGAGAGCGGGCGCCGCCGGCGACCGCCGACGGTGGCTCATGACTGCGCAGCGTGCCGGGCACGCTCGTAGCGTGGGCAACCCCCCAACATGCATATCGCGAGCCATCGCCGGCGCCAGGCCGTCGGGCGGTGCATCGCCGCGCGCGGCGCGCCGTAGGCGCGTGCGGCGTGCGATGGGAAGTTGCAGCGGTGAAACAGGCCGGGCCGCCCGCGCGGGCCCCGCAAGGCACGGCCACGCCACGTGCTGCGCGCCGGCTACGACCAAGGTCGCAGCCCGGCAGCGGAAGGTAGGAAAGGGGACGCGGCGGCGACGGAATCCATTGGTGTAACGTGCGGCAGCGAGTATCGTTGCAGTGACTGCCGCATTCCCCTTCACCGCCCTGGAGTTGCCGATGATGCCGATGAACAGCGATGCCCCCGGCATCATGATGTCGCGCCGACATCAGATGTTTCCGGAAATCAGCGAAGCCGAGCTCGGCCGCATGCTCCGCTTTGGCGTGCGGAAATCGTTCGAGGCCGGAGCGTTGCTGGAAAGCACGGGCGTGCGGACGCCCGGAATGTATCTGATCCTCGCCGGCGAGGTGGATATCATCCAGCGCGACGGCATGGGCAACACCCAGCCGATCGTGCAGATGGGCCGCGGCGATTTCGTCGCCGAACTGGGCTCGATGACGGGCAAGCCGTCGCTGGTCGATGCCATCGCGGTCGGCAAGGTCGAGACGCTGCTGGTATCGCCGCGTGATCTGCGCATGCTGATCGTCGCCGAGGCCGACCTTGGCGAGCGCATGATCCGTGCCCTGATCCTGCGGCGCGTCTCGCTGATCGAGTGGGGCGCCAGCGGCCCGGTGCTGATCGGCCGGCCGGGTTCCGCCGGCCTGTTGCGCCTCGAAAGTTTCCTGCGCAGCAACGGCGAACCGTACCGCGTGGTCGACGCGCGCGAAGACGAGAGCGCCGCCGCGCTGATCGAGCAGTACGGCGCGCATGCCGGCGTTCCGGTCGCGGTCTGTCCCGATGGGTCGGTATTGCTCGATCCGTCCGAGGCGACGCTGGCGCGTTGTATCGGCATGGTCGATACGCACGAGCGCGAAGAGGTCTTCGATGTGGTCGTGGTCGGCGCCGGCCCCGCCGGGCTGGCGACCGCCGTCTACGCCGCCTCCGAGGGCCTGCAGGTGGTGGTGCTCGACCGCCGCGCCTATGGCGGACAGGCCGGAGCCAGCGCGCGCATCGAGAACTACCTGGGCTTTCCCACCGGCATCTCGGGCGCGGCGTTGACCGGGCGCGCCCACGTGCAGGCCGAGAAGTTCGGCGCGGAGCTCCTGATTCCCGCGGAAGTGCAGTCGCTCGACTGCTCACGCGATAACCGCGGGCGCGCGTTGCGCGTGCAACTGACGGACGGGCGCTGGCTGTGCACGCGTACCGTCGTGATCGCCAGCGGCGCGCGCTATCGTCGTCCCGACGTGCCGACGCTGGCCGACTTTGAAGGGCGCGGCGTGTGGTATTGGGCCTCGGCGCTGGAAGCCCGCATGTGCCACCAGTCGGAAGTCGTGCTGGTGGGCGGCGGCAATTCCGCCGGCCAGGCCGCGGTGTTCCTGTCCCAGCATGCGGCCAGGGTTCATATGCTGGTGCGTGGTGCCGGACTCGCGGCGAGCATGTCGCGCTACCTGATCGACCGGATTGCCGCCACGCCCAATATCGAGCTCCGGACGCACACCGAGATTGCGCAGTTGCACAAGGGCGAATGCGACGGCCTGGTGGGCGTGACGTGGGTGGACCGTCGCAATGGCGCAACCGAGCAACGTGCGCTGCGCAATGTCTTCTTGTTCGTCGGTGCCGATCCGGAGACGCGCTGGCTCGCAGGTTGCGGCGTGACGGTCGATCGCGCCGGCTTTGTGCTGACCGGTGCGGCGTCGCGGCGCGGCGGGCATGACATCGTGCCGGGCTGCGGGCACGCCCAGGTGCGTGCGGACCTGCGTGCGGAAGCGGCGGCGCAGATATCGGCGCAGATATCGGCGCAGATATCCACGCAGGTGCCGGCACTGGTGCCGTCGGAGGCGCCGGCCCAAGCGCCGGGCGAAGCGTCGGGCGAAGCGCCGGGATGGCAGCCGGCCGCGCTGGAAACGTGCGTGCCCGGCGTGTATGCGGTCGGCGACGTGCGCTCCGGTTCGGTCAAGCGTGTCGGCGGCGCGATCGGCGAAGGTGCTGCCGTGGTCGCGCAGATCCACGCATACCTGGCGTTGGCCGATGCGGCGGCCGATGCAGTGACCAATGCGGTGACCGGTGTGGCGACCGATGCGGTGACCAATGCGGTTACCTGAGCGCATGCCAGTGCCACGGGGTGCGCCGCCGGGCGGAGCGCCGGCGTGGCGGATATGCGAACATGCGCGCACGGTGCCGGCCCGGCACGCACCGCATAGTCGACATAGGGAGATATCGTGGCCATCCACAACGACAACCAGCGTATCGCGCAACTGTTCGGCATCGAATTTCCGGTGATCCAGGCGCCGATGGCAGGCGCGACCACGCCTGCCATGGTCATCGCCGCCAGCGAGGCGGGCGCACTCGGCTCGCTGCCTGCCGCGCTGTATTCGGTGGAGCAGTTCGCCGCCGCCATGGCCGAGGTGCGCGCGGGTACCGCCAGGCCGGTCAACGCCAACTTCTTCACGCACAAGACCCCGGCGCCCGATCCGGTGCGGACGATGGCATGGCGAGCACGGCTGGCGCCGTATTACGTGCAGTACGGCATCGATCCGGGCGAACCGATTCCGGCCGCTGGCCGCGCGCCGTTCGACGATGCATATTGCGCCGTGGTCGAGGAATTTCGCCCTGAGGTGGTGAGCTTCCATTTTGGCCTGCCGCCGGAACCGCTGCTAGAGCGCGTGCGCCGTACCGGCGCGAAGATCATCGCCTCCGCGACTTCCGTGGCCGAGGCGTGCTGGCTCGAGGAACGCGGCGTCGACGCAATCGTGGCGCAAGGCTTCGAGGCCGGTGGTCATCGCGGCAATTTCCTGACGGGCGATCTGGAAATCGCCACGGCGGTGGGCACCATGGCGCTGGTCCCGCAGGTGGTGGATGCGGTCAGCGTGCCGGTCATTGCCGCCGGAGGCATCGCCGACCACCGCGGCATTCATGCGGCGTTTGCGCTCGGCGCATCGGCGGTGCAGATCGGCACGGCTTATCTGTTTACGCCGGAGGCCACCCTGACCGAGGCGCACCGCAAGGCCCTCAGGTCGGCGCGTGACAACAGCACGGCACTGACGAACCTGTTCACCGGGCGGCCGGCGCGCGGCATCGTCAACCGCCTGATGCGCGAGGTGGGCCCGATCTCCGATGTCGCGCCCGCATTTCCCACCGCGGGAGGTGCCTTGCTGCCGTTGCGCAAGGCCACCGAACAGGCCGCGCCCGGCGAGTTCACCAACCTCTGGTCGGGGCAGGCCGGCCCGCTGGGCCGCGAGATGAGCAGCGCGGCGCTGACACGTTACTTCTGCGAAGCGTGTGCGGAGCAGGGCGGCCGCGCGGGATGACACCTGCGTTTCAGCGTGGACGGCGTGGCGGCAAGCGTCAGTCCGGCGGAGGTGGCGGTGGGGCATGGGGCGCCGCTGTCGGCCGCCGCGTGCCGCGTGCCACGCGTCGCGCGAGGTTATTCGTCGCGGCCCAGGCGGCGCATCGCCTTGCGCATCAGCTGCATCTGGCCGTTGAAGTTGGTGCAGGCGTCGCAGATCGTCATGTGAGCACGCGCGCGTAGCCGCTCGGCCCAGGTCAGCGGCTGGTCCATGCCCTTCATGGTCAGGTGATGAACCTCCTCGCAGTGGGGCAACAGCCGCTTGCGATAGCCCGGGGCGCCTTCAGCACCTTCAGCACCTTCAGCACCTTCAGCGCCTTCACGATCCTTGGGGTCTGGTGGGGGCATGGATAGCGGTCTCCTGTCAGGGTGGCGATGCCGGCATGGCCGGCATGGTCGGCGGGGGGGCTAGGGGGGCGACGGGCGAGACGTTATGCCGGCCCGCGCGCTGCCGGCCGCGGGCCGCCCGAACCAGCTCAGTTCCAGGCATTCGCGCAGACGCATGCGGGCCCGGTACAGCATCACCCACGCGTTAGTCGCGCTGATCTTCAGATCCTGACAGATTTCTTCCGTTTCCAGCTCCAGCCATTCGCGCATCATGAAAATGCGCGCGGCCTTGGCGGGCAGCTTGTCGACGCATAGCTGGAGGACTTCGAAAAACTCGCGCCGCTCCAGCGTACGGTCGGGGTCGCCCCAGTCCGAGGGCGGATGATGGTAGTGGCCGTTGCGCGCGAACAGCGCGTCGAAGGCGTCCTGGTCGGACTGCGCCTCGCCGTCGTCGTCGGCGGCCACCGCCAGGCGGACTTCGCGCTTGCCGCTGCGCAGGATGTCGATGATCTTGTGCTTGAGGATGCCGACCAGGTAGGTGCGCAGCGTGGACTGGCGCGCAAAGCGCTCGGGGTGTTCCAGCGCCGCCAGCACCGTCTCTGACACGGTGTCCTCGGCCAGCGCCTCGTCGCGCAGTTGCAGCCGCGCAAAGCGCAACAGGTAGGGCCGTACGGTTTCCAGTTCGTGGGCGTCGATTCCGACTTCCTGCGCTGCCATTCTGACGTTCTCGGGTTCGGGCAGCCGCGTCAGCGCGGCCATGCGCCATCATACCTGCATGGCGCATGCGTCATCCCCGGGCGCGCCCCGCCGCGCGCTAGGTGGTGGCCTTGCGTTGGCTGAGCGCTACTGTCTCGCGCCGGAACACGTGGCTCATGTGATGGTAGAACGGATGCGGGTTGAACTGGCGCGACAGGAACGATGCCATCAGCGAGGCCGCCAGCAGGAACAGCGTGAGGTCCTGCGTGCGCGTCATTTCCATGACGATGACGCTGGCGGTGATCGGGGCCTGGGTGGCGGCGGCCAGGAACGCGGCCATCGATACCAGTGCCAGCATGCGCGGCTCCGCCAGGCCGCTGGCGAAGTGCGCGACGTTCTGGCCGATGCCGGCGCCGATCGCCAGGGCGGGTGTGAAGATGCCGCCCGGAATGCCGGCGAAGTACGACACCACCGTCGCCACCAGCTTGGCGATGCCGAACCACAGCGTGCTGTGCGGCTCGCCGTTGATCAGTCCGGACGCCTGTTCATAGCCGGTGCCGAAGGTCGCGCCAGCCGTGGCCCAGCCCAGCAATGCCACGACCAGACCGCAGCCGAACGCAATCCGGATCGGATGCCGCATCACCGCGCCGCGCCACCTGCCGGGCGTAAGCCCCGGCAC
Organism: Cupriavidus sp. H19C3; assembly: GCF_049393815.1. Taxonomy (NCBI): domain Bacteria; kingdom Pseudomonadati; phylum Pseudomonadota; class Betaproteobacteria; order Burkholderiales; family Burkholderiaceae; genus Cupriavidus; species Cupriavidus sp. H19C3. Next base: position 4,126,000 of record NZ_CP184985.1, read on the forward strand.
GCCGATGATCAGCACCTTGGCGAACAGCCCGCCCATCACACCATTGACCGCGGCGCACAGCAGCACCGGGCCCCAGGCATCGTGCAGCGCCAGCATCGACGCCTTGACGCTGAAGTACGGATTGTTGCCCAGCACCGCCAGGGACAGGAAGCCGGCGGTCAGCACGCCCGACAGGACCAGCCGGTCCCAGCGCACGGCGGTACCGCGCCCGAGCTCTTCGATCGCGAAGACCACGCCCGCCAGCGGTGTATTGAAGGCGGCCGCAAGCCCGCCCGCGGCGCCGGCGGCGATCAGCGCGTTCGGGTGGAAACCGATGCGGAAGCGGAATTTCTCGTGGCACCAGCGGCCCCAGGCCAGCATGGCCGCGGCACCCACCTGCACCGAGGGGCCTTCGCGGCCGACCGAGGCACCGGCCAGCAGGGCGCCGGTGGTCAGCACGACTTTCCACATCGACTGGCGGAACGACACCAGCAGGGTCTGCGCGGCGCCGGACGGCGGCAGCGTGACGGCTGCGATGACCTGCGGTATGCCGCTGCCACGCGCCTGCGGCGCGAGCCGGATGGTCAGCCAGCGCAGCGCTGCCAGCCCGAACGGCAGCATGACGAACGACAGCCAGGGGGTGGCGCGGGTGGCCACCGCATTCCAGTGCAGCGCCAGCTCGGCCAGCCATGCAAAGGCCATCGAGAACAGCGCCACCATGCCGGCGCCGAACATGAACACGCCATAGCGGATGGAGGTACGGGACACGCGGCTGACATGGCGGTGCTGGCGGCGGGAGGTGCGATAGGCGCGCATGCCCAGTTCGCGCAGGCCGAGGCGTCGGGCGCGGCGGCGAGGGCCGGTCGTGGCGGCGGTATCGGTATCGGCAGCGGCAGCATCATCGGCAGCGGCGTGCGGGGCCGGACCGCTGTCGGACCGTGGCTGGGAGGGTGCAGAAGGTGGGGAGGCCGAAGGTGATGGGTTCGACGGAGAGGGGGCAGACGGCGAGGGGGCAGACGGCGAGGGGGCAGACGGCGAGGGGCCGGGAGCGTCGGAAGAACTGGCGGACCGGGCGGATGGCTCGGAAGGGCGAGGCGAACCCTCTTGTTCGTGCGTATCGGCCATGGGGCAGGTGCGGGGCGTAAGGTTGAAAGCAGGGCGCCGCGGCGGGCGCGCAGCCTCAACTATACGCCCCATGGCCAGTTTGGACTGTCAGCGCGCGCCGCGCTGGCGGAAGCCGGAGGGGTCCACGCCGTGATGTTTCTGGAAGGCTTGCGAAAAGTTGCTGCGGCTTGAGAACCCCACCGCATTGGCCACGGCGGCCACCGGCAGCGTCGTGGTGGCCAGCAGTTCGGCCGCCTTGCGCAGCCGCACCGATCGCAGCATCGCCATCGGGGTCTGGCCAAACGCGCGCTCGAAGTGCGCGGCAAAGGCGGAGCGGCTCATGCCGGCCAGGTCGGCCATGCGCTCGACCGAGAACGGCGCCTCCGGATGCGCGAGCATCTCGCTCATGGTCCGTGCCAGGCGCGCGTCGGCAGCCGCGGCGGTCCAGGCCAGTCCGACCTCTTCATCGTCGGCCAGGCGGCGCAGCAGCATGACCAGGCATTGCTTGAGCAGCGCCTCGATCAGGACGCGCGAGCCCAGGCCTGGCTGCACCGATTCCGCCAGCAGCATCACGAACTGGTCGCGCAACCCGTCCGGGCCGTCGAACTGCGTGACCACGGGCCGCCGCAGCGCCTTGAAGGGGTCGGGTGCGCCTTTGTCGAAGCGCAACTCGCCGCACGCGGTGCCGACGCCAGCCTCGCCATCGCCGACGCTGACGGTGGGCGCCGTCTCGCGTGACGGCCAGGCATCGAAGCTGGCGCGGTCCACCGACCTGACCTGCGTCGGCGCGGCGCTCTCGATGCGATACGAAACGCCCGGCGGCAGCAGCACGAAGCAATGCGGGCGCAGGGCGATGCGCTGACCGTCGCCGGCATCGAGCGTGCCATGGCCGTCGAGACAGTAGTGCAGGCTGGCCGTCCGCGGCGCGTTGAAGCGCACGCTCCAGCCATCGCGGATATCGCACCGCGTCATGCGTGTTACGCCCAGGTCGAGTGTCGAGAGGAATTGCTCCAGCGCACGTTGGCTTTCGGGGGTAGGCATTTCTGGACGGTTTAAGACCAAATGAAGACCACATGGAACATGGCCCTTTCTATCATACACCTACCCCACTTAACGGAGATTGCCATGTTCGATATGAAAGACCTGTCCCGCCTCAAGCAACTCGACCAGAATGCGCCCGAAGCGATGAAGCGCTTCTGGGCCTTCGACCAGGCCGTGTTCGCCGAGGGTGCGCTCTCGGTCCAGCAGAAGCAGCTGATCGCGGTGGCCGTGGCACTGACCACGCAATGCCCGTATTGCATCGCGCTGCACACCAAGGCCGCGCGCGATGCCGGCGCCAGCAACGAGCAGCTGGCCGAGGCCGCGCTCGTGGCCGCGGGCATTCGCGCGGGGGGTGCCATCACGCACGCCACGCACCTGTTCCGCGATTGAACGCACGGTTGGCAAAGGCGGACATCTTGTTCATGTCCGCAAGCCAGCCATGCGAACACCGCCCGTGAAGGCCTCCACGCATACGATGACGGATGCCATCAAGGGTTGGTCGAGTCGGTAGAGAGATCCGATGCCGCGCGCGCGGCATCGCGCGCGCTTTCTTGCGGGGGCGGCTTCTGCGTGCCCCCATTCCGGTCCTCCTTCTGGTTGCGGCATCTCCGCAACTTCCCACCTTCGCATCGTCCCATCGCTTGATCGCCGTCGTCCATCGTCGGATTCCACCGAGTGGAACATTTGCGCATGCACGACCCGGTGCGCAACGATGGGGTCCGAGACGGCCTGCAGACGCGTCCGACGGTGCCTGGCATTTGGCGCGCGTCCGCCTTGTCATCAACGGTATTGCACGCGATTTTTTTTCTCAGGGATATCCCGAGCCTGACGACACATCGATCACAACATGATGTAATGTCTGGGCCGTCATACAAGCTGATACGCGATCGATACGAGAAGATCGCGCGTACGACGCAGTGCGATGTGGCGCTGCGCGAAGGGGTCAGCAAAGCCAGAACAAAGCAGGCCGGTACAGCCAGGCCGACGAAGTTTTTTCAACGAGGAGAGACCTGAGAGCATGAAAAGGAGAGATGTGTGGATGGCGGCGGCCGTTGCGGGCCTGTTCGCCGGGGGGGCGTTCGCCCAGTCGTCGGTCACCGTGTATGGTGTGGTCGATGCGGGTGTGGAATTCGCGAATCATCAAAAGGCTGGGAACAACAGCGTGGTTCGCTTGCAGTCGGGCAATCTGTCGGGGTCGCGCTGGGGTCTGCGTGGCGTCGAAGATCTCGGTGGTGGCCTCAAGGCGGTGTTCGCGCTGGAAAGCGGGTTCAGCGTCGACGATGGCAAGAGCACGCAGGGCGGCCGCCTGTTCGGCCGGCAGGCGTGGATCGGCTTGAGCAACCGCTACGGCACGCTCAGCCTCGGTCGCCACAATACGCCCGCGTACGACTTCGGTGTGCAGTACGACCCGATGGGCATCTCGACGCGTTACTCGATCGGCGTGCAGGACGGCACGTTCCAGTCGCGCGCCGACAACTCGCTCAAGTACGCCGGCAAGTTCGGTCCCGTCACGGCCAAGTTCATGTACAGCTTTGGCGCGGACGGTACGTCGGGCGTCAATGGCGAAGTGCCGGGCAACTGGAAGGTCGGCCGCGAGTTCGGCGGTAGCCTCGCCTATGAAACCGGCCCGCTGGCGGTGGCGGTGGTCTATGACGAGCTCAATGGCAACACCGTTGCCACCGACGAGAACAAGAACCGCAAGGTCGCGCTCGCGGGTACGTACACCATCGGCGCGGTCAAGACCTACCTTGGCTATCGCTACGCGCGCTACATGACGCCGCCGACCTCGCAGACGACCAACCTGTACTGGGCCGGCGCGCAGTGGGATGTCACGGCCGCGTGGTCGCTCACCGGCGCCGCGTACTACCAGGACTTCCGCAATTCGGGCGCGGATCCGTGGCTGTTCGTCGTCTCGGCGGACTATGCGTTCTCCAAGCGCACCGACGCTTACCTGAACCTGGCCTTCACGCGCAACAAGGATGGTTCGGATCTGGGTACCGGCGGCTTTGGCTCGACGCTCCCGGGCAAGAACCAGACCGGCGTGCTGCTGGGCATTCGCCACAAGTTCTAAGCTTGCATGCGATGTGAACGAGCCCGCCGGCAGCATCGGCGGGCTTTTTGTCGTACTGCGCCGGACTAGGGTGCCGTTGCCGGGGCCGCGGGTGAAGACGCCGCCGACGCTGCGTCGCCGAAATGATAGAGGTGCGTGTTGTCCGGCGCCTCGCCGACCGGTGTGCCGAGCGGATGAAACAGGGCGTGGCGGCGAAAATTCTCGCTGTCCGATCTGGCGTTGTCCTTCGCCAGCGCGACGGCCGCGCGGTAGGCCATCGGCGCCTTGGATTTCTCGATCTCCAGCCGATGCGTCTGCGTATTGACGCGCACGCTATAGCGGCCGAGGTTGTAGAACAGGTACATCGCAAACAGGTTGTCGTAGTCGCGATAGGCGCCCTGGTCCCGACGGAAATCGAGCGACAGTACCGACGGAAAGCGGTTGGGCAGGTCCTTGAACGCGACCTTGGGTTCTTCGCGCGGCTCCACATAGCGCGAGCCTTCGTACTTCTTGTAGAGCACCACATCCATCGCATAGCCGCGCCGGTCCCACGCGGCCATCAGCTTCAGTGCCATTTCGGTCGGGATGTTGGCGGTGGCGGCGGCCACCACGCGACGCCCGCGCAAGAGCCTCGGGTTCTTGACCTCGAGATCCTGGTAGCCGGCGCCGTACCGGAAGGCCGAGCCGATCGTCTTGGCGCAATTGAGCCGCAGATAGTCGTACTTGACCTCGCCGTGGTGATACTCGACCCCCGTGGCACGCCGGCGATAGTCGTCGTTCATGCGTTGGAAGTACGCCAGCAGCGCCTGCGTCTCGGCGGCCGGCACGCCGGTCACGCGCACGCCGATGACCGTGCGCTTGTAGATCTCGCCGAAGTCGAGGCCGAACACCGCCGTCTCCGCCACGGTAGAGCGGGTCTTGAACAGGTACTCCGCCTTCGGGATGGCAACCATCAGTTCGCCGGTGTAGAAAGCCTGCTCGTGCGGCGCCGTGCGGTCTGCGTAGAAGTTGGCGGAATAGACGCGCTCCTCGCTGCCGGCCCCGCTGCCGGTCTCGTCCGCGCCGCGCTTGTCGCGTACGGCCAGCGCGATATGTCCCGCCGAGCCTCCCTTCGAGGTACCGAAGCTGATCAGCAATTCAAGGTCGTAGGGGTCCTGCCGGAGGGCGCCGACGATTTGCGCGAGGTTGGCCGGCTCCGGCCCGCCCGGGCTGCCGAAGGGCGGCACGCCCACCGCGCCGGGGATGTCCCTGTCCTCGGCCGCGCCCGCCGTGCCGGCAAGCAGCGGCGCCACAAGGATCAGGCAGGCGGCCAGCCAGGCTTTCATGGTCATCTCCCGTGGGCAACATCGAGAACAGCCCCGCTTCCACGCATATCGCGCGCCAGGCGCGGCGGCACGCGCCACGGCGGCGGGCGGCGCGCGGCCAGGGGCGCAATCTGGCACGGTCGGTTGCAGGGTTGAAACGTGGCGTGCATGCCGGCAAGGCATGCGCACCGTTGTCACCGAAGTGAAACACGACGCGCTTACATTTTCATTCGAACGTGAAGCGTGAGCGAATGAGCCTGACCGAATGAGCTGACCGAATGAGCCTGACCCCGCGGCAACGAGACATTTTCGGATGGCTGAACGACGCCGGCTACCTGAGTACCGAGCAACTGGCGAGCCGCTTCGGCGTCAGCACGCAGACCATTCGCCGGGACATCAATGCCTTGAGCGAACAGGGCCTCGCGCGCCGGATGCACGGTGGCCTGAGCCTGCCCGCCAGCCAGCACAACCTGAGCTATCTGCAGCGTAGCACCGCCCACGTCGAGCGCAAGCGGCGCATTGCGGATGGCGCGATCGGCATGCTGGAAGCCGATGCCACGGTGTTTCTCGGCTATGGCACCACGGTGGCCGAGTTTGCGCGCGCGTTGCCGGTGGATCTGCCGCTGCGCGTGGTCACGACCAACCTCGGCGCCGTGCACGCGTTGCAGGACAAGCCGCGCATCGAGACCTGGGTGGCCGGCGGCCGCTTGCGCCAGGGCGATATGGATGTGATGGGCGGCGCCACGCTGGACTTCCTCCGGCGGTTCCGCGCGCACCTGGCGATCTGCAGCGCCGCGGGCATCGATGCGGATGGCACGTTCTACGAATTCCAGCCTGAAGAGGCCGAGTTGAGTCAGGTGGTGCTGGCCAACAGTCATGCGCGCGTGCTGCTGGCGGACAGCAGCAAGTACCTGCGCCACGCCCCGTGCCGTGTGGCCGGACTCGACCAGATCGAGCATCTGTACACCGACGTGGATGCGGCGGACGCGCTGCCGGCGTTGCCCGCCCTGTGCGAGCGCGCCGGCGTGGTCCTGCACCTGTGCTGATCCCTGGCGCGGCGGTGTGATCCGGCGCGCCTGTTCTTGCGAATCCTGAATGGCCTATCTGCGACTTGAACGATTGCAGCAGCGTTTTGGCGACCATGTCGTGCTGCACGACATCGACCTCGATATCGAGCGCGGTGAATTCATCGCGCTGCTCGGGGCGTCGGGCTGCGGCAAGACCACGCTGCTGCGGCTGATCGCCGGCCTGGATCGGCCCGGCGGCGGCCGCATCCATATCGACGGCCGCGATGTCACCGCGCTGGAGCCCGCACAGCGGGGGCTGAGCATGGTGTTCCAGTCGTACGCGCTGTTTCCGCACCTGAGCGTGGCCGACAACATCGTGTTCGGCCTGCGCGCGCGCAAGGTCGGGCGCGACGAGCAGTCGCGCCGCCTGCATCAGGCCGCGGCGTTGCTCGGCCTCGGCCAGCTGCTGGCGCGCAAGCCTGGGGCACTGTCCGGCGGCCAGAAGCAGCGGGTGGCACTGGCACGCGCCATCGTCTCGCATCATCCGCTGTGCCTGATGGACGAGCCGCTGTCGAACCTCGATGCGCAGTTGCGCGCCGAGATGCGGGCCGAACTGCGCAAGCTGCAACAGCAGCTGGGCCTGACGGTGGTCTACGTGACCCATGACCAGGTCGAGGCCATGAGCATGGCCGACCGCATCGTGCTGATGCACCAGGGCCGGATCGCGCAGACCGGTACGCCGGCGCAGCTGTACGAGGCCCCCGCCACCCCGGTGGTGGCGCGCTTTATCGGCCAGCCGCCGATGAACCTGATCCGCATGCCGGGCACCGAGGCGTGGCTGGGCGTGCGTCCCGAGCATATCGAACTGGACGGCCTGCATCCGGCGGTGGTGACGCGCGCCGAGTACCACGGTGCGGACACATTGATCGAAACCATGCTCTACGAGCAGGCGGTACTGGTGCGGCGCCCCGGCCGGGTATCGGTGGCGCCCGGCACGCGCCTGATGCTGCAGTGGTCCACCACGCATGAACATCGCTTTGCCGTGGACGAGACACCGGCTTGAGCCATGCCTCGCCCGCGCTGCCCCGTTGTGGATCTGTTGTTGACCCATCGCTTACCCGTTGTATCCGACCTTCCCAAGGAGCCTTCATGTCGTTCAAGCACCGATGCCTGGCCCTCGCGCTCGGCACCCTTACCAGCCTTGCCTCGCTGACCGCCGCGGCAGCGCCGACGCAGGTCACGATGTATTACCCGGTCTCGGTCGGCGGCCCGCTCACGCAGGTGGTGGACCGTCTGGTCGGCGAGTTCGAGCAGGCCAACCCGGACGTCAAGGTCAATGCGATCTATGCCGGCAACTACGACGACGCCCGCACCAAGGCTCTGGCCGCGCTCAAGGCGGGCACACCGGTGCAGACCTCGGTGCTGTTCTCGATCGACCTGCATGAACTCAAGGACCTCGGCGTGATTCGCCCGTTCGACGACTTTGCCACCACGCCGGAAGACAAGGCCTGGCTGCAAGGCTTCTATCCGGGCCTGATGGACAACGGCCGTGCCGATGGCAAGACCTGGGGCATTCCGTTCCAGCGTTCCACCATCGTGATGTTCTACAACAAGGATGCCTTCCGCCAGGCGGGCCTCAATCCGGACCAGCCGCCGCGCACGTGGACCGACATGCGCGAGGCCGCCGCCCGGCTGGTGCAGCGCGATGGCAACACCACCCGGCGCTGGGGCGTGATGATCCCGTCGACCGGTTACGCCTACTGGATGTTTGGCGCGCTGACCAAGCAGAACGGCCAGACGCTGATGAATCCGGCCGGCACGCGCACCATGTTCGACAGTCCCAAGGCGGTGCAGGCGCTCGAATACTGGACGTCGCTGGCGAAGGAGGGCGTGAGCCCGAAAGGCCTGATCGAATGGGGCACGCTGCGCCAGAACTTCGTCGAGGGCAAGACCGCGATGATGTGGCATTCCACCGGCAACCTGACCGCCGTGCTCAAGGAGGCGAAGTTCGATGTCGGTGTGGCGCCGCTGCCCGGCAACACCGAGCCGGGTTCGCCCACCGGCGGTGGCAACTTCTACCTGTTCAAGAGCGGCAGCGATGTTGAGCAGCGCGCGGCCTTCCGCCTGGTCAAGTTCCTGACCGCCCCCGAGCGCTCGGCGCAATGGAGCGTGGCCACCGGCTATATGGGCGTGAGCCCGGCCAGCTACGAGACGCCGACGCTCAGGGACTATGCAGCCAAGGTGCCGCAATCGCTGGTGGCGCGCGATCAGTTGTCGGTGGCCACCGCCGAGCTGTCGACCCATCAGGCCGGCCGCGTGCGCAAGCTGCTGGAAGACGCGCTGCAATCGGCCATCGCCGGCCAGCAGGAACCGCGTGCGGCGCTGACCGGCGCGCAGGCGCAGGCCGAGCGCGTCCTCAAGCCGTATCAGCGTTGATGCGCGCCAGTCAACGCGCCTCGGGCCAGGCCGCGCAGGCCTGGCTCATGCTGTTGCCCGCGTTGCTGCTGCTGGGCGCCTTTACGTACTGGCCCATCGCCGGCAGCCTGTGGGATGCCTTGCATACGCAGGCGCCCGGCATGCCGCCGGCATTCTCCGGCGCCGACAACTTCGCGGCATTGCTGGACGACCCGGTGTTTCGCCAGGCCGTGCGCAACAACCTCTGGTATGCGCTGGTCACCGTGCCCGTATCGGTGATCCTGGCGCTGGCGATGGCGTTGTGGGTCAACCAGCGCCATGCCGGGCGCGGGCTCCTGCGCCTGGCTTTCTTTACCCCCACGGTGCTGCCGATGGTGGCTGCGGCCAATGTCTGGCTGTTTTTTTATGCGCCCGATATCGGCTTGCTGAACCGGCTGCTGGCGTGGGGCGGCATGTCCGGCCGCAACTGGCTCGGCGATATCGACACCGTGCTGCCGGCGCTGATGGTCGTCACCATCTGGAAGGAGGCTGGCTTCTTCATGATCTTCTACCTCGCGGCATTGCAGTCGATCTCGACCGAGCAGCTCGATGCGGCGCGGCTCGAATCGCCGTCGGCATGGTACCGGCTGCGCCGCGTGGTGCTGCCGTTGCTGGCGCCGACCACGCTGTTCGTGGTGGTCAATGCGCTGATCAACGCTTTCAAGCTGGTCGACCATCTGTTCGTGCTGACCCGTGGCGGTCCCAACAACGCCAGTTCGCTGCTGCTGTACTACCTCTACGAGATCGCGTTCAAGTTCCAGGACGCGAGCTATGCCGGGGCGCTGACCATCGTGCTGCTGGCCTTGCTGGCGCTGTGCTCGGCGGTCCAGTTCGCGCTGTCGCGCAACCGCATCCATTACCGATGACGTCATTCCGCACTGTCCTGATTCCGGTTGCCGCCGCGGTGGCCGGCCTGTTGTGGATCTCGCCGCTGCTGTTGCTGTGCTGGGGCGCGTTTCATCCGGGCGGCGAGGCCATGCGGCTGAGCCTGCAGACACCCTGGGGCCTGGGCAATTTTCCGCAGGCGTGGAGCGTGGCGCCGTTTGCACGCTACCTGCTCAATACCGTGTGCATCGTTACGTTGCTGCTGGTGCTGCAACTGGTGGTGTGCACGCTGGCCGGCTACGCGCTCGCGCGCCTGCGCTTCGGCGGCCGTGGCGTGGTGTTCGGCCTGGTGCTGCTGCAATTGATGGTGATGCCCGAGGTGTTGATCGTCGGGAACTACCTCACCATTGCGCGGCTGGGGCAGGTGGATACCTGGCTTGGTGTGGCGCTGCCCTACATCGCCAGCGCGTTCGGCATCTTCTTGCTGCGTCAGACCTTCATGACCGTGCCGCAGGAGCTTGAGGACGCGGCGCGCATCGCAGGGCTGGGTCGGCTCGGCATCCTGCTGAAGGTGTATGTGCCGCTGGCGCGGCCGACCTATCTGGCCTATGCGCTGGTGTCCGTCAGCTATCACTGGAACAACTTCCTGTGGCCGCTGGTGGCCACGCAGACCGAGGCCAGCCGGCCGGTGACCGTCGGGATGGCGCTGTTTGCGGCGCCGGAGACCGGCGTGGACTGGGGCGTGCTGTCGGCCGGCACGCTGTTGTGCGTGGGTCCGCTGGTGCTCGCCTTTTTGCTGTTCCAGCGGCAGTTCATGCAGTCGTTCATGCAGGCGGGCGTGAAGTAGCAGCGGGCCGGGCGCTGCCAGCCGGTGCGACGTGGGCGCCGCGGTCGGGCCGCGTGGCCGGCCGGGGCGGTGCTTGCCGCCGCCCCGCGCGGCTACGCCAGACCAAGGCGCGCCACGTCACGCGCCATGGCCAGCTCAGTGGTTCCGCCAGCGCTGCACCATCACCTGCTGGATCTTCCCCTTGAAGAAGTAGCGGCGATCCGTTGCGCCTTGCGGATCCGCGCCGATCACGATCGGGCTGGTATTGAGGCCGACGCCGCCCACTACGGTCGCCGATGGCAAGCCCTCGACATTGTTGACCCACAGCCGCACCGCGCCATTGCCGTCATACGCGCCGACGATAAAGTACGAGTTGGTGCCATTGAGCGCCACCAGCGAGGCCGTCGCGTAATGGTAGGCGCCGCCCACGTACACGCCGAAACGCAGCGTGGTACCGGTCTGTTCGAGCGCAAACGCGCCCGCATCGCTCTTGGCGAGGATCGATGCGGTGGCGCCCGAGGTCAGATCGTCGAAGTTGACCACCGCGCTGACCAGATAGCCGCCGTTGACGTCGTTGTCCGCCTGCCACGTGGTGACCGACTGCGCGCCGCTGAACACCATGCTGCCGCCGACACGATCCTCGTCGGAGGTAACTGCCAGCGATTCGAGCGTCGGCGTGGTGGCGCTTTGCGGCACCGCGTACCGGGTCCCGTTGGTGCGCTGGTAGGTCAGCGGCCATGCGGTCTGCCGGGCCGTGTTCATGTACAGCAGCGCGGTCGGCTCGGCGATCAGCGACCGTGCCGAGCTCGCCAGCGGCGTGGTCCCGCGGTCGTATTCGGTCGTGATGAAGTCCACGTCCTCGCGCAGCGCCGACAGATACGCTTCGCCCATGCTGGCGGGGGTGGTATAGACGCCGGCGCCCAGGCCAAGCAGCTTGGCCTGCATCAGCGCGCCATACAGGTTGGCCATGCGGTATTCGAGTTCGACGCCGTTGAAGCCGAGGCTTTGGGTGGTGCGAATGCCGTTGCGAATGTCCTTCTCGATCAGCGTGTGAAAGCGCACGTGGTCGCGAATGCCGGCAAACTCGGACTGCGCGAGCAGTGCCTTGGCGCGCACCAGGTGTTGATGACGGTTATTGCCGTCCATGAACGCACGCAGCACCACGGGGCGGCCGGCCCGGGCATAGCCCCAGTCCCGCACCGCGCGCAGCACGCCGAGCATCAGCTTGTCGCTGTCGGCCGCGGTGGCGTAGTTTTCCTTGATCTCCAGGAACAGCAGCCGGTCGCTCTGCTGCAGACTGGTATTGGCCAGCGCGTCGACCAGCGTGCCGACGGCGCTGTTGCTATGCGCGTGCTCGACATAGACCTGACCGTCGGCGTGCAGGGTCAGGTCGAACTCGATCAGGTCGAAGCCGCGCGCTAGCGCCATGGCCACCTGGGTGTTGGTGGCGGCGGTGCTGGCACCGTAGCAGTTGTGGCAGGACAGCGCCACGGTATTGCCCAGCGGCGAGGCGGGCAGGGCGCGGTCCACCCCGTTCCAGTAAGCGCTGGCTTGCGCGGCCAGCGGCGCCACCAGCAGCAGCCAAAGCCATGCGCGAATGAAACGTCGATACAACTGGATGGTTGAAGTCATTCAGGATCTCGTCGTGTTGGATTGAGCGGAACACGGGCCGGCAAGACATGCCGGAAGGCCCGCGATCACGCGGCGCACCCCACCATGGTGCGGCGACAAGGTGCGGCAGCGGCACGTGACGCAGGCGATTGTCGAAGACAGTCCGTGGCAGGATCGTGACGGCGATATGAAACTACATCGCTTTCATTTGCTCAGCGGCGAGGGTGAGGCAAGGAGAGGACGAGGAGAGGGAAGGGAGAGGGAAGGGAGAGGGAAGGGAGAGGGAAGGGAGAGGGAAGGGAGAGGGCAGGGCGCCGTCGCCCCGCCCGCGCCGGCGGCCGGCGACATCTCAATCCGCGGTTGCCCCGGACCGCTTCACAACGGGCGCCCACTTGCGAATCTCGCTGTCGACGAACTTGCCGGTCTCGGCAGGCGTCATCGGCATCGGCTCCGAGCCACGATCGGTGATGAACCTGCTCAGTTCGGGCGACTGCAACGCCTTCACCGCCTCCGCATTGAGCAGGCTCACGGTTGCAGGCGGCGTGCCCGCGGGCGCCATCAGGATGGCCCAGCCAACCGCCTCGAAGCCCGGCACGCCTGCCTCGCGCACGGTCGGCACCGACTGCAACTGCGGCACACGCCGGGCCGTCGTCACCGCCAGCGGCACCGCCTTGCCGCTCTGCACCAGCGGCATGGCCGCCGTCACCGAATCGACCATCAGCGGAATCTGATTGCCCAGAAAATCGGCCTGCGCCGGGCCGCTGCCCTTGTAGGGGATATGCACGATAAACACACCGGTCTGCGCCTTCAGCATTTCCGCGGACAGGTGCTGTGTGCCACCGATGCCGGCGCTCGCATAGCTGTACTTGCCCGGCGCCGCCTTGGCCTTGGCAATCAGTTCCGGTAGCGATCTGAAACCCGACTGCGGCGTGGCCAGGAAGATCAACGGTACCGAAAACACGCCGGTGACCGGCGCGAAGTCCTTGAGCGGATCGTAGTTGAGCTTCTTGTAGAGGGTCTGGTTGATCGCCATCGCACTGCCGGCCATGACCAGCGTATAACCATCGGCCGGCGCTTTCGCCGCCACCTCCATGCCGATATTGCCGCCCGCACCGGCACGGTTCTCCACCACGATGGACTGCCCCAGCTGCTTGCCAAGCTTCTCGGCAAGGGCGCGCGCAAAGATATCGGTCGCCTGCCCGGGGGGAAACGGCACGATCAGCTTGATGGGACGGTCGGGATAGGCAGCGTGCGCGGTGCCGGCGACAGCCAGCATCAGCGCAACGAGATGGTTGCGGGACGGCTTCAACAGAATCTCCTCGAATGATTGCAGGTGCGCGACGCTTCTGATCGGCGTCATCAGACGAGATTCTACGCGCAGACGTCCCGCGCCTCCGGGGCCGTCAGGGCTCTTCACGATATGTTGTCCGTGGAGCCAGGTACCATCCTTCGCACGCTACATCAGGATGATGTCGTACTGCTCCTGATGAAACGTCGACTCGACCTGCAGCGAGATCGGTTTGCCGATGAAATCGCCGAGCATGGCCAGGTGCTGGCTCTCTTCCTCGAGGAAGAGGTCGATCACTTCCTGCGAGGCCAGGATGCGGAATTCGCGGGGATTGAACTGGCGCGACTCGCGCATGATTTCGCGCAGGATGTCGTAGCACACGGTGCGTGGCGTCTTGACCTGGCCCTTGCCGGAGCACACCGGGCACTGTTCGCATAGCACGTGCGCGAGCGATTCGCGGGTGCGCTTGCGCGTCATCTCCACCAGCCCGAGCTGCGAGAAGTTGTTGACCGTGATGCGCGTGCGGTCGCGCGAGAGCGCCTTCTTCAGCTCGGAGAGCACGGCATCGCGATGCTCGGCGTTCTCCATGTCGATGAAGTCGATGATGATGATGCCGCCGAGGTTGCGCAGCCGCAGCTGGCGCGCGATGGTATGCGCGGCTTCGAGATTGGTCTTGAAGATCGTGTCGTCGAAGTTGCGCGCGCCGACATAGCCGCCGGTGTTGACGTCGATCGTCGTCATCGCCTCGGTCTGGTCGATCATCAGATAGCCGCCCGACTTGAGATCCACGCGCCGCGACAGCGCCTTTTCGATTTCCGCGTCGATATTGAACAGGTCGAAGATCGGCCGCTCGCCGGTGTAGTGCGACAGCCGCGGCAGCACCGCGGGCGTGTACTCCTGCGCAAACTCGACCAGCTTGAGATAGTTCTCGCGCGAATCGACCTGGATCACGCCGGTGGCATCGCTGATGAAGTCGCGTAACACGCGCTGGGCCAGGTTCAGATCCTGATAAAGCAGACTCGGCGCCGGCAGCGTGGTGGCGTTGAGCTTGATCGCGCCCCAGATCTTGCGCAGGTAGGCGATGTCGTTGCTGAGCTCGTCGTCGCTGGCTTCCTCGGCAATGGTCCGAACGATAAAGCCGCCGCGTTCGTCGCCGGGCACCAGGCCCTGCACGCGCGCGCGCAGCGCCTCGCGGTCGACCTCGCCTTCGATGCGCTGGGAGATGCCGATATGCGGGTCCTGCGGCAGATACACCAGCGTGCGTCCCGCGATACTGACCTGGGTCGACAGCCGCGCGCCCTTGGTGCCGATCGGGTCCTTGATGACCTGCACCATCAGCGCCTGGCCTTCGTACAGGGTCTTTTCGATGGCGAGCTGCGCGCCGTTCTTGCCGTCGTGGTCGCGCGGGTGCCAGATATCGGCCACGTGGAGAAAGGCGGCGCGTTCGAGGCCAATGTCGATGAAGGCCGACTGCATGCCCGGCAGCACGCGTACCACCTTGCCCAGATAGATATTGCCGACCAGCCCGCGCGTGAGCGTCCGCTCCACATGCAGTTCCTGCACGGCGGCCTGCTGGACGATGGCGACGCGTGTTTCTTGCGGCGTGATGTTGACTAGGATGTCTTCAGTCATGGCGGTGGATTACGCCGCGGGTCAGAAGCGCAATCCAGCCTCGCGCAGCAACGCCGCTGTCTCGAATAATGGTAGTCCCATGATACCCGAATAGCTTCCCGAGATACGTTCGATGAACTCGGCCGCGCGCCCCTGAATGCCGTACGCGCCGGCCTTGCCGAGCGGCTCGCCGCTGGCGACGTAGCGGTCGATCTCGGCGGCGCTGACCGGTCGGAATGTGACGTCGGAGATCGACAAGGCATGCCGCGCACCAAGCGTCGACACCACCGTCACGGCGGTCAGCACCCGATGCGTGGTGCCGGACAGCGAAGCCAGCATGGCGGCCGCCTCGGCCGCGTCGCCGGGTTTGCCGAGAATGTCGCCGCCACGGCAGACCGTGGTGTCCGAAGTCAGGATGGGGCAGGGGGGCAGGCCGCGCCGCTCGCGCCGGCGCTGGGCGGCCTCCGCCTTCAACGCGCACACCCGTTGCACATAGTCGTCGGGGCTTTCGCCAGGCAGTACCGCTTCGAGCGCTTCGGCATCCTCGTCGCCACCGGCGAGCAGCAGTTCGTAGCGCACGCCGAGCTGGGTCAGCAGTTCGCGCCGGCGCGGGCTCTGGGAAGCGAGGTAGAGGGTGTCTTGGGGCGTGTCTTGGGGCGTGTCGTGGCGCATGTTGGGAGCCCTGTCACCACGCCGGTCAGACGCGGTGGTACGGATGGTTCTGCGTGACGGACCACGCGCGATAGAGTTGCTCGGCCAGCAGCACGCGCACCATGCCGTGCGGCAGCGTCAGGCTCGAGAGCCGGATCAGACCGTTGGCGCGCGCCTTGAGGGCAGGATCGAGCCCGTCGGCACCGCCGATCAGGAAGGCCACATCGCCGCCTTCGCGCTGCCAGCCGGTCAACTGCTGGGCCAGCTGTACCGTGGTCAGGTCCTTGCCGCGTTCATCGAGTGCGATGATGCGCGGCCGCGTCAGCCCGGAGAGGGCGGCTTCGATGCGCGCCGCCTCGCGTTGCATCACGGTGGCGGCGTTGCTGCCGGAGGAGCGGGCCTCCGGCTTGATTTCGCGCAGCTCGATGCGCAGCTCGGGCGGCATGCGCTTGGCATACTCCGCGAAGCCGGATTCGATCCAGGCAGGCATCTTGTGGCCCACCGCCACGATCACGAGTTGCATGCGTCGCTGCCCGCAGGATCCGGATCCGACCGTCAGGCCGAACGGGTCGTGCGCTTGCGCGGCGCGGCCGACTTGGTGGCGGCTTTGGTGGTCGCCTTGGTGGTCGCTTTGGTGCCGACCTTGGGCGCGGTCTTGGTCGGCGCCTTGCGCGCCGTGGTGGTCCTGGTGCCCGCCGCCGTCTTGCGCGCCGCCCCGCCCGCGGCGGTCTTGCGCGCGGTGGTGGTCTTGGCGGCGGTCTTGACCGCGCCGCCGCTCGACGTCTTGCGTACCGGCTTGCGGATGGTGGCGATCGCGTCCGGATCGGTATCCTCGTGGCCCATCGGCGGCGACGGCTCCTTCATGCCCTCGGGCAGGCGCGCCAGCGCGGGACGCAGGTTCGACGCACGGCGCGTACGCGGCGACGGCGCTTCCTCTTCCTCGTCGTCCATCGGCTCGCTGGCCTTGGCCAGGCTGCGGGCGCCGGCCAGCTTCATGCGTACCGGCTTGTCGCCCCAGATTTCCTCGAGGTTGTAGTAGAGCCGAAGCTGCGGCTGCAGAATGTGCACCACGGCGTCGCCGCAGTCCACCAGCACCCACTCGCCGGTCTCCAGGCCTTCCACGGCCACGATATGGCCGCCGGCTTCCTTGACCGTGTCGCGCACGGAAGCGGCCAGCGCCTTGGTCTGCCGATTCGAATTGCCGCTGGCGATCACCACCCGGTCGAACAGTTCGGTCAGGTGAGTGGTGTCGAACACCTTGATGTCCTGCGCTTTGACATCCTCGAGCCCGTCGACGATGGCGCGTTGCAGTTTACGAATATCCATGGTGTCTTTCTTGTTCAGCTTGCTTCGATCGGAATTGGGGGAGTGCGAGGCGGCTCATGCCTTGCGATACAGACCGTGGCTGGCGATGTAGTGTGCCACGCCGTCCGGCAGTCGGTCATCCGCGACCTCCTCATGCGCCAGACGCTCACGCAGGCCCGTGGACGAGAGGTCGACGGCGAGCGTCTGGTCGATCCACATATGGCCGGAGGGCGAGCATTGTATCAGGTGCGTGTCCGCCAGCCGCGCCGACATCGCCTCCCGTACCGGCCCGTCGAGCGTGGACAGCTCGAAACCCGGGCGTGTGGCGATGCACAGGTGCACATGCTGGAACAGCGCCTCCCAGCCGTGCCAGGTGTGCAGGCGCAGCAACTGGTCGGCACCCATCAGCCACGACATCGAAGCCTCCGGGCCATATTGCTCGCGCAATTGCATGACGGTGTCGATGGTATAGCTGGGGCCGGCGCGATCGACCTCCATCCGGCTCACATGGACGTAGGCCTCGCCGGGAACCACCGACGCCGCCGCGATTTCAGTCATATGCAGGCGGTCTTCGGCGGGCGTGACGTCGCTGCCCTTCTGCCACGACTGTCCGGTCGGTATCCACAGCAGTTCGTCCAGCGCCAGGTGTTCCAGAAACAGTTGCGCGAGGGCGACGTGGCCGCGGTGGGGCGGGTCGAAGGTGCCGCCGAGGATACCCAGTCGATACGGGCGTCCGGGCGGGGCGGTTCGTCGTCGGAAAGCGGGTGCGGATGCCGTCATCGTGTGGGGGCGCTCGCGATCAGGTCCAGTCCCGCGAGGGCAGGAAGTCGGTGTATAAGGCCGCCTCGGCGCTGCCGGGTTCGGGTTTCCAGTCGTAACGCCAGCTGACCTGCGGCGGCATCGACATCAGGATGGACTCGGCACGGCCGCCCGATTGCAGGCCGAACAGCGTGCCGCGGTCGAAGACCAGATTGAATTCCACATAGCGCCCGCGGCGATACGCCTGGAAGTCGCGCTCGCGCTCGCCGTACGGCATGTCCTTGCGCGCCTGCAGGATCGGCAGGTAGGCGTCGAGGAACGCATCGCCGACGGCCTGCATCATGGCGAAGCTCTGCGCGAAGCCCAGCGCCGAGAAATCGTCGAAGAACACCCCGCCGATGCCGCGCGCCTCGCCGCGATGCTTGAGGAAGAAATACTCGTCGCACCATTGCTTGAAGCGCGGATACAGGTCGTCGCCGAACGGCGCCAGCGCCTGGCGGCAGGTGCGATGGAAATGCGCGCAGTCGTCCGCGTTGCCATAGTACGGCGTCAGGTCCATGCCGCCGCCAAACCACCACACGGGCTCCGCATCGGGCTTGACGGCCACGAAGCAGCGCACGTTCATATGGACGGTGGGCACGTACGGATTGCGCGGATGAAAGACCAGCGAGACGCCGGTGGCCTCGAAGCTGCGCCCGGCCAGCTCGGGGCGGTTGGCGGTGGCGGAAGGCGGCAGCGTGTCGCCGCGCACATCCGAGAAACCTACGCCCGCGCGCTCCATCACGGCGCCGCCCTCCAGGATCCGCGTGCGGCCGCTGCCGCGCAGACGTTCCGTGGGCGGCTTCTCCCAGGCATCGGTCAGAAACGGTTGTCCGTCCACTGCAGAGATGGCGTCGGTGATGCGGTCTTGCAGACCGAGCAGATACGTGCGGACTGCCTGGGTGTCGATCGTCATGATAAAGAACGCTTCGCGTCGGGGCTTCGTGACATGCAGCGCAGCGGGGTTACCTGAATGCAGGGTGGCAGCTGGCAGCGTTGCAGTGGCCGAGGCTGGTGGCAAAACCGCCGGCGCTGCGATGAACAGCGTCGGCGGTCATCATGGTGTCACGATTGTACCGGGCTGGCAAAGCCGCGTGCGGCCGGCCCGATGGCGAGTGGCGATAGAAAACGGCGTTAACGCCGAATTGCGCGGTAGCCAATATCGGTGCGGAACTGCATGCCATCGAAGCGAATCTGCTCGACCGCGGCATACGCGTTCTTCTGCGCCGCCTTGACCGTATCCGCCAGGCCCACCACACACAGCACGCGGCCACCCGAGGTCAGCAGCTTGCCGTCCTGCAGCGTGGTCCCCGCGTGGAACGTCACCGCATCCTCGGTTTCGGCCGGAATGCCGGTAATCACGTCACCCTTGCGCGGCGCTTCCGGGTAGTTGTACGCGGCCATCACCACGCCCAGCGCGGTACGGCGGTCCCAGTCGAGTTCGATCTCGTCGAGCTTGCCCGTGACCGCGGCTTCCATCACGTCGACGAGGTCCGTCTTCAGGCGCGCCATGATCGGCTGGGTTTCCGGATCGCCCATGCGGCAGTTGAACTCCAGCGTCTTCGGATTGCCGTCCTTGTCGATCATCAGGCCGGCATAGAGGAAGCCGGTATAGGGAATGCCGTCTTTTTCCATGCCGCGCACGGTCGGCAGGATGATCTCGCGCAGCGCGCGCGCATGCAGCGCGGGCGTGACCACCGGCGCGGGCGAGTACGCACCCATGCCGCCGGTGTTGGGGCCGGCGTCGGCATCCAGCAGGCGCTTGTGATCCTGGCTGGTGGCCAGGGCCAGCACGTTCTTGCCATCGACCAGGACGATAAAGCTGGCTTCCTCGCCGGCCAGGAATTCCTCGATCACCACGCGCGCGCCGGCGTCGCCGAGCTTGTTGTCGGCCAGCATCATGTCGACGGCGTGATGCGCTTCTTCCAGCGACATCGCCACCACCACACCCTTGCCGGCGGCCAGGCCATCGGCCTTGATCACGATCGGCGCGCCTTGCGCATCGATATAGGCATGGGCACGCGCGGCGTCGGAGAAGGTCTGGTAGGCGGCGGTGGGAATGCCGTGGCGATGCATGAAGGCCTTGGCGAAGTCCTTCGACGACTCGAGCTGGGCCGCGGCCCGGGTCGGGCCGAAGATGCGCAGGCCGCGCGCACGGAAGACGTCGACGATGCCCGCCGCCAGCGGGGCCTCGGGACCGACCACCGTGAAGTGCACCGCTTCGCGCTCGGCAAAGGCGGCCAGCACTTCCGGATCGGTCAGCGGCACGTTCTGCAGCCGCTTGTCGAGCGCCGTCCCGCCGTTGCCCGGCGCCACGTACACCACCTGTACCTTGGGCGACTGGGCCAACTTCCAGGCCAGCGCGTGTTCACGACCACCCGAGCCGACAACCAATACTTTCATGATCCACTGCCAGAAAAGAAACGCATGCAAGAAGCGGCAGTCGGACCAGGCCGGACTGCCGCCATGTTTGGGGGCACGGAGGCGTTATTCCTCGATGACCGCGTTGGTGAAGACTTCCTGCACGTCGTCCAGGTTTTCCAGGACATCGAGCAGCTTCTGCATCTTCGCGGCATCGTCGCCGGTAAAGCTCACCTCGTTCTGCGGCTTCATCACCACGTCGGCCACTTCGGCCTTGAAGCCGGCGGCTTCGAGCGCGGTCTTCACGGCCGGGAAGTCGTTGGGCGGGCAGGTGACCTCGATCGAGCCATCCTCGTTGCTCACCACGTCGTCGGCGCCGGCTTCCAGCGCGGCTTCCATCAGCTTGTCCTCGGGCGTGCCCGGGGCAAACAGGAACTGGCCGCAATGGGTGAACATGAACGCCACCGAACCCTCGGTGCCCATGTTGCCGCCATGCTTGGAGAACGCGTGACGGACTTCCGCGACGGTACGCGTGCGGTTATCGGTCAGGCAGTCGACGATGATCGCGGCACCCGCCAGGCCGTAGCCCTCATAGCGGATTTCCTCGTAGTTGGCGCCCTCCAGGCCACCCACGCCGCGCTGGATCGCGCGCTGGATGTTGTCCTTGGGCATGTTGGCGTCCATGGCCTTGTCGATGGACAGGCGCAGGCGCGGGTTGGAGTCGGCATCGCCGCCGCCGAGCTTGGCGGCCACGGTGATTTCCTTGATCAGGCGTGTCCAGATCTTGCCGCGCTTGGCGTCAGCGGCGGCTTTCTTGTGCTTGATGTTGGCCCATTTGGAATGACCGGCCATGATTTCTTCTCTCCGAGGCGGAACAACGCGGCGGCGCGAGGAGGCAGCGTGAGGGCATCAGCGTGCGCGCCATGTGATGAATGTGCCAAGCTGCTGGCTATAATCAGCGCAGGATTTTATCACGCGGCTTGGCCCGCGTTCTGGCCGGGGCAGCGCATGTACTGCCCGGTTGCTGTCCGGTTGCCGTTCGTTTCCTGTCCGCTTTCTGTCCGTTTCCTGTCCGTGTGCTGTCCATTGACAAAATCGAGTTGACCATGGCCGATCCCATCCTCCTTGCCAAGAACGCCGACCAGGAACTGGTCCTGCTGCCCGAGATGGGCAACCGGCACGGGTTGATCACCGGCGCCACCGGTACCGGCAAGACCGTGACCCTGCAAACGCTGGCACAGGGCTTCTCGCGGCTGGGCGTGCCCGTGTTCATGGCCGACGTCAAGGGTGACCTGACCGGCATTTCGCAGCCCGGCCAGCCCTCGGACAAGCTCAAGGCCCGCCTGGCCGAGCACAACCTGCCGGAGCCTGCCTGGGGTGCCTGCCCGACCACGCTGTGGGACGTCTTCGGCGAAAAGGGCCATCCGGTGCGGGCCACCGTCTCGCACATGGGCCCGCTGCTGCTGGCGCGCATGCTGGAGCTCAACGATACCCAGCAAGGCGTGCTCAACCTCGTGTTCCGCATTGCCGATGCCAACGGCCTGCTGCTGCTCGACGCCAAGGACCTGCGCGCGATGCTGCAGTACGTGGGCGACAACGCCTCGCAGTTCACCACCGAGTACGGCAACATCTCGGCTGCCTCGATCGGCGCGATCCAGCGCGGCCTGGTCGCGCTCGAATCGCAGGGCGCCGACCGCTTCTTCGGCGAGCCGATGCTCAATCTCGAAGACTTCATCCAGACCGAGAAGGGGCAGGGCGTCATCAATATCCTCGCCGCCGACAAGCTGATGAACGCGCCGCGCCTGTACGCGACGTTCCTGCTGTGGATGTTGTCCGAGCTGTTCGAGAAGCTGCCCGAGGCCGGCGACCTGGACAAGCCCAAGCTCGTGTTCTTCTTCGACGAGGCGCACCTGTTGTTCAACGATGCCCCCAAGGGGCTGCTCGACAAGATCGAGCAGGTGGTGCGGCTGGTGCGGTCGAAGGGGGTGGGCGTGTATTTCGTGACGCAGAATCCGATCGATATCCCGGACACGGTGCTGGGCCAGCTTGGCAACCGCGTGCAGCACGCACTGCGCGCCTTCACGCCACGCGACCAGAAGGCGGTCAAGGTGGCCGCCACCACCATGCGTGCCAATCCCCGGCTCTCGCTCGAGACGGTGATCGGCGAGCTCGGCGTGGGGGAAGCGCTGATCTCGTGCCTCGATGCCAAGGGCACGCCCGGCGTGACCGAGCGCGCGTGGGTGCTGGCGCCGGGCAGTCGCATCGGTCCGATCACGGACGCGGAGCGCCAGCAACTGATCGCGTCGTCGCTGGTGGCGGGGACGTATGAGAAGACGATCGATCGCGAATCGGCGTACGAGAAGCTGCGTAGTGGCGTTGGCAATGGAGGCGCCGGCAATGGCGACGCGGTGGCGGGCGGTGCGGATGCCAGTGGCGGCAAGGTCGGCAGGCCGGCGCCGTCCGCGCCGGCCGAGGGCGGCGGCTGGCTCGACCAGGCCGGCGACATCTTCGGCACGCTGACCAAGGGTACGGGCAAGAGCGGCCGTGGCGATTCCATCCTGGAGTCGATGGCGAAGTCCGCGGCCCGCACGGTCGGTTCGCAAGTCGGACGCGAGCTGATTCGCGGTGTGCTGGGCAGCCTGCTCGGTTCCGGTCGCAGGAAATAGCGCCGCGGCCTTTCAGCATTGCCCTATATGGGCGGCGCGCTTGGCACGCCTACGCTTGGGCCCCGTTCCAAGCCATCCCGCGTGTCATGAGTCGTTCCCAAAAACCCAGAAAAGCCTATCGTCCGCGCGACGCCAGTCCGCGTGGCGCGCTGCGCCTGCAGCCGTGGAAGCTCAATGCACTGTTCGGCCCGCTCGAACACCTGCTGGCGTCCCTGGAGCGCGGCGATCCGTTCTACGTGACCGATGACGGCGCGCTGTCCTATTTCGTCAAGGGCCAGGGTGCGGCCTATGAGATCGTCGAAGCGATCTTCGGGGTGGTGGAGACCTATGACATTGCCCGGCTGCGCGACCGCGCGTGTCCGGACACTGGCGCGCTGCAACAACTCGCCGAGAAGCTGCGCGCCAGCGCGCCGCTGACCACCGCCGATCTCGACCGGTGCCATGCTTGCCTGGCCCGGCTGCGCGCGTACACGGCGCAGTTATCGCAGGTGACGATGACCGACCTCGTCAATACCGCCGCCATCAAGTTCGCGCTGGACGATCTGCCGGGCTGATGGGCTGGATGGAAAGAAGGGCCGCATGAGCGGCCCTTCTTTTTTGCTGCAAGGAAAGTCGGGCACAGATGAGGATGCCCGGCACGGAGCATAAGGCGGGTGTCTGGGAGTGCTGATAGGTTAAACCTTATTTTCATGTGACAGATTTAAATAAATTCCATGATTTATGTGTAAGTTGTTGAATTAACGGAATAAATAGCATTAAAAAGAGCTGTGCTCCTATGCAACAGCGAGGTCGGTAAAGGCTTGAGTGCATGAATTATTGAATTTCATAATTCCTCCCGCGCAAGAATGGACTTGCGATATGAGCGAGAGAAAGAAGTATGAAATTCAAATTGATTCCCGTTGCCGCCGCAGCCATGCTTTCCACGGGCGCCATTGCACAGTCGAGCGTCACGCTTTACGGCGTACTGGACGCCGGTATCGAATACAAGACCGGGGTCGGCAAGGGCTCGCGCGGCGGCGCGGAAGTGCGCATGATGTCGGGCGGCATGTCCGGCAGCCGCTGGGGCCTGCGCGGCATGGAGGACCTGGGTCGCGGACTGAAGGGTGTGTTCGTGCTCGAGAGCGGCTTCAACATCGATGACGGCAAGTCCGCGCAGGCCTCGCGCCTGTTCGGCCGCAAGGCCTATGTCGGTCTGGCCGGCAACTTCGGCGAGGTGACGCTGGGTCGCCAGGAGACGCCGTTCTACGCGTTCGGCCTCCGCTTCGATCCCATGGCGCTGGCCAACTACTCGCTGGCCACGCAGGACGGCGCGTTTGCCGGCCGGGCCGACAACGCCATCAAGTACGTGGGCACCTTCAGCGGCCTGACCGTGAATGCGCTGTACAGCTTCGGCGCCAACACGGGGGGCGGCGGCTTTGGCGAGGTGCCGGGCCAGTCCAAGATCGGCGCGGAAACGTCGCTGGGCCTGACCTACGCCACGGGCCCCCTGGCCGTTGGCGTGGTGTTCGACCAGACCAACGTCGGTGCGCCCAACGGTACCTATGCCGACCTGCAGCGATCGGCGGACATGAAGACCCGGCGTGCCGCGGTCGGTGCGTCGTATGCCTTCGGTCCGGCCAAGGCGTTCGCGGGCTATCGCTGGGCCAAGGCCTATGATTTCGCCGTGTTGCCGGGTACCGATGGCAAGAACTCGTCGAACCTGTACTGGCTTGGCCTGGGCTACCAGATCCTGCCGGCATTCTCGATGACCGGCGCCGCGTATTACCAGGATGTACGCGGTTCCGGCGCCGATCCGTGGACGTTCGTGGTATCGGCCGACTATGCGTTCTCGAAGCGCACCGACGTGTACTGGAACATGAGCTACGCGGCCAACAAGAATGGCTCGTCCATGGGCGTGGGCGCCAGCGGCATCGGCGGCAGCGGCTATGGCACGGCCGCCGTGGGCAAGAACCAGTTCGGCACGGTGATCGGCCTGCGCCACAAGTTCTAAGCGAAGCGGGTCCGCGCCCCGACTTTCCCGCGCGTCGGGAAGGTCGGGGCGCAGGCGCCCGGTGCCTCAGTTCTTGGTGCCGAACAGCCGGTCGCCGGCATCGCCGAGTCCCGGCACGATATACGCGTGCGCGTCCAGATGGCTATCGAGCGAAGCGACGTAGAGCCGCACACCCGGATGCGCCTTCTGGAAAACCTCCACCCCTTCGGGCGCCGCCACCAGCGCGACGAACGTAATCGCCTCGTCCTTCACGCCGCGCTTCTTCAGCACATCCACCGCATGCACGGCGGAGTAGCCGGTAGCCACCATCGGATCGCACAGGATGAAACTGCGGTCTTCCAGGTCCGGCAGGCGTACCAGGTATTCCACGGGGCGATGCTGCTCGTCCCGATATACGCCGATATGGCCGATACGCGCCGACGGAATCAGCTCGACCAGGCCATCGCTCATACCCACGCCCGCGCGCAGCACGGGCACGATGGTGAGCTTCTTGCCGGCGATCACCGGCGCCTCCAGCGGAACCAGCGGCGTCTCGATATGGCGCGTGGTCAGCGGCAGGTTGCGCGTGATCTCATACCCCATCAGCAGCGTGATCTCGCGTAACAGCTCGCGGAAGGTGCGCGTGGAGGTCTCCTTGTCGCGCATGTGCGAGAGCTTGTGCTGGATCAGCGGGTGGTTGAGGATGAACAGGTTGGGAAAGCGCGGATCTTGTTTCATGGCGGCTGGCAAAAAGAGGCGGGGGCTGGCCCGATGCAGCCGGATTGTAAAGGCAATGCCAGGGCGCGGCCCGGTTTTTGCGCCGGGCCGCCAGACCTTCGTCAACCGCCTCGCCGCGGCCGCCTGGCCGTCAGTCGACCGTAATGCCGGCGGACTTGGCCACCTTGCCGAAGCGCTCGTATTCGGCCGTGGTGAGGCTTTGCAGCTCCGCCGCGCTCGAACCCTTCGGATTGAAGCCGGCCTGGGTCAGCTTGTCGCGCACATCGGGCCGCGCGAGCGCCTCCACAAAGGCCGCATTGAGCGTCTGCACCACCGGCGCCGGCAGATTGGCCGGGCCGTACACGCCGAACCACGGTTCCACCGCATAGCCGGGCAGCCCCGCCTCGGCCAGCGTCGGCACGTTGGGCAGCGACGGGGAGCGCGTCTTGCCGGCCACCGCCAGCGCGCGCAGCTTGCCGGCCTGGATATGCGGCAGTGACGCGGGCAGGTTGTCGAACATCACCTGCAGATGGCCCCCCAGCATGTCGTTGATGGCCGGGCTGCTGCCCTTGTACGGCACGTGCGTCAGGCTGGTCTGCGTCATCTGCGCGAATATCGCGCCGGCCAGGTGCATCGAGGTACCGGTGCCGGCCGTGGCGTAGGTCAGACCCGGATGCGTCTTGGCGTAGGCCACCAGTTCCGGCACCGTCCTGACCGGCAGGGTCTCGCTGACTTCCAGCACGATGGTCGAGGTACCGAGCAGGCTGATGGCCGTGAAGTCCTTGCGCGGGTCGAACGGCACCTGCTTGTAGATATGCGGATTGAGCGCGTTGGTGGAGATCGCGCCAAAGCCGATGGTATAGCCATCGGGCGCGGCCTTGGCCACCGCATCCATGCCGATATTGCCGCCGGCGCCGGGCCGGTTCTCGATCACCACCGGCTGCCCCAGCTTCTCCGCCACGCGCTGGCCGACGGTGCGCGCCACGAGGTCGGTGGTGCCACCCGCCGCGTAGGGCACGACAAAACGGATGGGCTTGGCCGGATAGGTGTCGGCGAAGGCGGGCAGGGCCGGCAGCGTGACGGCGAGCGGTAACAGCAGCGCCGACTGGAGCAGGGCGCGACGACGGGTAAACGGCATGACTGGATTGTCTCCTCTGATCGGGTTGTTCCGGGCAGGTAACGGGCACCGGACGCCGGCCATTGTAGGGGATCGGCCGTCCGTCGTCCTTGCGGCTTTTGCCTTACAATCCCCCGGTCCCGGCGCTGCCGGGAAGCACTACCGAGCGCCCCGTGACCGCATCCCACAAAACCCTGTCTTCGCCTGCCGAGGTGCCTGCCACGCAGCGCTACGGCCTGGCCGTCGCGGCCATCGGCGCCGTGCTGTTCTCCGCCAAGGCGATCGTCGCCAAGCTCATGTACCGCTACAACGTCGATGCGGTCATGGTCATCACGCTGCGCATGCTGTTCGCAGTGCCGCTGTTCATGGTGATCGGCTGGTGGCAGGCACGCAAGCTGCCGCCGCTGTCCTGGGCCGACCGCGGCCGCGTGGTGTTCCTCGGTTTTATCGGCTACTACCTTTCCAGCTTTCTCGATTTTCTCGGTCTGCAATACATCACGGCCGGACTCGAGCGGCTGATTCTGTTCCTGACCCCTTCGTTCGTCCTGCTGACCACCGCGCTGGTGTTCCATCGGCCCATTCACGCACGGCAGTGGATCTCGCTGCTGCTTGCCTATGCAGGTATCGTGCTGGTGTTTGCCCATGACCTCGACGTCAGCGGTGCGCAGGTCTGGCTCGGTGGCGCGCTGGTGCTGGGCAGCGCATTGTCGTATGGTGTGTATCTGATCCTGAGCGGCGAACTGGTGCGGCGCGTCGGCTCGCTGCGGCTGGTGGCGTACGCCATGTGCGTGTCCACGCTATGCTGCGTGATCCAGTACCTCGTGCTGGGCCGGCCGCTTGCCGAGCTCGCGCAGCCGGCACCGGTGCTGTGGCTGTCACTCGTCAATGCGGTGTTCTGCACGGTGTTGCCGGTATCGCTGACGATGGTGGCGGTGGCGCGCATCGGTGCGCCGATGGCATCGCAGGCTGGCATGATCGGACCGGTATCGACGCTCGCACTGGCCTTCTGGCTGCTGGGCGAGCCCGTCAGCGGCGTGCAGCTGGCCGGCAGCGCACTGGTGCTCGGCGGCATGTACCTGCTGTCGGCCCGCAAGAACTGACACGTAACAAGGCAACGGCAATATCCCAAGGAGGAATGAGCAATGGATTTCGGATTGCGCGGTAAACATGCGCTGGTGTGCGGCGCGAGCAAGGGCCTGGGTCTGGCGTGCGCCGACGCGCTGGCGGCGGAAGGTGTCGACGTGGTGATCGTCGCGCGGGGCGCCGAGGCGCTCGAGAAGGCTGCCGCCGACCTGCGCGCGCGCCATGGCCGCCGCGTGATTGCGGTGGCCACCGATATCACCACGCCCGATGGCCGCAAGCAGGCGCTCGATGCGGTGGCCAGGCTCGGCGATCTCGATATCCTGGTGAACAATGCCGGCGGCCCGCCCCCGGGTAACTTCCGCGACTGGGGCCGCGACGAGTGGATCGCCGCCATCGATGCCAACATGCTGACCCCGATCGAGCTGATCAAGGCCACCGTGGACGGCATGATCGCGCGCAAATGGGGCCGCATCGTCAATATCACGAGTGGTGCGGTCAAGGCGCCGATCGACGTGCTGGGCCTGTCCAACGGCGCACGCTCGGGCCTGACCGGCTTTGTCGCCGGCCTCGCGCGTGAAGTGGCGCAGCATGGCGTGACCGTCAACAACCTGCTGCCGGGGCCGTTCAGCACCGATCGTCTCTACAAGACGCTCGAAGGCGGCGCCAAAAAGGCCGGCATCTCGGTCGACGAGGCCGCGCAACGCCGCGCCGCCAGCAATCCGACGCGCCGCTTTGGCGATCCCGCCGAGTTCGGTGCCACCTGCGCCTTCCTGTGCAGCAAGCAGGCCGCCTATATGACCGGCCAGAACGTCCTGCTCGACGGTGGCGCCTATCCCGGAACGTTCTGATGACCCAGTCCGCGACGCCCACCAAAGCGAGGATCGCGCTGATCGCGCACGATCACAAGAAGGACGATATCGTCGCCTTCGCGGCGCGGCATCGGGACTTTCTCGCGCAATGCGATCTGCTGGCCACCGGCACCACCGGTGGCCGCATCGCGGACGAAACCGGACTCGCGGTCACGCGGATGCTGTCCGGCCCGTGGGGCGGCGACCTGCAGATCGGCGCGCAGCTGGCGGAAGGCCGTATTTCGGCGGTGATTTTCCTGCGCGACCCGATGACCCCGCAGCCGCACGAGCCCGATATCAATGCGCTCGTGCGCGCCTGTGACGTCCACAACGTGCCCTGTGCCACCAACCTCGCCACGGCGGAACTGCTGCTCGCGCAGCTATCGGCGGCGCGCTAGCGCGGCCGTACCGTGGTTGCGGCGGCGCGCATCCGGGCCTGCCGCAGGATATGCGGCGGCAGGCGCCGCAACATCAGGTGCACCGCGAGCGGAATCAGCACCACGTCGTCGACGATGCCGAGACCGGCGATCACGTCGGGAATCAGGTCGATCGGAGAGATGGCATAGATGGCCAGGCCGATGGTGGCCGGCCGCAGCCAGGGCGGGGCGTCGGGATGACGCAATGCAAACCACAGCAGTCGCCCGTCACGGCGGACCAGCGTCCACAGGGCAGACAATCGCTTCCACATGATGGGCCTCCTTGATCACGCGGCGCGTGAAATGGCTAACGGCTGAATCGTCAGTCGAATAGCTTGGGCCAATCCGGGGCGCTTCAAGTTCCGGCGTGGGGCCGGCGGCTGGCGTTCCCTCCCGCCTTGCGGACCATGCGGGAGTCAGGCGGAAGGGAACGCCACGCCACCATGGCGCGGCATCGCCGCAACGGCAGTTACCGCACCGTTCAGCCCGGCACGTTGCCTTCCACGCCCTCGACGTAGAACTTCACGTTATGCAGGAAGGCGTCGTCCGCGGTCTGGCCGGCCGCCACCTGTTCCTTGCCCGTGTTGTCCTTGATCGGACCCTTCCAGATCGGTGCCGAGCCGTCGACGATGCCCGCCTTGCGTGCCTCGACCAGCGTCTTCACGTCGGCGGGCACCACCGCGTTGAACGCCTTGAGGTCGATCGCGCCTTCCTTGAGGCCCCACCAGATGGTGCTGTTCTTCCACTGGTTGTTGAGCACATCGTCGACCACCTTGGTGTAATACACGCCCCACGAGATCACCGACGCGGCCAGGTGCGCCTTTTCGCCGAACTTGCTCATGTCGCTGTCCCAGCCAAAGGCATAGATGCCTTTTTCCTGCGCGGTCTGCACCACGGCGGCGGAGTCGGTGTTCTGCATCAGCATGTCCACACCCTGGCCGATCAGCGTGGTGGCGGCTTCGCGCTCCTTGCCCGGATCGAACCACTTGTTGACCCACACCACCTTGACCGTGGCCTGCGGATTGACGCTGCGCGCGCCGAGCGTGAACGAGTCGATATTGCGGATGACCTCCGGAATCGGCACCGAGGCCACCACGCCCATCTTGCCGGTCTTGCTCATCTTGCCGGCCACCACGCCGGCCAGGTACGCGCCCTCATAGGTGCGCACGTCGTACTGGGCAAGATTGTCCGCGGTCTTGAAACCCGTGGCGTGTTCGAACTTGACGTCCGGGAATTCCCTGGCCACCTTCAGCATCGACTCCATGTAGCCGAACGTGGTGCCGAAGATCAGCTTGTTGCCCTGGCTGGCCAGGTCGCGGAACACGCGCTCGGCATCGGCGGCGGACTCGGGCACGTTCTCGACGTAGGTGGTCTTGACCTTGTCGCCGAACTTGGCCTCCACGGCCTTGCGGCCGGCGTCGTGCGCATAGGTCCAGCCGGCATCGCCCACCGGGCCGATATAGACGAACGCGACCTTGAGCGGTTCGCCGGTGGCGGCAGCGGCCGGGGCAGAGGCCGCGCCGGCGGCCGGCTGTTCTTCCTTCTTGCCGCAGCCGCTCAGGGCGAGCACGGCGGCGGCAGTCAGCGCAGTCAAGGCCGCCAGGGTGGTCCTGCGTGTGACAGTCATGATTTCTCCTTGTAGTGTCTTCTGGTGTGATGCGACTGGGTAAAACGGATCAGGCGTTGCCGGGCCGGAACGGCTTGCCCAGCGAGGCCGGCATATTGAGGCGAATCCACGCCGGATTGCGCGAAATCAGCGCCAGCACGACGATCGTCGCCGCGTACGGCAGCATCGACAGGAATTGCGATGGCACCGCGATGCCGATGCCTTGCAGGTAGAACTGCAGGATGGTCACCGCGCCAAACAGCCACGCGCCGATCAGCACGCGGCCCGGACGCCAGGTGGCAAACGTGGTGAGCGCCAGCGCGATCCAGCCGCGCCCCGCGACGAGGTTCTCGACCCACATCGGCGTGTAGACCAGCGACAGGTATGCACCCGCCAGTCCGCAGCATGCGCCGCCGAACAGCAGCGCGCCGAAGCGGATCCATTGCACCGGATAGCCTAGCGCGTGCGCCGATTCGGGCGACTCGCCGATCGCGCGCAGCGTGAGGCCGGCACGCGTGCGGAACAGGAACCACATGATGCCGAAGCACAGCAGCAGGCTGAAATACACCATCCAGTGGTGCTGGAAGAAGGCCGGGCCGACAAAGGGCAGGTCGGCCAGGCCCGGAATCGCCTTGGCCTGCGCGGGCATCGCATAGCCGACGAAGCGCTGGCCCATGAACGCCGACAGGCCGGTGCCGAAGATCGACAGCGCCAGCCCGGTGGCGACCTGGTTGGTGGCCAGCACCAGCGCAAGCCACGAAAACAGCGTGGCCATCACCATGCCGGCCGCGGCGCCCGCCAGAAAGCCGAGCAGCGGCGACTGGGTCTGGTAGCCGACCATGAAGCCGATGGCGGCGGCGACCAGCATCATGCCTTCCGCGCCAAGGTTGAGCACGCCGGCGCGTTCGTTGATCAGCAGGCCGAGCGCGGCCAGCAACAGCGGCGTACCGGCATTGATGGCGGTAGCGATGAGCGGAGCGAGTTGTTCCATCTGACGCTCCTCAGGTCGCGGCCGCGCGCCAGCGCAGGCGGTTGTCGATCAACGTGTCGCACGCCAGCAGGAAGAACAGCAGCATGCCCTGGAACACCCAGCCAATCGCCGACGGCAGGCCGATGCGCGACTGCGCCATCTCGCCGCCGATATAGAACAGTGACATCACGATGCCGCCGAACACGGTGCCGACCGGATGCAACCGGCCGACAAAGGCGACGATGATGGCGGTAAAGCCGTAGCCCGGCGAGATCGATGGCAGCACCTGTCCGATCGGGCCGGTCACCTCGAACGCGCCGGCCAGACCCGCGGTGGCGCCCGAGATCAGCAGCGCGCTCCACAGCGAGGCGCGCGCCGAGAAGCCCGCATAGCGCGCCGCGGCCGGCGCGGTGCCACCGACCTGCAGGCGGTATCCGGCAAAGCTGCGGAACACGAAGACCGTCATCGCCACCACCAGCACCAGCATCACGGCAAAGCCCGCATGCAGGCGCGAGCCCGCCAGCAGGTTGGGCAGCAGGAACTCGGGCGAGAACACCTTGGACTGCGGAAAGTTCATGCCTTGCGGATCCTTGAGCGGGCCGTTCACGACCCACAGGATCAGTTGCTGGGCGATATAGGTGAGCATCAGCGAGACCAGGATCTCGTTGGCGTTGAAGCGGTCCTTGAGCCAGGCCGTGAGCGCGGCCCACAGCATGCCGCCCGCCATGCCCGCGAGCGAGGCCAGCACGAGCACCGGCACGCCGCCGATGGTGTGGCCCGGCACATCGAAGTACAGCACGGTAGCGCCGGCGCAAATGCCGCCGAGGATCAGCTGGCCATCGGCGCCGATATTCCAGATGTTGGCGCGATAGCAGACCGCCAGGCCGAGCGCGCACAGTACCAGGGGCACGGTCTTGAGCAGCACCTCGCCGATGGCGCGGCGGTCCTTGAGCGGATCGACCAGGAACACCTTGAGCGCCGCCATCGGGTCCTTGCCGAGCGCGACAAACAGCAGCGCGCCAAACAGCAGCGTGAGTGCCAGCGCGATCAGCGGCGAGGCGTAGGCCATCGTGCGCGAAGGTGTGCCGCGCGGCGCCAGCATCAGGGGCAGGCGATGGTCAGCCATGGCGTGCCTCCATCCCGGCGCGATCGGCGGCCGCACCGGCCCCGGCGAGTTCGCGCGCGGGCCCGCCTTCCCACAGTCCGCTCATCCACAGGCCGACCTGCTCGCGCGTGGCCTGGTCCACCGCGATCGAGGGCGACAGGTGGCCCTTGGCGATCACGTGCAGGCGGTCGCAGAGCGCGAACAGTTCGTCGAGCTCCTCGGAGACCACCAGCAGCGCGCAGCCGGTGGCCTTGAGCGCGAGCATCTCGTTGTGAATCTGCGCGGCGGCGCCGACGTCGACGCCCCACGTCGGTTGCGCCACGATCAGCACCTTCGGTCCGGCCTCGATCTCGCGGCCGACGATGAATTTCTGCAGATTGCCGCCCGAGAGGCTGCGCGCCAGCGCGGCCGGCCCGCTGGCCTTGACGCGGAAGCGCTGAATCACCGCGGCGGCCAGGCCGGCCGCGGCTGTGGGCGAAATCATGCCGCCCCGCACGAACGGCGGGGTCTGGTGCGAGAGCAGGGTATTGGCGGCCAGGCTCATGCCCGGCACCGCACCACGGCCAAGGCGCTCCTCGGGCACGAAAGCGAGCCCTGCGCGGCGGCGCGCGCGCGCATCGAGCCGGCCGACCGCGCGGCCGTCGATCTGGATGGCCGCAGCAGTCGCGCGCGGGTCCTCGCCGGACAACGCGCCGAGCAGCTCCTGCTGGCCATTGCCGGACACGCCGGCGATGCCGACGATCTCGCCGGCATGCACGTCGAGCGCGATGCGCTGCAGCTCGGTGGCAAACGCATGCGCGCGCGGCAGCGACAGATCGCGCACCGCCAGCCGCAGCGGTCCGCGCTCGGTGGCCACACGCGCCTCGCGCGGCGGCTCGCCACCGATCATCAGGCGCGAGAGCGAGGCCGCGCTTTCCTCGCGCGGATCGCATACGCCGGTGACGCGTCCCATGCGCATGACCGTCGCGGTATGGCACAGCGCGCGGATTTCGTCGAGCTTGTGGCTGATATAGAGAATGCTGGTGCCTTCGGCCGCCAGCTGGCGCAGCGTGACGAACAGCGTTTCCACCGCCTGCGGGGTCAGCACCGAGGTCGGTTCGTCGAGGATCAGCAATTGCGGCCGGGCCAGCAGCGCGCGCACGATTTCCACGCGCTGGCGTTCGCCCACCGACAGCGTATGCACGTGCCGCTGCGGTTCCAGCGGCAGGCCATAGCGCGCCGCGGTGTCGCGGATGCGCGTGGCCAGCTGCTGCAGGTTGCCGACGTCGCGCGGCGGCAGGCCCAGCGCGATATTCTCGGCGACGGTCAGCGTGTCGAACAGCGAGAAATGCTGGAACACCATGGCGATGCCCAGGTTGCGGGCGTCGTGCGGGCTGGCGATCGACACCCGTGCCCCGTTGAAGTGCACTTCGCCGGCGTCGGGACGTACCGCGCCGAAGATGATCTTCATGAGGGTGGATTTGCCGGCGCCGTTTTCGCCGAGTACGGCGTGGATCTCGCCCGGGGCGACGGTCAGGCTGACGTCGTCGTTGGCGATCACGCCGGGATAGCGCTTGGTGATATGGCCAAGCGCCAGCCTGGGAGGGGTCTGTGATGTCACTGAGGCGGCTCGAATTGTTGTGGGCAGCAACGTTGATGTCGGACGACCGACGGTCGGGCAGGCGAGCGCGTGACAGCGGGGCGCGCGTGCGAGCTTGGCGCACGGCACGGTGACGACCATCACGATGTTCGCATGCCCGACATTCGCTGCGGATTATATAAGTGTGCGGGGCGCCGGCCCGGTGTTTTGGCGTCGCGCCAGCCCCTGCAACGGTTGGGGGAGATTGCAATTCGCATGCCGGAATAAAAAAAGCCACGGCGCGGGCCGTGGCGGGTGGAGGGGTTAGCGGGGACATGGCCCCGGGCGAGTGCGCGGCTGGCGCGTCCGGGCTGTGTGCCCGCCCGGCGCGCTCGGCCATGCGCGAAACGGTACGCCCGACGGTGCTCCCGACGGTGCGCCCGGTCAGCCGGTCAGCCGGTCAGCCGGCGCGCGCCTCCATCTCGATGCTGGCAAAGCGTCCTTCGCGGAAGTCGGCCAGGGTCTGGTAGATCTGTTCCTGCGTGTTCATCACGAAGGGGCCGTACTGCGCGATCGGCTCGTTGAGCGGCTGTCCCGCGATCAGCAGGAAGCGCGCGTCCTCGCTTGCCGTCACCACCACGCCGTCGCCGGTGCCGGTGTTATCCAGCACCCCCATGCGCTGCGCCTCGACCACGGCGGCGTCGCTGCCGCTGCCGACCTTGACCTCGCCGCGATACACGTAGAGAAACGCGTTATGGCCCGTCGGCAGCGTTTGCGCAAAGCGCGCGCCCGCCGGCAGATGGACGTCCAGGTACAGCGGTTCGGTCACCGGCCGCGTGACCGCGCCGGTGATGCCGTGCGAGTGGCCGGCCAGCACGCGTAGCGTGCCGCCGCCCGGCAGCGTCACGGTCGGCACGTGCTGCGACGGCACGTCGCGGTACCAGGGCGCCGTCATCTTGTCGGCGGCCGGCAGGTTCAGCCAGAGCTGGAAGCCTTCCATGCGGCCTTCTTCCTGCTCGGGCAATTCCGAGTGGACCACGCCCGAACCCGCCACCATCCATTGCACGCCGCCGTTCTCGAGCAGGCCTTCGTGCCCGGCGCTGTCGCGATGGCGCATGCGTCCGGCCAGCATGTACGTGATGGTTTCGAAGCCGCGGTGCGGGTGATCGGGAAAACCCCCGATGTAGTCGTCCTTGTTGTCGGTGCCGAATGCATCGAGCATCAGGAACGGGTCGAGCCGGCGCTGCAGGTTCTGCGTCAGCACGCGCGTCAGCTTGACGCCGGCGCCGTCAGAAGTGGCCACGCCTCGCACCACGCGATCGACGGTGCGCGAGCGCTGGACGGACTCGGCGGTGGTGACAGTGGTGGCAGGGGTGTTGCGCACATCCATGATGCTTCTCCTGAGTTAGTGTGTACCCCTGCAATTTAAGGGTTTGGCGGAAATCCGGTAGACGGCATGCGGGCAAAAGATTGTTCCGCTGATGGGACGAAGATCGCTTTTCATGCGTTTCCGTGCAACGGCGGAATGGTGACGCAACGCCCGTGCAGAAGAAGGAGGCGACGGATGGCGCGATGTGCCGACGGTGGCCGGATTTCGCGGGTCCGCGGGCGCGGATGACATGATGACAGAACTTGTGTAGAATAGCGGCCTCTTTATCATACGTTGCGATACGTTCGTAACGCAGTATCGTCACCTGGCCACCCCGCCGCGTTGGTTTGAGCTCAAGTTGGCTGGAGCTTGAACCGGCTGGATCTCAAGTTGGTGAGATCCGCCAACGTCGCTGGTTGCGCCGCTACCCGGAACCGTCCGCCCTCGCGTGGCGGTTCCATCCGATGGGTTCGCACGGACCTGCTCCCTGACGGTTGCGCCCGCCTCGCGGTCTGCCGGCCGGACCATCCCGTGCAATCCCAACGTCCGTCCGCCGGCGCCTGTGCCGGCCATGGCGGCAAGGCAATCTGAACCGGGCCCTGGCGGGCATCCCCCTGAAGTCGAGGGACGCCGGGCCATTTGTTTTTCACTGTCGTCATGTGGCGATTCAATCTCACGAATCGGCCATGGACTGCCTTTGGAAAAGGAGCTATGCCCCAACAAGCCGCACGTTTCACGTCCCGCCTGCGGGCCACCATGCTGGCCGCCGCCCTGGCCGCTGCCCTCGGCGCCCTGGCCATCTGGATCGGCCCCGACGTCATCGCCGCGTATCGCGAACGCCTGCTGTACGACCTGGCCGACCATCTGCGCCTGGTGGCGATCTCGATGAGTCTGGCGCTGGCCACCGGCATCCCCGCGGGCATCGGCCTGTCGCGGCCCTGCATGCGGCGCTGGGCCGATCGCCTGATGCAGGTGTTCAACGTCGGCAATACGGTGCCGTCGCTCGCGGTGCTGGCGCTGGCGCTGGCCGTGCTGGGCATCGGCGAGCGTCCCGCCATTCTCGCGCTGTGGCTGGCGTCGCTGTTACCGATCGTACGCAACACCTACGAAGGCCTGCATAGCGTTTCGCCCGCACTGCGCGAGGCGGCGCGCGGCATCGGCATGACCCCGCGCCAGCGCCTGCTGCGCGTCGAATTGCCC
The DNA here is from genome assembly GCF_049393815.1 of Cupriavidus sp. H19C3. Lineage (NCBI taxonomy): Bacteria > Pseudomonadati > Pseudomonadota > Betaproteobacteria > Burkholderiales > Burkholderiaceae > Cupriavidus > Cupriavidus sp. H19C3. The sequence continues at coordinate 4,162,839 of NZ_CP184985.1, forward strand.
AATGCGCTGCCGGTGATCCTCGCGGGTGTGCGCATCAGCCTCGTGATCAATGTCGGCACGGTCCCGCTGTCGTTCCTGATCGGCGCCAACAGTCTCGGCGAGCTGATCTTTCCGGGCATCTACCTCAACAACCAGTCGCTGCTGCTGCTGGGCGCCGCGGCCACCGCGCTGCTGGCGCTCGCGCTCGATGCGCTGTTCGCGTACGCGGGGCATGTCTACCTGCGCCGCCGCGGGCTGGCCAACTAAGGGAAGGGGAAGACTTTCATGGATTGGAAACCACGCGCGGAGCGCCGCGCATTCTGGATCTTCGCCATCGTCGGCGCCATTGTCGCGGGCATCCTGCTGAGCACGGCGCCGGCACGCGCCCAGCAGCCCGGCCCGACGCTCAAGGTGGGCGGCAAGAACTTCACCGAGCAACTGATCCTGTCGTCGATGACCTCGCAGTACCTGCGCGCCAAGGGCTTCGGCACCGAGCTCACCGCGGGCCTTGGCAGCACGCTGATGCGCCAGGCGCTGGAGTCGGGCCAGCTCGACGTGGTGTGGGATTACACCGGCACCGCGCTGATCGTGTTCAACCAGGTCCAGGAAAAGCTCGACGGGCCCGAGAGCTACGCGCGCGTGAAGGCGCTCGACGCGGACAAGGGCCTGGTCTGGCTGGCGCCCTCGCGCATCAACAACACCTATGCGCTGGCCATGCCGCGCGCGCGGGCCGAGGCCGCCGGCGTGACGACCCTGTCGGCGCTGGCGGCGCGCATGCGCGCAACGCCCGACGAACGCCATCCACTCGCCGTCGACATGGAATTTGCCGCGCGGCCCGATGGACTGGAACCGCTCAAGGCCGCCTACGACCTGCCGTTCACGCGCCGCGACGTGATTCAACTCGACCCTGGCCTGGTCTACACCGCGCTCAGGAACGACCAGGTCGAGCTCGGGCTGGTCTACACCACCGATGGCCGCGTCAAGGGCTTCGACCTCGAGCTGCTCGAAGACGACCTGCACTTCTTTGCGCCGTACAACGCGGTGCCGGTGGTGCGCAAGGCGGTGCTCGACGCGCATCCGCAACTGGCGGAACTGCTCGATGCCCTGGCCGCCACGCTCGACAACGAGGCCATGACGACCATGAACTATCAGGTCGATATCGAGCAGCAGCCGGTGGACAAGGTGGCCGCGGAATTCCTGCGCGGCCACGGCCTGATCTGAGGACGACCATGGACCTGATCTCGTATCTGCAACATAGCTGGCCCACCTTGCTGCGGCTGACCGCCGAGCATCTGGCACTGGTCGGCGCCGCGGTCGGCCTGGCCATCGTGACCGGCGTGCCGCTCGGCATCGTGATGACGCGCCACCGCTGGCTGGCCACGCCGCTGCTCACGCTGGCGACCATCGTGCTGACGCTGCCGTCCATCGCGCTGTTCGGCCTGATGATCCCGATCTTCGCGCGCTTCGGGCATGCGCTGGGTTATCTCCCGGCCGTGACCGCGGTGTTTCTCTATTCGCTGCTGCCGATCATGCGCAATACGTACACGGCGCTGGCCAATGTCGACCCTGGCATCCAGGAGGCCGGGCGCGGCATCGGCATGACGCCGTGGCAGCGCCTGCGCCTGGTCGACCTGCCGCTCGCGGTGCCGGTCATTCTTGGCGGCGTGCGTACCGCCGTGGTCATGAATATCGGCGTGACCACCATCGCCGCGCTGATCGGGGCAGGCGGCCTCGGTGTGCTGATCCTGCAGGCGATCAGCCAGAGCAACATGAGCAAGCTCGCCATCGGCGCGGCGCTCGTCAGCCTGCTGGCGATCGCCGCCGATGCCGGTCTGCAGGCCCTGCAGCGTGCCCTCACCCCGAAAGGAATCCGACAATCATGATCGAACTCGACCAACTGACGAAAACCTTCGTACAGAAGGACGGTACGGCCTCGACCGCCGTCAATGCCGTCTCGCTGACGGTGCCGCGCGGCGAGATCTGCGTGTTCCTGGGCCCGTCGGGCTGCGGCAAGACCACCACGCTCAAGATGATCAACCGGCTGATCGAGCCGACCTCGGGCACCGTGCGCATCGAGGGCGAAGATACCGCGGGCATCGATGGCGTGGCCCTGCGGCGCAAGATCGGCTATGTGATCCAGCAGATCGGCCTGTTTCCGAACATGACGATCGAGGAAAACATCATGGTGGTGCCGCGACTGCTGGGCTGGGACAAGCGCCGCAGCCGCGAGCGCGCACGCGAGCTGATGGCGATGGTGCAGCTCGATCCGGATCGCCTGCTCAAGCGCTATCCGCGCGAACTCTCCGGCGGCCAGCAGCAGCGTATCGGCGTGATCCGCGCACTGGCGGCCGATGCGCCGGTGCTGCTGATGGACGAGCCGTTCGGCGCGGTGGATCCGATCAACCGCGAAAGCATCCAGAACGAGTTCTTCCAGATGCAGCGCCAGCTCGGCAAGACCGTGATCATGGTCTCGCACGATATCGACGAAGCCATCAAGCTGGGTGACAAGGTGGCCGTGTTCCGGCGCGGAGAGCTGGTGCAGTTCGACCATCCCGACGCGCTGCTCGCGCATCCTGCCGACGACTTCGTGCAGGCCTTTGTCGGCCACGACAATACGCTCAAGCGCCTGCTGCTGGTGCGGGCCGGCGATGCCGCCACCATGCCGCCGGGCGCCACGCCCGCGATGCCGCTGGTCACCGCGCTGGGCGTGATGGACGACGCCGATGTGCGGCACCTGCCGGTGATCGACGACGCGGGTTGCGCGCTCGGCTACGTCACGCGCCGCGATGCGCGCGCGGCCAATGGCACCTGCGCCGACGTGCTGCGGCCGTTTCCGGCCACGGCCACGTTCGACGAGCATCTGCGCATCGTGCTGTCGCGCATGTACCAGCACAACACGAGCTGGCTGCCGGTGATCGACGCGCAAGGCGCGTACCTCGGCGAGGTGACGCAGGAATCGATCGCGGGGTACCTGAGTTCAGGCAAGTCGCGCGGCACGCTGCAGGCGGCGCTGGCCGCCTGAGCGCCGCCGGCCGCCCCCGCGCGCGGCCGGGTGCTGCGCTCAGGCGTGGCCGAGCTCGCCGTCCTTCAGGCGCCACAGGCCGAGCGGGTTGCCATCCTTGAGCGCTTCCGGCAGCAGGCCGGCCGGCAGGTTCTGATAGCAGACCGGACGCAGGAAGCGATCCATCGCGGTGGTGCCCACCGACGTCGTGCGCGTGTCGGACGTGGCCGGGAAGGGGCCGCCGTGGACCATGGCGAAGCACACTTCCACGCCGGTCGGATAGCCGTTGAACAGCACGCGGCCGGCCTTGCGTTCGAGCGTCGGCAGCAGGCGCGCGGCCAGCGCATGGTCGCCGGCATCGGCCTGGACCGTGACGGTCAGCTGGCCTTCCACGGCACGCGCCACCGCAATCAGGTCGTCCGCCGTGCGGCAGGTCACCAGCACCGTCGAGGGGCCGAACACTTCCGCGTGCATGCGCGCGTCGGCGATGAACTGTTGCGCGGTGGTCTCGAAGAACGCCGGACGGGCCTGGTTGGGGCCGGTGGCGGCCAGGCCGCATGCGGCGCGCGTCAGGCCCTCGATTTCCGCGAGCTTGGTCACGCCCTTTTCGAACGCGCTGTGGATGCCCGGCGTGAGCATGGTCGCGGCCGGCTTGCCGGTGACGGCGCCCACCGCGGCGGCGCGGAACTTGCCCAGCGCGGGCCCTTCGATCGCCAGCAGCAGGCCGGGGTTCGTGCAGAACTGGCCCACGCCCAGCACCAGCGAGTCCACCAGTTCGCGGGCGATGGTCTCACCGCGCGCGGCGAGCGCTTCGGGCAGCAGGAAGACCGGGTTGATGCTGCTCATTTCCGCATAGACCGGAATCGGTTGCGGGCGATTGCTGGCCACCTGCATCAGCGCCAGGCCGCCGGTACGCGAGCCGGTAAACCCCACGGCCTGAATCACCGGATGGGCCACCAGCGCGGTCCCGATCGCGATGCCGGCACCGGTGACAAGCGAGAACACGCCCTCCGGCAGACCCGCATCGGCCACGGCCTTCTGGATCGCGCGGCCCACCAGTTCCGACGTACCCGGATGCGCAGGGTGGGCCTTCACCACCACCGGGCAACCGGCCGCCAGCGCCGATGCCGTGTCACCGCCGGCCACCGAGAACGCGAGCGGGAAGTTGCTGGCCCCGAACACGGCCACCGGGCCCACCGCGATTTTTTGCATGCGCAGGTCGGGGCGCGGCGGCGTGCGCTCGGGCAGCGCGCTGTCGAGCGTGGCGCTTTGCCAGCGGCCATCGCGCAGCACGCGCGCGAACAGGCGCAGTTGGCCCGTGGTACGACCGCGCTCGCCTTGCAGGCGCGGCAGCGGCAGGGCGGTTTCGGCATGGGCGCGCTCGATCAGTTCGTCGCCGAGGGCTTCGATATTGTCGGCAATGCGCTCCAGAAAGCTGGCACGCTGCGTGGGGGAGGTGGCGCGATAGGGATCGAACGCGGCCTCGGCCAGCGCGCAGGCGCGCTCGACATCCGCGGCACCGCCGCCATGGAAGGTCGGCTGCAGCGCTTCGCCCGTGGCCGGGTTGATGGCCTGGAAAGTGTCTTCGGTGCCACGCACGGCGCTGGCGCCGATCAGCATTTCGCCGGTAATCGTCATGATGGGATTTCCTGCTGGGAGGGAGAATCGGGGAAGTGCCTGCGCGCGGTCAGCCCGGATGCGGGCGGATGGTGCGGCGGCACACGATGAAAATGCAAGGGAAAGCCGTCGTCATAAGACATCATATGACATGCCGGGCCGGCCCGCAACCGTGCGGACCGGGCGCATCAGAGGGCCGTGCCGGCCATCGCCGAGGCCTTGCGCAGGCGCTCGCGGCTGTTGGTCAGGTGCATGCGCATGGCGGCCTTGGCGGCCTCGGGATCGTGCCGCTCGATGGCATCGTAGATGCTTTCGTGCTCGAAATTGACGCGTTCGAGGTACTGCTCCCGCTCCGGCGTGTTGACCTGGAGCCGGCTGCGCGGAATCACCATGGTGCCGAGGTGACCCATGATGTCGGTGAAATAGCGGTTGCCGGTGGCGCGCGCGATGGCCAGGTGGAATTCGAAGTCGGAGCCCACGGCATCGTTGCCGGCGGCGGCGTTGCGCTTGAGTTCGTCAAGCGCGCGACGCATGGCGCCCAGCTGTTCGTCGCTGCGGCGCGAGGCGGCCAGGCTGGCGGCTTCGGCCTCCAGGCTGACGCGGAATTCGAGCATCGCCAGCACGTCCATGGCTGTGCCCATCGCGGAGCGGTCGATGCGGAACGGCGACTGCGTCTCCGGCGGCCGTGCCAGCACAAAGGTGCCAATGCCGTGGCGCGTCTCCACCATGCCGCTCGCCTGCAGGCGCGACAGCGCCTCGCGCACGACCGTCCGGCTCACGCCGAGCGAGGCCATGATTTCGGATTCGGTCGGGAGCTTGTCGCCAGGCTTGAGCTGGCCTTGCTGGATGTTTTCCGAGAGGCTGCTGACCACTTCCTCGGCAAGCGTACGGCCGCGGCGGCGCAAGGGAGCGGGCGAAGTGATCGAGGCGTTGGACATGGGCAGTAGGGCGGGGAAATCTAGGGGTTGTCTCGGGTCTTGACCGCTGGAAGATGCCGTCATTATACTGCGTCGTAGGTTATACGACGACCGATAACGCACAGCATATACTACGCCGATCTTGCTCGCGGGCAGCGGCATGTGGCAAGGCCTTGCGCGGCCCGTTGCAGATCGATAACAGCAGGGCGCATTTTCGTGGCACTTTGGAACGGAGGCGCGATCCCGGCGGCACTTACCCGGCATCGGAGACATATTCATGAGCAACGCCCATCCTTCCCCCGCCACGCCCGGCACGCCCGTGGTGACCGAATTGACCGTGGTACCGGTCGCCGGCCACGACAGCATGCTGATGAACCTGTCGGGCGCCCATGGTCCGTATTTCACGCGTAACGTCGTCATTCTCAAGGACAGCGCGGGCAACGTCGGCGTCGGCGAAGTGCCCGGCGGCGAAGGCATCCGCAAGACGCTCGAGGACGCGCGTCCGCTCGTGGTGGGCCAGCCCATCGGCCAGTACCAGGCGATCCAGAACAAGGTGCGCGCCGCCTTTGCCAGCCGCGATGCCGGCGGCCGCGGCCTGCAGACGTTCGACCTGCGCATCACCATCCATGCGGTGACGGCGCTCGAGGCCGCGCTGCTCGACCTGCTCGGCAAGCACCTGCAGGTGCCCGTGGCGGCGTTGCTCGGCGAAGGCCAGCAGCGCGACGCGGTGGAGATGCTCGGCTACCTGTTCTATATCGGCGACCGTCGCCGCACCACGCTTGACTACCGCACCGAGCCCGAGGCCGACAACGCCTGGTTCCGCCTGCGCAATGAAGAAGCGATGACGCCCGAGGCGATCGTGCGTCTGGCCGAGGCCGCCTACGAGCGCTATGGCTTCAACGACTTCAAGCTCAAGGGCGGCGTGCTGCGTGGCGACGAGGAGATGGAAGCGATCGTCGCGCTGCACGAGCGCTTTCCCCAGGCGCGCGTCACGCTCGATCCAAACGGCGGCTGGCTGCTTGCCGACGCCATCCGCCTGTGCCGCGACAAGCATGGCATCCTGGCCTACGCCGAGGACCCGTGCGGTGCCGAGGACGGCTATTCGGGCCGCGAGATCATGGCCGAGTTCCGCACCGCCACGGGCCTGCCGACCGCGACCAACATGATCGCCACCGACTGGCGCCAGATGGGCCACGCGGTGCGGCTGCACTCGGTGGACATTCCGCTGGCCGATCCGCACTTCTGGACCATGCAGGGGTCGGTGCGCGTGGCGCAGATGTGCGCGGAGTGGGGGCTGACGTGGGGTTCGCATTCGAACAACCACTTCGATATCTCGCTGGCGATGTTCACGCACGTGGCCGCCGCGGCGCCGGGCCGCGTGACCGCCATCGACACGCACTGGATCTGGCAGGATGGCCAGCGCCTGACGCGCGCGCCGCTCACAATCGAAGGCGGACTGGTGCAGGTGCCGAAGGCTCCCGGCCTTGGCATCGAACTGGATATGGACGCGCTGGCGCGGGCGCACGAGCTGTACCGGCAGAAAGGCCTCGGCGCGCGCGACGACGCCATCGCCATGCAGTTCCTGATTCCCAACTGGAAATTCAACAACAAGGCGCCCTGCATGGTCAGGTAACGCCTCGGGTCGCCGGCGCGATGGCGTCGGGGCGATGGCCTCGACGTCATGACGTCGGTTTGCAGTGCACACAAGAATTGACAAAGCAGGAGACAACCATGTCCTACCCCCTCGTGTCGGCACAACCGCGTGCCTTCCGATTTTCCTCGCTGCTGCGCCGTGCCGCCGGCGTGGCGCTCGCACTGGCCGCCGGCCTGACTGTCAGCAGCGCGGCGCTTGCCGCGGGCAACGCGTGGCCGCAGAAGGCGGTAACCGTGGTGGTGCCGTTCCCGGCCGGTGGGTCCACCGACACCATCGCGCGCTACCTGGCCCAGCCGCTCAACGACAAGCTTGGCCAGCCGTTCGTGGTGGACAACCGCCCGGGCGCCACCGGCGCGATCGGTGCGACCTTCGTCAAGCGTGCCCCCGCCGACGGCTACACCATCCTGGTGGCATCGATCGGCGTGTACGCGGTCAACCCGTTCCTGCAGAAGAACCTTGCCTACGATCCGGCCAAGGATTTCGACCTGCTGACCGTGGCCGTGCGCGCACCCAACGTGCTGGTGGCCAACCCGAATTTCCCGGCGAAGAATCTGCAGGAACTGGTCGCCTACATGAAGAAGAATCCGGGCAAGGTCAGCTTCGCGAGCTCGGGCGCGGGTTCGTCTGACCACCTGACCGCCGCGCTGTTCTGGCAGAAGAGCGGCACCGAGGGCCTGCACGTGCCATACAAGGGCGGCGCGCCGGCCATCCAGGATCTGCTGGCAGGCCAGGTCGACGTGTCGTTCCAGAACGTCAACGCGGTGCTGCAGCACATCCGCTCGGGCAAGCTCAAGGCGCTTGCGGTAACGTCGGACAAGCGCTCGGCGGTGCTGCCGAACGTGCCGACCATGAGCGAAGGCGGCGTCAAGGACGTCGAGGTCTATTCGTGGCAGGCCGTGGCCGCGCCCAAGGGGCTGCCGGCCGATGTCAAGACGCGCCTGCACGACGCGCTGGTGTCCGCGCTCAAGGAGCCGGGCATGCAGAAGAAACTCAGCGAGCAGGGCTTCGAGATCGTCGCCAATACGCCTGAACAGTTCGTGCAGTTCGAGAACCAGGAACTGGCGCGCTGGAAGAGCGTGATCGAGACCGGCAAGATTACCGCCGAATGATGGCGGCAACGGGCGCCGCGCAGCGCGCCCGGACCGATGGTCTGCGGTGACTCCGTGTGTGAAGTGCTTTGCCCCGCCTGGTGCGGGGTTTTTTGTTGGCAGACAGGAAGACTGGCGGGAAGACTGGCGGGAAGACGGGCGGAAAGACTGGCGGAAGCGGTGAGATTCGAACTCACGGATGGGTCACCCCATCGGCAGTTTTCAAGACTGCTGCCTTAAACCACTCGGCCACGCTTCCGCAGGAAGAGCGCGCATTATACAAGCATGCGCGCTCCGGCAGAGAGTGATGCATGGCGGGCGCGGTGTCGGTGTTTGTCGGACACCGCGGAACCTTGCGGGCGATAGCCGGCTCATACCGGCATGGCGCGGTGTGCAATGGCCCGCGCCTGAATTTTCAAACAGGTGTCAGAGGAGGATCGCATGAACCAGCTTCGCCCCCATTTTCGCCATCGCACGTGGCTCGCGACCGGCGCCGTGATGATAGCCGCAACGCTCGCCGGTTGCGCCCAGCCGGGCTACAACAACGGCTACGGAAACACGGGCTATAACAACGCCGGATACAACCCGCCGCCGCCGCCCGGATATCAGCAACCGGGCTACGGACAACCGGGTTATGGGCAACCTGGCTATGGCCAGCAGGCCCCCACCACCTACCAGGCGCCGGCGGGGTCGGTCTTTACGGGCCGCGTGGAATCGATCGAGCCGGTGACCACCACGCAGGAAAGCTCCGGCATTCTCGGTACCGTGATCGGCGGTGCGGCCGGCGGCCTGCTCGGCAACCAGATCGGCGGCGGCCGTGGCCGGACCGCGGCAACCGTCGGTGGCGCGGTGCTCGGCGCCGTGGCCGGCAACCAGGTCGAGAAGCGCACCGGCAACAATACGAGCACGGTGTATCGCGTGAACGTGCGCCTCGATGATGGCCGCATGGCGACCGTGACGCAGCGTGATATCGGCGCGCTGCGCGTTGGCGACCGCGCACGCGTCGCCAACGATATGGCCATGCCGTATTGAGGCAATCCGGATCGGTGGCCACGCGCAGGGTTGGCTCTGCGCGGTCCCCGGTCCTGTGTAGCGCCGGTTTCAGTCCTTCAGGAACATCTCCTGGAGGTCGTTGAGGAACCGGCGCCCCAGTTCGGTAGGACGGATCACCGTCAGGTCCGCCTCCAGCAATCCCTTCTTCTCCGCCGCCGCCAGCGTCTTGCTGATGGTATGCAGCGGCAATCCCGTGTAGTCGTGAAAGCTCGCCGCCGGCACGCCATCGGTGAGCCGCAGCGCGTTGAGCATGAATTCGAAGGGCAACTCGTCGGCCGTCACCTCGCGCGCTTCCTGCACGGCATCGCCGGCCAGCGCGGTTTCCATATAGGTGGCCGGATGCTTGTGCCGCATCTGTCGTAGCACGCGATGCGGAAACGAGAGCTTGCCGTGTGCGCCCGCACCGATGCCCAGGTAGTCGCCAAACCGCCAGTAGTTCAGGTTATGGCGGGCCTCGCGATGGGGCCGCGCATACGCCGATGTCTCGTAGTGTCGATAGCCGGCCTGCGCGGTGCGCGCCTCGATGATGTCCTGCATCTCGTAGGCACTGTCCTCGTCCGGCAATGCCGGCGGAAACTTCGCGAACAGCGTGTTGGGCTCGAGCGTCAGGTGGTAGAGCGACAGATGCGTCGTGCCATAGGCCAGCGCGGCCTCGAGGTCGTGCACGCATTCCTCGACGGTCTGGCCGGGCAGGGCATACATCAGGTCGAGGTTGACGTTGTCGAAGTGCCGCAGCGCGATATCGATTGCGGCGCGTGCCTCGCGTTCGCCATGAATCCGGCCCAGCGCCTGCAGGTGCCGGTCGTCGAAGCTCTGGATGCCGATCGAGAGACGGTTGATGCCGCTCGCGCGATAGCTGGCAAAACGCTCGGCCTCGAACGTGCCGGGGTTGGCTTCCATCGTGATCTCGGCATCGGCATCGAGCGGCAGCAGCGCGCGGATATCGGAGAGCAGGCGGTCCATGCCCGCCGCGGACAGCAGGCTTGGCGTGCCGCCGCCGATAAAGACCGTGTGCACGGGCCGACCCCATACGAGCGGCAGCGACTGTTCCAGGTCGGCGCGCAACGCGTCGAGATACCGCGCTTCGGGAATCTCGTGTCCGCCGTCGGGCGCAGCATGCGAATTGAAGTCGCAATACGGGCACTTGCGCACGCACCATGGCACATGCACGTACAACGAGAGCGGCGGCGAGCCCGGCAGCGCGATCTGGCCGGGTTTGAGCCACAGCTGCTGGCCTGCGGCGGGTGCCAGGGCTGGCGCGTCGGCAGGGGAGCGGGTACCGTCTGGCGTGCCGCTGCCGGCGGGAACGATCGGAATCATGCGCCCCCGATCCGCAAGCCGTGCGACTGCAGGCGTGCCACCAGCGCCTGCAGCGCCAGGGCGCGATGGCTGACGCGGTTCTTGTCTTCCGCGCTCAGTTCCGCCGCGGTCTTGCCGAGCGCGGGCAGCAGGAAGTGGGGGTCGTAGCCAAAGCCGCCATTGCCGCGCGGGGCGTCCACCACTTCGCCGGCCCACGTGCCTTCCGCGATGATCGGGCGCGGGTCGTCGGCATGGCGTACCAGTACCAGCACGCAGTAGTACTGCGCGCGCCGGTTGAGCTTGCCCGCAAGCTGCGAGATCAGGTGCGCGTTGTTGGCGGCATCGGACTTCGGCTTGCCCACGCATTGCGCATAGCGCGCCGAATAGACACCCGGCGCGCCATCGAGCGCGTCCACGCAGATGCCGGAGTCGTCCGCGAGCGCGGGCATGCCCGCGAGGCGGCTCGCGTGCCGCGCCTTGGCCAGGGCGTTCTCGACAAATGTCGCGTGCGGTTCCTCGGCTTCGGGAATGCCGAGTTCCCCCTGCGGAATCACGTCGAAGCCGAAGGGCGCGAGCAGGGCGCCGAATTCGCGCAGCTTGCCGGGGTTGTTCGATGCCAGGACCAGACGCTGCATGATGTGCCTCGCGCTGTCAGAGCCCCAGCGCCTGGCGCTGGTGGCGAATCAGTTCGGCGATGCCGGCTTCCGCCAGGCGCGTCATCGCATCGAGCTCGGCGCGATGGAACGGCACGCCTTCCGCCGTGCCCTGCACCTCGACAAAGCCGCCGCTGCCGGTCATCACCACGTTCATGTCGGTATCGCAGTTGCTGTCCTCGGCGTAGTCGAGGTCGAGTACCGGCACGCCATCGACCATGCCCACCGATACCGCGGCCACGAAGTCGCGGATCGGGCTGGCCGCGATCTGGCCCGCGGCGAGCATCGTGCCGACGGCATCGTGCGCGGCCACGAAGGCGCCGGTAATGGCTGCCGTGCGCGTGCCGCCATCGGCCTGCAGCACGTCGCAATCGAGATGGATCGTATATTCGCCGAGCGCGGCGAGATCGAAGACCGAGCGCATGGCCCGGCCGATCAGGCGCTGGATCTCCTGCGTGCGGCCGGTCTGCTTGCCGCGCGCGGCTTCGCGGTCCGAGCGCGTATGCGTGGCGCGCGGCAGCATGCCGTATTCCGCGGTCACCCAGCCCTCGCCGGAGCCCTTCTTGTGCGGCGGCACCTTGGCCAGCACGCTGGCCGTGCAAAGCACCTTGGTATCGCCAAAGGCACATAGCACGGCACCTTCCGCGTGACGCGTGTAATGTCGGGTGAGGGTGACAGGTCGCAGCGCATCGGCTGCGCGGCCGCTCGGTCGCATGGGGAGTCTTTCGTCGAATCGGGTAAGACCGCGATTCTACCGCCGGCGCGGCGTGCGCGCCGGGGTCAGACTCTGCCGGGTCGGGCGCAAGGCCCGCCCCGGCCCATGACTCAGCGCATGAAATTGCTGGTCTTGTCGATCGCGGCGCGAATCTCGGCGATCGAGCGTTCGATTTCTTCCTCGGACAACAGATCGTTCTCGTTGCCGGTCCGCTCCAGGATCGAGGTCGTGAACGCGTTGAGCGGCAGCGTATCGGTCAGCACCGCTTCCTCGCTCGGGGTGGTGGCATCGAGCTCCCACATCATGGCGATGGCGGTGGTGTTGTCGGCACCTTCGCCCGCGTTGAGCAGCGCCTGTTCGATCAGGTCCGGAATGGCATGCACCACCGACAGGTTGGTCACCTTGTCGACGATCACCTTTTCTTCCAGGCTGCCCCACAGGCCGTCGGAACACAGCATGGCCACATCGCCCGGTTCCAGCCGTACCGGACCGCCGATATCGATCAGCGGCAGGTTGGGAGAGCCCAGGCAGTTGTAGAGCTTGTTGCGCTCGGGATGGTTGGCCACGTCCATCGGCAGCACGCGTTCCTGCTGCAGCAGGTTCTCGATCTTGGAGTGGTCGCGCGTGCGGGTCAGCAGGCCGCCCTTGCGCACGAGGTACAGGCGCGAGTCGCCGGCATGCGCCCAGTGGATCTGGCCCTGCTGGATCAGGCAGCAGACCACCGTGGTGCGCGGGATATCGGCCAGGCGATTGGCCTCCGCGTACCGGTGGATCTCGCGGTGGGCCAGCATGATGGTGTCCTGCAGGAAGTCCGCCGGGTTGCGGATGGCCGGACGGGCCTGCGCCTGGAACTGGCGCGCCAGGGTTTGCAGCGCCTGCTGGGCGGCCACTTCGCCAAGGGCATGGCCGCCGAGGCCGTCGGCCAGCACCATCAGCAGGGCGTCGCGCGTAAAGCAATAGCCCATCCGGTCCTGGTTGATGCGGCGGCCGCCTTTTCGGCTTTCCTGGTAGACGGAGAATCGCATGTTGGCTGTTCGGTATCGGGTCTGGGATGCACGGCCCGCGCGCTGGCGGACGCCGGTGCCTCCTCGTGATTCAATCGGCGCCCGGCTCGGCCTGCGCCGCACGCGCGGTATCGCGCGCGGGGCTGTCGTCGCGGCGGCGCAGCAATGTCATGAAGCGGCTGGTGGCGCCCGGGCGCTCGGTCACGGGCGCGGCAGGCGCGGCCGCCAGCGCCGCCGCCGACTGCTCGCCAAGGGCATTGGACTGGTCGCGCAGTTCCTTCTGCAGGCGGAACACGCTCTGCGGACGCTCCGACGGCGTCAGCCGCAGGCACCATTCGACCAGGTCGACCAGGCCGTTGGTGTACGTGCTGCGCAGCCGCGTCATGGCCTCGCCCATGCGGTCGTCCTTCTCGCGCTGGTTGGCTTCCTGCGGCGGCATGCCCGCCATGCACGCATAGAGCGTGGCGCCCAGGCTGTAGATATCGGTCCAGGGTCCCAGCTCGGAATGCTTGCCGTACAGTTCGGGCGCGGCAAAGCCGGGCGTGTACATCGGCTGGAAGCGGGCGGCTTCCATGGTCAGGATCTGGCGGGCCGCGCCAAAGTCGAGCAGGATCGGCGACTCGTCCTCGCGCAGGTAGATGTTGCCGGGCTTGATGTCGAGGTGCAGCAGCTTGTGGATATGCACTTCGCGCAGTCCGCTCATCAGGTCGTGGAACACCTTGCGGATGAAGCGCTCGCGCAGGACCTTGGCGCGGCCCTGCTGCCGGGCCTGCAGGATATGCTCCTGCAGCGTCTTGCCCAGCTCGTAGTTCATGACCATGTAGACCGTGGCGTTCTCGCGGAAGAAATTGACCACGCGCACTACGCTCGGATGGGAAATGCGCGCCAGCGAGCGGCCTTCCTCGAAGAAATATTTCAGGCCCAGCCGGAACGAAGCGGCATTTTCCTCGGGCACCACGGGAATCAGTTCGCCCGGGCTGCGACGCGCCAGGGACGACGGAAGATATTCCTTGATGGCCACGGGCGCACCGGTTTCGTCGGTAGCGAGGTAGACGAAACTGAACCCCCCGCTGGCCAACTTCTTTACAATGCGATAGTTGGCAAGCAGCGTGCCGATCGGCAGCGGCGCACTCTTGGGTTGGTTAGCGCCCTTGGACTCTGTCATAAGGATTCGGGACCTGATTTGCTCACGGATTGTCCGGGCTAATCGGTCACTTGTAAAGGAAAGCGTAGCGGGGTGTTGCCGATTATCTGCGCCCGGTTTGCAACCCGCCCGCCCGCCGGCCCGGAGCGGTCTTTCTGCGGTCTTTCCGCGGTCTTTCTCCGGTTTTGCATGCGGTTGCGCATGGCTATTTCATCGATTTTCGCCGGCGGCCGGGGCCGCCGGCAGTTTCACCATTCCTCACCTTTCTCATCATTCGAAGTCTGCTTCGACCCTTTCGCGAGATAAACCAATGATCCACAGCATGACAGGTTTTGGCACGGCGATCCGGCAGGCGCCGCTGACGAACGCCCAAGGCGAGCCCAGTGGCCGGACCGCGTCGGTTTCCGTGGAATTCCGCACCGTCAATTCGCGTTTCCTCGACCTGTTGTTCCGCGCGCCCGAAGAGTGCCGCGCGTTCGAGCCGGCGCTGCGCGAGATGCTGATGGGCGAGCTCTCCCGCGGCAAGCTCGAGTGCCGCATCAACCTGCAGCGCACCGATGCCGGCGGCGCCACGCTGGCGCTGAACCAGGGCCTGCTCGACCAGATCCGCGCGCTCGAAACCACCGTGGCCGCCACCTTCAGCGGCGCGGGCTCGCTGCGCATGGGCGAGATCCTGCGCTGGCCCGGCGTGCTGGTGGAGCCCGAGCTCTCCGCCGAGGCCCTGCGCGAGGCCGTGATGGGCGCCGCCCGCGACGCGCTTGACCAGTTGCTGGAAGCGCGCCGCCGCGAGGGCGCCGCGCTCAAGGCCACGCTCGAGGAGCGCGTGGATGCCATGCTGGCGATCGTCGAGCGTCTCACGCCGACCATCCCGCAGCTGATCGCGCATCACCAGGAAAAACTCACCGAGCGCCTGCAGGAAGCCTTCAACCTGGCCGCGCCGGCCGGCATGCCGTCGATGAGCCGCGACGAGATCGCGGAACGGATTCGTCAGGAAGCCACGGTGTACGGCATCCGCATCGATATCGCCGAGGAACTTTCGCGGCTGCAGGCCCACCTCAACGAAACCCGGCATATCCTCAAGAAGGGTGGCCAGGTCGGCAAGCGCCTGGACTTCATGATGCAGGAACTCAACCGCGAGGCCAACACGCTCGGCTCCAAGGCCGCCGCCAAGGAGCTGTCCGATGCCTCGATGGAGCTCAAGCTGCTGATCGAGCAGATGCGCGAACAGATTCAGAACCTCGAATAACGATCATGAGCGATTCGACCCATACCGCCATCGACACCGCCTATCCCGGTAACCTTTTCATGGTGGTGGCGCCGTCCGGCGCCGGCAAGTCCACGCTGGTCAATGCGCTGCTGGCGCAGGACCCGGCCATCCGCCTGTCCATCTCCCACACCACGCGCGCGCCGCGTCCGGGCGAGGAGAACGGACGCCAGTATCACTTCACGACCATCGACAGCTTCCGTGCGGCACGCGACCGCGGCGAGTTCCTCGAATGGGCGGAAGTCCATGGCAACTACTATGCGACCTCGCGCATCTGGATCGAGGAGCAGATGGCGCAGGGCAACGACGTGCTGCTCGAGATCGACTGGCAGGGCGCGCAGCAGGTGCACCAGCGTTTTTCCAACGCGGTGGAGATCTTTATCCTGCCGCCGTCGCTGACGGCGCTGGAAGAACGGCTCAAGAAGCGCGGCCAGGACGAGCCCAATGTGATCGTGCGCCGGCTGCTCGCGGCGGGCAGCGAAATGGCCCATGCCAGCGAGGCCGACTACGTCATCATCAACGAGGTTTTCGACGACGCGCTGGAGCAGCTCCGCAACGTCGTGCGTGCCACCCGTCTGCGCTTTTCGTCGCAGAAGGCACGCCACACGGAGCTCTTCATCGAGCTCGGCATTCACTAGACTTGAGCCAGCGCGCGCGGCGTCCGCGTGGCGCGCATCGGAGGGCGGCCGGAACGGTTCCGGCCGCCTGCTGTAAAATGGCGGCCTGTCGAACAGGTTTTATCCCAAGGTGGATTTGATATGGCGCGTATTACCGTCGAAGATTGTCTGAAACACATCCCGAATCGATTCGAGCTCGCGCTGGCCGCGACGTACCGTGCACGCCAGCTCGTGCAAGGTCACACGCCCAAGGTCGACGCGAAGGACAAGCCCACCGTGGTGGCGCTGCGCGAGATCGCATCGGGCCAGGTCGGCATCGAGATGCTCAAGAAGGTTCCGACCTGATCCCCCGGGCGGCCCCTGGCATATCCCTGCTTCGCGTGCGTACACATTTCGTGCATTCCGCCGGATTCCAGAGGCCGCCATCATGCCTACCCTGCCACCCGCTCCGCCCGGTTCCTCCGGTCCGCCGGGGCGCAGGCAGGGTAATCCCGGCCCGCCATCCGTGACCGCACGTACCGGCGCTCCCAATCTTCCCGATCCGCTCGGCAACGATGTTGTCGGCGAGCGCGCGGCCGTACCGCCGCTCTCGCAGGGCAAGGGGCTCGGCAAGACGCGCGTGACCGCCGGTGTCGCCGGGGTAGCGGCCGCACCCGAGGTCGGGACCCTGTCCGCGCCGCCCGGCGGCGAGCTGGGCGGCAACCTCTTTATCGATGCGGTGCTGGCGCAGTCGTACCGGCACTTCTTCGGTCCGACCTCGCAGCCGGCGGTACCGCCGCGCCAGCAGGTCATCTCGATCACGCGGCTGATGGAAAAGCTGGCTTACCTCAAGCCGGCGGACCAGGCCATCGTGCGCGAGGCCTTCCAGTTTTCCGACGAAGCCCATCTCGGCCAGTACCGCCAGAGTGGTGAGCCGTACATCACGCACCCGGTGGCGGTGGCCGAGTTGTGCGCGGAATGGAAGCTCGATGTGCAGTCGATCATGGCGGCGCTGCTGCACGATGTGATCGAGGACCAGGGCATTACCAAGAGCGAACTGGCGGAGAAGTTCAGCCCCAAGGTCGCGGAACTGGTCGATGGCCTGACCAAGCTGGACAAGCTCGAATTCCAGAGCCGCGAGCAGGCGCAGGCGGAGAGCTTCCGCAAGATGCTGCTGGCGATGGCGCGCGACGTGCGCGTGATTCTGGTCAAGCTGGCCGATCGCACGCACAACATGCGCACGCTCGATTTCGTGCCGCCCGAGAAGCGGCGCCGGATCGCGCTCGAGACCATGGAGATCTACGCGCCCATCGCGCACCGTCTCGGTCTCAATACGATCTACCGCGAGCTGCAGGAACTATCGTTCAAGGTCGGCTCGCCATTCCGCTACGCCACACTCGAGAAGGCGGTCAAGGCCGCGCGCGGCAACCGCCGCGAGGTGGTCAAGCGCATTCTGGAGGCCGCGCAGCATGCGCTGGCCGATGCTGGCATCGTCGCCGAACTGTCCGGACGCGAGAAGACGCTGTACAGCATCTATCGCAAGATGCACGACAAGCAGCTGTCGTTCTCGCAGGTGCTCGACGTGTACGGCTTCCGCGTGGTGGTGGAAACGCAGATGCATTGCTACATGGCGATGGGTGCGCTGCACAGCCTGTACAAGCCGATGCCCGGCAAGTTCAAGGACTACATCGCGATTCCCAAGATCAACGGTTACCAGTCGCTGCATACGACGCTGGTAGGGCCGTTCGGCACGCCCGTGGAGTTCCAGATCCGCACGCGCGGCATGCACCAGATTGCCGAGGCGGGCGTGGCCGCGCACTGGATGTACAAGCACCAGGCCGATCATGCCAACGATATCCAGCAGCAGGCGCATCAGTGGCTGCAGTCGCTGCTCGATATCCAGAGCCAGACCGGCGATTCGCAGGAGTTCCTGGAACACGTCAAGATCGACCTGTTCCCCGACGCGGTCTACGTGTTCACGCCCAAGGGGCATATCCGCGCGCTGCCGCGCGGTGCCACCGCGCTGGACTTCGCGTATGCGGTGCACAGCGACCTGGGCAACCAGTGCGTGGCGGTCAAGATCAACAACGAGCTGCTGCCGCTGCGCACCGAGCTCAAGAGCGGCGATATCGTCGAGGTGGTCACCGCGCCGTACTCCAAGCCGAATCCGGCCTGGCTCGCCTTCGTGCGCACCGGCAAGGCGCGCGCGGCGATTCGCCACTACCTGAAGACCACCAAGCTCGACGAGGCCATCCAGCTCGGCGAGCGGCTGCTGGAGCAGGCCACGCGCCAGCTCGGCATCGAACTCAAGGCGGTGCCGCAGGCCGTGTGGGAACGCATGATCCAGTGGACCGGCAACAAGCAGCGCGAGGACATCTTTGCCGACCTCGCGCTGGGCCGGCGCGTGCCCGCCGTGGTGGCACGTCGCATGGAGATCCTGCTGCAGGAGCTGTCCGGCGATGTCGACAGCGCGCTGCTGGCGGCGGTGCAGACCTTTGCCGGCGACGAGGCTCCGGCGGTGGCGGTCACCGGCGACGAAGGCATGTCGATCATCTTCTCGGCCTGCTGCCGCCCGATTCCAGGCGATTCGATCGTCGGTTATCTCGGCAAGGGCGAAGGGCTGCAGATCCACGTGCAGGACTGCAAGGTGGCCAAGCGCCTGCACAGCAAGGATCCCGAGCACTGGATCGAGGTGATGTGGGCCAGGAAGACCACCCGCCCGTTCGACGCGTCGATCAAGGTGATGGTGCGCAACGTCAAGGGCATCGTGGCCCGCGTTGCCGCGGATCTGACCTCGGCCGATGCCAACGTCGCGCACGTGTCGATGGAACAGCAGCAGGGCGGCCACCAGGAGGCCACCTACATGCAGTTCGTGATCCAGGTACAGAATCGCCTGCACCTGGCCAATGTCATGCGCGCGCTGCGCCGCAACCCGGACGTGATCCGGATTTTCCGCGACCGCAACGACGGGTGAGCGCTGCCCGCCTCTGGTCTTGCTGACTTGGACCGACGCGCACGGACTGGCCTGACGCGCGCTTGTCCATGCCTACCCGCGCGCCGGGTAGCGGACTTCGAGGATATCGATCTGTTCGAGCCCCGCCGGGGTGCGCAGCGCCACGGTATCGCCTTCGCGCGCCTTGATCAGCGCCTTGGCGATCGGCGAGATCCAGCTCACGTGATTGTTGTCGAGGTCGACCTCGTCCATGCCGACGATGGTGATGGTGGTCTCCTCGCCAGTCTGGTTGGCATAGGTGACGGTGGCGCCAAAGAAGATCTGGTCGTTGTCGCCCTGCAGCGAGGGGTCCACCACCTCGGCCTTGTCGAGCCGGCGCGTGAGAAAGCGGATGCGCCGGTCGATTTCGCGCAAGCGCTTCTTGCCGTAGAGGTAGTCACCGTTCTCGGAACGGTCGCCATTGGATGCTGCCCACGATACCACCTGCACCACCTCGGGACGTTCCACGTCGATCAGGTGCATCAGTTCGTTGCGCAGCCGGTCGTAGCCGGTGGCGGTGATGTAGTTCTTGGTGCCCGCGGGCAGCGGCGCGGCGCCTTCGGGGAGGTCCTCGTCGTCGTCGCCGGAGGACTCTTTGACAAATGCCTTGTTCATGGTGCGAATCACATCCTGAGGCTGCCATTATAGGAAGTTGCGCCCCGGCAGCCCCGCCGAACAAAAAAATGCGGGGAGGGGGCTTCACAAAAACGAAAACTTCTATATAATCTCTTTTCTCGCGTGCGGCTGTAGCTCAGTTGGATAGAGTACTTGGCTACGAACCAAGGGGTCGTGGGTTCGAATCCTGCCAGCCGCGCCACCTATAAAGACGAAGGGCTTCCGGAGACGGAAGCCCTTTTTCTTTTGGTCCTTCCCCGTCTTCCCTTCTTCCCCCCCCTCTTTCCTCTTTCCTCTTTCCCTTTCTTTTTCTTTTTCCGTTTCTTTCCTCCATCAGGAACGCCCCTGCGCCTGGCGCGCTCAAACCGGTGTGACCAACGCACGGGAGCCCTTCATGAGTCAGGCAGACTGGAGAGTGGAGCAGTATCGCGGCAAGGACGCCTACGTCCTGGTGTCACCCCATCGCGAGAGCGTCGCGGGCAGCATGGACGACACGCAGGTGTGGAGCTACGAGGTGCGCATTGCGGAAGAGGGCAGCGATCCCAGCGACGCGGGCGACACTGAAGTCCTGCTGAGCGGCAATCATGTATTCGCCACGCGTCATGCCGCGGAGGTGGCCGCCTTCAGCGCCGCGTACGCGCAGATCGACAAGCTGCTCGCCTAGCAGGCTTTGCCCGCCTGTCGACCCACGAGGATGTCGTTGCGCCGGTCGCGGCGACATATCTCGCTGCGCGTGTGGCTGCCTGCGTGTGGCTGCTTATATCACGTCGTGATGTATTGGCCGGCATGGCGGTCGATCGCGCGAGCGAGGTCTTTCACCGATGCCGTGCAAATAACGGTTGCCTTATGGTCGTGGATCAGCCATAATCCATCTCCTTCAGACGCGGGGTGGAGCAGTCTGGCAGCTCGTCGGGCTCATAACCCGAAGGTCGCAGGTTCAAATCCTGCCCCCGCAACCAAACATCTCTAGCAAGTCCGGTCGCTGGCAAGACTAGTGATTAGCGACTAGCGAAACAAGACCAGCAAGACAAGACTAGCGAAACAAGTCGCTAGCAGTAACATCCGCTGGCAGCCATATCTTTAGCAGGACCGTCCGGTCCCGCTTTCCCGAAACTCCCCGAAATTTCCCGCCACTTGCTGATACCGCACCGGTAACGCCCGTGCCGACTGGCATGCAGTGCCGCCATCCTGTCTCAGGTTTGCGGCGTTTGCACCAGCGATGCCGCTCGCGCAAAGGTGTCGCGCACCTGCGCTTGTCCTTCGCGCTCGGCAGCCTCGGCGCGTTCGCGCAGACGCATGCCGAGTACCTGCAGCGTACCGGCGTCCTTGCCTTGGCTTGTGCATTCGCGCATGACCTGCGCGAGTTCGGTGGTCACGTCGGCACCATCGAAGGCGCTCACCGAGAGGGCGGAGATGCGCTCGAGACAGGCGTTGACCCACGCTTCGTCATGCTTCGGTTCGGACATGTCGCTCTCCTTGTGCAGGTGGGACCCGTCAACGCCAGGGCGTGCCAATGGGCAATGGGCGCGCCAGCACGCCAGCGCACGAGCGCTCAGTGCCGCGGTGGCGGCAGATGTTGCACCGGCACCGTGGCAACGCGTCGTCGCGCGGGTTTCATGGCGCGGGCCGGCCAGAGAACATAGTTGGTATGCGGATCCATCGGCTTGCCGAAGTAGGACACCCATACCTGCACGCCGTGTTCGGTTTCGGCGACGATCGCGGCCACGGCACGTGCCGCGACCGACGGAGATTTCAGCAGATCGGCCAGCGCCTCGACGCCCTGGACCACATGATGCTTCACCCCTCTGAACCACACGTATTGACGCATGGCAGCAAGAAAACGCTTGGTCATGAAGTTGACTCTTCCTGTGTCGATGCGAGATTGAGACCAAAGCTTACACAAGAAGTTGTGACGGATTTGTAAGTCGCCGTCTGATTTTTTTCGCGGCCGTCCTTACGTCACACGCCGCGCTGTTCGCAAGCGAATTGACAAGGTCGGGGGACAGGATTACGTTCAATTCACATCGTACGATTGCGGTGCCCGCGTTGCCGATGCCTTGACCACAGGAGCTTGCCCATGACCGAGGAAATGCTGCTGCAACTGATGGTGGAAGTCGAGAAGGAGGATCCGATCGATTACGCGAACCTGCCGTTCGACGATGTGCGTCTGCGCGAGCTCGCGTGCCGGCTGATTGCCGCGCGCTCGACCGAGCTGGAGGCTTCGGGCATGTCCAAGGATGCGCTGCTGGCCACGCTGTGGGCCTCCACGGCCAAGCTGGTGCTGGAGAATATCGTGCTCAACGCGCGGCTCCTGACATTGCAGGGCGCGCCCGAGGATGCGCGGGCGCTGATCGACCGGATCGCACGGCAATCGCGCGATCAGCCCTGAATCCGCGCGCCGCTTGATCCAACGCAAGCGACGCATCGTTCACTCGATGCGATTCGGCCGCCGTTTCGCTAAAATACCGGCTTTCGTTGCGACGGCCCCCTGCGGGCGCGAGCGCGGCGCCTGACTGGAGGATTTTCGGGTGATCAAGTGGATAATCGTCGCGGCCTATGCCGGTGCCATCCTGTATGTGCATTTCCGCGGCAAGGTAAGGCTGCCCTTCATGCGCCAATTGCTGGATCACTCGGCCCTGGTCGCGCCGGTCAATTGCTTCATGTACATGTTCTCGGGCGTGCCGCGCACCCCGTATATCCCGGTCGAGCGCTTTCCCGACCTGGAGAAGCTGCGTGCCGCCTGGCCGCAGATTCGCGACGAGGGCCTCGCGCTGATCGCCATGCGCAAGATCAAGGCCGCCGACAAGAACGACGACGCCGGCTTCAACTCGTTCTTCAAGTACGGCTGGAAGCGTTTCTACCTCAAATGGTATGAAGCCCAGCACCCCTCGGCCGAGACCCTGTGCCCGAAGACCGTGGCGCTGCTGCGCGAGCTGCCGACCATCAAGGCGGCGATGTTTGCCGAGTTGCCGCCCGGCGGCAAGCTGAATCCGCACCGCGACCCGTTCGCCGGTTCGCTGCGGTACCACCTGGGTCTGTCCACGCCCAACGACGACCGCTGCTTCATCGAGGTCGATGGCGAGCGCCATAGCTGGCGCGACGGGCAGGGCGTGGTGTTCGACGAAACCTACCTGCACTGGGCCGAGAACCGCAGCGAGACCGACCGCCTGATCCTGTTCTGCGATATCGAGCGCCCGATGCGCTATCGCTGGGCAGCAGCCTTCAATCACTGGATGGGCCGCAAGGTCATGACGGCCGCGAGCTCGCCCAACGATGAAGCCGACCAGACCGGCATGATCAACAAGCTGTTCCGTTTTGTCTGGCTCGGCGGGCAGTATCGCCGGCGCTTCAAGGCCTGGAACAAGAACCTCTACTACGTGACCAAGTTCGGCCTGATCCTGGGCGGCGTGGCACTGATCGTCTTCCTGTAGCGCGGCCGCGCCTGCAGGTCCGGCACGGCGCCTCTCCCGGATGGCGGGAGAGGCAGCGCACCTTTCCGTACCCTTCGCCGCACCCCCTCGCCGCACCCCTCTGCGTACCCAGCCGGTTGCCAGCCCCGCCGCCAGCCGCTAGTCTGCCGTTCCCACCTGCCTGCGCTCGTTGCCCAGCGCCTCGTAGTGGGCGCGCTTGGCCTCGTACATGCGGCCATCGGCGATCTTGCAGGTATCGGTCAGGCGCTCGCCCTGCGAGCACGTGGCGACGCCGATCGAGAATGACAGTCGCACGCCCGGATAGAACTGGTTGTTCAGTTCCACCACCTGTTGGATCTGCTCGACCACTGTTGCCGCGCCCCGTTCGTCGCACGCCGGCAGCAGCACCATGAATTCATCGCCGCCGGTACGGGCGACGCAGGCCTGCTCGCCCACGGCTTTCTTGAGCACCTCGCCGGTCCGGCGCAGCAACGCGTCGCCGTCGCTGTGGCCGAACTGGTCGTTGACGAGCTTGAGGCCATTCAGGTCCACCGCGATGACGCTGACCGGCCACGGGCCCTTGCGGCCCAGGCGCGCGAGTTCGTCCTCGTAGTAGGCGCGGTTGAACAGCTTGGTCAGCACGTCGTGCTTGCCGAGAAATTCCACGTAGGCCTCGGCCTTCTTGCGCGCGGTGATATCGGTCAGCGACACCAGCACCTGGTCCCAGTCGGCTTCGCGCCCGGGGAAGACCGACCACTGCATATAGACGTCGACGGAACGGCCATCGAGCGCGTAGTTGATGACCTCGCGCTGCTGCCACAGCTTTTCGTGCCAGAGGTCCACCAGCTGCTCGGCAAAGTGGATGCGCATGTCGTCGCGGAACACGTCGCCCAGCCGGGACAGCAGCACGTCCTTGCTGGGCGCGCCGAACATCGACAGCGTCTGCTGGTTGACGTCGAGCACGCGGATTTCCTGCATGCAGCGTGTGACGAAGTCCGGATGCACGTTGAGGAAGGTGCGGAAGTCGGTGATACCGGCGGCGCGCACTTCGTCGAGCAGCATCTTGACCGCGCTGAAGTCCTCCACCCACAGCGACACCGGCGAATGCTCGAACAGACCCTGCGCATATTGCTGGCTGCGCCGCAGGTCGCGCTCGGTGCGCACGCGTGCGGTAATGTCCTCGATCGACAGCAGCACGCGCGACCAGTCGGTTTCGTGCCCGGGCATGACGCTGGCATCGAGGCGGATATCGAGCCGTTCGCCGTCGAGCGTGTAGTTGACGGTCTGGCTCGAGAAATGCATGCCGCCATCCCACAACTGGCCGAGTTCCTCGACGTGCTGGTCGAACATGTCGTCGCGGAACACGGCGTCCAGATTGGCCACCAGGTCGGCCAGGTCGGCCGCGCGGAACAGGTCGAGCGTGCGGCGATTGACTGCGATCACCCGGATCAGCGACGAGCAGCGCGCCACTTCATGGGGATGCGCGCGCAGGTAGGCGCGCAGGTCGGCCACGCCATCGGCGCGCAACTGGTCGAAGGCCCGGCGTACGGCGCTGAAGTCTTCGAGCCAGAGGGATACGGGCGCGAGCTGGAATAGGGTCTCGTAGTCGTCGTCGAGCCGCGAGGCAGCGCGTTCGCTGTGCAAAGGTGTTCTCCGGGATTCCCGCCTGCAGCGGTGATGTCATCAGCGCACAAGGATAGGCGAGCGCGCCCGTCTTGGGGGAATTGTTGACCGTTCGATGACCCGTATTTGCAACAGCCCGTGACCCGCGCATCACCGCGCAAGGCGATGTACCAGGCCGGCCAGCGTCTCGAGCGCGCGTTCGATTTCCGGCGCGCGCGGCGTTCCGCAGTTGATGCGCAGGTAATGGTCGAAACGCCCCGAATTGGAGAACATCGCGCCGGGCAGCACGCGGATGCCCGCCTGCAGCGCCAGGTCGAACAGGGCCTCGGACGACACCCCCGCCGGCATCTCGATCCACAGGTGCATGCCACCGCGCGGCAGCGTCAGCCGCGTTCCGGGCGGGAACGTACGGGCCACGGTAGCGGCGACCCATTCGCGCTGCACGCGCAACTGCGCGCGCATGCGGCGCAGGTGCCGTTCATAGCCACCGGTGCCCATGAAGTCGGCCACGGCGATCTGCGTCAGCATTTCGTTGGGGCGGGTGAGGCCGATCTTGAGCATCTCCACGCGTGCCTGCCAGCGGCCGGCGGCCATCCAGCCGAGCCGCAGTCCCGGTGCCAGCGCCTTGTTCAGCGAGGCGCAGTAGATCACGTTGCCGGTGGTGTCCCATGCCTTGGCCGCGGAGAGCGGCACCTCGTCGTCGACCGTATCCGAGAAGCAGTCGTCCTCGATCAGCGCGATGCCGCGCGCCTGGCACCAGTCGACCAGCCGTGCCTTGTTGGCGTTGGGCATGATGCTGCCGAGCGGATTCTGCAGGTTGGGCACCACGGCGACGGCCTTGATGTTGTCGTAGGTCCGCGTGGCGAGTTCCAGCGCCTCGAGCGAGATCCCGGTCTGCGGGCTGCACGGGATTTCGAGCGCGCGCATGCCCAGGCTTTCGAGGGTTTGCAGCAGGCCGTAGTAGGTGGGCGACTCGACCGCGATCACGTCGCCCGGCGCGGCCACGGCGCGCAACGCCAGGTGGAGGCCCTCGGTGCAGCCGTAGGTGACCACGATCTCCTCGGGCGCGACGCGGATACGGGCGCGCATGGCATGCCGCGCCATGGCCACGCGGAACGGCGTGTGCCCGTCGGCATCGACGATGCTGCCGTAGAGTTCCGGGTGCCGGCGCAGCGCGCGCGTGGTGGCGGCGCGCAACGCTTCGTTCGGATAGAGCGATGGGGCGCAGAACGCGCCGCCGAAATTGACGCGCACCTCGTGGCGCTGCCAGCGCGCCATGATCGACGAGATGCGCTCGTGCATGCCGACGAACTGGGCAGGATCGGGCAGACCCGGTTCCGGCTCGGCCAGCGGATGCAGGATCGGCCGCGCCGGGCTGCAGACGAAATACCCGGAGCGCGGCCGCGCTTCGAGCAGGCCGGCGGCTTCCAGCTCGCGGCAGGCCTGCAGCGCCGTGGACAGGCTGACGTCATGCAGCCCCATCAGCGTACGCACCGACGGCATGCGGTCGCCGGGGGAGAGCGTGCCGGACGAGATGGCCTGCCGGTAGCGGCTGGCGAGTTGCTGGTAGAGCGGTGCGGAAGCCATGCGGGCGATGATGCGTGAGCGAAAGCGGGCCGAACAGATACAGATGCGGGCGATCTGTATCGTAACAGAGCCAATTTTTTCGATCTGTTCTGTTTTTGCCTGTCTGGCCTTGTGCCTGTTGGCCTGGCGGCCCGGTCGATAGGCTGGAGTCCATTGCATGTGACAGGAGAAATGCCATGGACAACCGCCCCGCACCGTTGATTCAGGAGATCCAACTTGTCCCCGGGCAGGCCATGCGCCTGTACCTGCGGCGCGGCGCGGTCGTGCACGTGACGCAGGGCCGGGCGGAACTGGCTGGCGCCCCGGCGTGGCTGGCCGAGACCGTCTATCGCGCCCGGTGCGTGCTGGCCGCGGGCGCGGTGCAAGTGGCGGATCGTGCCGGCTGGGTGACCGTGGCGGCCGCCACCAGCGTGTCGCTGCGGGTCACGATGCCGGTGGCGCGCCCGTGGTGGTGGTCGCTGATAAAATTGCGCTCCGGCCGTTCTGGCTTCCTGCCGGGTAACGCCCGGCCACCAGACACCCAGGCCGATGTTTCATCAGGTCCCCATGCTACGACTCAGCGAAGTAAAACTCCCGCTCGACCATGACGAGGGTGCGATCGAGGCCGCCGTGCGCGCGGCGCTCGCGCAAATCGGCGTCAGGCACGACGGGCTCGTCGGTTTCAAGGTCTTCCGCCGCGCGCACGATGCGCGCAAGCGCGCCGATATCAAGCTTACCTACATCATCGATATCGAGGTGAAGGACGAGGCCGCCGCGCTGCGCCGCATGGCCGGCAAGCCAAACTGGAGCGTCACGCCGGACATGACCTATCGTTTTGTCGCACAGGCCCCGGCGGGCGGGCCGCGCACGCGGCCGGTGGTGATCGGTCTCGGGCCGTGCGGGCTGCTGGCCGGCCTGCTCCTGGCGCAGATGGGGTTCCGTCCGATCATCCTGGAGCGCGGCAAGGAAGTGCGCGAGCGCACCAAGGATACCTTCGGCCTGTGGCGCAAGAGCGTGCTGAATCCCGAGTCGAACGTGCAGTTCGGCGAAGGCGGGGCGGGTACCTTCTCGGATGGCAAGCTCTACAGCCAGATCAAGGATCCGCGGCATTACGGGCGCAAGGTGCTCGAGGAATTCGTGCGCGCCGGCGCGCCGGACGACATCCTGTACAAGGCGCGTCCCCATATCGGCACGTTCCGCCTGGTGAGCATGGTCGAGAAGATGCGTGCCGAGATGCTGTCGCTCGGTGCCGAGATCCGTTTCGAGACACGCGTGGACGACTTCGATATCGAGGACGGCCGCCTGCGCGGACTCAGGCTCTCCAGCGGCGACTACCTGGCCTGCGAGCACGTGATTCTGGCCGTGGGCCACAGCGCGCGCGATACCTTCGAGGTGCTGCACGAGCGTGGCGTGTTCATGGAGGCCAAGCCGTTCTCGCTCGGCTTCCGCATCGAACACCCGCAGGGCATGATCAATCGCAGCCGCTTTGGCAAGTTTGCCGGCAACAAGCTGCTCGGGGCGGCCGACTACAAGGTGGTGCATCACTGCAGCAACGGCCGCGCCGTCTACAGCTTCTGCATGTGCCCGGGCGGCACGGTGGTGGCGGCGGCGTCGGAGCCGGGCCGGCTGGTGACCAACGGCATGAGCCAGTACTACCGCGCCGAGCGCAATGCAAATGCCGGCATCGTGGTGGGCATTACGCCGGAACAGGATTATCCGGGTGGCCCGCTCGCCGGCATCGCGTTCCAGCGCAAGTGGGAGGAGCGCGCGTTCGTGCTCGGTGGCGGCGACTATCGTGCGCCGGGGCAACTGGTGGGCGATTTCCTCGCGGGCCGGGCGTCGACCTCGCTTGGCTCGGTCGAGCCGTCGTACAAGCCCGGCGTGACGCCGACCGACCTCAGTACCGCGTTGCCGGACTACGTGATCGCGGCGATTCGCGAGGCGTTGCCGGAGATCGACAGGAAGGTGGCCGGCTTTGCCATGCACGATGCCGTGCTGACGGGCGTGGAGACGCGTACCTCGTCGCCGCTACGCATCCGGCGCGATGAGACGCTGCAGAGCATCAATGTGAAGGGGCTGTATCCGGCCGGCGAGGGTGCCGGGTATGCCGGCGGCATCTATTCCGCGGCGATCGATGGCATCGAGGTGGCCGAAGCGGTGGCAAAGGCGATTGCGCGGGACTGAGGCTTACGGGCGCACGCCGTGACCGAGGTACGTGGCGGCGCCCGCGCCGGCCACGCGTCCGCTGGCAAAGCAGGCCGTCAACAGATAGCCGCCCGTCGGGGCCTCCCAGTCGAGCATCTCTCCCGCGCAGAACACGCCGGGCATCGGCTTCAGCATCAGCTGGTCGTCCATCGCCTCGAAACGCACGCCGCCGGCACTGCTGATGACCTCGTCGAGCGGCCGTGCGCGCACGAGTCGCAACGGCAGGGCCTTGATCGCCGCGGCGAGCGCGGCCGCATCGTGCATCGCGTCCTTCGACAACGCCTCGCGCAGCAGGCCTGCCTTGACGCCGGTGATCCCCAGACAGCTTTGCAGATGGCTCGACACCGAACGCGAACCTCGTGGCTTGCCGATTGCCGCGGCCACATTCTCCGCGCTGCGGCCGGGCGCCAGGTCAAGCGTGATGGTGGCGTGCCCGTGAACGTCGATCAGGTCGCGGATCGGCGCGGACAACGCATAGACCAGGCTGCCTTCGATGCCGGTCTGGCTGACGACGAATTCCCCCTGGCGCACATGGCGGGTGCCATCCGGACCGGTCACCGCGAGCGCCACCGACTTGACCGGTTCGCCCGCATGCCGCGCGCGAAATACCTCGCTCCACGCGATATCGAATCCGCAGTTGGCCGGCCGCAATGGCGCCACTTCGACCCCGTGCGCGGCCAGTATCGGCAGCCAGGCGCCATCCGAGCCGAGACGTGCCCAACTGCCGCCGCCGAGCGCCAGCACCACCGCCCGCGCGGACACGACGTGCTCCCCCTCGCGGGTAGCGAAGCGCAGCCCATGCCGGCCCGCGTCCGGTTCGGCAAAGCCCTGCCAGCGGTGCCGCATGTGAAAGCGCACGCCGCGCTCGCGCAGGCGGTGCAGCCATGCGCGCAGCAACGGCGCGGCCTTCATGTCGGTGGGGAAGACGCGGCCGGAGCTGCCAACGAAGGTGTCGATGCCGAGCGCATGCACCCAGGCGCGCAGGGCTTCGGCGTCGAAAGCATCGAGCAACGGGGCGATGCGGTCGGCACGGGCGCCATAGCGCTGGCGGAACGCTGCCGCGGGCTCGGCGTGGGTCAGGTTCATGCCGCTCTTGCCGGCCATCAGGAACTTGCGTCCGGCCGACGGCATGGCGTCGTAGACATCCACGGCGATGCCGCGCGCGGCCAGTACCTCGGCCGCCATCAGGCCGGCCGGGCCACCGCCGATGACGACGGCACCGTCGGTGCAAAAGTCGGTGGGAGCAGCGGCCATGAGAACGATTCGCGGGAGGGAAGGGGCGAATTATAAGTGGCGGCTGAAGGTGTGGCTGCAGGTGTGGCTGAAGGTGTGGCCGAAGATGGCGGAAGAGACACGACAGGGACGCGCAAGGGACGCGCAAGGCAGGCGGAACCCCCACCAAAGCGCGACCGACGCGCGACCGACGCGCGACAGCAAGGTCGAGAGGAAGGCGGCCGCTAAGCGGGGGCCGGCTGCCGCCGCGCGGCGGCGCTAGGTTCGCTGGCGAACATCGGGCGCGGGCCGTGGACGGGATACTGGCCGCTGTCTGTTGTCCCGTTCCTCCACTGCCCTGGAGTGCGCCATGACCGCGCCCGCGCGCAATCACGCCATCGACATGTACAAGGGCCTCGGCATCCTGCTGGTGGTGGCCGGCCATGCCTGGGCCGTGCCGGAGCCGGTGTACAAGGCCATCTACTCGATGCATATCCCGGCATTCCTGCTGCTCGCCGGGCTGATGAGCCAGCCGGCGCGCGCTGCGGTGGCGCCTGGCAGCTACGTGGCCGGCAAGTTCCGACGGTTGGTGCTGCCGGCCTGGGGCATGGGGCTGCTGCTGTCGCTGCCGTACCTTGCGGCGACGGGCCTGGGCCGCGTCGCGCCCGAGGAATTCGCTCTGCGGCTATGGGGCACGCTGTCGGGCTCGGCCATCAACGAGTGGAATTTCGTCAGCACGCCGCTCTGGTATCTGTTCTGCCTGTTCTGGCTGGAGGCGCTTGCCGCATGCCTGGCGCGCTGGGGCGCTGCGGTGGCCGGCCTCGTCATGACCGCGCTGGGCCTGGCGTGGATGCTGGTGTCGCAAGGCGAGGCGACCTGGTCGGACGATCCGCCCCTGGAGTGGCCGTTTGCCACGCGCGCCACGGGCAGCGCCATGGCGTTCTTCGGTTGCGGCATGTGGCTCGGCGCGCGCGGTCATGTCGCGTTCCGGCGGCCGTCGCTGACGGCCAGCCGCGTGGCGGCGCTGCTGCTGGTCCTGGGCCTGTGGGCGCTGACGATGGCGGCGTCGCCTGACGTGCTCAATCTCTCGCGCAACCGCATCGCGCAAGGGCCGCTGGCGCTCGCGCTGAACCTGGCCGCGGCGCTCGCCGGGGCCTATGTGCTGTGGCAGCTCGCGGTCCTGGTGCCGGCCTCGCGCTTGCTGTGCTGGCTCGGGCAGCACACATTGCCGGTATTCGGCTTCAACTATGCGGTGAACAAGCTCGTGCATGCGGTGCTTGGCATGGCGGGTGTGCGCGTGGCCCACCTGGGCGCATGGTGGTGGTGCCTGGCCATGGTGGAACTGCTGGTGCTGATGGCGCTCGCGTGGCTGCTCGACCGTGCCGGGCCGCTCGGCGACCTGTTCAACGGCCGGCCGCTCGGGGCCGGGCGGCAACGGCTGGCGGTGCGCGGCGGACAGCGGGCAGTAGAATGAGGCTTTGCCGCGCGGTACCGCCATGTCCCCTGAACCTTCCCTGTCTTCCCACGACGATCAGGTCGTCGCCGAGGTGTGTCACTGGCTGACACGCGCCGTCATCGGCCTCAACCTGTGCCCGTTCGCCAAGGCCGTGCATGTGAAGGACCAGGTGCGCTATGTGGTGAGCCACGCCACCGACGAGGCCGCGGTGTTCGATGCGCTCGACCGCGAGCTGCGCTGGCTCGCGGCGGCCGATCCCGCGCTGACCGACACCACCTTGCTGATCCTGCCGGATGCCCTGCAGGATTTCCTCGCGTACAACGATTTCCTGTACCTCGCCGACAACCTGCTGCAAAGCCTGCGGCTCGACGGTGTGCTGCAGATCGCGAGCTTTCATCCGGCCTACCAGTTCGAAGGCACCGCGCCCGACGATATCGAGAACTACACCAATCGTGCGCCGTATCCGATCCTGCATCTGCTGCGAGAGGACAGCATCGAGCGTGCGGTAGCGGCGTTTCCCGATGCCGCGGATATCTACGCGCGCAACGAGGCCACCATGCGCCGGCTTGGCCTGGCCGGCTGGCGGGCGTGGATGGCGGGGCGCGGGGGAGGGGGGAGGGGGGAGGGGGAGGCGACCGACGCGGCCGCCGCGCAGGACGGCAAGCCGCGCGGTCAGACCTGAGCGGGCGTAAAGAAGCGCGCCTCCAGTTCCGCCAGCCCCAGCGAATCGAGCACGTTGGCCAGACGCTCGGCCGGCCGCCGGCGTGGCAGGTCCTTGTACTGCGCGACGATAAGCTCGTTCTTCATCGAGTGCTCCCAGCCCACGAGTTCGGTCACGCTGACCTGATAGCCGTGCGCTTCGAGCTGCAGGCAGCGCAGCACGTTGGTGACCTGGCTGCCGAATTCGCGGGTATGAATCGGATGCCGCCAGAGCTCCGTGAGCGGATTGCCAGCCAGCTGCACGCCCTTGTTCTTGCGCAGCACCGCCGCCACCTCGGCCTGGCAGCACGGCACCAGCACGATATGGCGGGCCTGCCTGGCCAGCGCAAAGCGGATGGCGTCGTCGGTGGCGGTATTGCAGGCATGCAGGGCCGTGACCACGTCGACGGTCTGCGGCAGCGCCGGCGAGGCGATCGAATCCGCGACCGACAGGTTCAGGAACGACATGCCCGCGAAGCCGAGCCGCGTGGCGAGTTCCTGCGAGCTGGCCACCAGTTCCTCGCGCGTCTCGATGCCATAGATATGGGACGCATCCTGCAGGGCCTTGAAGAAGAGGTCGTAAAGGATAAAGCCGAGATACGACTTGCCCGCGCCATGATCCACCAGCGATACGGCGCCGCGCGCGTCTTTCACGTCCTGCAGCAGCGGCTCGATGAATTGGAACAGGTGGTAGACCTGCTTGAGCTTGCGCCGGCTGTCCTGGTTCATCTTGCCGTCGCGCGTCAGGATATGGAGCGCCTTGAGCAGTTCGATGGACTGGCCCGGACGGATCTCGTGCGTGTTGGGCGCGGCCGGCGCATGGGCTGCACTGACGGCCTTGGCGGCAGGGGCGGCAGGGGCGGCAGGGGCGCCATGCGGCGCGGTGGACGGTTTGCGCGCGGCCGGCTTGGCGCGCGTGCGGGGCGAGGACGGAGTGGCGGACATGACGGGGTGCGCTTCGCGCGGAAGCGCCGGGCGATGAAAGACGACCTGAGGCAACGATGGGCAACGGCATCAAGACGCCGCCCGCAACCGCCAGTTTACCCAATTGGCCGTGCCCGGTGCGTCACACGCGAATTGCAACCCTACTTTTGTAGGCTCAAGTTCCCCCGCCTCTGGCCGTAGATGACGGATCGACGACAACTATTAGCTGGCATTCCGGTGGATCCCCGCGGAAGGATCATGGACCCATGGGTCCGCACCTGTGTCGGCCTGGCCGGAAGAGAAACGGGGACACATGATTACCGACGGGGGATTGCGCCTGGAATTAAGCCAGCCTGGCGAGCAGGTACGCGCGTGTTACGTGCCCGATGCGGGCCGCATGCCGCCCGATCGCACCATGCTGCAAGCCTGCCTGGAAGAGCACGGCTGGCAGGACGCGCGCCTCGACCAGGCGGCCGTGGTGGCCTTCCTGAGCCAATGCCAGCTTGCCGAACACGAACTCGATGCCGTGATCGGCCAGCTGCTCGACGGCGAATTCGAGCTTGAGGTTTCGCCGGACCAGCTGGTGCTGCGCATGACGCTGGTTGCGCCCGAGGGCGGCCGGCCGATCGAGATCGAAGACATTCGCAGCGCGGCGGCAGGCATGCATGTCACGGCGCCGCTCGACCTCGCGGCGATCGAGGCAGCCCTGGCCCAGGGCAACTGCGAGAACCTCGAGATCGCGCGCGGTACCCCGCCCGTGGTCGGTACGCCGGCCATCTTCACCAGCCTCGTGCAGCCGCGCAAGCCGGCCCAGGTCGAGGATGAAGGCGTCCACTTCGACCTGCGCGACCTCGGCAGCCTGCTGCTGGTCAATCCCGGTACCGCGCTGATGCGTCGCACTCCCGCGGTGGCGGGGCGCGATGGCGTGGACCTGTTTGGCAAGCCGCTGCCCGCCGACGAGGTGGAAGACACGCCGTTCGCCGACGACCTGACCGGTGTTTCGGCCGATCCCAACGATCCCAACCTGCTGCTGGCGGTGATCGCCGGCTCGCCCAAGGTGCTGCCGCATGGCGTGTGCGTCAGCCCCGTGGTCGATGTGGAAGCGGTGGACCTGCATTCGGGCAACGTGACCTTCGACGGCTCGCTGCGCGTGTCCGGCGATATCCGTACCGGCATGTCGGTCAAGGTGACCGGCGATGTCGTGGTCAACGGCACCATCGAGGCCGCGCACGTGGAGGCCGGGGGCGATGTCATCGTCAAGGGCGGCATTATCGGCAAGGCCGAGACCGCGCACGGCGATGCCAACGAAATTGCCAGCGTGCGCACCAAGGGCGCGGTGCACGCGCGCTATATCCAGAATGCGATTGTCGAGGCGACGACCGAGGTGATCGTCGAGAGCGGCATCCGCCAGAGCGACGTGTCCGCGGGCGAGCGCGTGGTGGTCGGGACGCCGACCGGGCAGGGCAGCATCAGCGGCGGCCGTACCCGTGCCATGGCGCTGGTCAGCGTGGCGGTGCTGGGCGCGCCCGCGGGGACCGCGACCACCGTGCAGGTGGGCCTCAATCCGTTTGCCGACGAACAGCGCGCCGCGCTCGAAGCACGCCGCCGCAAGGTGACGGAGGATCAGGCCAAGCTGCAGCAGCTGGTGGCGTTCTTCGCCAAGCATCCGGAACGGGCCACGGGCGACGTCCGCGAGAAGGCGCGCGCGACGATGCACAAGATCAATCGCGACCTGTTCGAAATCGAGGCCGAGATTGCGCAGCTGGCCGAGCAGATGAAGCCGTCGGACAACGCGGTGATCGCGGCCGGGCGGCGTATTCACGGCGGCGTGACGCTGCAGGTCGGGCACAAGGTGCTCAAGGTCATGGAAGACAAGCCTGGCGGCCAGGTGCGGGTGGTGGATGACCGCATTTCGGTGAACTGATGCAGGGCAAGGGGGCGGGGCGAACGGATCGGGGCGCTTGATCCGGTAAGCCGACCCCGGTGAACCGACCCCGATGAGCGGGGCCCGGCTGGCATGCGCCATCG
Source organism: Cupriavidus sp. H19C3 (assembly GCF_049393815.1). Taxonomy (NCBI): domain Bacteria; kingdom Pseudomonadati; phylum Pseudomonadota; class Betaproteobacteria; order Burkholderiales; family Burkholderiaceae; genus Cupriavidus; species Cupriavidus sp. H19C3. The sequence goes on from NZ_CP184985.1 coordinate 4,197,553, forward strand.
CCGGGTGACGTGCCGCGGCATGGCGCGCCGCCGCATGACGCGCTTCGTTACGTGTGCGGTGACACGTTACGTCAGTCGTAACATCGCGGCTGGCGTCCGTAGCCTGCCGCGGTGGGCCCGCCAGTTCTCTGACTCCACCGGCCGCGCAATGCCGTCAAGGGTTTGCGGGTAGCCGCCCACTTCCGGTGCAAGGTGCCACGAACTGGCATTGCGGCTGGCACGCGCTTTGCACATTCCTCGTATCACACCAATAACTACGGGGAGCAAACCGATGTCTGCGATCGTGATCGAATCCCATCCGCTGGTACGACTGGGCATGCAGCGCATGCTGGAGCGCATGCCTGGCATCGGCAGCGTCCGCAGCCTGGAGCCTGCCGCCGTCCTGGGCCTGGAGGAAAGCATGGACGACGCGCTGGTCCTGTTCGGCATGTCCGGCGATGCCGCCGACAACTGGTACCTGCTGCGACGCCTGCATCAGGCCATGCCGCATGCGCGCATCCTGCTGCTGTCGGACAACATGTGGCTGCGCGTGCCGTCGTCGCTGCAGCTGTGCGGCGTGGTGGAGCACTTGCCGAAGTCGGTCTCCATCGAACGGCTGGAGGCGAGCGTGCTCAACCTGCTTGGCGACGACGTGGTGCCCCTGCCGTTGCCCGGGATGACGTCGTGGCAGGTTGCGCGCCATCAGTAACCGCGCTGGGGGGGCGACGCCAGGGCGACGCTGGGGCGACGCGAGGGCGACCGCCGTCTCGCTAGCGGCGCCAGGCGACCTGTGCCACCGCGGCACAGGTGGCGATGCCCCCCGTCCACTTGCGTGTGGTGACCATCCTGATCTGCCGTGCATCGATCGCCGCGATTGGGTGCTGCCGGCGTTCCGACAGGCTGGTGGCAACGTCGTGGACTGCCGCCTTGCACTGTGTCTCTGCCGTGCTGGTGCGCAGCACATAGTTCATGTAGCGGTAATTGACGGTAAGCGTAAAGCCATCCGGCACGTAGTCGACCGTGTATTCGGTGGCCATGTCGTAGGTCGACATCTGCCGCGGCGCGGCGGAGGCCGGCGCGGATAGCGATGCCGGGGGTGACACCGCGGGCGACGCCGGTCGCGGGGTCGTGCCGCACGCCGCCAGCGCTACGCAGGCCATGGCAGGCAATACCGTTCTGATTTTCACTGCAGGAACTCCGTCGATGGAAGGCAGATCAGCACGGCATGGTAGCAGCACTCGACCGGCCCCGGCCTGTTGTATCGCACGCATCAGAAAAGTCTAATTTTCCGTCGACGCGAGTTTTTCCGGCGCTGCCGTGCCTAGAATCGCCTCCAATGTTCGTGGCCCACGAACGCCGTCCGGAGGACTCGTCGCCATGCTCCTGCCCATCGCAAAAGCCCCGCAGCCAGACGCGAAGCGCTTTGGCGAACTGGTGCACCTGATCGACCAGCCGCACCCCGACGAACTGCAGCTGAAACGCTGCGAGTACGGCATCGAGCGTTGCATTCAGGGCGTGCAGCCGCCCGCGGATCTGGCGCGCTGTTTTACCGCGCGCGCGATGGTACGGCTGATCCGCCGCGACGCCCCGGGCGCGCTCGCGGCCGCGCACAACGCGGCCTTGCTGCGACCGACGCGGCCCGAGGTCATCGCGCGCCTGTTGATGCTGCTGCGCAGCGTCGGGGCCTATGCGGCGGCGGGCGAGCTTGCCGATCGGCTGACCACCTCGGCCACCTCGACCACCTCGACCACCTCGGCCGTGGCCAGCGTATCGTGCGCGCGCGAAATCGTGCTGACTTGTCTGGCGCAGTTTCGCGACGGGGACGCGCTCCACGTATTGCGCGCGCTCGGCCGTCGCGGACGCCTCCTGGTAGACCGGGATATCGATGCCATCGCCATCGCGCGCCGCATGGCGCTGCGCCAGGAAGCCGGCTACACCCCCGATGATCTCGCGCGGTTGCTGCGCGGTGCCCTCGACGTGATCCGCAACGAGGCGGGCCTGTGGCCACTGCGATGCCACCAGCAGGCGCTCGACGATGGCTCGTGCCTGCACTGGCTGTACCTGGACGCGTCCGTCGAGCGGTGCGCGCACATCGACACGCTGATCCTCGAACGGCTGATCGCGCAGTTCCCGCGCGTGGGCGCCGAGGTGATGTCGATCTGCTGTCTGCCGCTGGAAGCATACTTCGCGCCGCCGTGCGAGTGAGGCCTCTCGTGCCGCGCGGGCGGGTCTTGGGCAGGCACGTCGTGCCCTGGCACGTCTCCACCCAGGCACGTCTCACCCCGGCACGTCTCACCAGGGCACGTCTCACCCAGGCACGTCTCCACCCAGGCACGGCTCCACCCAGGCACGGCTCCACCCAGGTACGTCTCACCAGGCAAGTCTTACCCAGGCAAGTCCAGCGTGCGTACCAGAAAGTCCCGCACGCCCGACCGTTCGCGGCTGGTGGCGAGCCCGATGCCGACATGCAGCGCCGACCCTTCCCGCAGCGGGCGGTAGCACACCCCATCGTGCCGGATCGCCGCGAACGAGGCCGGCAGCAGGGCCACGCCGCGGCCGCTGGCCACGGCGGCGAGCAGCACGTGATGGTCCGCGGGCTCCTCCAGCAACGGCGGTGCAAATCCGTGGCGCGCGAAGATAGCCTGGCAATGATCGAAAAAGGCCGGCTGGCGCGAACGCCGGAACCAGAACAGCGCGTCGGTGCGCAGGTCCGCAAGGGCTACGCGCCTGCGCCGTGCCAGGCGATGGGTGGTCGGCAGTACCGCGAGCAGCGGTTGTTGCTCGAGGACGTCGATGACCAGGTCGGCGGTGTGCGTGGGCAGGGCGATAAACGCGGCATCCAGTTCGCCGCGCGACAGCTGCCTGACCAGTCGCGGTGACGCGTCGCTGACCAGCGAGGTGCGCACGCCCTGCGCATCGATGGCCTGCAGCAACTGGTGGAACCACGTCGATGCCACCGCCGACGTGGCGCCGATGCGCAGACGCGCGGGGACGGGGTCGGCGGCAACCGCCCGTTGTGCCGCTTCCAGCAGGCGCAGGATTTCGCGCGCGAGCGGCAGCAGTCGCTCCCCGGCGGCGGTCAGCCTGACGCGCTGCGTATTGCGCTCGAACAGCGCGGTGCCAAGACGCGCTTCCATCAGCCGGATGGCACGGCTCAGCGGCGGCTGGCTGATATGCAGGATCTCCGCGGCCTGGCGGAAACTGAGCGTTTCCGCCACCGCGACGAATTGGCGCAAGGCGCGCGAGTCGAGTCGGTCCGTCATACAGAAAAGGTATCACACATCCGGTCATTCCCGCGCGGGCCCCGGCTTCGTAAAGTGCTTCCATTCACCTCAAGGAGCCTTTCGATGCGCGAAGCCAAACATGACGTAGTCAAATCGGAGCGTCGCCTGCGCGGCGAGGACATGCTGGTGCGCGTGGACGGCAAGGAGGGCGTGCGCGTGGTGGAGCAGTTCGGCGCGAGCTTTCCGGACTTTGCCAACTACGTGCTGGAGTTTCCGTTCGGCGACATCTATGCGCGGCCCGGCCTGGGTTTGCGCGAGCGGGAAATCGCGGTCGTGGCCGCGCTGTGTGCAATGGGCACGGCCGCGCCGCAATTGCGGGTCCATCTCCATGCCGCGCTCAACGTCGGCTGCACGCCGCGCGAGATCGTGGAGGTCGTCATGCAGATGGCGGTGTATGCGGGCTTTCCGGCAGCGCTGAACGGTCTGGCGGCGGTCAGGGAAGTGTTCGCGGCGGAAGGCATCGCGCTGCCGCTCGAAGACGAGTAACCAGCGCGATCAGACGCTCAGGTGCCGACGCCCGCCGCGCGCCGCAGCGCCGCGCGCGCCAGCAAGCGGGTCGAGTCCAGCGTGGGCAACGGCGAGTTGGCGTCGTTCATGACCAGTGGCAATTCGGTGCAGGCCAGGGCCACGGCATCGCAGCCGTTCTGCTTCATGCCCGCGATGACACTGGCCAGATAGTCCACCTGCGCGGAGGTGCGCACGCCTGGCACCAGTTCGTCCATGATGAGCCGGCCGACCGCGACCTGCTGGTCGTGCGACGGACGGGCGAAGTCCAGGCCATGTTGGCGCAAACGCTCCGGATACAGCGCGCTCTGGGTCAACCAGAACGTGCCAAGGATGCCGATCTTGCGCAGCCCGCGCCGTACCGCTTCCTCGGCCACCACGTCGACGATATGGAGCCAGGGCAACGGGGAACGCGGCTGTACCAGATGAAACGCCTGATGGATGGTGTTGTCGGGGCAGATCAGGAAGTCAGCGCCGCTGCGCGCCAGTCGATCCGCCGAATCCAGCATCAGGTCCGCCACGCCCTGCAGGTCGCCTGCGTCGAGGCAGTCGACATAGCGATGCAGGGAAGGGGTGTGCATCGATACTTCGGGATGCCGGTGATCGCCGCCGAGCAGCGCGCCACCCTCGGTGCAGAGGGTGCGGTAGCACAGCGCCGCGCCTTCGGCCGAACAGCCTACGATGCCGATATGTCCCGGGGCGCGCTCGGGTACGTGTTCGGGGGCATGCTCGGGTCCGTGTTGAGGGCGAGGGCCTGGCTTGCGAGGGGCTTGATCAGGAATCATGCGGATCTCCCATGGTCCAGAAACGGATTCTGCCCCATCAAGCCTCCGCCGGAGACGCCTGCCCCGCAAGCCAAACAAAAAACCCGCGAAGCAAGCGCTGCGCGGGTTCCAGGTTCAGGTGATTTGACCACCTGCGGGGTACAACTGTCGCGGTACATCCATCGTTCATCCATCGTTCATCCATGGAGTACGCCGCAAGTGGTCCGCAAATGGTGCCGAAGAGAGGAATCGAACCCCCGACCTTCTCATTACGAATGAGCTGCTCTACCGACTGAGCTACTTCGGCATCACCATCCGATTGGTATCGGATAGAGCCCGCAATATTAGCAGCGACTTTTGGATTTGTGAAGCCCTCCCGCCATCTTTTTTGCGCGGGTCGGGTTGGGGTTCAGAACACCAGCGTGGCGGTGCCGAGGATGGTGGCCGTACTGTCCAGACGGTTGGTGCTCGATACCGTCGGTACCCAGCGCAGGCTGAACGAGAGCGGCGCCTTGCCGCCGAGCTTGGTGTCGTAGGTCACGATCGGGCCGAGAGCAAAATCGCGCCCGCGAAAGCCGTTGAGGCGGTCGGCGAGCGGGCCGGTGTCATTGCCGAGCTGCTGGACGGTACCCATGACGAGCCCCAGGCCAAAGCCGTTGGCAAATCGCTTCAGGCCCATCAGGTCGAGCGTGAACAGCGGCGCGTTCTGGTAATCCGTGGCGGTGTTGCGCGTATAGAACTGCAAGCCGGCAACGGCGTTGAACTCGAGTCCGTATTGCGGCGCGAGGTGGGTGTACGCGATCTGGGGGACAAACGTCCAGTTGTTGAGGCTGGCATTGGCCAGGGCGTTGACGTCGTATTTGCCGGTCGGCGCCCAGATGTTGAAGCTCAGCGCGAGATGGTCGGTATGCGAAATATGGTAACCGGCGATGATCGGCGTGAAATACAGATCGAACAGATTCGAGACACGATCGGAACTGCCGCGCGAGACATTGTTGACGGCGACATGCGTGTGAACGGATTCCCACAGGTACGGCAAGGTAAAGCTCGAGGCAAAGTTCCAATGCCCGGGGCCGGTGTCCCACACCTTGAGGAACGTTGCGAGCGTAAACGAGGCCTTCGCGTCGATACCGGCCGACAGGCGATTGGCAATCGGCACCAGGCGCTCGCCGCCGATCGAGCCATTGAGATAGAGCTCGCTGATGTTGACGGCCATGACGGGCTCGGGCGGCACGATGCCGGCGTTGGTGGTCACGCCGGTGCCGGCCACGGGGCGGCCCAGCGCGCCTTCGGTGGCGTGTGCCGCGAGCGGCGTGGTCAGGCAGCACAGCGCCAGCACGCCGTGTGCGACGGTCGGCCCAACGAGGCGGGAAACGAAGCGCGAAACGAAGCGCGATAGCACGCACGAGGCGAAGCGCGATACCACGCACGAGGCGAAGCGACGCGTATGCTGGGCAGGTCCGTGCGGGGCGTCGTGTGCAACGACGCGCGAGACAGCGCGGCAAGGGCCGCGCAAAGCGATGGGCATGGTCAGAATCGATCGATTGTCACAGAGATGCGTCCGGCCGGCGGGGCAGGGCACATCCCTATCGTTGCAGATCGATTCCGCGAAGGGAATTTAGACTTGTCGAGGCGCGAATTGAATCATTTCGTCCGCGCGGATCCGCGCGGACGTCCGACATTGCAAGATCGATATCGCGATATCGCGATGTCGTTGTCAGACTCCGCCGCTGCGCGGCCCGTCAGCCCTTGGCTTGCGCTTCCCGGTGATAGCGCGTGACGCGATCGACTTCGTTCTTCGAGCCGAGGATCACCGAGACGCGCTGATGCAGTTGGGTCGGCTGTACGTCCAGAATGCGCTCCTGACCATTGGTCGCGGCGCCGCCGGCCTGCTCGACCAGCATGGCCATCGGATTGGCCTCGTACATCAGGCGCAGCTTGCCCGGCTTCTCCGGCTCGCGCTGGTCCCACGGATACATGAACACGCCGCCGCGCGTCAGAATGCGGTGCACGTCGGCCACCATCGAGGCCACCCAGCGCATGTTGAAGTTCTTGCCGCGCGGACCTTCCTCGCCGGCCAGGCATTCGTCGATGTACTGGCGCACCGGCGGAGCCCAATGGCGCATGTTGGACATGTTGATGGCGAATTCCCTGGTGTCCTCCGGAATCTTCACGTCGGACTGCGTCAGCACGAAGCTGCCCGCCTCGCGATCGAGCGTGAACATGTGCACGCCATTGCCGACCGTCAGTACCAGCGTGGTCTGCGGCCCGTACACCGCGTAGCCGGCTGCCACCTGATGCGTGCCTGGCTGCAGGAAATCGTGCTCGGTCACGGTCTGGCCCGGCTTGGGCATGTGCAGCACCGAGAAGATGGTGCCGATCGACACGTTCACGTCGATATTGGACGAACCGTCGAGCGGATCGAACAGCAGCAGGTATTCGCCCTTGGGGTAGCGGTTGGGAATCTCGTAGAACGAATCCATCTCCTCCGACGCCATGGCCGCGAGGTGGCCACCCCATTCGTTGGCGTCGAGCAGTACTTCGTTGGCGATCACGTCGAGCTTCTGCTGCGTTTCGCCCTGCACGTTGCCGGTGCCGGCCGAGCCCAGCACGCCCGCGAGGGCGCCCTTGCTGACGGCGTTGGAGATGGCCTTGCAGGCGCGCGCCACCACTTCGATCAGCAGCCGCAGTTCGGGCTGGATCGTGTTGTGCTGGCGCTGCTCCTCGACCAGGTATCGGGTGAGACTGATGCGTGTCATGTGGGTTCTCCTTGGATGGGCGCCATTCTACAGGGCGCCGCGTGCGTCCGATGCGTGCGGGGCCTCAGGCAGCCAGGGCCTTGCCGACGATTTCGCGCACATCGCGCGACAGCGTGCTGGTCGCCGCCACGCGCTCCAGCGCGGCGCGCATGCGCTCGCGCAGCGGCAGCGCGTACTTCTGCCAGCGGTCCATCACACGCGCCAGGCGGGCCGCCACCTGCGGGTTGATCGCATCGAGCGCGAGCACCTGATCGGCCCAGAACGCGTAGCCCGAGCCGTCCTCGGCATGGAACTGCGCCGGGTTGCCCGAACAGAAGCTGAAGATCAGCGAGCGCGCGCGGTTGGGATTGCGCAGGTTGAAGGCGGGATGCTCCATCAGTTGCCGCACCGTGTCGATGGTGCGCTTGCCCGCATGCGGGCCCACCTCGCCGCGCTGCATGCCCTGCAGCGAGAACCATTTGTCGATGACGAGTGCGTCGTGCTCGAAGCGCTGGTAGAAGTCGGCCAGCGCATGCTCGCGTCCCGGCGCAAAGCTGTTGACCAGTGCCGACAGCGCGGCAAAACGGTCGGTCATGTTGTCGGCCTGCTGGTAGTGGCGGTCGGCCAGGGCCTGCATGTCGGCCGCGCCGCTGTCGGCCAGGTAGCCGAGCGCGAGGTTGCGCAGCGCGCGCCGGGCGGCGGCATCGGCGTCGGGCGAGTACGGGCCCGGGGTGGCATTGGCCTCGTACGCGGCCAGCCATTCGGCCTTGAGTGCGCACGCCAGGCCCTCGCGCAGGAACAGGCGCGCACGATGAATCGCGGCCGGGTCGGCCACGCCCATGCGTTCGGCGAGGTAGGCCTCGGCCGGCAGCATCAGTGCCTGCTCGCGGAACGCGGGGTGGAGCGTGCCGTCGGTCAGCACCGCGCGGAACGCGTCGACCAGCGCGCGGTCGAGCTTGAGTTCGCGCCCCGCCTGCACGTCGGCCACCAGTTCGAGCAGCACGCGCGTGGCCAGGCGCTGGCCGGCTTCCCACCGGTTGAACGGATCGCTGTCGTGCTTCAGCAGGAAGGTCAGATCGTCGTCGGTGTATTCGTAGTCGACGATCACCGGCGCCGAGAAATTGCGCAGCAGCGACGGCCGGGGCGCATCGCCGCTCGGCAGATTGATCAGGCGGAAGGTCTGCTCGGCCTGCGTGAAATCGAGCACGCGCGTGGTGTCGCCCGGAGCGGCCTCGCCTTCGAGTTGCAGCGGCAGGTCGGCGCCGTCCTTGCCGATCAGGCCGAGCGCGAACGGAATATGGAACGGCTGCTTCTCGGGCGTGCCGTCGCGCGTTTCGATGCCGACCTTCGGGCAGCGCTGCGTGAGCGTGAGGTCGAGCGTGCCGGTGCCGGCGTGCCACGTGGTACGTACCGTGACCACCGGCGTGCCGGCCTGGCTGTACCAGAGGCCGAATTGCGTGAGATCGCGGCCATTGGCGTCGGCCATGGCGCGGCGGAAGTCGTCGCAGGTCACGGCCTGGCCGTCATGGCGCTCGAAATAGAGGTCCATGCCCTTGCGGAAGCCGTCGCGGCCGAGCAGGGTCTGGTACATGCGCACCACCTCGGCGCCCTTCTCGTAGACCGTGACCGTATAGAAGTTGTTGATTTCCTCGTAGCTGTCGGGGCGCACCGGATGTGCCATCGGGCCGGCGTCCTCGGGGAACTGCACCTGGCGCAGCACGCGCACGTCTTCGATGCGCTTGACCGCGCGACCCGACTCCGAGCCCATCATGTCGGCCGAGAACTCCTGGTCGCGGAACACGGTCAGGCCTTCCTTGAGCGACAGCTGGAACCAGTCGCGGCAGGTCACCCGGTTGCCCGTCCAGTTATGGAAGTACTCGTGCCCGACCACCGATTCGATATTGGCGAAGTCGACATCGGTCGCGGTCTGCGCGTTGGCCAGCACGTACTTGGTGTTGAAGATGTTGAGGCCCTTGTTCTCCATCGCGCCCATGTTGAAGTCGCCCACGGCGACGATCATGAAGCGGTCGAGATCGAGCTCCAGGCCGAAGCGGCGCTCGTCCCAGTGGATCGCGTGGATCAGCGAGTCCATCGCATGGCGAGTCTTGTCGAGGTCCTGTGCCTCGACCCAGACCTGCAGCAGCTTTTCCTTGCCCGACGCCGAGACGATGCGTTCCTCGATGCATTCGAGCTTGCCGCCCACTAGCGCAAACAGGTACGACGGCTTGCGGAACGGGTCTTCCCACACCGCCTCGTGGCGGCCATCGGGCAGCGCGCGCTCGCTCAGCAGGTTGCCGTTGGAGAGCAGTACCGGATACGCGGCGCGGTCCGCGCGCAGCGTGACACGGTAGGTCGCCATCACGTCCGGGCGGTCGAGGAAGTACGTGATGCGGCGGAAGCCCTCCGCTTCGCACTGCGTGAAGAAGTTGCCATTGGACACATACAGGCCCGACAGCGTGGTATTGGCGCCGGGGTTGCACGCGGTGGTGATCTCCAGCGTGCCCTGCGCCGGCAGCGCGCTCAGCGTCAGCGTGCCGGTCTCGGTGCGATATTGCGTGAAAGGCTGGCCGTCGAGGCGGATGCCGACCAGTTCGAGTTCCTCGCCCACCAGCATCAGGGGAGCGTCGGCCGCACCGGCGGCACGCGCGAAGCGCAGCGTGCTGGTGACGAGCGTGCGCTGCGGGTCGAGTTCGAGCACCAGATCGACATGATCGATCGCGAACGCGGGCGGGGTATAGTCCTTGCGATAGACGGTAACGGGCGTATCGGTGCGAAGCATGGGGACATCCTGTGGGCGGAAATCGAGGGCAAGGCGCCCGGCGGCGATGCCGGCGCCGAAGCCCTCATTGTAGCCAACGAGGTGGAACGGGGTCGGCCGCCGGGCGGGAACGCCGGCCGCGGCGTCCGGTCTGACCAGGCGGGGTCGGCGGCAGGCGAATCAGTTGGGGAACCAGACATGTGGCAAGACATGTGGCGAGACATGTGGCAAGACACGCAGCAAGACATGCGGCAGGACGCGAAGCACCGGCCGGACCGGGCAGGGCGCACGGCACGCCCGTGGACACGATGGCTGACGCTCGGCACCACCATGGTCGCGGCGTTATGGCTTGCCGGGTGCGCGAGCACGGTGACCACCGAGGTTACGGCGTTTGGCCAGTCGGGCTGGCAGAACGACGCGCCGCGCACCTACGCGTTCGAGCATACGCCCCAGCAGGAGACCCAGCTCGACCGCCAGACCTACGAGCAGTGGCTGGCGGCCGCGCTGGCGGGCCTCGGCTTCGAGGCGTTGCCGGCCGCGCAGGCCCGCTACCTGGTCAGCATGGACTACGACGCCGCGCCCGGCTTTGTGCGCGTGGCCGAGACCGTTTATCCCGATCCGTGGTACGGCCCATGGGGGCCGTACTGGGGACCCTATGGCTGGTACCGTCCCTACGGTCCGTGGGGCTGGGGTCCCGGCTGGGGACCGGGCTACTGGCCGCCGCAGACCGTGGTGCGCGACGTGCCGGTGACCTTTGCCAGCCTGCGCGTCTATTTCAAGGATGCGAAGTCCGGCAAGCGGGTGTACCAGGTGACCGCGCGCAACACCTCCGAAGGTGGCAACCTGACCAGCGTCATGCCTTACATGATCCGCAGTGCCTTTGCCGATTTCCCGCTCGAGAGCGGCCGTCCGAGGCGCGTCACGCTGGAGGTGGAGAAGGGGAAATAATCGAAAAAGAAGCCATGCCCGATGGCGTGGGCTGGGCTAGAATGGCTGCTCGAATTTTTCGGACCGAGCCAGTATGAGCAGCAAAACCAGCGGTGATGCACCGCAGCATGCCCCCCAGCACGTAGCGAATAGCCCGGAGGCGCAACTGCGCCTCGCCGCGCTGGAGTATCACCGCAGCCCGACCAAGGGCAAGATCCAGGTCACGGCGACCAAGGCGCTGTCGAACCAGCGCGACCTGTCGCTGGCCTACTCGCCGGGCGTGGCCTATGCGTGCGAGGAGATCGCCAAGGATCCGGCCATGGCCGCCGAGTACACCTCGCGCGCCAACCTCGTGGCCGTGGTGACCAACGGCACCGCGGTGCTCGGCCTGGGTGACATCGGTCCGCTCGCCGGCAAGCCGGTGATGGAAGGCAAGGGCTGCCTGTTCAAGAAGTTCGCCGGCATCGACGTGTTCGACATCGAGCTCGATGCCAACGATCCGGACAAGATCGTCGAAATCGTCGCCGCGCTGGAGCCGACGCTCGGCGGTGTCAACCTCGAGGACATCAAGGCGCCCGAGTGCTTCTACATCGAGAAGAAGCTGCGCGAGCGCATGAATATTCCGGTCTTCCACGATGACCAGCACGGTACGGCCATCATCTCCGCGGCAGCGTTGCTGAACGGCCTGAAGGTGGTGGGCAAGGACATTGGCAAGGTCAAGCTGGCGGTCTCGGGAGCCGGTGCGGCCGCCATCGCCTGCCTGGATACCATGGTGAGCCTGGGCGTCAAGCGCGAGAACGTCTACGTGGTGGACTCCAAGGGCGTGATCCACGTGGGCCGCGATGCCAACATGGAAGCCAACAAGGCCCGCTACGCGCAGGACACCGCCGCGCGCACGCTGGCCGATATCGTCAAGGATGCCGACGTCTTCCTGGGCTGCTCCACCGCGGGCGTGCTGACCGGCGATATGGTCAAGACCATGGCCGACAAGCCGATCATCCTGGCGCTGGCCAACCCGGAACCGGAGATCCGTCCGGAAGTGGCCAAGGCCGCGCGTCCCGACTGCATCATCGCCACCGGCCGTTCGGACTATCCGAACCAGGTCAACAACGTGCTGTGCTTCCCGTACATCTTCCGCGGCGCGCTCGATTGCGGCGCCACCAAGATCACGGAAGAAATGAAGCTGGCGTGCGTGAAGGCGATCGCCGAGCTGGCCGAAGCCGAGCTCAACGACGCCGTGGCGGCCGCGTACGGTGGCCGCGAGCTGAAGTTCGGTCCCGATTACATCATTCCGACCCCGTTCGACCAGCGTCTGATCGAGAAGATCGCGCCGGCGGTGGCCAAGGCCGCCGAGGAGTCGGGCGTGGCCACGCGTCCGATCAAGGACCTCGAGGCCTATCGCCAGCAACTGACGCACTACGTCTATCACACCGGCCTGATGATGAAGCCGGTGTTCACCGCCGCCAAGGCCGCGCCGAAGCGTGTAGCCTATGCCGAGGGCGAGGAAGAGCGCGTGCTGCGTGCCGTGCAGAGCGTGGTGGACGAAGGTCTCGCCCGCCCGATCCTGATCGGCCGCCCGCACGTGATCCAGATGCGCATCGAGAAGGCCGGTCTGCGCCTGCGCCCGGGGGTGGACTTCGAGCTGGTCAACCCCGAGGACGATCCGCGCTACCGCGCCTACCACGAGGCCTATCACGCGCTGCGTGGCCGCGATGGCGTGACGCCGGACATGGCCAAGGTGGCATTGCGTCGCTCCAATACGCTGATCGGCACGATGCTGATGCACATGGGCGACGCCGACGCGCTGCTGTGCGGCACCGTAGGCCGCTTCGAGGGTCACCTCGAGCACGTGCGCGACGTGATCGGCATGGCACCGAATGCGCGCGTGTTTGCCGCGATGAATGCGCTGATGCTGGAGAAGTACACCCTGTTCATCACCGACACGTTTGTCAACGACGATCCGTCGGCCGAGGAACTTGCCTGCATCACGCAACTGGCCGCCGAGGAAATCTCGCGCTTCGGCCTCCATCCCAAGGTCGCGCTGATGTCGCACTCGATGTTCGGATCGTCGACGCGTCCGTCGGCGCGCAAGATGCGCGCGACCGCGGAGATCCTGGCCAAGGTGGCGCCCCAACTGGAAGTGGAAGGCGAGATGCAGGGCGATGCCGCGCTGGTCGAGGACGTGCGCCGTCACTTCCTGCCGTCGACCAAGCTCGCGGGGAGCGCCAACCTGCTGGTGATGCCGTCGCTGGACGCAGCCAACATCGCGTTCAACCTGCTCAAGATCACGGGCGGGCAGGGCGTGACGGTGGGCCCGATCCTGCTGGGTGCAGCCAAGCCGGTGCACATCCTGAATCCGCAGGCGACCACCCGTCGTATCGTCAATATGACGGCCGTGGCCGTGGCGGAAGCGGGCGCCGTGCGCTAAGTGCACGCCTGAGGACGCAACGGAGTACGCACTTGTGCGCGCCCCTAGCGCGCACGCCGTGCAGCAAAAAGGCCGGGTCATCGGACCCGGCCTTTTTTATGGTTGCAGTGTTATCGCCTGCGCCAGCCTGCGTCAGCATCGGCGCAAGTCTGCACCGGATTGCCGATGCCGGCGCCTGCAGCTTACTGCAGGATGTTGTACTGCTCGCGCATCACCACGATGATCGAGCGCGCGGCGGCCAGTTGATTCGCCACATCGTCAAAGCTCTCCGTGCGGAAGTCGACTTCCGCGCTCCAGTTGCAGCCGGTGTGATCGGGCTGGTGCACGCGCATCGCGTGCAATTCCACTTCACCGCACTCCGGATTGTTATCCAGGCACTGGTTCAGGATCGCCATCAATTCCGACCGGGTCTTTGCATCACGCCGCATGAGTCACCTCGTTCGTTCCTGTGTCGGGGGACGACACAGCGTCCGGAGAATCAATCTAGGCAGGCAGCCGGGCAGTCGCCAATTGAATCCGCCTATGAAACGACAGCTTCCGATCCTGATGGCGCGCTGCATTGCAGCAAACTGGCAGTCACCGGGGCAAAACCGGCAATATCCTGCCCATGGGGCGAGCCGCCGCCAGTGCCTGGCCACGTGGCGCAAGCGGCGTCTCGGCGTGCTGGCACGCCCCACCTGACCGGGCGGGGCGGCGGCGCGGCGTGTGGCTCAGAACTTGTGGCGCATGCCGACGCCAAAACTGTCGCCGTGCTCAATGCCGGTGATCTTGTCGTAGAAGTACGCCGCGTAGATGTCCGTGCGCTTCGACAAGTTGTAGTCGTAGGCGAGCGCGAACGTATTGCGCTTGAAGTCGGAGACCGCGTTATCGGTCTTGTCGTACGCGTACGTGGCCAGTACCGAACCGGCGCCCACCGGTACCGACGCGCCCACCTGGCCGTTCATGTGCTTGATGTCCCCGTTGGGGTTGGCGCCGCTGACGCTGGTGCGGATGTACTGCCCCTGTGCAAACAGCTTCAGGATCTTGAAGTCGTAGGTCACGCCGCCGAGCACCGCGGTCTGCTTGCTGAAGCCGGTGAGCAGCGGGTTGGTGGAGTTGGTCACGTCGAACGGCGCGCCGTCGAACTTGACCTGCTGGAACGCCACCGTCGCGGCCAGGTTGCCGCTGAAGTAGGTTACGTTGCCGCCCCACTTGTTCTGGCTGTAGTTGCCGGCGTTCTCACCCAGGCCGTAGATGAAGTTGGCGGTCAGGCCGCCCCACGTCGGCGTGGAATACAGCACCGAGTTGTTCCAGCCCGAGTCGCCGATGATGCCCGGATCGAATACGGTGCCGTTGTTGGCCGAGAAGTAGGTGTGGAACACCATCGGCGAGAACACGTACGAGTCGATCAGCGGATTGAACAGGATCGTCGAGACGAAGTAGGGCGTGGTATTGCGGCCAAGCTTGACCGTGCCGAAGCGGTTGTTCTCGAGACCGACGAACGCGTTGCGGCTGAACATCGCGTCACCGTCGAAGCGGCCGACGCGACCGCTGTCGGTCCGGTAGAACGCGTTGAGGTCGAACACCGCGCGCGTGCCGGCGCCAAGATCCTCGGCCCCCTTGATGCCCCAGTAGGACGTCTGCATGCCGCCCGAATTCGCGACGAAGGCGCGCTCGCCGGTGCCCGGGCTCTTGATGCCGCCGACGAACATGTCGGCCTGGCCGTACAGCGTGACGCCGGACTGTGCCATGGCAGCGCCCGAAAAAAGGGCGGCCGCCACCGCCGCCAGCTTGTGCGCTGGCTTGTAGTGGTACTTCAACATGGGTAAAGACCTCCGTGGTTTTGATGCTGCTCTGGAACGCCGCGTGCTGGATCGGTATCGGGATTCTTCTGCCCGGCGTGCCTCTTGTGTCTGGCGTGGGCACGGCCGGATCGCTGCGTTCCTGCTCTCTCTCTTCTTTATCGGGCCATTGGGCTGGCTCAGCGGGATACTAAGTCGTCGAGCCGAAACTGTGCAATGCGATGGATCTGGCTGATGCACGTTTGCAACTCGACATCGGGCGCGTTGTCGATGCGTCTTGCAAATTCCGCGATGATGCCGTGGCGATCGTAGCCTCGCACCGCGAGAATGAACGGGTGGCCGAACTTGCGGTTGTAGTCGGCGTTGAGTTGATGCAGCCGTTCGAATTCGGCGGGCGTGCACTGGTCGAGCCCGGCGCCGCTCTGCTCGCGCGTGGACTCGGCGGTGAGCTCGCCGCGCACCGCGGCCTTGCCCGCCAGTTCCGGGTGTGCGCGCACCAGCGCAAGCTGGGCCTCGCGCCCGGCGTGGTCGACGGCGTCGCGCAAGGCGGCGGCCAGCGCCGCGACATCGTCAAACGGACGTTTGCGCGCGGCCGCCTCGGCAAACCAGGGCGAGTGTTCGTAGATGCCGCCGAGCGCCCGGACGAAGTCGGCCGCCGGCATGGCATTGAGTTGGGCGACGGTATGGCTCATGCCTGGCTCCGGTACGGATGGGTCTCGATCCAGTGGCGCGCGATATCGACGCGCCGGCAGATCCAGACCCGGTCGTGCTCCTGCACGTAATCGAGAAAGCGCTGCAATGCGCGGAAGCGACCGGGCCGGCCCAGCAGGCGGCAATGCATGCCGACCGACAGCATCTTGGGGCGGTCGAGGCCTTGCGGGTCGCCCTCGGCATAGAGCACGTCGAACGCGTCCTTGAGGTACTGGAAGAACTGCTCGCCAGTGTTGAAGCCTTGCGGCGTGGCAAAGCGCATGTCGTTGGAGTCGAGCGTATAGGGCACCACGAGGTGCGGCTTGCGCGCGCCGCCGGTGACTTCCACCTCGGTCCAGAACGGCAGGTCGTCGCCATAGTAGTCGGCGTCGTACAGCAGGCCGCCATGCTCGACCACGAGCCGGCGCGTATTGGGACTGTCGCGGCCGGTGTACCAGCCGAGCGGCAGGGTGCCGGTCAGCTCGCGGATGATCTCCATGCCGATGCGCATATGCTCGCGTTCGGTCGCTTCGTCGATGTTCTGGTAATGGATCCAGCGCCAGCCGTGGCAGGCGATCTCATGGCCGAGCTCGACGAACGCGCGCGCGAGCTCGGGGTGGCGCTGCAGCGCCATCGACACGCCGAAGACCGTGAGCGGCAGGCCGCGCCGCTCGAACTCGCGCAGGATGCGCCAGACCCCCGCGCGCGAGCCGTATTCGTAAATGCCCTCCATGCTCATATGGCGGTCGGGATAGGCGGCCGCGCCGACGATCTCGGAGAGAAACTGCTCGGAGCCGGCGTCGCCGTGCAGCACGTTGTTCTCGCCGCCTTCTTCGTAGTTGAGCACGAACTGCAACGCGATGCGCGCGCCGCCGGGCCAGCGGGCGTGGGGCGGCTCGGCCCCGTAGCCGATCATGTCGCGCGGGTATGGGTCTGGAATCATGGTGTGAACTGGCTTCAGGAGAGGGAGTCGGTCTGATGGGGGCCCATGTGTTTATTCCGTGCCATGGGTATTGGCGGCAGCGTTGCGCATCGCCTCCTCGGGCGATTGCATGCCGTTGTAGAACAGGTTGAGCGCCACCGCGACGATGGTGCCGAGCACGATGCCGCTGTGCGTGAACGGATCGGTCCACTTGGGCAGGTACTGGAACAGCGTGGGCGCCAGTGTCGGGATCATGCCGAAGCCGATCGAGATGGCGACGATAAACAGGTTGTGCCGGTTGCGATTGAAATCGCACGAGCTGAGGATGCGGATACCGGTGGCGGCCACCATGCCGAACATCACGATGCCAGCGCCGCCGAGCACGAACTGCGGCACCGAGGCCACCACATGCGCCATCTTGGGAAACAGGCCGAAGGCGATCAGGATCAGCCCGCCGGCCACCGCCACATAGCGCGAGCGCACGCCGGTCACGGTGACCAGCCCGACGTTCTGCGAGAACGAGGTGTACGGGAACGTATTGAACAGTCCGCCGATGATGGTGCCCAGGCCGTCGGCGCGCAAGCCGTTGGTCAGCTCGCGGTTGGTCAGGCGCTTGCCGGTGATATCGGCGAGGGCGAGGAACATGCCGGTCGATTCCACCAGGGTGATCAGCATGACGATGCACATCGACAGCACCGCGGTGAGCTGGAAGGTCGGCATGCCGAAATGCAGCGGCGTGATGACGGCGACGAAGCTCGCCTCGTGCAGGCCCTCGAACGACACCTTGCCAAATGCCATCGCCACCAGCGTGCCGGCGACGATACCGAGCAGTACCGCGCAGTTGGCCACCAGCCCGCGCCCGAAGCGCGTCAGCAGCAGGATGGTGACCAGCACGAGCCCGGCGATGGCGAGGTTGCCGAGGTCACCGTAGGCGAGGTTGGGGACCTCCTTGACCACGCCATCGATCACCGCACGCGTGGTCGGCTGGCCGCCGCCGGCCCAGTTGATGCCGACGCGCATCAGCGACACGCCGATCAGCGTGATCACGGTGCCGGTCACCACCGGAGGAAAGAGCCCAAGCATGCGCCCCATCAGCGGTGCGACCAGGATGCCGAAGATGCCCGACGCGATGACCGCGCCATAGATGCCGAGCAGCCCGACGTTGGGATCGCTGCCAATGGCGATCATCGGCGCCACGGCGGCAAACGTCACGCCCATCATGACCGGCATGCGGATGCCGAAGCGCCAGAAGCCGAACGCCTGGATCAGCGTGGCGAGACCTGCGGCGAACAGGTCGGCGTTGATGAGGAAGGCCAGCTGGTCCTTGGGCAGTTTCAGTGCGCCGCCGACGATCAGCGGTACGGCCACGGTGCCGGCATACATCACCAGGACGTGCTGCAGTCCCAGTGCCAGCAGCCGTCCGGATGGCAGGCGTTCGTTGATGCGATCCGCCGGGGCCATGGTGCTCGCGGAAGTCATGGGTGTCTCCTCTCTTTCCGATGGTGGGAATCCGTCGCCTCCACCCCCGGGCATCGGTGCGTGCGCGCGTGGCATCTCTGTGCGGATACCTGTGGTGCGCGCGGGCCGGGTGGCAATAGAGGCGCGGTAGCAAGCGGCGCGCCAGCGCTAACCGCCGTGGTCGCCGTGACCGGTCCGGCCCAGTACGCTGCGCAGGTCGAAATTGCCCGGTTCGTCGGGTTGTACACGGTCCGCACAGGCGCCAAGGTGGTGCGCCATGCGGGCCTGGGCGAGCGCGGCGTCGCCCGCTTCCAGTGCGTCCAGAATGTCGTCATGCTCATCGAACGAGCACGCGTTGTGGCCCGGCGCTTCCACGCTCGCGATCATCAGCGTGGTGCGCGATACCAGCCGCCGCATCATCGTTACCAGCAACGCATTGCCCGACAGATCGGCCAGCGCGGTGTGGAATTCCGCCGACAGGCGGATCCAGCGCGGCCGCTCGTGCGAAAGAAAGGCTTGCCGTTCGGACGCGACCATCTTGCGCAGCGGCGCGATAATCGTTTTCACATCGGGCTGGGCGGCGAGCTTCTCGAGCACCGCGCGTTCCAGCATCTGGCGCAGCTCGAACATGTCGTGCGCCTCGTCGGTGGAAGGGCTGGCGATAAACGCGCCGCGGTTGGGTTCGAGATCGACCATGCCGTCGGCGGCAAGGCGCGACAGCACCTTGCGCACGGTATGGCGCGCCGTGGCATAGATCTCGCACAGCGCATGCTCGGTCAGCTTGGTGCGCGGCGGCAGCCGGTGCTCCATGATGGCGTCGTAGATCTCGTGGTACATGCGCTCCTCGACGGAACCCTTGCGCGGCGGTTTGCCGAGCGCCGGCAGGCTGGCGCCGGCGAGCGCGTCGTCGGCCTGGGTCGAAGCAGGAACGGGGGTGGTGGCAGCGGCAATCAGCTTGAGATTCTTGGACATCTCGGACACCCGGATAGAAGGCGGCAGTGGAAGGCGATGGTGCCGAGCGATCGTAGCGATGGACGGCTGGCCCCGGATTCCGCGCGCCGTGATGACCGTTATATGGCGCGTGGCATTAAAAATTGTTGACAATTATTTGGATGGGGAAGCAATATTGTCAACAAAACAGCTCAAGGTTTTCGACAAATCCGGGTAATTCCGGAGTTGTCAGTCGGAATGGATCGGCGCATTGTCGCCACGCACCATTCCAGCGCCGGGATGCGTGAAAACACGTACCGAGCGGGCACCATTCCCACATATGGTGCTGGTGAAGGCAGCGGCGCCCTCACAACCCAAACCGTCAAGGAACAACAGGATGGGACGCCTCACTACGCATGTGCTCGACACTGCTGCCGGTACGCCCGGGCACGGCATGTCGGTTACGCTCCATAAAATTGTCGACAATCGGCGCGAGACGCTGCAGCGCTTCGTCACGAACCACGATGGCCGTTGCGACCAGCCGCTACTGCAGGGCGACGCGCTGGTGCCGGGCGTGTACGAACTCGAGTTCGGCGCCGGCGACTACTTCCGAGCCCAGGGCGTCAAGCTGCCGGAGCCGGCGTTTCTCGATGTGGTGACGCTGCGCTTTGGCATTGCCGATGCCGGTGCGCACTACCACGTGCCGCTGCTGGTTTCGCCGTGGTCCTACTCGACCTATCGCGGCAGCTGAACGCCGCGTAAGACAAGGTAGGAGACACATCATGGAAGGCTATATCCTCGACTGGGCCAATCTGCTGCTGCGCTGGCTGCATGTGATCACGGCCATCGCCTGGATCGGTTCCTCGTTCTATTTCGTCTGGCTCGACAACAGCCTGACGCGTCCGCAGGATCCCGGGCTCAAGGACAAGGGGGTCGACGGCGAATTGTGGGCCGTGCACGGCGGCGGCTTCTACAATCCGCAGAAGTACCTGACCGCGCCGAAGCAGTTGCCCGAGCACCTGCACTGGTTCTACTGGGAGTCGTATTCCACCTGGATGAGCGGCTTTGCGCTGCTGGTGGTGCTGTACCTGTTCAATGCCAGCACGTTCCTGATCGACAAGAACGTCTACGACATGTCGCCGGGCGCGGCGGTCGGTTTTGCGGTGTCGTACCTGCTGATCGGCTGGATCGTCTACGACTGCATCTGCCGCGTCTTCGGCAAGAACGACAAGGTGGTCGGTCTGCTGGTGGCGTTGTATGTCGCGGCGGCGGCGTTCGCGGCGTGCCATATCTTCTCGGGCCGGGCCGCGTTCCTGCTGACCGGGGCGATGATCGCCACCATCATGAGCGCGAACGTGCTGGTGTGGATCATCCCCGGGCAGCGCAAGGTGGTGGCGGCGCTCAAGGCCGGGCAACCGGTGGACCCGATCCACGGCAAGCGCGGCAAGCAGCGCAGCGTGCACAACACGTACTTCACGCTGCCGGTGCTGTTCGCGATGCTGTCGAACCACTACAGCATGACCTACAGCTACAAGTACAACTGGCTGGTGCTGATCCTGATCATGCTGGCCGGGGTGGCG
Source organism: Cupriavidus sp. H19C3 (assembly GCF_049393815.1). Lineage (NCBI taxonomy): Bacteria > Pseudomonadati > Pseudomonadota > Betaproteobacteria > Burkholderiales > Burkholderiaceae > Cupriavidus > Cupriavidus sp. H19C3. The sequence continues at coordinate 4,218,296 of NZ_CP184985.1, forward strand.
ATCCGCCAGTTCTTCATTCTCAAGCACAAAGGCAGGATCAATATCGCGTGGCCCGCGGTGGGCGTGGCGCTGCTGGCTGGCGTGGCGGTCATGATCGCGCCGCAGCCGCGGCCGATGGTGGCGGGCGCGGCGGCCGACGGTGCCGCCAACGCGGTGAGCTTCCACAAGGTGCGGGAGATCATCAACGCGCGCTGCGTGCAGTGCCATGCCGAGGCGCCCAAGATGATGCCGAGTGCCGCCAAGGGCATCAAGCTCGATACGGTGGACGAGATTCGCGCCCATGCGCAGCTGATCTATCAGCAGGCCGTGCAGCAGAAGGCCATGCCGCTCGGCAACGTCACCCAGATTACGGACGACGAGCGCGCGCTGCTGGGGCAATGGTTCGAGGGCGGGGCCAAGACCACCAACTGACTGGATTGACGACCGGGCATCGGTGATCGACGGCCCGCGCCGCGGGACCGTCGAGGGTTTGAGCGGGGCGCATGCCCCGTTTTTTTGCCTCAGCCGCCTACGTTGAACAGTGCCAGCAGGCCCAGCACCAGGAAAATCGCCGCCGCGATCTTGTGCACGAGCGCGATCGGCATCTTGTTGGCGAACTTGTCGCCGAGCAATACCGCCGGGGCGTTGGCGAGCATCATGCCGAACGTGGTGCCGGCCACCACCGCCAGGACTTCGCCATGGAAGCGCGCCGCCAGGGCCACGGTGGCAATCTGCGTCTTGTCGCCCATCTCCGCAAAGAAGAACGCCACGATCGTGGTGCCGAGGATGCCCAGCGCGCCCTTGACCGGTTTGGCTTGCTCGGCGTCGTCGAGCTTGTCGGGGATCAGCATCCAGCCGGCCATGGCGATAAAGCCAAGGCCCAGGATCCAGCGCAGCAGGTTGGCGCCAAGGACCTGGGTAATCCAGCCGCCGAGCGCGCCGGCAAAGCCATGGTTGACGAGCGTGGCGATCAGGATGCCGACAATGATGGGGAGGGGCTTGCGATAGCGTGCGGCGAGCACGAGGGACAGCAGCTGGGTCTTGTCGCCCATTTCGGCCAGGGCCACGATGCCTGTGGAGACGAGGAAGGATTCCATGTTTTTCTGGTGAACAACCGGGCCGCTATGCATCGCGAGATGCCAATGACACACACCTTCCCCGGCCCGGCCAGAAAGGTGAGGTCATCGGTCTCGCCAGGCATGGTCGCCGACAGCAGGCTGTCAGGACCGGGCTGCGCACGCCATAACCAGTATCCCGGCGCTATCGCCATGAATCCGGTCAAGTCTGTTGACGTACGCCCCCGTCTGCCGCGATCTCACATGGTTTTATCCACATGGTTTTATCCACATGGTGTGACCCACATGGTGTGACCCACATTGCGTGGGACGGCAGAAGCAGGGCGGCTACTCCCCAATGGAAGTGGCGATTATAGCGGCGGTGGATCGTACCGTCCACCCCGGACGGGTCACCGCGGGCACCCGAGATGGCAACCTTACGTCGGAATCGGTGCGCGTTCGCTGGTCTGCCGGCCGCGGAAATCGGTCCAGCACAGCGCCTTGAAGTCGTAAAGCTTGCAGCGGCGCGCAGTGTGGAAGTACCAGCGCCATGAGAAGTTCTCGACGATGATGCGGCCCGGCAGCGCGTGTTCAAGCAGGGCCTGCGCCCGCTTGAGCCGGTACAGCGGCACGCTCATGTCCACATGGTGCGCCGTGTGTTCCATGATGTGGTGGAGCGCGGCGCCGATGCCATGGCGGAAGCGCAGGTGTACCGTGGTCGAGACGAACGGCTGGGCCTTGGCCCACATGGCCTTGGTGTCGTACCACGCCACGCTGGTATGAGTATGGTGGACATACAGCACGAAGCCGACCGTCAGGTTCCAGACCAGGAACGGCAGCACGAACCCGCTGCCGATCATGAAGCCCACCGATTGCCCGGTGGCCACCGCGAGCCACGCGAGCGCGCCGATCCACACCGCGCCGAAGGCCGCCACCAGCATGCAATCCCAGAAGAAGATCGGGCGCCGCGTGGCCATCTGGCGCCGGCTCGGGAAAAACAGCTTGAGCCACCAGATTTCCACCAGATAGTAGAGGCCGGCGCCGAGGCCGTTGCGGTAGATGCGCTCCATCGCGCGGCGCCAGCGTGGCAGCGCCTGGTATTCCTCGAGCGAGTACGGCGCCCAGACGAAGTCGAAGCCCTTCAGGTTGGTGTAGCCGTGATGCACGACGTTATGGCCCACTTCCCACAGGCTGTACGGCGTGAGCGACGGCAGGAAGGTCAGCCGGCCCAGCCATTTGTTGAGGCCGCGCCGCGGCGTCAGGCTCTGGTGGCAGGCATCGTGGCCGATGATGAACAGGCGCGCGATCACCAGGCCGGCGAGCACGCCAAGGCCGAGCTTGGCCCACCACGGCGTGGCCAGTACCACGCCGGCCATCACGGCCGCGAAGAACAGGTAATCGAAAGCGAACAGCAGCAGCGCGCGCGTCGTGCTGCGCTGGCCCAGCGGGATGAGCCAGCCGCGGATGGTCTTGCGGCCGGGCAGCGGCGCATCGGCCGCGATCGGCTCGGGCAGCGGCACGCCGCGCGGGTCGAGGCGCAGGGAATGGTCGGCGCGAGTGTCCGGTTGCGCGGCGGCCTGGCGGGTGAATGTGGGCGGGGGCGAAAGGTGCCGGGGGGTACCGGCCGCGGGTGTATCAGGGGCGCGTGTATCGGGGACGCGTGTATTAGGGACGCGTGTATTAGGGACGCGTGTATCAGGGGCGAACGCGCCGGCTTCCGCCAGCGCAAGTTCGTCAGAACGGGCAGTCATGCTGAGGCCTTCCGTAATCAGTCGTATTTGCGCCAAATTCCGAAAGCGGGCGCGTATGAGCCGACAGGCTAGAAGGATTCCGTGACAGTCGTGTTGATATGCGTCAATTCTTGCCCGATATGCCACTTCTGGCCAACCGGGCCTCGCGCGCGGCCGGACGTTTCCGTCCGCAAGGCGGAGTCGCCGCGCGCGAGCGCGCTCAGACCGCCAGCACCCGCGTGGCCTCGCCCATGATGTAGACGTTGTCGACCACGCGATCGTCGCCGAGCATCGCAAACGCGAACAACTGCTCCTCGAGCGTCTCCGAGCGGCCGCTGCGGCGCGCGATCAGCGGCGTGGCTTCCGGGTCCAGCACGATGAAGTCGGCCTCGCAGCCCGGCGTGAAGCTGCCGATGCGGTCTTCCCAGCCGAGTGCCTCGGCCGCGGCGCGCGTGGCCAGGTAGAACATGCGCTGCGCGGTCAGGTGGTAGCCGCCCATGCGCGCCACCTTGTGCGCCGCGTTCATGGTGCGGAACATCGAGAACGAGGTGCCGCCGCCCACGTCGGTGGCCAGCGTGACGTTGAGCCGGTGTGCGTCGGACTGGTGGAAGTCGTAGAAACCGCTGCCGAGAAACAGGTTGGAGGTGGGGCAGTGCGCCACCGCCGCGCCGCTGTCCGCGAGCCGGCGGCGGTCGTCGGGATCGAGGTAGATCGCATGTCCGTAGAACGCGCCGGGACGCAGCAGCCCGTGGCGGTCGTAGACGTCGAGGTAGCTGCGCGCGTCCGGAAACAGTTCGGCCACCCATTTCACCTCGTCGCGGTTCTCCGCCACGTGGGTCTGGATAAACGTGTCCGGATAGGCGCGCGCAAGCTCGCCGCAGGCGCGCAGCTGCGCCTCGCTCGAAGTCGGCGCAAAGCGCGGGGTGATGGCGTACGCCAGGCGTCCCTGGTTGTGCCAGCGCGAGATCAGGTCGGCCGAGTCGCGCGCCCCGGATTCGGCGGTATCGCGCAGGAACTCCGGGCAGTTGCGGTCCATCAGCACCTTGCCGGTGACCATGCGCATGTTGCGCTCGGCGCTGGCCGCGAACAGCGCATCGGCTGAAGTCGCGTGCACCGTGCTCCAGACCACCGCGCTGGTGGTGCCGTTGCGCAGCAGCTCGTCGGCGAAGAATGCCGCCACCGCGCGCGCATAGGCGGGCTCGCTGAAACGGCGTTCCTCGGGAAAGGTGTAGGTTTCCAGCCAGTGCAGCAGGCCTGGCGACGGCGACGCGATGATGTCGGTCTGCGGGTAGTGCACGTGCGTATCGATAAAGCCGGGCACGATCAGCTTGCCGCGATGGTCGACGATGTCCGCGCCGGCGGGAATCTGCGGCAGCAACGCTTCATGATCGCCCGCGGCGACGATGCGCCCGGCACGGATGATCAGCACGCCGTCTTCCCAATACTCGCAGGCATCCTCGTGGAACTGCGGATCGCGCAGGAAATGGAGAATGCGGCCGCGCACGGCGCGGGTCGGCGTGTGGCGTGCGCCGGGGGAGGGGGGAATCGTCGTCATGATGTGATCTCTCGCGGCCGGCGGCCCGCATCGTCTTGCGGGCAGGCCGGCTCGTTGGGCATGGGCCCGTCGGGTACCCGTCAGGTCGCGGGTGCCGCGGCGGGCGTGGGGTGGGACGGTGCCGACCAGAAGTGGTCGACCTCCGCCAGGTACTCGGCCTTCAGTGCGGGAGGCAGGAAGGCCGCTTCAAAGCTGTTGCGGGCCAGCTTGTGCGCGTCGGCGGCATCGAGCGGCAGCGCGTCGAACGTGGCTTCCCAGTTGGCGTTCATGTAGCCGCCGAAGTAGGCCGGATCGTCCGAGTGCAGTGTCACCGCCACGCCGGCGTCGAGCATGCGCTTGGCGGGATGGTCGCGCAGGTCCGGGTAGACCTTGAGCTTGACGTTCGACAGCGGGCAGACCGTCAGCGCGATGCGCTCGCGCGCCAGCCGTTCGATCAGCGCGTCGTCGTCGATCGCGCGCACGCCGTGGTCGATGCGCTCGACGTGCAGGATATCGAGCGCGTCGCGCACATACTGGGCCGGGCCTTCCTCGCCGGCATGGGCCACGAGGTGCAGGCCCAGTTCGCGCGCGCGGGCGAAGACGCGCGCGAATTTCCCGGGCGGATGGCCACGCTCGGACGAGTCGAGTCCCACGCCGACGAAGCGGTCGCGGTACGGCAGCGCGGCCTCCAGCGTGGCAAACGCGTCTTCCTCGGACAGGTGCCGCAGAAAGCAGAGAATCATGCGGCTCGAAAAATCGTACTCGGTACGCGCCTGCGCCAGCGCGTCGGCAATGCCATCGATCACCACGCCAATCGGCACGCCGCGCGCGGTGTGGGTCTGCGGGTCGAAGAAAATCTCGGCGTGGCGTACGTTGTCGGCCACGGCGCGCTGGACGTAGTCCATCGTCATGTCGAAGAAATCTTCCTCGGTCAGCAGCACGCTCGCGCCCGCGTAGTAAATGTCGAGAAACGACTGCAGGTCGGTAAAGGCATAGGCTGCGCGCAGGGCCTCGACGCTGGAGTAGGGTAGCGCGACGTGGTTGCGCTGGGCCAGCCGGAAGATGCGCTCGGGTTCGAGCGTGCCTTCGATATGCACGTGCAGTTCTGCCTTGGGCGTGCGGCGGATCTTGTCCGCGAGCGCGGCATCGATGGTCATGTGGGGCCCTCTTGTTTCTATGAGGTGGTTCGGCGTCGGCACGGCCGCGTGGCACGGTTGGCCAGGTGCGGTGGGGCGACCGGTCGACCTGTCCGCGCGGCGCGCGCCGGGTTACGGATGCACCGCCTCCACGCGACTGGCGGCCAGCGCGGCAATGCGCTGGTCCCGCACCTGCAGCAGCTGGGCGACGATGGCTACCGCAATCATAGCCGGAGCCTTGTCCGTAATGCCGGGAACCCCGATCGGACACGTCATTTCCGCAAAGCGCGCCGGGTCCACGCCATGCTCGGCCATGCGATGCTCGAAGCGCGCGCGCTTGGTCTTCGATCCGATCAGGCCGAAATACGCAAAATCGGTGCGTCGCAGAATCCGCTCGCACAGCGACTGGTCGAGCGCGTGGCTATGCGTCATCACCAGAAAATAGCTGCCGGCCGGCGCGTGGTCGACCACCGCCTCGGGGATATCCGACGCTTCCGCCGTCACGTTGGCGGGCAGTCCCGGCGGAAACAGCGTGTCGCGCTCGTCGACCCAGTGCACGCGGCAGGGCAGCTGCGCCAGCACCTGCACCAGCGCGTGGCCGACATGGCCGGCGCCGAACAGCACCACATGCATGTCGGCGGGCACCAGCGTGTCGGTCCAGCCGTCCGCGTGGCACGCCACCGATGGCAGCAGGGCGCGGCTCTCGGCCAGCGTGACCGGTCCGCGCGCCGGCACCGTGCGCACGAGCGCGCGGCCGCCGGCAAAGGCGTGCTCCACCGCATCGAGCCATGCCAGATCGTCCGCGCCCAAGGCTTCGAAGCCGAGCCACACCACGCCGCCGCAGCACTGCCCCAGCGCGGGGCCGAGCGGGATGCGTTCGACGCGGCGTTGCGCGGGAGCACCCGTTGCGCCCAGCAGCGCACGCGCGATCTCCATGCCGCGCCATTCGAGATGGCCGCCGCCGATGGTGCCGACCAGGTCGTCGGCCGTCACCAGCATGCGGATGCCGGGCTCGCGCGGCGCCGAACCCTTGACCTCGACGATGGTGACCATGACCACCGGCACGCCGGCGCGGATCCAGCGTGCGGCGTCGGCAAAGCGGAACGGCTTGAGCGGTGCGTCCTGCATGGTGCGCTCAGGCGGCCTGGGCCGCCGCCTCCATGACGGCTTCCGCCGCATCGAGAATCGCCTCGCTGGTGGCGGGCGCGCGCAGCGGCGGGTTGATGCGATAGTCGCCGAGCGCGGCCAGCGCATCGCGGATGGCAAAGAACACCGAAAACGGCAGCAGCAGCGGCGGCTCGCCGACCGCCTTCGAGCGGTGGATGCTGTCCTCCACGTTGCGGTTCTGGAACAGCCGCACGTGGAAGTCCTCGGGACAGTCATTGACGGTCGGGATCTTGTAGGTGGATGGCGCGTGCGTCATGAGCTTGCCATCGCGGTTCCACCAGAGTTCCTCGGTGGTCAGCCAGCCCATGCCCTGGATGAAGGCGCCTTCCACCTGGCCGATATCGATGGCCGGGTTCAGCGACTGGCCGGCGTCGTGCAGCGCATCGGCGCGCAGCAGCTTCCATTCGCCGGTGAGCGTGTCCACCAGCACCTCGGAGCAGGCCGCGCCGTAGGCGTAGTAGTAGAACGGGCGGCCCTGCAGTTTCGCCTGGTCCCAATGCAGCCTGGGCGTGGTGTAGAAGCCGTCGGACCACAACTGCACGCGTGCCACATAGGCTTCACGCGCGAGATCGCCGAACGACATGCGCAGCTCGCCGGCTACCACGAGATCGTCGCCGAAGCGCACCGTGTCGGCTTCCACGCCGGCCTTGCGCGCGGCAAACGCGCTGAGCCGCGCACGGATCTGGCGGGCCGCATCCTGCGCGGCCTTGCCGTTGAGGTCGGCGCCGGTGGAGGCCGCCGTGGCCGAGGTGTTGGCCACCTTGCTGGTATCGGTGGCGGTCACGCGCACGCGCTCCATGCGGATGCCGAGTTCATGCGCCACCACCATCGCCACCTTGGTGTTGAGGCCCTGGCCCATTTCCGTGCCGCCATGGTTGACCAGCACCGAGCCGTCGTTATAGACGTGCACCAGCGCGCCGGCCTGGTTGAAGTGCGCGACGTTGAACGAGATGCCGAACTTGACGGGCGTGATCGCGATGCCTTTCTTGAGCACCGGACTGGTCGCGTTGAACGCGCGCGTCGCGGCACGGCGCGCCTCGTAGCCGCTGGACGCCACGAGCTCGTCGATCAGCTCGTGGATCACGTTGTCCTCGACGGTCTGGCCGTACGGCGTGACATTGCGCTCGGTCTTGCCGTAGAAATTGGCGCGGCGTACCGCCAGCGCGTCCAGGCCGACGTTGCGGGCCACGTTGTCGAGGATGTACTCCATCGCAAACGCGCCCTGCGGGCCGCCAAAGCCGCGGAATGCGGTGTTGCTCTGCGTATTGGTCCGGCCGCAGTAGCCATCGATCTGCACGTTGGGCAGCCAGTAGGCATTGTCGAAGTGGCAGATCGCGCGGGTCATCACCGGGCCCGACAGGTCCGCCGAGAAGCCCGCGCGCGAGACCATCTCCACGCGCACGCCTTCGATACGGCCCTGGTCGTCGTGACCCACCTCGAAGTCGAACAGGAAGTCGTGCCGCTTGCCGGTGATCATCATGTCGTCGTCGCGGTCGGGTCGCAGCTTGACCGGGCACAGGAGCTTCCACGCGGCCAGCGCGGCGCAACAGGCGAAGAGCGCCGACTGCGATTCCTTGCCGCCGAAGCCGCCGCCCATGCGGCGGCATTCCACCAGCACCTGGTGTGCGTGCCAGCCGAGCATATGGGCCACCGCGTGCTGCATCTCGGTCGGATGCTGGGTGGAGCACCACACGTGCATGCCGTCGTTCTCGCGCGGCGCGGCGTAGGCGATCTGTCCTTCCAGGTAGAACTGTTCCTGGCCGCCGAGGCGGATCTTGCCGGCGTCGCGACGCGTGGCGCCGTCGATATGCTGGCGCGGTTCACCGCGCGTCAGGTGCATCGGCGGCAGTACATAGCTGCCGGCCGCGTGCGCGGCCTCGGGCGAGAGCACCGGCGGCAGGTCTTCGTAGTCGATCTCCGCCAGGCGCGCGGCGCGGCGGGCGTCGTCGTGCGACGCCGCCACCACGATAAAGATCGGCTGGCCGATGAACTGCACCACGTCGCGCGCCAGGATCGGGTCGTCGTGAATGATCGGTCCGCAGTCGTTGACGCCCGGAATATCGGCGGCGCTCAGCACGGCCACCACGCCCGGGGCGCGGCGCACCTGGTCGAGAGACATGGCGCGGATGCGGGCATGGGCGCGCGTGCTCATGCCGAGCGCCGCGTGCAGCGTACCGGCCAGCTCGGGGATGTCGTCGGTATAGGTGGCGGTGCCGGCCGCGTGCAGATGGGCCGATTCGTGCGGGCGCGAGATGCCGACCTGCGGAGACGATTCCGCGGCCACGCTGGCATCGAGCAGGAAGGGTTCGGTCTGCTTGTTCATGCTGGCGGTCTCCTTGTGCGCGCCTATACACTCGCGGCGGGCGCCATGGCCGCCGTCACGGGGGCCAGGCCGGCACCGGCCGCCCGTACATTGACCGCCGCCGCCGGCAGCGCATCGGCCCGCGTCTCCAGCCAGAAGCGGTAGAGCAGGTTGGCCGCGCCGCGGCTGCGATACGACGCGGTCGCGCGCATATCGCTCAACGGCGTGTAGTCCCGGGCCAGCGCCGCCATGCCGGCACGCGCGGTCGCCTCGGTCCAGGGCTGGCCGGTCAATGCCGCTTCGGCGTGCGCGGCGCGCTTTGGCGTGGCGGCCATGCCCCCGAATGCGATGCGCGCGGCGGTGACGAGGCCCGTGCCGGCGTCGACATCGATGCCGAAGGCGGCGCAGACGGCCGAGATATCCTCGTCAAAGCGTTTGGACAGCTTGTAGGTGCGGAAATGCCCGGGCCCCCGCACCGGCACGCGCAGCGCGGCAACGAATTCGCCCGGTGTCATCGCGGTCTTCTGGTAAGCCAGGTACAGGTCTTCCAGCGGCAGCGTGCGGCGTACGTCACCGTGCTGCAGCACCACCTCCGCACCGAGCGCGATCAGTGCCGGCATCGAGTCACCGATCGGCGAGCCGTTGGCGATATTGCCGCCGAGTGTGCCCGCATTGCGGATCGGCAGCGAGGCAAAGCGCTTCCACAGTTCCTCGAGCTCGGGATGGGCGGCGGTCAGGGCCGCATAGGCGGGTTCGAGCGTGACGGCGGCACCGATCTCGATCATGCCGTCGCGCGTGGCAATCGTGTCGAGGTCCGCCACCTGGCCCACATACAGCAGGTCGCCGAGCGCGCGGAACTGCTTGGTGACCCACAGGCCGACGTCGGTGCTGCCGGCCAGGATGCGGATCCCGGGCTGGTCCGCCCTGATGCGGGCGAACTCGGCGGCGCTGCGCGGCGCGTAGAAATGCTGGCCGTGCGCGCTGTAGTGGAAGGTTTGCGTGCGGCGCAGGCCGCGCAGGGTGTCGGCGATCACGGCCGGATCGAGCTGGTCCCGGGCGGGCGCGGGCAACTGCATCATGCGCAGGCCGGCGTCGACGATCGGGCGATAGCCGGTGCAGCGGCACAGGTTGCCGGTCAGCGCATCGCAGATGGTGGCGCGCGACGGCGTGGTGCCGTCGTGCGCGTCCGGCCCGCTGTGGCGCTGGTAGAGCGCCCACAGCGACATCACGAAGCCCGGCGTGCAGAAGCCGCATTGGGAACCATGGCATTCGACCATCGCTTCCTGCACCGGGTGCAGCGTGCCGTCGGCCTGGCGCAGGTCTTCCACCGTCACCAGCGCCTTGCCGTCGAGCGTCGGCAGGAACTGGATGCAGGCGTTGACGGCCTTGAACTCGACCTTGCCATCATCGCGCAGCTCGCCCACCACGACGGTGCAGGCGCCACAGTCGCCCTCGGCGCAGCCCTCCTTGGTGCCCGTGCAGCGTACGTCCTCGCGCAGGTATTGCAGCACGGTGCGGGTGACCGGCGCGTCGGCGACCTCTCTGACCTGGCCGCGGTGGTAAAAGCGGATGGTTTGCGTCTCCATGGTCTTCTCTCTTTCGTGGATGGCAGCAAACATAGCATCGGGGACCGGATGCAATATTCGGCCCAGGTGATAACGGGAATCAGGCGCGGGCCCGGGCTGGCCGGCGCGCGGGCGGCGCCGGAACCACCGGCCGGCAAACCGGGAAAAACAAGGCGCTCACGAGCTGGAACCCGCGCCGGGAGCGAGCGGTACGCGGCACCACACGCGCACCCCCCCGGGCTTCGCCCGAATTGACCGTGCCTGGGGGCCGTGTCATACACTATGCGCCTCTAAGCTCCCCCACGCCAGCCGTCTCCATGCACGGACGCGACCATCTCGATACCTACCTGCTGCGCGTGCTCCACACCCTGCTGACCGAGCAGAGCGTCACGCGCACGGCGGTCCGGCTGGGGCAGTCCCAACCGGCCATCAGCAATACGCTCAAGCGGCTGCGCGAGATTACCGGCGACGCCATCCTGGTGCGCGGCAAGAACGGCATGGTGCCGACCGAGCGCGGACGCGAGCTGCTGGCGCTGGCCGAGCAGAGCCTGGCCGCGATGGACCGCATCGCGCGTCCGCCCCAGCAGTTCGATCCGTCCACCACGGTGCGGACGTTCCACCTGGGCGCGCCGGACTATCTGGATGCCTTCTTCCTGCCCAATATCGTCGAGCGCGTGCGCCGGCTGGCGCCGGGCGCCAAGCTGTTTGTCCATCCGATGACGCAGTCGAGCGACTTCCTGGAGGCGCTGGAGCAGGGCCAGCTCGATATCGTGGTGGGCAACTGGCTGTCGCCGCCCGAGCACCTGCATATCTCGCCACTGTTCGACGACGAGGTGGTGTGCATGCTCGGCGCCCAGCATCCGCTCGCGCGCAACGGCCTGACCCTCAGGCACTACCTGGAAATGCCGCACCTGGCGCCGGCGCCGTATGCGTCGATGCAGCGCAGCATGATCGACCAGTCGTTGGCCGAGCTTGGCTACAAACGCAATATCCAGGTCACCCTGCCATATTTCGGGCTGGTGCCGTACGTGCTGATGAAGACCGACATGGTGTTCACCACCGGCCGCCAGTTTGCCGCGCATTACGCCCAATACCTGCCGATTCGCATGGTGCCGTCGCCGGTGTCGTTTCCGCGCATGCGCTTCTACCAGCTCTGGCACGAGCGCTGCCATGCCGCGCCCGATGTGATGTGGCTGCGGCGCATGATCGCCGAAGTGGCGGCGGACCTGCCGCAGTTGCCCCGGCTGGAGGCAACGGCGGGATAGCGCCCGGTCGGCGGACCGCGGACCGGCATTGGGTCGGCACGGCGTGGGCACCGGGTCGGCACCGGGTCGGCACCGGGTGGGCGGCGCGGAGCGAACGCCGCGCTTCCAGTACACTCGACGCCATTACCACCTCAGCGCGAGGCGCTTATGCTCGAGACCGCCGCGCTGGCCGCAGGCATGTCCTGGGCCAGCGGCATCCGCCTGTACCTGGCCGTGCTGGCCGCCGGCGTGCTGGCGCGGCTGGGCTGGCTCGAATTGCCGGGCGGGCTGGAGGTGCTGTCGTCCTGGTGGGTGATCGGCATTGCCGCGGTGCTGGCCACCGCCGAATTCGTCGCCGACAAGGTGCCCGGCTTCGATACGGTGTGGGACGGCATCCAGACCTTTATCCGGATTCCGGCCGGCGCGGTGCTGGCGGCCGCGGCATTCGGCCATATGGATCCGCAGTGGATGGTCGGCGCCGGCCTGATCGGCGGCACGCTGGCCGGCACCGCGCATGCGGCCAAGGCCGGTACGCGCGCGCTGATCAATGTCTCGCCGGAACCTTTTTCCAACTGGGTGGCCTCTTTCACCGAGGATGTGACGGCCACCGGTGGCCTGCTGCTGGCGTTCTTCCTGCCGCTGCTGTTTCTGGTGCTGCTCGGCGTCTTCCTGGTCGTCGCCATCTGGCTGCTGCCCAGGCTCTGGCGCGGGGTGCGGCGCCTGCACGCAAGCCTGCGCCGGCCGCGCGCGCCCGATTGATGCGCCAGCCGCTGCCGCCGTGCCGCGCCATCCCGCCGCGCGCTCCGGCTGCACCGGGGCCGGTGCGCCGGTGTCTGCCGGAAGCTGATGTCGCTGTCACCGATCGCGCCGGCTAACCGACTCCTGCTGTAACGGATCACTTCTGTCAACGAACTGCCCCTGCAACCGATGCGGACCTCCACTTCCCACTCATCCGCCCGCTTTTCCGCGTGGCATCAGGCCCTGCGCATGGCGCGCCGCGACTGGCTGGCCGGCGAGCTGACGCTGCTGCTGTTCGCGCTGGTGCTGGCGGTGGCCGCGCTGACCAGCGTGGGCTTCCTGGCCGACCGCATGCGGCTCGGGCTCGAACGCGACGCCCGGCAGATGATTGCCGCCGACGTGCTGCTGATCTCGGACCAGCCGTTTGCCGCCGCCTTTGCCGAGCAGGCGGCGCGCGACGGCCTGCGCGTGGCGCAGACGGTCACGTTCCCGAGCATGGCCACCGCGCGCGTGGCCGGGGCGGGCAGCCCGGCCGGTGTGGTCGGCGCCGGCAGCGAAGGCGGTGCCGGGAGCGCAGCAGGCAGCGCGCAGGCCGGCGCGGAGGCGCCGAGCCAGCTCGCGGCGCTCAAGGCGGTCACGGACGGTTATCCGCTGCGGGGCCGGCTCAAGGTGGCCGAAGCCCCGGGTGGTCCCGAGCACGAAGCGGAGGGCATCCCGGCTGCCGGCACGGTGTGGGTCGACGAGGCGCTGCTGATCGCGCTGGGCGTGCGCGTGGGCGATAGCCTGCAGCTCGGCAACAAGACCTTCCGTATCGCCCGCATCATCACGCAGGAACTCGATCGTGGCGCCGGCTTCATGAACTTCGCGCCGCGCGTGATGCTGCCGCTGTCCGATCTCGACGCCACCGGCCTGATCGGCTGGGGCAGCCGCGTGACGTATCGCCTGCTGGTGGCGGGGCCCGACGCCGCGGGCGCGGCTTACCGCAAATGGGCCGAGGGCGAGATCGCGCAACGTCATCTGCGCAATACCCGCATCGAATCGCTCGAATCGGGGCAGCCGCAGATGCGCCAGACGCTCGACCGGGCCGAGCGCTTCCTGTCGCTGGTAGCGGTGCTGTCGTCGATGATCGCCGCGGTGGCCATCGCGATGTCGGCGCGCCGCTACATGCAGCGCCATACCGACGCGTGCGCCGTGTACAAGTGCATGGGCCTGACGCGCGCGCAGATCCTCGCTGCCTTCGGGCTCGAATTCCTGCTGCTCGGCCTCGCCGGCGCGGCGGTCGGCGTGGGGCTCGGCTACGTCGCCCACTATGGCCTGCTGCTGTCGCTGGGCGGGCTGCTGCAGGTGTCGCTGCCGCAGCCGTCGCTGGTGCCGGCGCTGGTCGGCATCGCGGCCGGGCTGGTTCTGCTGGTGGGCTTCGCCTTGCCGCCGTTGCTGGCGCTCACGCGCGTGGCCCCGCTGCGGGTCCTGCGCCGCGATATCGGTACGCCGCCCATCTCGGCCTGGGTCGCGTATGCGCTTGGCCTGGGCGCCTTTGTCGCGCTGCTGCTGGTGGCCGCGCGCGATCTCAAGCTGGGCCTGACCACTGCCGGCGGGTTTGTCGGCGCGGGCATCGTGTTTGCCCTGCTGGCACTTGCGCTGCTGACCATGCTGTCGCGCGGCCTGCGCGGCCGTGCGCGCGGCAGCGTGGGCTGGCGCTTTGCGCTCGCCGTGCTGGAACGCCGCCGCGCCGTCACGGCGCTGCAAACCGTGGCGCTGGCCATCGGGCTGATGGCGCTGCTGCTGCTCGGCATGACGCGCAACGACCTGATCGACTCGTGGCGCAACGCCACGCCCGCCGATGCGCCCAATCGCTTCATCATCAATATCCAGCCCGACCAGCGCGACCCGCTGCGCGCCATGCTGGAGCGCAACGGCATCGCGGACCTGCTCTACCCGATGGTGCGTGGCCGGCTCACGCATATCGACGACCGCCCCATCCAGCCCGACAGCTATCCCGATGGCCGCGCGCGCAACCTGGTCGAGCGCGAATTCAACCTCTCGTACACCGACGCGCTGCCCGCTGGCAACCAGATCGTGGCGGGACAATGGTCCAATGGCGCGGGACTGCCGGCCGGCGCGTCGGTGGAGGAGGGCATCGCCAAGACCCTGCGCATCCGGCTCGGCGATACGCTGCGCTTCGACGTCGCGGGCCAGACCGTGGAGGCGCCCGTCACCTCGCTGCGCAAGCTCGAATGGAGCTCGATGCGCGTCAATTTCTTCGTGATCCTGCCCACCACGCAGATGCGCGACCTGCCGGCCACCTACATCACGGCGTTTCACCTGCCAGCCGCCAAGGCCGCGCTCGGCAACCAACTGACGGCGGCGTTTCCGAACATCACGGTGGTCAATACCGACCTGATCCTGCGGCAGGTACAGGCGGTGCTGGACCAGGTGATCGCGGCCGTGGAGTTTCTCTTCGTCTTCACACTGCTGGCCGGCGTAACGGTGCTGTATGCGGCGCTTTCGGGCGCGCGCGACGAGCGCAAGCGCGATGCCGGCCTGCTCAAGGCGCTCGGCGCCAGCGCCGCCCTGGTGCGCCAGACGCAGTACGCGGAATTCCTCGTGGTGGGCGGGCTCGCGGGCCTGCTGGCCAGCCTCGGCGCGCTTGCGGTGGGTTGGGGGCTGTCGCAGTTCGTGTTCGATTTCCCGTACCGCTTCAATGGCTGGATCGTGCCGGTTGGCGTGGTTTCTGGCATGCTGTGCGCCTTTGCCGGCGGCTGGCTCGGCCTGCGCGAGGTGCTGCGGCAACCCGCGCTTGCCACGCTGCGCGACGCCTGACCGTGATTCGATATGACCGATACTTCTGCCAACCCGCCTGCCGATACCCCCGCGCAGGAAGTCACCGCCTATGAACTCGTGGGCGGCGAGTCGCGCGTGCGCGAGCTCGTCGACCGCTTCTACGACCTGATGGACCTCGAGCCCGGGTTCCAGGGCCTGCGCGCGCTGCATCCGGCCTCGCTCGACGGCTCGCGCGACAAGCTGTTCTGGTTCCTCTCCGGCTGGCTCGGTGGCCCGAGCCTCTACATCGAACGCTTTGGCCATCCGCGCCTGCGCGCGCGTCACCTGCCGTTCGAGATCGGCATCAGCGAGCGCGACCAGTGGATGCGCTGCATGGCGATGGCGATGGAAGACCTCGGCCTTGGCGAGGACCTGCGGCTGCGGTTGATGCAGGCGTTTTTCCAGACCGCGGACTGGATGCGCAATGTGGCGCGCTGAGGGGACCTGATGCTCCCGGCCGACGCGCAACGCGTGCTCGATTTCTGGTTCGATGTGCCCGGCGGGCCCGCGTGGAATACCTATCGGCGCGAGTGGTTCCGCAAGTCGTCGGACTTCGACGATACGGTGCGCGCGGACTTCCTGCCGGTATGGCAGTCTGCGTTCGCCGCCATGCGTGGCGGCTCCGCTGACCCGGGCGACGACCTGACCGACGACCCGACCGACGACTGGTCGGTCACGCCCACCGGTGCATGCGCGCGCGTCCTGCTGCTCGACCAGTTGCCGCGCAACATGTTTCGCGGCGACCCACGCAGCTTTGCCACCGATGCCGCGGCCCTCGCGCTGACCCTGCGCATGATCGCGCGCGGCTGGGACCGCCAGTTGCCGACCATCTACCATCGCATGTTCTGCCTCATGCCGCTGCAGCACGCCGAGGATCTCGCGATCCAGCGGGAATCGGTGCGCCAGCATGCCGCGCTGCAGGAAGAGACCGGCATCGAGCAGGCGATATGGGCCGAGCGGCATTGCGCGATCATCGCGCGCTTCGGACGCTTTCCGCATCGCAATGCGGTGCTCGGCAGAACCAGCACCGCCGAAGAACGCGCATTTCTGCAGCAGCCCGGATCGTCGTTCTGATCCTGACCGGGTCCGGATGGCCACGATGCCGA